>JAGYJW010000061.1 GCA_018401435.1 Deltaproteobacteria bacterium | reverse complement strand
CCTGGCAAGCCCCGACCCTCACGCGGCCCACGCTCACGCCCCCGCCGGCGACCCGGGGTCTCCCGGCTTCACGGGCCGCCTTGTGCTGGGTGCAGGGCGCATGCCCGCAGCGCCCCAAGGCCGGCGATTCAGCCCTTGGCCGCCCCAGCGGGCTTCTCTGCAAATAGGGCGGCAGCCACACAGACCATCGCGCTCAGAATGATCCCCACCAGCTTGCTCTCTTGCAGAAGCCAATGCAGGGCCGGCAGGGCTCGCTGCACATCCCGCAGCAGGTAGAGGGGCCAGCCCCCCAGGAAGAAGCCCAGGCCCCAGATCCCCCACCAGCCCCGCCCCAGCCGCCCCCGGACCAGGGCCACGCCGCCCGCCACCAGGGGCAGGATCATCGTCGCGAGGTGATGCTCATAGGTGTAGACCGGCGTCACCACCATCAACACGGTGAACGCGCCCAAGGCGTTGGTTTGGGCGAGGGGGTCCCGCGCCCGCGCCGACACGAAGACCAGGCCGCCCAGCAAAGCCAAGGCCACGACCTTGGCGCCCCGGGCAGCGGCGACCGACAGGTGGTGGTCATCGGGGCCGGGCCAGGCCTGGTTGAAGAGATCGCTGATGCTGTGGTTGGCCGGCAGGTTGATGGGCACGGTGAGCCCGTTGTAGTCGCCGCTGGCAAAGCCCGGCAGGACCTCGGTGTAGAAGCGGAGCTGCAGGTCTGCGCCCACCAGCGGCAAAGACAAGACCGTGAGCCCCAAGGCAGCCAGCACCGCCCCCGCCACCGGACGCAGCTGCCGGCGGAGCCCACGCGGTCACGCAGGGCGCCGTCGCGCACCGACGGGTCCATCTCCCCGATGCGGAGCTTGTCCAGCACCTCGTCGGGGGCGGCCTGGATGGCCTCGGCCTGGGTGGCGGCAGGCATCGCGGTGATGGCGTGGGCCAGCAGCCAGGGGTCGGCCGGCTCCTTGGCCTTCCGGCGGGCGAGGGCGTCGGCCTGGCGGTGGGCCAGGGTCACCAGGCGCTTCCGGCCCTCCACCGTCTTCATGAGGCGAGCCAGGCTGTATTCGCTGGGTCGGGCTTCGAGGTCCCGGGCAGCGCGAGCGACCCGGATCAGCTCCGGCCGATCCGGGCAGTCCGGGCAGCGCAGGGCCGCTTCGAGGTCCGCCAGGCTGTCCAGCTCGGCGGCCCGCTTCCGCATGGCCTCAGCGTCGAGGTCCTCGCGCCAGGGCCAGGGGGTCGCGAGCTCCTCAGTACGCAGCTGGCGTGCTCGGGCCTGCAGCGCGCCGCCCCGCTCTGCGGCCAGCTCCAGCGGACTCTCGGTCTTGCGGATCTGCTGCAGGGGGGCGCGCTCCCAGGCCTCCGCCTCTTCAAAGAGCGCCCGCCAGGCCTCGGGCGGCTCGCCGTCGATGTGCTCCACCCGCGCGTCGGTCAGGGGGCTGCCGCGCTCCACCCCGTAGTGGCTGCGCACCTGGGCGACGAAGGTGTGGCTCACGGCGGCCAGGCGTGCCAGCTCGCGGTTGGATTGATCACTCCACTCCGGCTCCATCAGCAGCAGGCGAACGGCGCGGCGCTTGTCCTCCTGGCTTCGTTGCAGCCCGTGGTTGGCATTGGCCTGCACCGCAGCCAGGAGCGCGTCTCGGCGAGTCCCTTTCGCCACCAGGGCCGCGATGTGGCTTCGACCGGCCTGGATGTGGGCCTTCACCCGGTGCCAGCCATCGGTCACCAGCGAGACGCCATCGTGCAGCACCACCACGGAGATCGGCGGGAAGACGGCGCCCGCGGTCAAGGCATCGGCGTAGTCGGACACGGCCGCATCAGAGACGGTGAGGCGCGCCTGCAGGCGCGGGTCGAGCACCAGGTCGGCGACGGGCAGCTCGGCGGAACGAGGGGTCTCGGGTTGCGGTGCATTCATTGCGCCTCCAGGGCGACGGGGTCCAGCGGTTGAGGAGGTCCGCCGATCCCCCGGCGGGGCGGGGCCTCTGTGGCCTGCCTGCCCGCGACACGGGGCGGCTCCGACAGAGGGGGTCCGGGGGATCGGCGGAGGACCGATTCAGGAGTCTCACCCTGCCGCTTCGGCGAGGGCGGGTGCGGGGTTCTGCGGCCCGACCCAGGCGAGGATCGAGGTCTGGCCGGTGGTCAGGCCGTGGTAGTGCTGGGCCTTGGCCTCGGCGTTGCGGGCGGCCTGGCTCAGGCGCAAGGCCTCGGCCCGCAGCGCATTCGCCCGTTGCCGGTAGTGAAGTGCGGCGAGGGCGGGGTTGGCCTCTGCCCACTCGGGATCGAGGTCGTCCAGGGGGAAACGGGGGGCCGCGGCGAGGCCCAGGCGCAGCACCCATGCGTCGGGGGCGGGGTGCAGTGCGGCGATGGACAGGAGGGCCCGAAGGGAGGGCCAGCTGGCACCCCGCTCGTAGCGGCCCCAGGCCCCAAGCGAGACCCCGGCCCGGCGGGCGGCCTCGCGCTGGGTGATCTGCAGGAGGGCGCGCACCTCGACCAGCATGGCCGGGAGTGCCTCGGGCCGCATCACCAGCCCTCCGCCCAGGACATGACGGCCCGGCCGGCCTGCATCACGTTGTCGTAGGTGCCCAACAGCGTGCCGGGGCCGGATTCCGGCCATTCCGCGAGCTCGGAAGCCGTCGCGGACGCCGGCCCCGACAGGGCCAGCACCCTCCCGGTCACCGGCATCTCGACGAGGACCAATCGAAGGGCGGATCCGTGACGTGCAACGATTCGGGTGACCAGGCGCCCGTCCCGCTGCCAACCCGGGGGTGTCGGCAAGGCCACGCCTTGGGTCCGGGCGGCAGAAACCCGGCGCGTGGCCTCCAGCACCTTCGACAGGGGGTCGCTCATGCGAGCTTCCGATCGGCGTGGCCGCTGTGACCATCACTGTGACCACAGCCACCCTCATCGAGGCACATTTCGACGCAGGCCACCATCACCGAATAGCAGTGATCACAGTGCTTTAGATGCTCAGCGAGTTCCTGTTCATGCTTCGGGAGCAGGGGGTCGCAGGTTCGAATCCTGTCTCCCCGACCACGTTCCGAGGGCCCGTAGCGATCGCGAGATCCTACGGGCCTTCCTTGCTTTCGCACGGGGCTCCGGTTCGAATCCGATCGAGCCAGTAGCCGGGTTCGCGGCGAGCGTGGGCCACCGCGACCAACTCGATGCAGTCTGTTCGTAGCTCGTGGAAGAGCAGGTACGGGGAGCGCCGGAGGACGATCCGCCGATAGCGCGCGTCCAGTTCCCAGTTCGGCCAGCGAAGGGGCGTCGAAGCGGCAAGTCCCATGGCGGCCTCGACAACGCCGAGGATCTCTGAACCCAGGCCCTCCCGCCGGTCCTCGTACCACGCCAGCGCCTCTCGAAGCGTCTCCTCTGCTTCAGGCGGAGCCCCCCGACCGGGTCGACCTGCAGGGCCTCGCCTATGGCTGCGACCCGGCCGGCCACCGCGTCCTCATCCGCGACGCTCTCTCCGAGAGTACGCTCACCCCAGCACGTGCTCGACCGCGAGGCGGTGCCCGCGGATGATGAGGCTTGCCGCCGAAGATGGCAGGGTCAATGGTCAGAACCGGGTCCGCCACTCACGCCTCGGTGAACAGCGCCGTCGCGGCCCGGAGCCCGGGAGGGGACCCGGGGCGGCGGTAGCGCACGCCGAGCCAGCACAGCCACAACAGCGGCAGCACGCCCCGACGATGAACACGGCGTCGCCCGGCAGGCGCAGCCACTCGAGGGCGCGGACCGTCGGGGAGGTCAGGAAGGCGAGCTCCCGGGCCTCGAAGTACCCGTGTCGCACCGACTCCTGCAGCTGGAGCAGGCCGAGCGGCAGCAGCGTAACGAACACCATCCACGCGAGGCCGATGTTGAGCGACCAGAACGACACCCTCGCGGCCCGATCCGACCAACGGGCCTCCGGCACGAGGTAGCGCAGCCCGAACAGCGCGAGACCCACCGCGAGCATCCCGTACACGCCCATCATCGCGGCGTGGCTGTGGTTGGCGGTCAGCGCGGTGCCGATCTCGTAATAGGAGACGATCGGCAGGTTGATCATGAACCCGAAGACGCCGGCACCCAGGAAGTTCCAGAAGCCGACGGCGGCCAGGAACAACACGGCGTAACGGTGCGGGAACGAGTGGGACGCGCTCGCGGCCGGCGTGTCGACGATGCGCAGGAACGTCCACGCCTCGAGGGTCAGGAACGTCAGCGGGACGACCTCCAGCGCCGAGAACACCGCCCCGAGCGCCATGTGCTCGACGGGCTCGCCCGAGAAGTAGAGGTGGTGCATCGAGCCCACCACGCCGCCCGCCGAGTACAGGATCACGTCGAGGTAGATCAGGCGCAGCGCGGTACGCTCCCCGACGACGCCCAGGAGCACGAAGAACCACGCGACCAGCATCGTCGTGAACAGCTCCAGAAAGTCCTCGACCCACAGGTGCACGACCCAGAACCGCCAGAACTCGGTCACCGTGAAGTGCCCGCTCGGGTGCGCCAGCAGGCCCACGGCGTAGAAGGCCGGGATCGCCAGGGCGGCGAACACGAAGAGCCAAGGCATGTTGCCCTTGTGCTCGCCGCGTAGGCGCCCCCGGAGCCCGCGGTACAGGGTGGCCACCCACCCGAACAGGCTGATCGTCAGGAGCACCTGCCAGGCCCGTCCGAGATCGAGGTACTCAAACCCCTGGTGGCCGAACCAGATGCTCGCCGTCCAGCCGTGGATGCCCGCGAACTCGCCCCCGAGGCTGCCGACGACGACGATCACCAGGGCGCCGAGCAGCGCGTAGGCGAGTGGAGCCTGGTGACGCGGCTCGTGCCCGGCGATGAGCGGGGCCAGAAAGATCCCGGCCGCCAAGAACGACGTCGAGACCCACAGAATCGACAGCTGCACGTGCCAGGTGCGCGCGAGATTGTACGGGATCATCGATGACAAATCGACGCCGAAGAAGCTCGATAGATCGGCGCGGTAGTGCTGGGTCAGGCCACCGACGAGCACCTGGACGAGGAACAGGAGCCCCATGACGAGGAAGAACCAGGCGGTCGCGCGCTGAGCGGGCGCCAACGGCACGTCGTCGGGGTGCCGGAACGACACACGGGTCTGGTCGCGCCGATGCCAGCCGAGGAAGTCCCACCGCCCGAACGCGGCGAACAAGAGGCCGCATCCGACGAGGAGCGCGGCCAGCGACAGCATGCTCGACACGAGCGCCGCGGCCGTCGGGTGGTTGTCGACGAGCGGCTCCGGCGGCCAGTTGTTGCTGTACGAGTAGTCCTTGCCCGGCCGCTCCGCGGTGGCGACCCACGCCGTCCACGCGAAGAACGCGGTCAGCGCGTGCAGCTCGTCCTCCGACACGCCCTTCAGCGCGACGCCCGTCTCGGTGGCGGGTCGGGTGAAGTACCCGGCGTAGTACCGCTCCGCGGCGCCGAACGCCTCGGCCTGGGCGAGCGTGAAGTGCAGCGTGGCCGTCTCGGGGTCGTAGCGGTTCGTGCGGAAGTCCGAGACGACGCGCGCGGACACGTCCGGGTGGCCCTGGCGTGTGTAGGTGCGGGTCACGTGGATCGCCGCGCGGCGCAGGTAGTCGGCGGTGAAGTCGGGCCCGAGGTAGGCGCCGTGGCCGAACACCGAGCCGAACTCCATCAGGCCCGTGCGAAGGAAGACGCGCTGTCCCTCGGTCACCTCCTCGCCCGTGAACAGGAGCGCGCCGTCCTCGGCCAGGACGCGCGCTGGGATCGGCGGCCCCGCCGTGTAGGTGCGGATCGCGAGCACCCCGAGGACGAAGAATCCAATCAGCACCACCAAGGCGGCGAACTGTGGCCACGCTCTGGACACGAGCAACGCGGAGGTGTGTCGGCTCCCGAGGGTGTTGGGGGTGGACGGATCGGTCGGAGGCGGGTCGGCGGGGGTGGTCATCCAACAAGCGTAAGCAAGACACGTGCCATGCCGCATCGGCGACGCATGGGACCCGTGGCGGGCCCCGGTCGCGTGACGCCAGAAATGGCGCACCTACGGACTGAATGTAGCCTCCCAGGCCTGCATCCCCTCCGCCGACCACCCCTCCAGGTTCAGCCAGAAAGTTCGATAAGCATCCGGTGACCCCGACCATCTTCGCGGCCCGGCTTGAACCTCGGTTCTCGCCGGGCCGTCTCTCGTCTGGGGCTTGAAGGCCCGGCGGACCCGAAGGTGGAACGGCGGGTATCGCAGTTCGAGTCCGACCGCGGCGGGAGCCTGCAGCAGGCCGATCCTGGTGCTGGATGGCCTCCGATCGCGAAGCCCCGCAGACGAGTGGCGTCGCGCTGCGCCAGGGTGGTGCAGCGGCTCGGGGACGCGATCGTGCGCGGGCCGGAGGCCGGGCTGTCGATGGACAGCTCGGCGCGGGTTGCAGAGGGCTCGGGTCTGCGCTCGGAGATGCGAGCGAGCCTTGCCGCTCGGGCCGCTGCGGGAGTACGGGGTCGAGGCGGGGTGACTTCCGGGCGGGCGTGTGACGCGCCCTTCGCAGCCGGGCGCAACGGCCCCGGAGAGCGCAGTCGTAGCGCCCTCCGTGTCAATGTGAGTGAGACAGTCACCCCCTTCGAGTTTACTGAGCAGGGCGCCCCGGACTCTCCTCATGGCCCCTTCGTCCCCCGACCCCACCGCTCCCACCGAGGTCTCGGCCAGGCCCCGCCGACGCACCTTCACCGCAGACTACAAGCGCCGCATCGTGCGCGAGGCCGATAGCTGCCACAAGCCCGGCGAGATCGGCGCACTCCTCCGCCGCGAAGGCCTCTACAGCTCCCACCTCACCGAGTGGCGGCGGGCGCGGGAGCTCGGCCAGCTTGCGGGCGAGACGCGTCCCCGGGGGCCAAAGCCCCAGCTCCCCGATCCGCGCGACCTGCGCATCGCTGCTCTTGAGCGCGAGAACGCCCTGCTCCAGGAGCGCATCCGCAGGGCTGGACTGCTGGTCGAGCTCCAAAAAAAACTCTCGCTCCTGCTGGAGATGGCGCCGTTGGACCCCAGCGGGAAGCCCTGATGCAGATCCTCCACCAGGCCATCCCTGCTGTCGGGGTCGCGTCGGCCTGCGCCGCCCTGGGCGTCCCGCGCGCAACCTTCTACCGGTGGAATGCGCCAGCCAGGCTCGGGCCCGCTCCCCGGCGCACCTCGCCGCGCGCGCTCTCGACCCAGGAGCGCCAGCAGCTCCTCGGGGTCCTCCACGAGGACCGCTTGGCGGATCGGGCGCCTGCGCAGGTCTAGGCGACGCTGCTCGACGAGGGCCGCTTCCTCGGCTCGATCTCCACGATGTACCGCCTGCTGCGGGCCAACGCCGAGGTCCGCGAACGACGCGACCAGCTTCGCCATCCGGTCTACGCGGCCCCCGAGCTGCTGGCGACGCGACCGAACCAGGTGTGGAGCTGGGACATCACCAAGCTCCTCGGTCCACAGAAGTGGAGCTACTACCACCTCTACGTCATCATCGACATCTTCAGCCGCTACGTCGTCGGCTGGATGGTCGCACCCCGCGAGACTGCCGAACTGGCGCAGAAGCTCATCGCCACGGCCTGCCTGCGTCAGAACATCCAGCCAGGCGAGCTCACCCTCCACGCCGACCGCGGCTCCTCGATGACCTCGAAGTCCGTCGCCCACCTGCTGGCCGACCTCGGCGTCACCAAGACCCACTCCCGACCGCACGTCTCCGACGACAACCCCTACTCCGAGGCCCAGTTCAAGACGCTGAAATACCGCCCTGGCTTTCCCGAGCGGTTCGGCTCGATCGAGGATGCCCGCAACCGGGCCGTCGCCCTGTTCGACTGGTACAACCTGGAGCACTATCACAGCGGCATCGCCCTGCTGACGCCCTTCGAGGTTCACCACGGCCTCGCCCCGAAGCGCATCGAGGCCCGCAACCAGGTGCTGAAGGCGGCGCACCGCGCTCACCCCGAGCGCTTCGTCCGCGGCCAGCCCCACGCCCCGCCTTTGCCCGAGGCCGCCTGGATCAACCCGCCCAAGCCGACGACGCCCGCGGCCGAGCAGCCCGCATGATCTCAAAGATCCAAAATTCTAGCCGTCGTTTCGCAAGGTCAGGCTGTGGGCAACTCCGGAGGAGTTGTCCAAGAGACTGTGGAAAGGTGCGAAGCAGCTTTCCAAGCGGGCTGTGGGCGAGTGTGGGCAACCCGAAGGGTTGTCCATGCTCGTCCATGGACCGCGACAGGCTCGTCAGCCCGGAGCTTCGCGACCTTCACTAAACTCTCCCACCTTGTGTCTCATTCTCATTGACATGTTCCGGCCCTCCCGCCACAGGTGCCGACCCGAACAGATCCAGGGAATCGTCGCAACGGTCGCGGCCTCGAGGTCGACCCAGGCGAGGCCGTCGCTGACCCACCCCAGGCCCGGCGTGTAGCGGTCCGAGAGGGGCAGGGCCAGCCAGCGGCCGAGCGAGGTCGGCCCGGGCCAGAGCCCGGATCGCCCGGCGGGCAGGAGCAGCACCGCGTCCTCCCCGTCGGTCCCCGGCTGGAGCAGCGCGAGCGCCTGCGACGTCAACAGCCAGCGGTGGGCACCCCGGCGGGCGAAGGCCCGCGGCGCGCCTGGAACCCGGGCGGAGTGGGGATCGTCGGGCTCGCCGTCCTCCCCGAGGGACCACAGGACCGCCCGCCCGTCCGCCACGGACGCCAGGGCGAGCCCATCGGACGGGGCGAGGCCCTCCAGGAGCTCGTGCCGGGCGGACTCCGCCAGCGGCCAGGATCGCGGGAGGTCGCCTCCGAGCCGGTGCAGGGAGCGGGAGGTGGTGGCGAAGAAGGCCCCGCCGGGCCCCTCGGCCACGGCGCGCACGGGCGCCCCCAGCTCCGCCAGGATCGTCGCCTTGGCCGATGGCCCCTCCGCCTGGACACGGCCGGCGTCCAGCGCGGCGCGCAGGAGGGCCCGGCGCAGGGGCTGAGACGTCGGGCGGCCCGAGAGGATGAGCGCGACCAGCCCGGGGTGGTCGACGAGGTGCTCGGCGAGGGCCGCGCACAGCCCCGGGGGCAGGTCCGGGGGCGCCACCGCGAGGCCGCCCAGGTCCCCCGCCGCCAGCGCCGCCACCCAGGGCCCCTGCAGCGTCACGGCCACCCGCGGCCCGTCGAGCAGCGCCGACCCGGCCCACTGCAGGAGGTCACCGCGCAGCTCCAGCGCGCGGTCCGCCTGCGCCCGCGCGAGGGTGGCTTTGGCGCCCGTCATCCGCGCCTGCCCGTCCGGATCGGACCATCGGGCCGGGTCAGGGCGACCTGGAGCGCAGGCGTCGCCGGGCCCTGCGGAGCCCGGGTCGGATCGACCGGCCCCCCTGCTTGCAGTCGGTCCCCGAAGGCGACGCCCACCCCTGCGTTCCGCTTTGTCATTCCTTCCCTCGACTCCCTGTCTGGGAGCGATCTGCCGCGCTGGTCGAGCTGTAGTGCCTCAGGGTTCCCTGGACCGTTGAGGGTGCCTATTCCGTCCAGAGGGAGCCGCGAAGGGGGCGCGACACCCAGGCAGGGAGAGGAGCCTGGGTTGGGGGCGACCCGAAGGCGGCCCTGCTGGCGGCAACGCCCCCGCAGCAAGCAGCCATGATCGACGCGTTGTCAAACTCGGTGGGTTGCCCCCTGCCGGCCGACCTCGCCGCAAGGCTGCACCGGCGGACAGACGCGTGGGCGGCGATCCCCGGCCCTGGGATGCGTGTCGGCGCTCACAGCACAGGCCCCCCGAGACTCCCGCAGATCAACGACGATGCGCTCCAGGCCGAGGTGCAGCGGTCTGTCGAAGCGGTCGGAAGGCCCGTAGACCCAGTGGACTTCGCCGACCTGGACGGGGCCTTCGACGAGCGCGTGGTCTGCGAGGTGCGGCGTGTCGGGCTGTCGTCCTCGGTGACCTCCGCGCCTGGCCCGCCATCGCGTCAAAGCGGCCACAATCCGTCCGGGCCGGCCACGGTGCGGTCGGATAGACCTCGCACCGCCATGCAACGCCTGCACCTTCAGCCCAGCCTCTCGCCCCAGGGGCTGCTTCGCCTCCTCGACGACCCGGAGGGGCCCGCGCTGGGGGTAGAGGTCGCCACACGCCTGGAGGCGGCCTTTGCGCAAGGCGCCGCGGAGGGATTGCTCCAGCTTGGAGCCGGTGAGCTGCGCACGGCCCTGCCCCCCGCATGGCGCTGGTGGCGCGACTTCGCCCGGCACTACGTGACAGCGCTGCGCATGCGGGGCGAGGCGACCGATGCCACCCAGGCACACGTCCCGGTCGATGCACCCGACGCTGCAGACCTGAACGCACGGCTACGGAATCTGCCCCCCATGGCGGGGGCCGAGTATGCAACTTCTGACGTGCTGACAGGCCTCTGGGGCGTCCTGGACGGGGCCGTGGGCCGCCGGAAGGCCCTTGGCCTGTCGGTGCAGACGTTGCTGCAGCACTTCGACCCCACTTGGACAGTGGTGGGCCGGGTACACTTCAATCTGGCAGAGAACCGGCGCGACGCCGACGCGCCCTTTGCCTTTCTCGCGACTTGGACCCATGGTCTGTCGGCCCAGGGTCACGCCCGACACCTGCCGCTGGCCCAGGCCCTGCAAGCCTATGCTGGAGCCCAACGCAAGGACGAGCTTCTCGCCTTGCTGCAGCCGGTGCAACGGGCATCGGCGGGCTTGCCTTGGCTCCGAGAGCTGGTGGACCGCGGGGAGATCTTCCACCCCCTGCGCTGGTCCGCTCAAGAGGCAGCCCAGCTGCTGGCCGACGCGCCGGCCCTGGAGGATGCGGGCGTGCTGCTGCGGCTTCCCGCGGCCTGACGCGAGTGTCAGGCGCCGCCTGGTGACGGCGACGGTCAGTGAGCCCGCCTTCGGTTGTGGGACTCAACGCGCTGCTCGACTTCCAGGTCAACCTGACCCTGGACGGGGCACCCCTCACGGCGGCCGAGATCCAAGCCATCCTGGCCGAGACCAGCAGCCTCACCCAGGTGCGCGGCCAGTGGGTGCAGGTGGACGCCGCCCGCCTGCAAACCGAGCTCGCGCGCCTGCAAGGGGTGCAATCCATCGCGCGCGCCCGGGGCCTCCCCTTTGTCGAGGCCCTGCGCCTGGTCGCCGGAGCGGGGCTGGAAGACAATGCAGCCAGCGCGCCGGATCCCGAATGGTCTGCTGTGGTTGGCGGGCCTTGGCTGGCCGCTCGCCTTGCAGACTTGCGTGCACCCGATGGCCTCGCGGTCCGGGGGCCTCCCCCCGGCCTGAAGGGCCGCTTGCGCCCCTACCAGCTGGCCGGCTTGCGTTGGCTCTCCCTGGTCACGGGCCTCGGACTCGGCGCCTGCCTGGCCGATGACATGGGCCTGGGAAAGACCCTCCAGGTCCTCGCCCTGCTGCTGGCCCGCCGGTCTGAAGGCATCGAGGGCCCCAGCTTGCTCGTTTCGCCCACATCCTTGATGGCCAACTGGGTGGAGGAGGCCGGCCGCTTCGCTCCCGGCCTGAAGCTGCGGGTGGTGCACAGCTCCGCCATGTCAGCCCGCGACATCGCGGCCCTCGACGCCCCGGATCTCGACGGCTATGACCTCGTCATCACCACCTATGGCAGCCTGCTGCGCCAGAGCTGGCCCCGGTCGCGCACCTGGGATCTGCTCATCCTCGATGAGGCCCAGGCCATCAAGAATCCTGCCGCGAAACAAAGCAAGGCCGCCAAGAAGCTGCGGGCCCACGGGCGGGTCGCGCTCACCGGCACACCCATCGAGAACCGCCTGAGCGACCTCTGGTCGCTCTACGATCTGCTCAACCCGGGCCTGCTTGGCTCGGCCAAGGCATTCGCCCAGGTCACCCGCCGACTGGCAGAGACCGGGGACTACAGCCCCTTGCGCAACCTGGTGCAACCCACCTTGCTGCGCCGACTCAAGACCGACAAGAACGTCATCGCAGACCTGCCCGACAAGACCGAGGTGCGGGCCTATTGCAACCTGTCCACGCGACAGGCCGCCCTCTATGGCGAGGCGGTGGCGGACCTGGCCCAGAGCCTCCAGACCGCATCCGGAATCGCGCGGCGCGGCCTCGTCCTGTCGTCCTTGATGCGGCTCAAGCAGATCTGCAACCACCCCTCCCAGTGGCTGGGAGACGGGGCATGGGAGGCGGCCGACAGCGGCAAGTGGGCGCGGCTCCAGGAGATCTGCGAGGTGGTGGCCGCGCGCCAGGAGAAGCTGCTGGTCTTCACCCAGTTCCGCGAAGTGATCGAGCCCCTGGTGGGCTTTCTGGGCGGTCTGTTCGGCCGGCCCGGTCTGCACCTGCATGGGCAGACCTCTGTGCGCCAGCGCAAGGAGCGGGTCCGCCAATTCCAAGAAGACGAGTCCGTGCCCTTCTTCGTACTCTCGCTCAAGGCCGGGGGCTCCGGCCTCAACCTGACGGCCGCCTCCCACGTGGTGCACTTTGACCGGTGGTGGAATCCGGCGGTCGAGGAGCAGGCCACCGACCGCGCCTACCGCATCGGCCAACACCGCAACGTGCTTGTTCACAAGTTCCTGTGCAAGGGCACCATCGAAGACGCAATCGACCGATTGATCGAATCCAAGCGGCAGCTCTCGCATGGCCTGCTCGAAGGCGGCGCAGAGCTGGACCTCACCTCCATGTCCAACGAAGATCTGTTGCGGCTCGTCCGCCTGGATCTCCACTCCGCAGCATCCGAGTAGACCATGTGGAATGACTACCCGCCCGCCCGGCTCTCGGTCGGAACCCTTCAGGCCTACGCCCACTCCGAGATCAAGCGCCGTCGAAAGGCAGGAGAGGACCTGGAACCGGTCGTGATCGAGGGCCGGACCATCGCCCGCAGCTTCTGGGGCCAGGCATGGTGCACCAACCTGGAACGCTACGTCGACTATGCCAACCGCCTGCCGCGCGGTCGCAGCTACGCACGAAATGGCGCCATCATCGACCTCAAGATCCAGCAGGGCGGGGCGAGCGCCCTGGTGCAAGGCAATTCCACCTACGCCGTGACGGTCAGCATAAAGGGCCTGGGCGCGCCGGTCTGGGCTGCATTGCGACGCGATTGTGCACGCGACATCGACTCCTTGGTCGAGCTGCTCCAAGGCCGTCTGTCCACCCACGTCATGGAGCGGGTCAGCCGGCCACAGACCGGGCTCTTTCCCTCGCCCGCCGAGATCACGATGACCTGCAGCTGTCCGGACATCGCGCGGATGTGCAAGCACAAGGCCGCCACGCTCTACGGGGTGGGCGCCCGGCTGGACCACCGCCCCGAGCTGCTCTTCTTGCTTCGGGGCGTCGATCCCGCCCAGCTCGTATTGCGGGCCGAGGCCCCTCTGGCTCGGGCGCCCAGGCCTCCCGCGCGCGGCCGCTTGTTGGCCGAGGAGGACCTGGGCGCCCTCTTCGGACTGGACCTGGACGCCGCGCAACCCCCGCAAGAGGCTCCGCCCCCGCCGCCCACAGGGCGAGGCCGCAGCACCATTGAAGCCCGCGCCCGGGACGCCGTCGCGTCGCGACTCTACGCCCTTCGGGCCGCCGCCGAGCGGGGCGCCGCCACCGCAGAGGATCGCCGCACCATGGCCGCGCTCGAAGCCTGGCTGGCCAACAAGCGCGCCCAGGCCCCCGCCGACCCATCCACCTGAGCGCGCCGCGGTGAAGCGGCAGGCCTGAGCAGCGCAGCGTCCCTCTCGGGCCGGGCCTGCCCCCCACCCTCACCGCGCTCCCCCTCGAGGTCAGGCCCCGCCTCAACCCACCGCGGGCCCCCACGGCACGGTCTGCAGCTCCACATACTCCATGACGCCTTCGGCGCCGCCCTCGCGCCCCAATCCAGAGCACCGGAAGCCGCCGAAAGGCACCTCGGGGGTGGGGCCGCTGCCAGTATTCACCGCGACATGGCCGAAGTGAAGCTGCGCGACCACCCGGTCGGCACGGGCCCGATCGGCGGTGAAGACATAGGCGGCGAGCCCATAGGGGGTGTCGTCTGCGGCCTGCACCATCGCGTCTTCATCGTCGAAGACGGAGATGGCGATCACCGGCCCGAAGGTCTCTTCGCTGGCACAGGCCATCGTTGGGGTGATGCCCGTGAGCAGCGTGGGCGGGAAGAAGCGCTGGGCGGGGTCGCCCGATCCGCCCACCACCAGCGTGGCCCCCATGGCCAGGGCGTCTTGCACGTGGCTGTGCACCTTGGCATAGCCCCGCGCGTCGATCATCGGGCCGATGTCTACGCCTGCTTCCATGCCGGGCCCCGCCCGCAAGGCACGAACCCGCGCGGCCACGGCGCTCACGAAGGGCTCGGCGATGGCACGCGCCACATAGACGCGGTTGGCGCAGACACAGGTCTGACCGGTGTTGCGGAACTTGTTGGCCATCAATGCGTCCACTGCGGTGTCGAGGTCGGCATCCTCAAAGACCAGGAAGGGCGCGTTGCCGCCCAACTCAAGGGACAGGCGCTTGAAGTGGGGGGCAGCCTGCTGCGAGAGCAGCGCGCCCACCGCCGTCGATCCGGTGAAGGAGAGCACGCGCACCGCTGGGTGGGAACACAAGACCTTCCCAATGGCCGCGGCATCTCCAAAGACCAGGTTGACCAGGCCCGGCGGCAGACCCAAGGCATGGAGCTGTGCAAACCAGGCGATGGTGGACAGGGGGGTGATCTCGGAGGGCTTGACCACCGAGGGGCAGCCACCCGCGATGGCCCCCGCCAGCTTCTTGGCCAACATGCCCATGGGGAAGTTCCACGGCGTGATGAGGGCCGCCACGCCGGCCGGGCGGTGGTGGACCCGCCAGGTCAGGCCCCGGGGCCGGGTGGGCAGGGTCTTGGGCTGCAAGGCGTCCAGGTGCCGGCGGGCATCGCGAAAGAAGCCCGCGGCATAGGCCACCTCGGCCCGCGCCTCGGCCAGGGGCTTGCCGTTCTCGCGGGTGATGAGCTCGGCAAACTGCTCTTGCTCGGCCAGCAAGCCCGCCTCGATATTGCTGAGGATGCGGCCGCGTTCGGGGAGGTTGGGGGGCGACCGCAGGCGCGCAGCCGCGCTCTCCACCGCCAGCCGGGCCTCCAGGGCGCCCATCTGGGGCACCGTGGCCAGCAAGGCGCCGGAGGCCGGGTCGAAGACGTCCAGCTGGGGCAGCGCGGACAGGTCTTGGAAGGCGCCCGCCCAATAGCCGGAGATCGAGGAGAGCAAGGGGGCAGCGAGGGCGATCATGGGCGGGCTCCAAGGGGCAAGGGCAAAGGCGTCGACCCGCAAGGACCGGGCCTGGGGCACGACCCCAGATAGCGGACCAGCCGCGATCGCGCAGATTTCTGGACAGCGGCCCTGCTTGGCTCTATAAGAAAGCGGTCACCCGCTTTTGTTGAGGCACCCTGTCCACTCCCAGCCCCCAACAGGCCCGAGCCATCGCCAGCCGTCACGCCCTGATCGACGCCGCCGTCACGATTCTGGCCGAGAAGGGTCGGGATGGGGCCACCACCGCAGCCGTCGCAAGACAGGCGGGCCTGTCCCAGGGCGCGCTCTTCCGGCACTTTCCCACCAAGGCGGGCCTGATGGGGGCGGCGGCAGAGCGGATCCTCGCGGGCGTCTTTGACGACTTCCTGGGCGCCCTGCCCACAGCCCTGCGCGCCCAAGACCCGGTGGTCGCGGGCCTGCACGCCCTGTGGGTGGTCTACCAGGATCCCCGGCTGGCCGGTCTCTTCGAGCTGCTGCTGGCTGCCCGCTGCGACCCGGAGCTTCGACAGCAGCTGCAGGGCCCCCTGCGCGCCCACGCCGACCGCGAGCGCGCCTTCGCCCGCGGCCTCTTCCCGGCGGCGGCGCACCGACCGGACTTTGACACCGTGGTCACGGGCCTGCTCAGCACGCTGCAAGGGGCCGCCGTGGCAGCCGGGGCCCTGCCGGGGGAGGCCGGCAGCCTGGAGCTGCGCTTCATCGCCGAGCTGATTCAACGCGAGCTGGGGCCCCCGGCCCTGGGTGGAGGCGCCCCGTGATCGACCCGCTGCTGCTGCTCGCAATCCCCGCCTTCGTGCTCACCATGGTGATCGAAGGCGCCTTGCTGCGGCGCCACCCCGACAAGAAGGGCTATGCCGCGGCGGACAGCTTCGGCAGCCTGTCCCTCGGGGTGGGCTACCTTGTGTTGGATGCCGGCTGGAAGCTGGTGATGGTGGGCTTCTTTGCGTGGCTCTACCAGTTCCGGCTCTTCGAGATCCAGCCCGCCTGGTGGAGCTGGCTCATCCTGCTCTTCCTCGACGACCTGTGCATGTATTGGAGCCACCGCGCCGGCCACGAGGTGCGCCTGTTCTGGTGCGCCCACCACAACCACCACAGCTCCGAACACTACAACCTGTCCACCGCCTTGCGACAGAGTTGGACCGAACAACTCTACCAGCCGCTCTTCTGGGCCGCCCTGCCCCTGCTGGGCTTCCCCGTCGAGATGATCATCATCCAGATGGCTGTGAACCTGCTCTACCAGTACCTGATGCACACGGAGCTGGTGAGGGATATGGGGGCCTTCGGTTGGGTCTTCAACACGCCCTCCCATCACCGGGTGCACCACGGCAAGAACCCGCGCTACCTCGACCGGAATTACGCCGGCATCTTCATTCTGTGGGATCGCCTCTTTGGCAGCTTCGAGCCCGAGACCGAGGCGCCGGACTATGGCGTGACCGTGCCTGTGGGCAGCCACAACCCGCTGGTCATCGCCTTTGCCGAGTTCCGGGCCCTGGGACGCGATCTGCGCGGCGCAGAGACCTGGCGGGGGCGCCTGGGCCACCTGCTGCTGCGGCCGGGCTGGCGCGAGGATGGGCAGCACCAGACCGCCCCCGTGCTGCGCGCCCGGGCCCTCAACCGGCCCGAATCGGAGTAGGCTGCGGCCATGCTCGTCCACGCCCGCCTGTCCCTGCCCGATGGCAGCACCGTCGAATTGGTGCCCGGCGACCTGATCGGTCGCCACCGCGGCGCGGCCCTGCGCTTTGATGATCCCCGCATCTCCGAGGCCCACGCCCTGCTCAGCCTGCGGGGCGGAGAGCTGCGGCTGCTGGCCCTGCGGGGTGCGCTGGCCCTGGACAAGGAGCGGGTGAGCGAGGTGACCCTGGAGCCCGGCCAGCGCATCCGACTGGCCTCGGACCTGGCCATCGAGGTGCTGGAAGTGGTGCTTCCCGCCGAGGTGCTGGCGCTGGAGGGCGAGGGCCTGCCCCGGCAGGTGCTCGGCGGCTCGGGCTGCTCGCTGGTGCTGGATCCGCGCCCCCTGCTGATGGAGCGGCCCACCCACGGCGCCGCCGCCACCCTGTGGACCGATGGCGAGGGCTGGCGCATGCAGATCGGCGACGGGCCGGCCCGCAGCTTTGGCATCGGGGACCACTTCACCGTGGGGGGGCGGGACTTTCGCGGCGTCGGCATCACGTTGGCCCGCGCGGGCCAGCGGGCCACCGCCTACCGGGGCAAACTTCACGCGCCCTTGCGCCTGCTCACCCGCTACGACTCGGTGGAGCTGCACCGCGAGGGCGAGCCGGTGCTGGCCATCGGCGGCGTGGCCGCGCGGGTCTTGTGCGAGCTGGCTGACTTCGACGGCGCGGTGGAGTGGGAGACCCTGGCCCAGCAGGTCTGGGGCGAGGCCGGCGACCGTCTCAGCATGCGGCGCAAGTTGGACGTCACCTTGTCGCGGCTGCGAGGCCGCCTGCGAGAGGCCGGCGTGCGCCCGGATCTCGTACAGACCGATGGCACGGGCAAGCTGGGCCTGCTGCTCCACGACGACGACACCATCGACAACCGCAACTGAAGCTCAGCGCCAGGCCGCCCTGCGACGCTCCAATAGAAAGGCCTCGACCTCGGCGCGGTTGGGGGCCACCCGGGGCAGCGGGCTATGTGCCTTGGCTTGCTCCAGGGCAACGACCAGGTCGGGCAGCTGGGCCCGCAGGTGCCCGCCCAGATCGGCGGGGCAAGGGCACTGTTCGGCACCCGACTCCTTGATGGAAACAAGCTCCAACACATCATCATAGCCAAACTGAACCGCAAGGGTGGGCAGGTGGGCCACCACCTCGCCGGTCTCCATCAGGTGGCGCCCCGTCAACGCCACCCGAAAGCAGTAGAGCAGGGACTTGGCCTGGGCCGGCTGCTCTCGGCCATGCTCCCGCATCATGGCCTGCAGATAGCCCCGGTAGTGGCCAAAGCTGGCCTGGGACCGGGCCCCCCGTCCCAGCTCGCGCAGCTGCGCCACCACCGGTCCTTCGAGCAGCTGAAAGGGGCTCTCCAGGCGCTCCAGCAGGTTGCCATTGCCCCGCAACAACAAGGACAACGCAAGGCGCAGCTCGTGGGTGGTGAGGTCACACTCCACCCCTTCAAAGACCTCCAGGGCGTCGTGGTTCTCGGCCTGGGCGTCCAAGCCCAGCAGGGCCTCGTTGTCGGCCTGGTGGATTCCCTTGAGGTCCAGATCGCTATCGGGCGACGAGAAGCCATAGAGGTGGCTGCCCGTGAGCGCACACAGCAGCGGCCTTCCTGGCGGCGGGCGATGGGCCAGGAAGCGCCGGCAGCGCTCCAGATCAGGGGGGGGTGCCCACCCGAGCGGCGCCACGCTCACTCGGTATCCAGCAGGCCGGCCAGCTTCTCCACCCACACGCGGTTGACCTCCTTGGACTTGATGCTGACGTGGTCGGCGTCGCGCTCGTGCTTGCCGATGCCCAGGAATCCCCCCTCCTTGCTGGGCTTGATGTGGAAGAGGGGCTCGCCGTCTTCGTCGGAGCTGGCCAGGGCCTTGGGCATGTCGGCCAGGGCCGTCTGGACCTTTTCGGGGCTGTCCACGATGTCGGCGAGCTTCCGGCTGAGGTCGAGGATGACTTTGTCGTGCTTCTTCTTGTTGACCTCGACGCCGGCCCACTCATCGGCATCGCGGTTGGCGCGCCAGGCTTCATCTTCGGCCTTGAGCACGATCAAGCTGGCGAGATCCTTGGCCGACAGCTTCTTGCCGTCGGCGACCTCTTTCTGCAGAAAGGCGTGCTCTGCGTCGCGCAAGAAGCCGTCTGCCAGCCGCTTGAAGGGCTCCTTGACCCCGGCCAGCCCATCGCCCGGAAACTCCTTGATCAGCTTGTCGATGAGCTTGCCCAGGTCCTTGTCCGAGATGATGGGACGCCCCCCTTTGTCTACGCCAGTGCTGGCGGCAAGCTGCCCGGCCAGCTTCACCAGGCCCGCGCGCACCGCGTCGGTGTCGATGCCCTTTTCGGACAAGGCGCGGAAGTCGACCTGCTTGCCCAGCCGGTCGATCAGGTGCTGGCTGGCCTTGTCGGGCATGGTGCGCAGGCTCTTGTCTTCGGGATCCAGCGCCAGCTTGTCGCTGTCGTCCAAGACCACCGCGGGAATGCCGAGGATCTGGCTGAGGCCGGGCACGCCGCCTTCGTGGGTGTTGGAGTGGGCCCGTCCGACCAGGGCGATGAACTCCTTGCCGGGGTTGTCCTTGAGCGCCTGCTGGATGATGTCCTCGGCGACCTTGTTCATGGTCACCGTGCGCCGCTCCCCGAAGGAGGAGGACGGGCAATCGCCGGCATCCGCCTCTCCCGCGTCGATGCCGATGACCTTGAGCCCCTTCTCCTTGGCCTTCTCCAGGATGCCCTTGAAGTCCTTGGGCGCCGTGAGGTGGAAGTTGGTGTTGAGGTCCGTGACGTATTTCTTGAGGGCCGGCGACATCTCGGCGTCGGGGTTGGTCAGGTAGTCGTTGATGTCGGGCTGGATCCAGGTCTTGAACTCCTCGATGAAGAGCAGGCCGCCGGCCCCCATCAGGTCGCCGCTGTCGATGCCGTCGTAGAGGAAGTCCTTCGAGTTCTGGTCGTCGTGCTTGTTGCCCAGGCAGAAGCCCTTCTTGGGACCCTTGAACAGCGCCTTGGCGGCATCGGTGGGCGCCATCGTGTCGTCGATGCCCGGGTCTTCCAGATCCGGGAAGTCAAAGCCGCGGTAGCGGTCGCGACAGTCGTCGATGAGGTCGGTCGTGGCCCGCAAATACTCGACCGTGGCGTAGTCCCGCATCCAGATGGTCTTGTCGCCAGCGACCCCGCAGAGCCCGAGCTGCCCGCGGTAGCTCCGGAACTTCTCCAGGCAGTCCTTGTAGACGTAGTTGAAGCTCACCTTGCCGCCATCGAGGTCGACGGTCACGCCCGGGTCGGCCATGGCCACCTTGCCGATCTCGTCCACCACCCGCAGGCCCGCTTCCAACTCCGCCGCCTTCTCCTTGAGCTTGCGCAGGTCGTTGGCCCCCGGCAGCTCCGCGCGGCGGTTCCACAGCTCATCGGTGGACAGGCCCTTCAGCTCGGGAGACTCCAGCTCGGACTTTGCCACCGCCTCCTTGGCTTCTTTCAGCAGCTTGGCCACCAGGACGGCGTCATGGAGCTTCTTGAACTCCTCCTTCTTGGGGACGTCGATGACGAAGCAGGCGTAGTCGAGCATGTGCGGGCTCCTGGTAGGGCATGAGGATGAAGAGAGCCGCAGCGCGGGAGGCCACGGCCCTGTCAGGACCGGACCGGGGCTTTATCCCGTCTCGGCGGCACCGGAAGGGCCGGGATGCCCCCCCCGCCGCGCGGGGCCCGCTTCGCCGGTCGCCCGGCAGCAGACTACAGCCTGCCCCCACCGCCGTCTCCCGGGTGCCCCCATCTTCGACCTGGCCTCCCACACCCTGTTGCTCTGTGTCGCTGGCAGCCGCGCCCACGGCCTGCACAGCGACGACTCCGACGTGGACCTGCGCGGGGTCGCCCTGCCCCCCAAGGCCATCCTGCTGGGCTTTGTGGGGCGCTTTGACCAGGCCGACCAGCCCGGCGACATGAACCCCTTCTTGCATCGGCTGACCCCCGCCGAGCGCGCCGTGGTGGCGCGCAGCAAGCTGGAGGGCAGCGTCTATGCGCTCAGCAAGTTCGCCCGACTGGCCGCCGACTGCAACCCCAACCTGTTGGAGACCCTCTTCTGCAGAGATCAGGAAGTACGCCTGCTCACGCCCCTGGGACAGCGGCTTCGGGACCACCGCGACCGCTTCCTCTCCTGCAAGGCCCAGCACACCTTCACCGGCTATGCCTTGCGGCAGCTTCAACGCATCCGGGGCCACCGCGCCTGGCTGCTCAGCCCGCCGGCCGCGGCCCCCACCCGGGCGGCCTTTGGCCTGCCTGAACGCACCCTGCTGCCCCAGGACCAGCTTGCCGCGGCCAATGCAGCGGTCACCAAGAAGCTGGACGAGTGGAACCCGGACTGGGGCCCCCTGCCCCCCTCCGAGATCGAGCGCCTGCAGGGGCAGCTGGCCGACTTCTTGACCGAGGTGCTGGCCAGTGGCGAGAGCACCTGGCACCGGGCCGCCCGAAGCATCGGCCTGGACGACAACCTCATCGCCGTGATGGACCGGGAGCGCGCCTATGCCAACGCCCAGCGCAACTGGGAGCAGTACCGGCAATGGAAGCGCAGCCGAAACCCCGAGAGGGCGGCGCTGGAGGCCGCTCACGGCTATGATACAAAACACGGGGCGCACCTGGTGCGCCTGCTGCGCATGGGGCGGGAGATCGTCGAGACGGGGCAGGTGCATGTCTGGCGGGGGGACCGCGACGCCGACGAGCTGCGCGCCATCCGGGCGGGCGCCTGGACCTATGACCAGCTGGTGGACTGGGCAGAGACCGAGGCGCAGACCTTGAAGCAGCTGGCCGCCAGCGGCAAGGCCGCGGTGCCCGAGCATCCCGACCTGGACACGCTGGATGCGCTGGTGGTGGACCTCACCGGGCGCTTCCTGGCGGGGGGCGCGGGCTGAGGGCGGGCCCCTGGTGGATCCTGCGCCATGTCACCCTGGCAACCAATCGTCCATCCGCCTCGCCAAGGCGGGGTCGGGCTGGAGATAGGCGACTTCCCGCGCGTCAACCCCATCGGAGTCGCCCATGTCCGCATCGAAAGAGAGTCTCACCCCGCCGTTCCAAGGCATCTCGCAGACCCTTGTCGTCGCGGGAGGCGGCAACAGCTGGGCCCACCCCTCCTTGCCCGAGGCCCAGGCGCCCGCGCTCTTGCGCAGCCGCAGCCTGCGCCTGCTGGCCCAGGGAGAGTCGCCCGCGGCCCACATCCGCTTCGTGCCCAACGCATCGCCTGGGGCGCCAGGCTGGGAGCCCGATACGTCGCTGGTGACCGTGCCGCTGGCGCCCGACCTGTTCAATGCGGCCGGGCCCGTGCTCGACCTGCTGGGCCGATGGAGCGACGCAGGCGGCGGATTGACCCTTCATCTCGGCTCGGGCCAGCTCTCTTTCAGCGCCTCGGTCGGAGCCCCGCCCAATTGTGTGGACTCCGCCTTCCACCACGCCTTCGATGGCGTGCAGCCCCTGCCGGAAGCCGGGGAGTGGACCGAATCCGCCGCCCGCTTCGTGGCGACCTGGGCCCGGCTCTGGCTCCGCGGCAACCTGAACGACGCCGGGCCGGCATCGGTCATCTTGGGCATCGGCGGCCCACTCTTTCAAGACCGGGGCGCCACGCCGCTGGCCGTCGGCGCCGAGATGGGGGCCCTGCTGTTGCGCACCGGCAGCGACGCGCGGCTGGGCGGCGCCCTACACAAGGGCCCCTCGGACCCCACCGAGGGCCTCGCCCGGATCGACCTGCCGGCCGACAGCTTCGCCAGCGTCGCCGACGCCCCCTGCCGGGCTGCCGTCGACGCCCATGCCATAGGGTGGTGGGACGCGGAGACCCGCGGCGGACCCTTGCGCTACTGGCACCTGAACGCCTGAACCTGGGGGACGCCTTCAGCCCCCCGAATCCACCGTCGGGCAGGCGTCCAGGCCCGTGATCCACTCCCGCAACAAGGCCAGACCGACGGCGTCGGGCTGACTCACGCCTTGGGGCGGCATGCGACGGGCATCGTCCCGGGCCGCCCGCAAGGCCAGCAGGCTGCGGTCGGGATCACCCGGCGCCAGGATGCGGGCGCCCTCCACGCCCAGATCCGTCTCCAGGGGCGCGACATCGCAGGCGCCGGTCTCGGCCAGGGGCGTGCCAAAGCGCAGGTCCAGGTGACCCGAGCGCGGCACCCCCGGCCGGTGGCAGCTCGCGCAATTGGTGTGCAGCCAGGACCGGGCGCGCGCCTCCGTCGCATCGGCGCCGGCGGGGTCGGGCAGGGGCTCGAAAGGCGGGAGGTCTTCGGGCAGCAGGCCGATATGCTGCCAGGTCAGCAGCTGGTCGGCGCTGCGTCCGGTGCTGTCATAGGTGGCGGCGGTCGCAAGTTGGGCCAGCTCCAGGCCCAGGCTGCCCCCGGCCTCGTCGGTGTGACAGCTGCGACAGGCCCAGCGGGCGGGCACATCGTGAATGCCGCTCGAGATCTCCACCCGGGCCCCATCTTGCAGCAAGGTGGCGTCGGTGCCATCGGCATTCCACAGATAGGCATAGCCAGCCCACGCGCCGTCGTCGTGGCGCATCAGCAGGCGCGTCTCGACGGGCCGGTCGGCCTCACCCAAGGTCTTCACCAGCACCGTGCCCACCGGCAGGTCCAGGTCTCCATCCTCGCCCACCGTGGGCGTCGCCCCATCGGGAAAGGCGACATGGCGCTCCTTCTCCAGGCCATCGGCCCAGAAGGGCGCGCGCACGGTGTAGGGGATGAGGCCGCTGGCGGGCTGGCGGGGGTTGGCCGGATCCACGCAGCCGGTCGCCGACAGCGTGGCGGGGAAAGGATCCTCCTCGAGGGTGCCGTCGCCGGGCAGGATCTTGAGCAGGCGGCCCCGGTAGTCAAAGGACATCACATAGAGTTCGCCCGCCCCATCCACGGCAAAGGTAGAGAGGAAGAGGCCGAGGTCGGGGAAGAGGTCTTCGACGATGGCTTCGCCCGTCTCTGCGTCTCTGCGCAGGGTCTTGATCCACCCCGAAAAGTAGTCGCCAAAGACCAGCCGACCGGCAAGCTCGGGGATGGCGCTGCCCCGGTAGACCACCGCGCCCATCACGGCACGGCCTTCGGACCATGAGTATGCATAGATGGGGTCTACACGGTCGATATCGCACAGATCCGTGGCCACCCGGCAGTCTGCGCCCTCGTAGAGCGGCCAGCCATGGTTTGCGCCCTTGGGGCTCAGGTTGACCTCCTCCCACACGCTGGTGCCCACATCGGTCACCCACAGATCGCCCGTCTGGGGGTCGATGCTCCAGCCCCAGGGGTTGCGCAGGCCCAGGGACCAGACCTCGCCGCGGCCGCCCACCCCATCGGCCCAGGGGTTGTCGGCGGGGATGCCATAGGGGTCGCCGCCATCCACGTCGATGCGCAGGATCTTGCCGTGCAGATCGGCAGGATTCTGGGCCTCGTCCTGGTAGGTGAAGCCCCCCCCATCGCCAAAGCCAATCCACAACATGCCGTCGGGACCAAAGGCGATGCGCCCGCCATTGTGGTTCTGGTTGCCTTGCAGCATCTCCAGCAGCACCACCTCGCTGTCGGGGTCCAGGGTGGCCCCCCAGTCGGCGCTGACAAAGCGGCTGATGCGCGAGGCATAGGCCCCGTCTTCGAGGGTGGTCGTATAGGACAGGTAGACCTGGCCATTCGCTGCAAAGTCGGGATGAAAGGCCAGTCCCAGCAGGCCCATCTCTCCGCCGCCCTCGGTCTGCCCGGTGACGCGGTCTTGGATATCCAAGACAAGGCGCGTGGTGGTGGCCCCGGGGTCGTCGTCAAAGGCCTCCACCAGGCCCTCGCTCTCGGTCACCCACCAGCCGCCATCGGTGGGGAACCAGGTGACCGAGGTGGGCCGGCGAAAATCCAGCGAGGGGTAGGCCACGTCGATGCGCAGGTTCAAGGCCCCGCGGTTGAGGGGCCGGTCGGGGGCGTGGCAGCTTGGGTTGGGCGGCCGGCTGTCCAGGCCCCAGGGCGGGTCCTCCCCATCGGTGCCGTCGGTGCCGTCGGTGCCGTCGGTGCCATCCGTGCCATCCGTGCCATCCGTACCGTCGCTGCCATCCGCTCCATCGCCGGCCCCACCCGGATCTGCATCCGGCGGAGGATCCTGGCAGGCCAACAGCAACAGCAGGGGCAAGGCGCGCATGGCCTCAGTCTAGCCCGAAGCCCGGCGGAGGCGACAGCCCGGTGCCCCACCCACGGCGTCCGCGCAGCAGCGGTCCGGGCGGACGAAGGCCGATCGCCCCGTGCCCATGCACGCAGCTTGGCAGCCGCGCCAGGGCGGGTAGGTTGCGCGCGACGGGCGATCCGCCCCTCGACCCCTCCCATTGGAGCCCCCCATGACCCTCTCCGTCGGCGACAGCCTCCCCAGCGCCACCCTTCACGAGAACAGCCCCGGCAACGCCATCGAGACCGCCCAGGTCTTTGCAAAGGGCACCCATGTGCTCTTTGGCGTGCCCGGCGCCTTCACCCCCGGCTGCTCCAAGACCCACCTGCCCGGCTATGTCGCCGACTTCCAGAAGTGGAAGGACAAGGGCGTGGACAGCATCAGCTGCGTGGCCGTCAACGACGCCTTCGTGATGGGCGCCTGGGGCCAGGCCCACGGGGCCGAAGGCAAGGTGCGCATGCTGGCCGATCCCGCCGGCGCCTTCGTCAAGTCCATGGGCCTGGACGTCTTCGCCGCCGGTCTGGGCGGCACCCGCAGTAAGCGCTTCGCGATGGTGGTCAAGGACGGCACGGTCACCCAGCTGCAGGTCGAGCCCGACGGCTTCGGCCTGACCTGCTCGCTGTCCAACAGCCTCATCGACAGCCTGTAGACCCCCCAAGACCCGCACGGGGGCCGCCTTCTCCTCTCGGCTGAGGAGGGGGGCGGCCCCTTCTGCGTGCCGGGTCCGGCAGCGGGACGCTCCCGCGTGGTAGAAGGGTTCTCCGCGTCACTGCCTGGAGTGCCCCGTGCGCATCGTCTCCCTGCTCTCTCTCTGCCTCTTCTCCAGCACCGCCCTCGCGGGCGCCTCGGCCTCGGACTTCAAGAAGGAGAGCCGCAAGGGGGCCAACTTCTGGAATGCGCAGAACGCCATCGACGGCAAGATGGAGACGGCCTGGATGGTGCCCGGCGAATCCCAGAACACGGGCGAGACGCTGACCATCGACGTGCCCAAGATGGCGGTGGACAAGATCGGCCTGGTGGTAGGCTTCGCCGAGAGCGAAAAGACCTTCCAGGACTACGCGCGGGTCAAGAAGATCCGCGTTGAAGGCAGCTATTACGAGGGTGCCGAGCTGCGCACCATGCCCGACTCGGTCGAGGTCGAGTTCGAAGACAAGCAAGGCATGCAGGTGGTCGACATCGCCGACATCGTCGGCGGCGAGGGCCAGGGCGGCAAGATCACCCTGACGGTGCTCGAGGTCTACCCCGGACGCGACTACCCCAACTTCGCCATCTCCGAGGCCCTCATCTTCCTGTCGGAATTCGATGTGGCCGCCCAGGTCACCGCCACCTCGAATGAGGACCCCATGACGGGCCTCGAGATGCTGGACGACAACCCCAAGACCGCCTGGAAGGCGCCGGCCGCGGGCGCCAGCTTCACCTTCACCGCCGGGGGCTTCTCGCTGTCGACGGTGTCCGTCCAGTCCGCCGACAAGGCCTTCGCCCGCCCCAAGAAGGTCGAGGTCATCGCCAACGGGCGCAGCGTGGTGCACGACCTGCCCGACGTCACCACCGCCCAGTCCCTGCAGATCCCCGCGGTGGTGGGCTATACCGGCAGCGCCTGGGGCGACATCGAACTCAAGATCCTAGAGGTCTACCCGGGCACCAAGAGCAAGGACACCGTGGCCATCACCGAGTTGAAGGCCAAGGCCACCAACTCCGACGGGCTCTGAGCGACCGGCCGCTCAGGCCCCGGCCAGGGCCTCGAAGCGGGCCACCCGCTCCTCCAAGCCAGCAAAGGCCAGGGTCCAGGCCTGGGGGTCGGACAGGTCCAGGCCCAGGTGGCGCTGGGCCACGGCCTCGCAGGGGCCCGCACCGGTGTCCCGCAGCAGGTCGCGGTAGGCCCCCGCCCAGGCCGGGCCCTCTTCCATGGCGCGGGCCCAGATCAGGCCGCTGAAGAGATAGCCGAAGGTATAGGGGTAATTGTAGAAAGGGCGGCTCATATAGAAGTGCATCTTGGCGGCCCAGAACATCGGGTCGGGCTCGCCCAGGGCGTCGCCATACCACTCTTGCTGCAGGGCCACCATGGTCTGGCCCAGGCGTTCCGGGTCCAGGGGGCCCTGGGCCCGCTGGGCGTAGAGGGCGCGCTCAAAGGCGTAGCGCACGGGGATGTTGCAGAGCATCAGCCCCGCGGTGCCCAGATCCTCGTCCAGGAGGGCGAGGCGCGTCGCGTCGTCGTCGGCCTGCTGCATGGCCGCGCCGCGAACCAGGGCCTCGGCAAAGGTGCTGGCCGATTCTGCGAGGGTGCTGGTCACCCGCCGGCGGCTGCGGGGCAGATCCCACATGACGTGGTTGTGGTAGGCGTGGCCCAGCTCATGGGCGAGGGTGAGCACATTGGTGGTGGTGCCGCCCCAGGTCATGAAGACGCGGCTCTGGTGGGAGCGCGAGAAGCCGATGCAGAAGGCGCCCTGGCGCTTGCCGGGGCGGTCCTCCACCTCGACGTGGCCATCGCGTAAGGCCTGCCGCGCATAATCGGCCATTTCGGTGGAGAATCGCTCCATCTGGGCGACGACGAAGTCCTGGCCCTCGGCCCAGGACCACTTGCGGTCGACCCCGCCCAGGGGCGCGCGCAGGTCGTACCAGTCCAGCTTAGCTTTGCCCAACAGGCGGGCCTTGGCCTTGAAGTAGCGCACCATCAGCGGCCGGGAGGCCACGCAGCCCTCCATCATGGCCGCCAGGGTGCCCTCTTCCAGGCGGTGGTTGGCCAGGGGCTGCGCGACCTCGGACACGCCCACCCGGTCGGCCAGCACCTTGCGGGTCCAGGTGAGGTTGCTGAGCACCGCCGCGCAGTCGTCCTGGGCGGTGGTCCAGGCGGCGTTGGTGGCGCGGAAGGCGCGCTCGCGCAGGCCGGCGTCGGGGCTGTCCAGCAGGTTGAAGGCCTGGCCCGGCGAGAGCTGTTCGCCGTCCACCGCCACGGTCAGCCGCCCCGACACGCGGTCGTAGAGCTGGGTCCACTCGTGCAGGCTGGACTGGGCGAGGTCGATGGCCAGCCGCTGCTCGTTGGGGGGCAGCAGCAGGCGGGTCTGGCGCCGGAGGTCGTCAAAGAGGGGCTTGAATTCCGAGAGCGGCGGGGTGGCGGCCATGGCGTCCACCGCGGCGGCATCGCTGCGGCAGATGGCCTGTTCGGGGCGGCTCAGGCGCGCTCAGGCGCGAGGCGATGCCGCTGGCCCGCCCAGGGCCCGCTGGATGCGGGCATCCCCGTGTCGGCGGCGGCCGCGCAGTGCAGCCAGGCATAGGGCTCGCCCAGATCGCGGCTGGTGTCCTCCAAGGCGACGATCACCTCGGCCCAGGCGGGGTCGACGCCGGGCTCACCCAGGGCGTCGGCCCGGGCGACCAGGGCCTCGGCCCGGGCCTCGACCGCGGCGATGCTGGTGGTGAAGGCCTCGCCCTCCAGCCCGCCGGGCAGGATGGAGTCGAGGTCCCAGTTCAACCGGTCGGTAAAGGACATGGGGAATTCCGAAGGCAGACTGCGACGCCTACTCCAGGTAGGTGTATCCGTCGAGGCCCTGCTGGTAGACCTGCATGACCTGGGCGGTCTCTTCCATATTGAGCGTGCCGGCCCGAACCGCCTTTTCGCAGGCGGTGCGCATGCGCCGCACCAGCCCCTTGCGGTCATATTGCACATAGCTCAGCACATCGGTCACCCGGTCGCCCTCAACCACGTGATCGAGCCTGTAGCCGACCTTGTCGTCGATGGTCACCTGGACGGTATTGGTATCGCCGAAGAGGTTGTGCAGGTCGCCCAGAATCTCCTGGTAGGCCCCCACCAGAAAGACCCCCAGGTAGTAGGGCTGGTTGTTGATGGGGTGCAGCTCCAGCACATCCTTGACGTCGTGCAGGTCGATGAACTTGTCCACCTTGCCGTCGCTGTCGCAGGTGATGTCGGCGAGGATGCCGCGGCGGGTGGGGCGCTCGTCCAAGCGGTGGATGGGCACCACGGGAAAGAGCTGGTCCACGGCCCAGAAGTCGGGCATGGATTGAAAGACCGAGAAGTTGCAGAAGTAGGTGTCCGCCAGGGTGCGGTCCAGCTTCTCGAACTCGTCGGGCACATAGGGCAGCTCGGGCAGGATGCGGGCGATGCGGCCGGCGAGCTGCCAGAACATATGCTCGCCCCGGGCCCGCTGCTGCAGGTCCAGCAGGCCCAGGTTGAAGCGGCTGAGGATCTCCTGGCGGGCGGCCTGGCCGTCGTGCCAGGCCGACTGGTAGTTCTTGCGGCTGACGGTGCTCACGGCCTCGTAGAGGTCGTGCAGCACGTCTGGGTCGCCTTCACCCGGGGCCACGGCCTCGCCGCCGGTGGGGTGCTCGCCCACGCCCAGCACATTGACGATGAGCATGGCGTGGTGGGCCACCAGGGCCCGGCCGGACTCGGTGACCAGGGTGGGGTGGGCCACGCTGGCCTCGTCACAGGCGAACTGGATCGCAGACACGACGTCGGCGGCGTACTCTTCGATGCTGTAGTTCACGCTGCTGGCAAAGTTGGTGCTTGAACCATCATAATCGACGCCCAAACCACCGCCGCAGTCCATATAGCCCATGGGCGCACCCAGCTTGACCATCTCCACATAGACGCGGCTGGCTTCTTTCAGGGCGTCCTTGAAGCTGCGGATCGCGCTGACCTGGCTGCCGATGTGGAAGTGCAGCAGCTTGAGGCAGTCCAGCATGTCCTGGCTGCGCAGCTCTTCGATGGCGGCCACCAGCTCTTGGATGGTGAGGCCGAACTTGGCCTTGTCGCCGGCGGAGGCCTCCCAGCGGCCGGCCCCGCGGCTGGCCAGCTTGGCGCGGATGCCCAGGTTGGGGCGCACGCCCAGCTTGCGGCTGACCTCAATGCACAGGGCGATCTCGCTGGCCTTTTCCACCACGATGAAGGGCCTGCGGCCGAGCTTCTGGGCCAGCAAGGCCGTCTCGACATACTCGCTGTCCTTGTAGCCATTGCAGATGATGATGGCGTCGGGGTCGTCGAGCAGCGCCATCACCACCAGCAGCTCGGGCTTGCTGCCGGCTTCGAGGCCCAGGTGGTAGGGCTTGCCGAAGCGCAGCATCTCCTCGACCAGGTGGCGCTGCTGGTTGACCTTGATCGGGTACACGCCCCGGTAGACGCCCTTGTACTCATACTCCTTGATGGCGCCCTGGAAGGCCTCGTTGAGGACCCGCACCCGGGCCTCGATCAGGTCGCTGAAGCGGACCAGCAGCGGCAGGCTGATGCCCCGCCGCTCCATATCGTCCACCAGGTCCTTGAGATCGAGCTTGGACCCCGCGGCACCCCGGGGGGCAACCATGAGGTGACCCGCCGGGCTGATGGCGAGAAAGTCTCGCCCCCAGTTCGGGATTCCATAAAGCTCTGCGCTATCGGCCGTAGTCCAGGTCTGCATCGTGGGGGAGCCTCCGGGGCTCAGAAGGGCCGGCCCCATGTAGCCTCGCGGACGCCGGCGTGCGCGGACCTTTGCAAGTTCGTCGTCAGGGTGGGGATTGTGGTCCCATTGCGGGCGCATCCGGAAAGATCAGGGAGGGCGTGCGACGGCCCACCAGGGGCTGATCCGGCAGGGGGCGAGCCAGATCATCGGGCCAGGACAGGGGGCGGATCTCCACCTCGGAGGCGCCGGTCCAGCCCTGCACATCCCAGATCTTGAGCCCGCGCTCCTGGATGATCGGCGCCCCGAAGAGGGCCGCAAATACCTGGTCGTGGGCGGCCACCACATCGCGCAGGGCCAGGGGGAAGGCCTCGCGGGGCAGGCCGACATAGCGCAGCCCCGCCCGCTGCAGCGCCCGCAGATCGTCCGGGTCGAAAATGAAGCGCCCATCTTCATTCTCGGCCCGATCCACCCGCAGGATCGCCCGAAGGAAGCTGTCCTGTTCCAGCCGCGCGTCGAAGGCGGCCGGGCGCACCCGTCGCACCCAGGGGGCGTGGCCGCTCACCAGCGTCTTGTGGTGGATGCGCTGGTAGATCAGGTGCTGCTGGGTGCCGGCGACCTCCGCGGCCAGGGGCACCTCCAACAGCACGCCATCGGGCAGGGCCGCCAGGGTCGGGTAGCCGGGCGGGGGAAGGGTCATGCGAGAGGAGACCACCGCCGCCGGCAGCCCGCGGGCCGCCAACAAGGGCGCCGCCGTGAGCGCGAGCAGGACGGGCAGGCCAGCGCTCAGGGCTCCCCGCAGACCCGGCGACTTGAGCCGCCCCAGCAGCCCGTGCAGCAGCCAGGCGGCCAGCACCAGATCGCAGGCCATCACCCCCACGCTGTGCCGCAGGGGCCACCAGAAGCGCCGCAGCGGCTCCGTGCTGCCATAGAGCAGGCTGAAGGGCGACCAGGGGCCGATCGGGCCAAAGCTGAGCGCCCGGAAGAGCAGCGCGGCGAGCAGGAGGCCCAGGGCGAGGCGCGCAGGAGGACGCCCCGCTGCCGGCCGGAGCAGGGCCCAGCCCGCCCCCAGCGCGCCGCCCATGGACAGCAGCCACAGGGTGAGCGGCTGGCCCCGCACGGCCTCGCGCCCCGGCGCGACCCCCGCCGCCAGGGCCCAGGTCGAGACGTCCAGCAGGGCCTCGGGGTGGGGAAAGACCGCCTCGTCGGTGCCTGGGATCTCAGCCCAGTGGGACAAGGACCAGCCCAGCCAGGGCGAGACCAGCAGCGCGGCCCCCCCCAGGGCCAGCGCCAGGTGCCGCAGGGGCAGGCGGCGCGGCCCCCAGGCCAGGCAGAGCACCAGCAGGAAGAGGCCCGAAAAGAAGCCGTAATACCAATATAAGGCGCTGGTGAGGGCCAGCGAGAGCGCCAGCGCCAGGGCGGTCCAGGGCCCCGGCCGGCGCAGCAAGGCGATGCCCGACGCGAGGCTGAGCAGCAGAAAGCCGATGTCGGCCTGGCTGAAGCGCCCCGCTGTCAGCTCTTGGAAGACATAGGGGCTGGCCCCCGAGAAGGCCACACCCACCAGGGCCACCGCCGGCCCGGCCCCCGCCGCCCGGGCCAGAACCCAGCCGGAAAATCCGTTGAGAACGAGCACGAGCAGCACATAAACGGGCACAGCGTCCGGCCAACCCAAGGCCCAGTGCAGGGGCGCGTAGAGGAAGCCCTCGGCCCCGTTGCCGGCCAGCAGCGGCGCGTCGCCGACGGGCCAGTAGTAGCGGTCGTTGTGCAGCAGATCGCCGCCGGCCGCCAAGGTCTCGGCCACCCAGGCCAGCAGCCACTGGTTGGAGAGGTTGTCGGGGTGGGTCCACTCGCCCACCAGGTGGGCCTGGGGATCGGCCAGCAGCGGCCCCAAGGCCTGGACGGCCAGGACCGCGCTCAAGACCAAAGCAGCCAGACCGGCCAGCAGGTCGGCGCGCCGCGCTCCGGAGGTCTGGGACATGGGCGGCAGGATAGCGCCCCGCAGCCACCGGGGCCTGCGCCAGGACAGGGCGGAAGCAGCCGGAGCCCTCGACCGGGGCCTTGCGCCCGTGCCGGGGCCCGCCAGACGCGCTAGCCCACGGCCGTGCCCGTCTACGCCCTGCCCGACTCCCTGCTCTTCCCCCACCCCACCTTGGCGGAGCCAAGCGGGCTGTTGGCCGTGGGCGGCGATCTCAGCGCGGACCGCCTGCTGCTGGCCTATGCCAACGGCATCTTCCCCTGGTATAGCGAAGACCAGCCCATCCTGTGGTTCTCGCCGGATCCGCGCTTCGTGCTGCGCCCCGACGGGCTGCAGCTCTCCCGCAGCCTGCGCAAGCGCCTGCGGCGGGGCGACTACCGGGTGACCCTGGACCAGGCCTTTGGCCAGGTGATCCGCCGCTGCAGAGACGTGAACCGGCCCGGCCAGGACGGCACCTGGATCACCCCGGACATGGTGGACGCCTACGAAGCGCTGCACCGGCAGGGCTTTGCACACTCGGTGGAGGCCTGGTCGGGTGACCGCCTGGTGGGTGGGCTCTATGGCGTGGGCCTGGGCCGGCTCTTCTCGGGCGAGTCCATGTTCGCCGAGGCCCCCGACGCGTCCAAGGTGGCCTTTGTCTGGCTGGTGGGGCAGCTGCGGCGCTGGGGCTTTGCGATGGTGGACTGCCAGGTGCACACACGGCACCTGGAGCGTTTCGGCGCGGCCCACCTGCCCCGCGACGCCTTCCTGGCTGAGCTGCAAGCCATCCTGGCCGAGCCGGTCTCTGCGGGCTCCTGGTCCTTTGACGAGGACTATGCGCCCTTGGATGGCGACGGGGGCTGAAGCCACGCCGGCGGCCGCCTTGGCGGGCCGTGCAGATGCGCCAGCGAGCAGCGCGCATAGACGCGTTGAGAACATACGCCTGGTGGCCAGACGCGTCGACTCCTGCCCCTTCTTCCACGATAAATGTCGATCGGCCCTTGCCACAAAAAAAAATCGATATCGTAGCTCTGGGATCGGGAGCGCAACCGATGGACGGCCCTGCTCACCCTCCAGCTCACCCTCCAACTCGACCACGGCCCCGACGGGCGCAACTTCCTCACCCACTCCACCCCCGTCAGCACCACCCAGCTCACCGGGGCCAGCGAGGCCATGGTCAGCGGCCAGGCCGACACCGCCATCGTCATCGGCGAGTGGATGCGCGCCACCCTCAGCGCAAGCGGAACCACATCGGCAAAGCACTGGATCATCGTCGACGTGTATGAAATGCTCAAGCCCTTCTGAGGTGCCCATGTCCTGCTCCACCTCCAACAGCACCCCGATGGATTGCAGGCATCGGGTGGATGTCGCTTCCTTGAGCGGTCCTGCCCAAAGAATTCGGATCGCTGAGCAGGCCTTCCTGGCCTGGTGGCCAGCCGCCCTGCCCTATCCGATGCTATTCCCCTGGATCGCGCTGATTCCGGGGGTCACCCGCGCAGAGCTGTCGCGTGTAGCTGTAGAACGATTCGGCGACGCACAATCGGAAGGTGAAGATCTGGACATGGCAGTGACACCTGTGGGGATCAACGTACCTGTGGTATCGGGCGTCATCATCGTCGCCTTGCTCGTGCTTTGCCGCATCGCCGCTGAGTGGCGATGCTCGGCATCATGTCCATCCCTCCCCGTTTACGGGTCCAATGGAGTATGTTATGGGCTGAACGTCACTGGGCGCACAATCGTGCGCGATGCCAGCACCGGGCAGCTTGTTGTGATACCGGATAGCCCGGGAGCCTGCAGCTGCTCAGAGTGCGAGTGCAGATTGTCCAGCCCACGCTCCGCGGACCTCAATCAGGAAGGTGTTGACCCCTTCAGTCCAGGTCTTGGGTAACGATGACCAAGCTTGATGCCGATCAAGGTCACCCTCCTGCGGCGCCATCCACGAGATGGTCGTCGGCGCATACACGAGTCGTAGGGGTTGCACTCGTCGCGACTCTTGCGATGGAGCCCTGGCTGCTTCTGGGTGGCAATCGGGACTCGGCATTTCCGCCTTTGGTTGACGGCCTGCGGGGGCCAAAGGCACTTATGTTGATGCTCGTGGTGCCAACGCTGGCCAAGCTCAAGGTCGACCTGTGCGCGCGGCGCGGAACTGCTTGCGGTTTCGGGGAGGCAGTGGGGCAGATCGCCCTCCCCGCAGCCTTTCTCGCGGCCTGTAGCATGGTATGGTCCTGGACCAGCATTTTCAAGGAGAGACTGCCAGACGTCGAGCGAATTTGGGCGTGTGCCGGTGAGTTGGCGGTGCTGGGTGCGGTGGGCGCGGTGCTTCATCTGGTGGGATGGCTTTGGTCGCGATGACGCACAGACGGCTCGCTTTGCGCGGACTCATCGACTCGGCTGATTCGCCCTTTCGTGCGACACGGGGCGGGCGCGCAGGCTCAGGGCGCCGCCCACCCGCGTCCGGGTCAGCGCTTCGAGCCAGGCGCTGTCCCGGGCGGCGATGGGGCGGGCCGCCCGCGGGTCGGGCAGGGCCACGCAGCGCGGCCCCCACCTGCCCCGCGACGCCTTCCTGGCCGAGCTGCAAGCCATCCTGGCCGAGCCCGTCTCTGCTGGCTCCTGGTCCTTTGACGAGGACTATGCGCCCTTGGATGGCGACGGGGGCTGAAGCCAGGCCGGTGGCCTCCTGGGCGGGCGGTGCAGACGCGCCAGCGAGCAGCGCGCATAGACGCGTTGAGAAGACGCGTCTAGTGGACGGACGCGTCGAGTCCTGCCCCTTCTTCCACGATAAATTGCGATCGGCCCTTGCCACAAAAAAAATCGATATCGTAGCTCTGG
>JAGYJW010000060.1 GCA_018401435.1 Deltaproteobacteria bacterium | reverse complement strand
GAAGGGGGCGAGATTCGGCGTCGTCCGCTCAAGGCTCGAGTATCAGCCCCTGAAAGCGGGTGGGGCCCGGCCGCCTCCGCAGGGTGGCCGATGCCGCCTTGGCGGCGCCATAGCCCAGGAAAAAGCACCGCAACAGCAGGATGTCCCGCCGGCGGAGGGGGCGCTCCGACAGGATCAACTTGTCGTCCTGCAGGCCCTGGTCCACAAAGCGCACCCTGCCCCGCAGCGGCAGCCGCCCCTGGTCGCCCCGGCCGCGGCGCCGACCCAGGACGACCACATCCACCCCCTCGCCATCGGCGCTTGGGGTCTCGGGGTCGGAGCCATAGTTGAAGGGGCAGGGCAGCGGCGCCACAAAGTCGAGGTGCCCCTGCCGGTCCCGCTTGAGGAAGGCGCCCCGGGGCACCTCCACCCAGAATGCGCGCAGCTTGGGGGTCGGGGAGGGAGCCGTCTGCATGGGCGCCCGCTACCGCATCTTGGATGCCCGCGCTATCCTCGGTCCCGACGTCGACCGGAGACCGATCATGCCTCGCACCGCGCCCCTCCCCTGCTTGCTGCTCGGCCTCGCCCTCCCGCTTTCTGCCTGCAGCCAGGGCGAACAGGGCTTTGGCACCACCGATGAGCCCACCAACGAGGACGAAGGCACGGCTGCGATGGAGATCGACCCCGCGGTGGTGGTCATCGACGAGGTCGCCTATGAGGGGAACCCGGCGGTCTCCAAGGCCGGCACCTTCACCATTCGCAGCGTGGGGGACGGCACCCTGCGCCTCTACGATGTGGATCTGGCCAATACCGGGGGTGGCGTGCTCTATATGGAGCCCTATGACGACACCCTCAACCTTGCGGCCGGGGTCGAACGCGAGTTTACGGTGGTCGCCACCCTGTCCGAGAATGAAATGGTGACCGGGAAGATCCGCGTTCAGAGCAACGACGGAGAGCAGCAGCTGATCGAGATTCCCGTCGAGGTCTACCCCGTGGGCTGGGTGGCCGACACCGGCCGCTGAGCGCTCAGGGCAGCGGGTCGGGTTCCGCCCCCTCGGCCGGGGCCGCGCCGCTCTCGACCGAGGTCCCCTCTGGGCTGGGCGCGCTGTCCCGGGGCCGCCAGAAGCTCGCCGGCCGCACGCGCCAGCCGGTCTTCATGGCCATGCGATTGCCCGCTGGACGGACATTTTCGGCCTTGCGATAGGCGTCTTTCAGCCCGTGGCCCAGGTTGTCGTTGGCGGTGAGGATGACCGCCCATCGGGCGCTGCGGACCTCGGCGTCAATCGCGAGGACCCCGTCGTAGAGGGGCCCCTGCTTGTCGTCCACATCCCACAGACCGATCAGGTGCAAGCCGGGCTTCTTTCCGGCCTGGTGGACCAGCCAGGGGGACCACGGCGCCCACACTTCGCCATCAACCTCGGCAATGCGCTGTACCAGCCGATCTCCGGCCTCGCGATCGGCCGCGGTGGGCTGGTAGCTGGCCGGGTCCCAGCGGCCCGCGAAGAGCTGGGCCGAGAGGACCAGCACCGTCGCCCCGCGCACGGCCAGGGCCCGCTGCGGTCTCCCGAAGAATGCGCCGCGCAACATCTCCATCGACAGTCCAACCCATAGGGACAAGGCCCACAATGCTGGAATCAACACGTTGAGGTAGCCGCCCCCGTGCCCCCGCATGATCATGCAGATCAGGATGGCGACCGCCCCCTGCCCGGCCCAAAAACGGTGGCCCGCGTGCAGGCCGCCCTGTCGGGCACTCCAGCCCAGGGCGGGCAGCAGGATCAGGCCCAGGGCCCACGGCATCGCCCCCATCAGCTCCATGGGCGCTCCCTTCCAGAAGCGCTCGAAGACGAAGGCGTGGTGGGCCGGCACGCCGAGCAGGTAGGTGAGGAAGAGGCCGTCGCCTTCGAGCTGCAGGGCCGCTGTGGCCAGCAGGGCCGGCAGCACGCTCCACAGGGCATAGCGCAGCGCGGGGCCCCTGCCCTGGCTGCGCCACAGCCAGATCAGGCAGGGCAGGCCGAAGATCGCGGCGTTGTGTTTGGTCAGGTAGGCCAGCACCAGCAGCAGGCCGCCCGACCGCAGCCAGCCCCACCGGACCGCCAGCAGCGACCAGCCCACCAGGGCGATCAGCAGGCCGTCAATGCGCACCAGGTCGAAGAAGGCGCCGGCTTCGTCATAGGTGCTGAGGAAGAGGGCGGCCGCCCCCAGCGCGCTGATCCAGGCGCCCTTGCCGCCCTCCAGGCGGACGGCGGTGGCCAGGGCCCCGGCCCCCAGCAGGGTGCCCACCAGCGAGATGCAGCGCCCCACGCCATAGCCCAGGCCCATGGGCAGGCCGAGGGCCGCCACCAGCCAATGGTAGAGCGGCGGGTAGATGAAGGGCACGAAGTCAGCGCTGGGCTGTACATAGAGGGGCAGCCCTTGCTGCACCCGCAGGGCATGCACCAGCATGCCGCCCTCCATCCACTCCAGGTCGTAGGGGTGGAAGAGCCGCCCGCCGGCGGTCTGCACCAGCAGCACGAGAATGAGCGCCGAGAGGGCGACCAGGGGCAGGTCGACCAGCAGCAGCAGCGCGGGTGGCAGCGGGCGCGGTGGGCGGGACATCGGCCGGGGGCTAACCGGTTCCTTTGCGCCTCCGCTGCTCTCTGCAGAGGGATGTCTTGGGAGCGACCCTGTCGACCGATCCACGCCTTGTCGCCCTGCTCGCCGCCCTCTCTGGGCAGGGGCTCAACGCGGCCGGCTTGTGCGACGCAGCTGCCTGGGATGCCGTCGCACCGGCAGAACAGCGCTCCCACGCGCTCTTTCCAGGTGCCGCGCAGCTGCTTGTGGTGGGCAGCGGTGGGGGTGATCTGTGGCGGGCCTTCCTGGCCTGGCTCGACGCCGACCCTTCGCGGCTGCTCGCGGGCCCGCACCCCCTTGACGCCTTTGTCGCGGCGACGGTGCACGCTGCGGATCCGGCCCTGGGCGCCCTGTCTCGCCGCTGGGTCTTTGCCAGCCCAACATCGTCGATATTCCTCGATTTTCGTCTGCTGGCGGCGACGGCCGGGCTGGGCCAGCGCGGCCGCCTGGGCCTGCTGATGCACCCCGAGCATGGTCCCTGGTTGGGGCTGCGGGCCGCCTGCTTTGTGGGCGAGGCCCTGGGGCCTGCCTCACCGGCGGTTGTGACCCTGGCCTGTACCGGCTGCCCTGCGCCCTGCCTCGCTGCTTGTCCCGGCCAGGCCTTTGTCGACGGCCAGTGGTCGGTGGGGCGCTGCGCGACCTTTCATGCCGAGTCCGACCGCTGCGCCCGCACCTGTCATAGCCGCGAGGCCTGTCCGGCGGGCGCGTCCGCGCGCTACCCCGCCGACGCCTTGGCCTACCACTCCGACCGGCTTGGGGGCCGCGCGGCCTTGCGGCGCCGGCTGGGGATTCCCGACGGGGAGGATCCCCACGCGGGACCTCCGGTGGCCTGGTCGCGCTGGGTCAGTGGCCAGGACCGCCCTGCGCGCTGATCGCCCGCAGCACCTCGTCCACCAGGGCATCTTCGATGGCGGACGCCGGTGGCAGCGCAGCTGCGCCCGAGCGCGCGGGGGGGGCAGCGGCCGGCCGGGAGGCGATCGGTCCGGCGGCGACCGCATCCTGAAGGCTGTGCAGGGCCTGGGTCACTACCCGGGCCATGCGCAGGTTGGCGCTGGGGCCGACGCCGCTGGGGTCGGGGTTGGCGCACCCCGAGCAGCCGGTACAGGCCGAGGGCAGGTCGGCGGTGGGGGCGTCTGCCCGCGCCACCGCATCCGGCGGACCGCCATAGCGCTTGAGGCCCAGGGCGCGCAGCTTCACGGCCTCTGCCGGCGGAAGCTCCTTCACCCCGCCCAGATCCCGGGCGGTCTTGGTGATCAGCGCCGTGTGCTCCATCGTCTCGAGGTTGCAGAAGGCGGTGAGCAGGTCCTTGCCCAGGCAGACGGCCCCGTGCCGGTCCATCAAGATGGCGTCGTGCTGCCGCACGAAGGGGCGGATGCGGTCGGCCAGGGTCTGGGTGCCCGTGGTGGCGTAGTCCACGGTGGGCACCACGCCGAGGGTGAGCACCACCTCGGGCAAGACGCAGCGCGCCATGCTCACGTTGGCAATGGTGAAGGCCACCGAGATGGGGGGGTGGGCGTGCACCACCGCGCCAATATCCGGCCGCTCGTCATAGCAGGCCAGGTGCATCAGCAGCTCGGAGGTGGGCTGGCCGTTGCCCCGCAGCTTGCGCCCGCTGCGATCGACCACCAGCAGGTCGTCTTCGGTCAGGAAGCCCTTGTGGCAGCCGGCCTTGGTGCAGAGCACATCGCCGCTGGGCAGCAGGCAGGACAGGTTGCCGTCCATGGCCACGAGCAGGCGGCGCTCGTAGCAGAGGTGGGCGAATCGGATCATCTGCTCGCGAAGCTGGCGCTCGTGCATCGCGGGCCTCCCTGTTCATTCGGCCGGATGGGGCCGAGAAGGTAGCGCGGGCGCGCCGCTCAGGACCGCTCGGCCTTGCGCTCACGTCCCATCAGATCCTTCAAAGCAAGCTGTACGGGCTTGTCTTCGTAGAGCATCGCGTAGATCTGTTCGGTGATGGGCATCTCGACGCCAACCCGGAGCGCGAGCTGCCGCGCGGTGTCGGTGGTGATGACCCCCTCGGCCACCTCGCCCAGCTCGTCCAGGATGTCGGCGAGGGTTCTCCCCTGGCCCAGGGCGAGGCCCACGCGCCGGTTGCGGGAGAGATCGCCGGTAGCGGTGAGCACGAGGTCCCCCATGCCGGCGAGGCCCGCGAGGGTGAGCGGGTTGCCGCCCTGGGCCACCGCGAGGCGCGTGATCTCCGCGAGCCCCCGGGTGATCAGCGCCGCGCGGGCGTTCAGGCCCAGGCCCACCCCGTCGGCCACGCCGCAGGCGATGGCGATGATGTTCTTGAGGGCGCCCCCCAGCTCGGCGCCCACGATGTCGTCGGTGTGGTAGACCCGCAGCGCTCCGCCGTGCAAGGCCCCGGCCATGGTCTTGGCGGCGGCTTCGGAGCGGCTGGCCACCACCACGGCCGCCGGCAGGCCCCTTGCGACCTCCTTGGCAAAGCTGGGTCCAGCAAGAAAGCAGACCTGGTCTGCCATCGCTGGGGGCAGGACCTCGGCGAGCACCTCCTCCATCGTCATCAAGCTGCCCTGCTCGATGCCCTTGGAGGCGCAGCAGACGATGGCGTCTGCGCCGAGGTGGGGCAGGGCGCGGGTGGTGACCTCGCGCACCACCTGGCTGGGCACCACGTCCACGACCAGCTCTGCCCCGGCCAGCGCCGCCCCCAGATCTGCGGTGATCGTCAGGTTGTCGGGGAGATGGACCCCCGGCACATAGCGTTCATTTTCGCGCACCTGCTGGATACGCGCGGCCCGCGCCTCGTCGTGATGCCACAGCATGACTTGATCGCCGGACCGGGCCAGCTGGATGGCCAGGGCGGTCCCCCAGGACCCTGCCCCCAAAACCGCGATGCGCATTGCCATCCTCCTCGTCGTGGACTGCTCTCCCTTGATATCCAGGGAGCGCCCTCGCTGTGTCGGCGGGCGCATACCCACCGAGGCCTCCTGGTGTCACGAGCCAATCGCGCCGACCGCCCGCCCCTGCCGCGCCGCTTCAACCTGATTCGCAGCTTCGCGCTCGCGGACTTCATCACCCTTGGCAACGCGGCCGCGGGCACCATCAGCGTCTTCTGCTGCCTGGCCTATATCGAGAAGGGCTTTGACGGCCGCTACATCGCGGCGGCCTTTGCGATGCTGCCCCTGGCCTTCATCCTCGACGCAGCCGACGGTTTCGTGGCGCGGTGGCGCCAGCGGTCTTCGCCTTATGGCGCCGACCTCGACTCACTCGCCGACATCGTCAGCTTCGGCGTGGCCCCCGCGGTCCTTGCCTTCACCCTGGGCTTGCGCGGCATGTGGGACGCCCTGGTGCTGGTCTACTTCGTCTGTTGTGGAATCGGCCGGTTGGCCAGGTTCAACGTCTCGATTTCGTCGTTGACCGACGCCGGCACCGGCAAGGTGCGCTACTTCGAAGGCACGCCCATCCCCACCAGCCTCGCGGTGGTGCTGGTGCTCTTCTTTGCCTGGCAGCAGGGCGCCATCGCCGACGACCTGTGGGGCGGGGCCGTTCGCATCGGGCCCGGCATGTTCCACCCGTTGGTGCTGCTCTATTTTCTCAGCGGCAGCCTGATGATCAGCGAGAGGCTGCGCATTCCCAAGCCCTGAGTGCGCCTTTGCCCGCCGGATCGCTTCGCGGCGAGTAGGATGGGAGAACGGACGGAGGAGCCCCCATGCGCCTGACCTTGCCCCTGCTCATCAGCCTGCTGGCCTTTGGCTGCACCGACAAGTCTTCGGGCGGTGGCGACGGCGGCGACGCGGACACCGACAGCGACGCGGACACCGACACCGACACGGATAGCGACACCGACACGGATAGCGACACCGACACCGACGCCGATCTCAACCTGGTGGACGTGCCGCTGACCCTGGTGGCCGACGACGTGTCGGTGGCGCGCGAGATCTCGGCCCTGCTGGAGATCGCGGGGGACGCCACCATCAGCGGCGACAGCATCAGCGGCGGCAGCAGCTACCTGATCACGGACGAGAGCGGGCCCCTGTGCGATGGGCAGACCGAATATGCCGGAAACGCCTATACCGGCGACTGCTCCGACTGCGCCTTCGCCTTTGACGTCCGCGCCGAGGTCGTGGTGGACGCGGGGCTCGAGGACTGCGCCGAGGGCAGCGCCTACTTCTGGAGCATGCCGATGCTCTGGCGCAACGCGAGCATGGGCGAAGACGTGCGCCTGCTCTACTTCGACCGCTACGAGCGCGAGTACTACTACTACTATGACTATGATTACGGCCGGGACGGGGCGTCGGCCGCCGTGGCCGCCTCTGCCTATGGCGAGGTCTACTACGAGCTCTTCGCCTATTCCAACACCTGGGATGGCGGCTATGGCGGCTACGAGGTCGTCTCCCATCGCGACGCCGAAGACTCCGCCTTCGTCTGGTCCGGGGACGCGCTCTCCTGGAGCGCCTTCCGCAGCCTGTCGGTGGTGGACTACGCCTATGGGCTCGGAGATTGGTGCGGCAGCTACGGCTACGACTATGTGACCCGCAGCTACCTCGAAGACCAGGACGACCGCTCCACCCTGCCCTGCGACAGCTACGGCTATTATGGCGGCGACACCGGCGGGATCGACGTGCCCCCGGATGGCGGCGGCAGCTCGCCTCCCCCTGAACCGGACGAGCGCTTCGGGCCGCTCATGGACATCTGGAGCTTTGAGGCGGAGGCCGGCCAGGAGATCTACCTGTCGGTGGATACGCTCGCCGACGATACCACCTTCGATCCTGCAGTTTCGGTGACAGGCCCTGAGACCTGCGTACTGATTTCGGCCGACGACGAGTTCAACTGCACCTTCCCGCCGCCCAGCTTCGAGTGCCCCTCCTTGCGCTTCACCGCGCCGGACTCGGGCACCTACTTCGTGGCGGTGCGGGCCCTTGGCTCCTGCGCGTCGGACGAGGCGGCCTATGCGGTGGATGTGCGCACCGACCCCTGAGCGCGGGCGGCCGATGAAGCGCCCCCGAGGCCGCTGAAGGCGGATGCAGGTGGCTGCAGGGTGGAGTACCTTGGGGCCACGGACGGAGGCCCCCATGACCCGAACTGCCATCTTCGCGCTCGGCCTGCTGAGCCTGTCTGCCTGCATCAACGTGGGCAAGGACAAGGCCGCAGACACCGGCGCGGACGCCGACACCGACACCGACGCCGACACCGATACGGATACGGACACGGACACGGACACAGATACGGACACCGACACCGATGTGGACCTGGCCGATGTGCCCATCACCTTGCGGGTGGACGACGGCTGGTCCTACCGGGTGCGGGACCTCACGGTCGAGCTGGCCGGTGACGCGCTGATCACCGGCGACCGCATCGAAGGCAGCTCGGCCTACCTGATCTCCGATGATGACGGCGTGGTCTGCGACGGCAACGTCAATTTCGAAGGCGCGGCCTATACCGGCGACTGCAACGACTGCGACTTCGCCTTTGATGTCTCGGGGCGGGTGGCGCCTGACGGCGAGATCACGGACTGCGGCGACGACTACACCTATGTGCTGCCGCGGCTGTGGCGGGATTCGTCCTGGGGCAACGACACCCGGCTGATGTACTGGGACAGCTGGGAACGCACCTACTATTACTACTATTACGACGACTACTACTACGGGGTGGACGAGGCAGCGGCCGCTGCGACCATGGCGGGCGCCACCTACTACGAGGTCTTTGGCTACGGCCCGGCCTATAGCTACTACACCGGCAGCACCGAGATCGTCGCCCACCGTGACGACAGCAACTCCTCCTTCATCTGGAGTGGCGATGCGGTGGCCTGGAACCGCTACTTCACCACCACGCTGACCGAGGCCGTCTACGAGGCCATGTGGTGCACCGGCGATCCCTGGAGCACGGCAAACCGAAGCTATCTCCAGGACAATGACAACGTCGAGACCCTGCCCTGCACCTATGGCTACTACTATTACGGGGGCTATGACTACCCGGTGTCGGCCGATGGGTCCGCCGGTGGCATGAGCCCGCCGCCCGACACCGACCCCGATGACGGCACCGGCGCCCGGGTGGATGTCTGGAATTTCGAGGCCCTCTCTGGCCAGCAGATCTATGTGACGGTGGATACCATCGCCGACGAAACCAGCTTCTACCCTACATTTTGGGTGAATGGCCCCGACAGCTGCGTCGAGAGCTACGCCTCGGACAACTTCCGTTGCAGCTTTGATGGGCCCTACGGAACGCGCTGCCCCAGCTCCCGCTTCCGGGCTCCCGACGATGGCACCTACGAGCTGGTGGTCACCGGCTACGGCGGCTGCACCAGCAGCGAGGTCGAGTACACCGTGGACGTGCGCACCGACTATTGACGGATCGGTTCGGTCGCGCGGGGCTCAGGTTTCGGCTCCGCGCGTCCGTTGCACTGGGTGCGGATCGGGCATGCGTCTGTGCCGACCGCCCAGGTCCCCGATGCAAGACCCCAAGATCCGCCTTTCCGAGCTCATCAGCGCCCTCAGCATCGCCCTCGACATGGCCGAGGGCCAACCCGACGGCCACAGCCTGCGCACTTGTTGGATCGGCATGCACCTGGCCGAGGCCATGGGCATCTCGGCGGTGGACCGCCACGATCTCTACTATGTGCTGCTGCTCAAGGATCTCGGCGGCAGCGCCAATGCCGCGCAGGTGGCCGAACTCTACAAGGCCGACGACCGCCGCTTCAAGCAGGCCCAGAAGTTGCTGGAGTCCGGCGGGGTCGGGTCTTCGGTGCGCTTCGCCCTGAAGCTGGTGCGCCTGCAGACCAGCCTCCCCGACCGCTTCCGCGCCCTGTGGCGGGCGGTGTCTCGCGGTGAAGACGACGCCCGCGAGCTGATTGTCACCCGGTCCGAACGCGGCGCCGCCATCGCCGCCCGCCTGCGCCTGCCCCGCGAGGTCCAGGAGGGCGTGCGAAGCCTGGACGAGCACTGGGATGGCCAGGGCCAGCCCCAGGGCCTTGCGGGCGAGGCCATCCCGCTCTTTTCTCGCATTGCCCTGCTCTGCCAGGTGGTGGAGCGCTTCCATCACCGCCAGGGCCTGGCCGAAGCGCTGGAAGAGGCCCGCCGCCGCAGCGGGAGCTGGTTCGACCCGGCCTTGGTGGACAAGCTCTGCGCCCTGGCCGAGCACCCCACCCTCTGGGCCGCCCTGCCCGAGGCCAGCCTGTGGGCGCAGGTCCTGGCCCTCGCCCCTGTGCGCCTCGACCCCATGCCCGACGACGAGCACCTCGACGACATCGCCCGCGCCTTCGGCGAGGTCATCGACAGCAAGAGCCGCTATTCGGGTGGTCATAGCGAGCGGGTCAGCCGCATCGCCGACAGCGTGGCCGAAGACCTCGGGTTGGACCCCCACCGGCGGCTCTGGTTGCGGCGCGCCGCGCAGCTGCACGATCTGGGCAAGCTGGGGGTCTCCACCTTGATCCTGGACAAACCCGGCAAGCTGGACGAGCGCGAGTGGGCGGAGGCCCAGGCCCAGGCCCGACGTGCCGAGGCGATCCTCAGCCAGATCCCGGCCTTTTCGCGCCTTGCCCGCCTCACGGGGGCCCATAGCCAGAGCGGATCGGACAAGGGCAGCTCCCGGTCGCTTCGGAAGGACCCGGTCGGTCTGGACGCCCGCATCCTGGGTGTGGCCGACGTCTTTGACGCCATGACCTCGCCCCGGTCTCACCGGCCCGCCATGCCCGTGCAGCAGGCCTTGGAGTGCATGCACGACATCGTCAACGTCTCCATCGATCTGCGCTGCTTCCAGGCCCTGGAGCGCGCGATCGCCCGCCACGCCCTCGACGATGTGCTTCAGGCCCAGGTGCAGCCCGAGCCCCAGGTCCAGGCCGCTTGAGGCTGCGAATTCGGGGGCACCCCCGCCCCTGGGGACGCGAGTTGGCTCAAGGACGGCATTGCGCGGACGATTTCAAGGGGGCCAGGACCCCATCCCAGCGAGGCGGCCCGGCAGGCGAGGTGGACGCAGCGCGCCCCTCGCCTACTCGCAGAGGACCCGTCATGTATAGGCCATTGACCAGGAGGAGACGCGGCTCCGTGGCGTTGATGGCCGCCGCAGCCATCGCCGTCCTGTTGGGATTCGGCGCCCTGGCGGTGGATGTGGCCTATATCCGCCTGGCCCAGGCCGAGTGCCAGGATGTGGCGGACGCGGCCTCCATCGCCGCCCTGTGGGCCTTGCGCCACACCGGGGATATGGGCGAGGCCCAGGGCGCCGCCGAGGCGGTGATCGCCGCCAACCGGGTGGTGGGGCAGCCCGGCACGCTGACGGCCATTGACTATGGCGACTGGGACCACAACGCCCACAGCTTCACCCTTGACTTGGATACGCCCAACGCAGTTCGGCTGGAGGTCTCGCGCGCGGGCGGAAACTCCGTCGGTCTGTTTCTGGCGCGCATCTTTGGCCACGACTCTGTGGACGTCGTATCATCGGCGACTGCGGCGGCCCGCGCCCTGCATGTCGTGCTGGTGATGGACATCACCAACTCATGGAACCGCCCGGCCTTCTACGATGCCCGCAGCGCAGCCGTGCGCTTCTACGACACGGTGGCCGAGACCCACGGGCCCTACGACAAGATCGGCATGAATGTCTTCACGGGGCGCTACGCGTGGGAGTTCACGCCGCTCACATCCATGGAGTCGGCGGTGGCCTCGGGTACGGTCCGGGCGCAGTGGGCGGCCATGGAGACGGCCTCGAAGGCAGGCAACGCCGCCATCAACTCCAAGGGCTGCAATGTCTATGGCGGAACCAGCCTGGACAACTTCGACACCCCCGCCGGCGGCTGCTTTCCGGACATGCCCCGAGAGTGGTCCGATGAGCCCGGAACCGACCACACCACGGGCGTGCGGATGGCCTGGGATATGTTTGACGCCGAGATGGACAACACGGCCTACCGTGCCATGGTCGTGCTCACGGACGGCTACCCCAACGGCACCGGCTCGACCCATGGAAACAAGCGCATCGCGGCTGGATACTCGGAGAGCCGCTGGACCGAGCACCGGGGCGTCATTCCGCACAGCTCCACCCAAATCAAGAACGAGAGCGTACAGCTCTGCGAAGACATGTACGACGTCGGCGAGATCAACACCTGGGTGGTCAGCTTCGTCGCCGATGACCCCTTCATGGAGGCCATGGCCCAGGGTGACGGCTACTTTGTGCGCACCAACGATTCTGCGGTCTTGATCGATCTCTTTCAGGAGATTGCAGACTCGCTGCCGCTGGCGGTGGTCGAATGATGCCGCAACGCCGCCATCGCCGCGGGGCCGAGGCCCTGGAGGTCGCCCTCATCATGCCTGTGCTGGTGCTGATCATCGTGGGCATGATGGACATCTCCTGGCTCTTCTACACCGAGTCCAGCCTGGATGTGTCCACCAACCTGGGCTGCCGAGCGGGCGCCCTGGTGGACCCCGGCCGCTTTGAATCCAATCTTGCCGAGGTCGAGGCCGTCACCTCCGCCGCCCTGGTGTCGGCGATGAGCCAGCAGGGGCTGCCCCAGTGCGAAGACCGCTGCACGGCCACGGTCTCGGTCTTTGGCGCGCAACCCGGCCGAACCCTGCGCTGCGAGGTCACCTTTGACTACACGCCGTTGATTGGCTGGGCGGTGGGCAGCATGACCCTCAGCTCGCAACAGGTGGTTCGCATGGAGTGGCAACGTCAATGAGTCGCTACCCCCACAAGCTCCGCGCCCGCCGGGGATCAGCGGCCATCGAGTTCGGGCTGGTGCTGCCCATCCTCCTCGCCGTCTTTGGGGCGGTGATCGAGCTGAGCCTCTACATCTCCACCTTGCACCGGGTGTCGCGGGTGGCCCGGGACTCGGCCCGGGTGGGGTCGGTGATCATCGAGGGCCCCAGCCCCACCGGCATCGACATCAAGGCGGCTGCCGAGAGCCACGCGCTGCTTGCATTGGATGGTGCGGGCTTGCCCTGCGACGCCGGCTGCACCGTCACCACCGATTGGGACCTGGGCGCCAATGGCGACTGGTACTTCATCACCGTCGATGTCACCTACCCCTACAAGGGCATGACGGGCTTCATGCCGCTGCTGGTGAATCGGGGCGTGCAGTCGCGCTTTGCGATGGTGACCCAACAGCAGTGAGCCGCCGTCGAGACAGAGGGCCGGCTGCGGGCCTTCGCCTCAACCCGCCTCCTCGAAGTCCTCGAAGAAGTCGATGCGGCGGCGCTCCAGGCTGGCGCGGCGGGCGCGGGGGCGGGCCCACTCGCGCAGGTCCTTGAGGTGGTCGTCCATGGTGACGGCCAGGGGGATCATCTCCCGGGTGGCGTCCAGCAGGTCGGCCTCCTCCAGCTCCCGGGCCTCGGCGAAGGCCTGGAAGAGGGCCGAGACCACCACCTGCTCCAGCTCGGCCCCGCTGAAACGCTCGCTCTCTTCGGCGGTCTGGGTGAGGTCGAAGCGGTCGGCGTCCCGGCCCCGCCGGCGCAGGTGAATCTCCAGGATGCTCAGCCGCTCGTGGACATTGGGGAGGTCCACGAAGAAGATCTCGTCAAAGCGTCCTTTTCGCAGCAGCTCGGGGGGAAGGCTGCGAACCTCGTTGGCGGTGGCCACCACAAAGACCGGCTTCTGCTTCTCTTGCATCCAGGTCAAGAAGCTGCCGAAGGCGTCGCCGCTATTGCCGTCCCGGTTGCCAAAACCCTTCTCGATCTCGTCGATCCAGAGCACCGCCGGTGAGAGGCTCTCGGCGATGCGCATGGTCTGGCGAAGGCTCTGTTCTTCGTTGCTGTTGCTTTGGAAGAGGGCGGCCACGTCCAGGCGCAACAGGGGCAGCTGCCAGAGATCGGCCACCGCCTTGGCCATCAGCGACTTGCCGCAGCCTTGCACCCCCAGCAGGAAGATGCCTCGGGGTTCGGGCAGGCCGAATTCCCGGGCCTTGGTGGTGAAGCCGGCGCGGCGCTGCTCCAGCCAGCGCTTCAGGCTGTCCATGCCGCCCACATCGCCGATGGACCCGCCGCTCTCCCAGAACTCCAGGTAGCGGTTGCGCCGGATGGACTGGCGCTTCTCTTGCACCAGGGCCGCCAGATCGGCGTCGTCAAAGCGACCGCCCGCCAGCAGGATGCGGGCGTAGAGACGCTTGATCTCGGCTTCGGTGAGGCCCAGGCTGCCGCGCACGAAGCGGTCGAAGCGCTCGGTGGGCACGCTCAAGCCCTGGCTCTTGAGCAGCACCGCGAGGATGCGGGCCACCTCCTCTCGGTTGGGGAAGGGCACATCCAGCAGCACCACCTCCTTCTCCAGCTCCGGCGGGATGGCGGAGGACTCCCCCACCATCAGCAGGGCCTGGCGCCGGGGCCCCGCGCCGCGGCCCAGCTCGCGCAGGGCCCGCACCACCATCGGGTCGTCCAGAAAGGGGTGCGGATCGAAGAGAACGAAGATGCCAGGCTCTTTCTGGCGGCTGAGCTGGCCCAGGGCGGCCAGCAGGCTGCCCGTGCCCTCGACCCCCCCTTGGGGCCCCCGCAGGCCCTGCGTGGTGGACCACTTCCACAGGCCCAGGGCCTCTCTTGCGGCCAGCTTGTCCAGGGCCCGCTCCACCCGGGCCTCCTCGTGGGTGATGAGCTGGATCAGCGGGTAGCGAGCCTTCACCAGGATGGCGATGTGGTCCATGACGTCGTTCAATGGGTCCTCCACTTTTCGGCGGGGTCGCCAGGGGTGGGGTCGACCTCCACCAGCGGGCAGTTCAAGCGCGGGCCGGCAGGGCCTTCGGGCAGGATCCAGGCCACCAGGCTGTCGCCATCCACGGCGGGCGGCCCCAAGGCGGTGGCCAGCAGGCGGGTGATCTCGGCATGGCGGGCAGGCGCCCCCTCGCGGTGCAGCAGCAAGGCGCTGTAGCCCAGCGCGCGCAGGTCCCCCGAATCCTGGCGCAAGCAGGCCAGCCCCTCCGCGGCGAGCATGGCGTCGGTCAGGCCCGGGCTGTCTTCTGGCGCATACTGGATGGCCTCCACCTGCTGGGCCAGGACGCTGTGGGTGCGCGCCCACTCGATCTCCAGGCTCTCGCTGACCGGGCGCCGGTGGCTGAGCTGCCAGGTCATGTAGAAATTGTCGAAAGGAAGCTCCAAAAGCGCACCTTTGGGCAGGCGGCCCAAGGCGTCGGTCAGCTCGGTCGGGGGCCGGGGGTCGAAGCGGGCGCCCGCGATGCCCGCTGGGGCCCGGGGACGGCCGTGGTCCACCGCCATGCCCACCAGCAGCAGCACCAGCAGCTGCACCTTGAGATCCCCCAGTCGTGGGCTCAGCCGGCGGAGGGCCAAGGCGCCGGCCAGGGCCAGGGGCGCGGTGCTCAGGCAGGCGATGCGGCCCCAGCCCCAGATGGAGGCCATGGGGGGGATCAGGGTCTCGACCGCCAGGGCCGGCAGCGGCAAGGCCCCCGGCGCGCAGGCGCCCGGCGCGTGGCTCCACACCAGGTAAGGGCCGAGGCCCAGGGTCAGCATCGCCAGGCCGATGCCCAGCCAGGGTCGGGCCCGCGGGTCGAGGACGGCGCCGAGCAGCGCCATGCCGGTGAGCACGGTGCCCGCGTAGCCCGGCAGCTCGACCCCTGGCAGCCCCTCGCTGCCGGTGAAGGGCAGCAGGGACCACGGGGGCGTACAGACGCCGGCGGGTGCGCCTTCGAAGCCGCTTCCGGCGAGGATGGGCGGCGGGTGCGCCAGCAGGGCTTGAAGGGCCGGAAGCACCGGCAGCACGGCGATCACGGCGATTGCAGCCAGGCGGCCCAGCAGGGCGCCCCAACCGGGCGCTCCGGGCTCCTGCTTGCGGCTGGCGGCCAGCACCAGGGCCGCTGCCGGTTCAAAGAGGGCCAACCAGCCCGCGAGATACCAGCCGCCCAGCGCGATCGCGGCCAGGCTGAGGCCCGCCCCCACCAGCGCAGCCGCCGAGCGCTTCGGGCCCAGGGCCCGGCGCAGCGCCCACAGGTGCAAGGCCCACAGGGTGGCGGGCAGGTACTCCGTGCGGCCCAACCAGGGGGTGCTCAACAGGTAGGGCCCCGTCGCGCAAGCCAACGCCGAAAAGAGCCGCGCTGGCGCGTTCTCGGGCTCCCGACCCACCAGGTCCCGGGCCAGCAGCCAGCCCCCCAGGCCGCCCAGCACCGGCCAGGCGAAGTGCGCCAGGTTCCAGCCCAGGATTGCGCCCTGCAGGCTGCTTCCCAGGGCCCAGAAGCCCGGCAGGAAGAAGAGCAGGTTGATGGGGTCCATCAGGTGGACCGTGTGGCCGGTGGGAAAGTCGGCGTCCAGGTGGGCCACCAGCGGGCCCCAGGTGGACAGGCCGTCCGCCGCCGCCCACAGGCCCCAGAAGTGGCGCGGGGCCTCGCTTCTTTGGGCACCCACCGCCATGCCGGCCAGGTCGCCCAGCACCCAGCGCACCATCAGCAGGCCGCCGCCCACCGAGATCAGCGCGGCCAGCAGGGGCTCGAAGCGGGCGAGCCGGTCGGGGCGCGGCGGAGCCATCCCTCAGACCAGGTCAGAGAAGCGGTCGCGGTGGTGGTGGAAGACGGAATAGCCCACCAGCAGCGCGAAGAAGGCCATCACCGCCACCACCATGACGCTGTGGGCGTGGGGCAGGCGGTGGTTGAGGATCAGCTCGTGGTAGACGCCCACCAGGTGGGCCAGGGGGTTGAGCTGCAGCATCAGCTTGAGCTGATCGGGGTAGGCCGCCGCCGGGTAGAAGATGGGCGTGACGAACATCCACAGCAGCAGGCCCGCCTTCACCCAGTGCACCGTGTCCTTGAAGTAGACATTCAGGGTGGCCAGCAGCAGCCCCGCCCCCAGGACGAAGGTGGTCTGGATGGCCAGGATGAAGGGCACCAGCAGGAAGTGCCAGCTCAGCCCGTTGCCGAGCACCACCGCCGCCGCCGAGAGCACCCCCAGGCGGATGACCTGGTTGAAGACGGCGCTGGCCACGACATAGCCGGGCAGGGTGATGGCCTCGAAATTCACCTTCTGGATGAGGTGGGCGTGGTCGCTGATGCAGGTGGTGGCGCGCGACAGGCCGTCCTGCACCGAGAACCACGTCACCATGCCGCAAAAGAGGAATGTGGCGTAGTGGCTCCAGCCCCCGGCCGGGTGGAAGCGGATGCCCAGCACCACGTGAAAGACGAAGGTGTAGGTGGTCAGCTCCAGCAGCGGCGTGATGACCGTCCAGAAGAAGCCGATGGAGCTGCCGGTGTAGCGGTGCTTCAGGTCGTTGACGACAAAGGCCAGCACCAGCCGGCGCTGGCGCCAGAGGTCGCCCAGGCCGCCCGTGGCGTGGCCTGGATCGGTGTCGGGCGTGATGCGGCGCGCCGTCGGCTGCGGCGAGGCGGGCAGCATCCGGGGACTGGGTTCGGGCCGGGCCATTCGGGCTGCAGGATACGCGATTCCGGGCCCCATGGGCAGCTTCGCTGGCCCGGGGCCGGCGGGGGCCGCGCTCAGGCCTCGGGCAGGACCGCGATGTGGCGGCAGCTCTCCTGGATGAAGGGCAGGTCGGGCGCCAATTCGTCGGTCGTCCACTGCATGGCCTCGCTGACGGCGGCCACGTCCGGGACGAGGTTCACCGGGGAGAGGCGGCGGTCGAGCGCGAAGTAGAAGTCGGAATACTCAAGGTTTGCCTTTACATTTGGCCGAACAATCTGCTGAATGGGCAACCACTGCAGGCTGCGGCGCGAAGGCGCGAAGCAGTCCATGGCCAGCACGAAGGGGTTGCGCCGCTTCAAGCGGCCGTGGGTGGCCTCCAGCCAGGCCGGGCGGGCCGGCAGGTTGTTCACCAGGCCGCCTTCGGTCAGCCGCGTGATGCCATATTCGGCGTAGAGGGTGTCCAGGAGCTGCTTCATGCGCTGGTCGTCGCGCACGACGTCATAGTGGATGACCCCGGGCACCGCGGCAGAGAAGCCGGCCGCATCCAGGATGTCGGCGTCCATGGTGTGGGGGTCAGCGCCAAAGACGATCTCGCGCAGGCTCTCGGGCCGGCTCATGAACTCCCGCAGCACCTCGCCGAGCTTGGCCAGGCGGCGCAGGCGCCCCCGTCGAAAGACCGCCCCGGGGCGCTCCACATCGTCCAGGAAGTGCTCGTAATAGGACAGGTCGTGCTTCAGCGCGTCCACGGTGATGCCGGTGGTGACGACCAGCAAGGGGATCTCGACGTCCCGGAAGGTCATCTGCCGCTTGCCGTCCACCTCGAAGAGGGTGCCCAGGGCGGCGCGCAGGTAGAGGCGCAAGCTGGCGGGGATGCCGTAGCGGCTCTCCATTTCGAGCACGCGAAAGACGCTGGACCAGCTCAGGCGCCGGGCTGCCGCGATCAAGGCGGCCCCATCAAAGACCTTGAAGCGCGCACGAAACATGCTCATCAAGGCGCCAATGGACGTTCCCGCCATCAGCTCGGGCTGCAGGCCCGCCCGGTCGTGAACGCTCTGGCTGAGTCCCCGCGGGGCGAGGGGGCGCAGGGCGGCCGCGTCCACCCCGCCGGGCAGGTGCAGGTTCAACCCATATTGCTGCGTTGCAGCAAGGGCGCCGACCACCCGCAGGTGCAGCCACAGGTCCCCGGCCCAGATGGGCACCAGAAGGTGCAGCCAGGGCTGCAGGTCGGCCTCGGGGGGCAGGCGCAGCAGCAGGCCATGAACCCCGGCATCGCGCAAGGCCCAGGCTTCAGCGGCCGCCGCTTGCGGGTCTGTCCATCGCGCGGGGCTGATCGCCAGGAGCATCGGTCCCGCCCTAGAAGTCGGCGATGCCATCCAGCGGCGAGCTGGCGCTGGCGTGCAGGCGCCGGGGGATGCGCCCGGCCTCGTAGGCGGCGCGGCCGGCCAGCACGGCGTGCTTGAAGGCCTCGGCCATGCGCACGGGATCCCGGGCGCCGGCGATGGCGGTGTTGAGCAGGACCGCGTCCATGCCCAGCTCCATGGCGATGGCGGCGTCCGAGGCCGTTCCCAGCCCGGCGTCCACGATCACGGGGATGGACACCGCCTCGCGGATCAGCCGCAGGTTGGTGGGGTTGCGGATGCCCAGGCCGCTGCCGATGGGCGCCGCCAGGGGCATGACCGCCACGCAGCCGATGTCTTCCAGCCGCTTGCAGGTGATCGGATCATCGAGGGTGTAGGGCAGCACCCAGAAGCCGTCCTTGACCAGCACCCGGGCGGCCTCCAACGTGCCTTCGATATCGGGGAAGAGGGTGCGTTCATCGCCGATGACTTCGAGCTTGAGCAGCCGGGTGCCCAGCAGCTCCCGGGCGAGGTGGGCGGTGGTGATCGCGTCTTCGGCCGTGTAGCAACCCGCGGTATTGGGCAGCACCAGGATCTGCTCCCGGTCGATGAAGTCGAGTACGCCCGCCCCCGGCACCCCCGACAGGTCCACCCGGCGCATGGCCAGGGTCACCATCTGGGTGCCGGCGGCCTGGTGGCATTCCCGCATCAGCGAGAAGTCCGCGTATTTGCCGGTCCCGGCGATCAGCCGCGACTGGAGGAGGTGGTCACCGAGCTTGATCATGGGCGCGGCCTATCGCGTCGGGCCAGGGGGAGCAGGGGGCGAAGCCGCAGGTGGACTCGTCGAAGCCTCGCCTCGGCCATCGCCCAGGCGCTGCCGATTCGGCTGGAACCGCCGCACCGATCCAGCGGCACTGGATCTGCGAGCGCGAATGTCCAGGAGCGGCCTGTCCGCGGTCGCGCTCCTGGCCACGCCTCCTCGGCTGCCTGCCTGAACAGGGAGGATTCCGGCGGGGACTCGTCGCGCGCCGAAGGCGACGGCTGCGACGCTCCCACCGACTGCACCCTGCCCCCGATCGCCGCCCTGTGGGGCCCCTTCAATGTCCACGCCGATCCGATCAGAGGCTCCACGCCCAAAGACCCACAGGGCAGGGCCGAGACCGGCGGCAGCCTGGGGTGAAGCGGCCAGGCCCGATGCTGGACCTGGGGCGACAATATCCCCTGCAATGCCGGCGAAGGCTGCCCCCCGGGTGCCTGGCGGGTCCGCTGAAGCGGGGCCGGGCCACCCGGGCCCAGCGGGCTGCCCCGCCGCGCGCTGGCCCCCGGGGGCGGGGGAATCCGAAATCGCAGCAAGTTTTGACGGCAGAACTGGGGAAGCCCATCGGAATTGGGATATAAGGCGTCTGCCGATCAACCGGCTCCGATGGAGGAACACAATATGTCCAAGTACACCCTGACCGCGGTCGCCTTTGCGGCCACTCTCTTCGCTTTCGGCTGCAACGACAAGGACGACACCGGCGGTGACACCGCTGGCGCCGATGGCGCCGACGGTGCCGATGGCGCCGATGGCTCCGACGGCGGCGCCACCGACCCCGAGGTCGCCTTCTCCTGGGGCGCCTCCTCCGTCAGCTTCGACGTGACCGGCGGCCCCTCCGCCAGCTACCTGCTCGGCATGGCCGAGACCGCCGGCAGCTGCGGCGACGAGTGCTGGACCGGCGAAGACTGTCTGAACGGCTACGGCTCCGTGGGCCCCTACTGCCACGAGGTCACCGAAGGCGCCACCGCCACCCTGACCTACGGCGGCAACCCCAACAACCTCGCTGCTGGCACCACCGTCTTCAGCGACAGCCTTGCCTCCGCCATCACCTACGGCATGTGGTCCGGCGACGAGACCATGTGCTGGAGCTGGGGCGACGACGTGAGCTACTACGCCGGCGAAGGCTGCACCACCCTCAGCCGCTGAGCTTCGGCTCCAACGGGCCGCCCGCATCCTTCGGGGTGCGGGCGGTTTCGCGTTGGATCCCCGCCGGGCTCGGGGATCCCCGGTGGGCCGTCAGGGTCGGATGGCCTGCACCACCACGCTGCCGTCTGGCTGAAAGGACAGGGTGTGGCGCAGCGGGCGGGTCGCCAACCAGCGGGGCTTCTCGCCGAAAAAGTCCACCTGGACCGTATCTGCATCGATCCAGCGCGCCTCCAGCCGGCCCAGGCCGTGGCCGCGCTCCTCGCCCACATCCATGCGCACCCGGCTGACCAGCGTGCCGGCAAAGGGGCGGCGCAGATCGGGCAGGGCCGGCTCTACCCACAGGGTGCACACCGGGCGGTCCACCCCCACCTGTTGGACCGTTGCCCGGCTGAGTCCCCCCGCCACAAAATGGTAGTCTAACTGGTTCAGGCCGCTTTTGACGGCAGCACTGGTGCTGGCTGTCGCCCACGCTCTCGACGGTCCAATTCTCCTGCCGGCGCGTGGGCCAGCCGGGCGCGCCGGTGGCGGGATCACGCTCCCCGGCGCCGGCGGGGCGCTGCAGGCGGAGAGCGCCCGCGTCGTCGGCCGCCTCCTGCCGGAAGCTGGTCACCGCGAGGCCCCCCTGGGCCTGGCGCAGCAGGAAGTGCATGGGCACCAGGCCGGCCACCCGCTTGATCCGGTGCTGCTGGCCCCCAATGGAGATGGCGGCCCTGTGCCGAAAGGAGGCCATGCGGGAGATGTCGAGCACCACCGCCACCGCATGCTGGCTGTGGCCCATGGTATTGCCATTGCGTTGCCGGGGCGGCTTTGCGGGCATGCGGCCTGCGTACTCGGCGATGACGGGCTCGCCATCGGGGTTGTCATAGGAGAGCCGCAGCTTGATGTCCTCGCCTTCGCTGTCATCCTGCACCACCACCGCGCCGCGCTTGCGGGGCACGGGCACCTCGGCCAGGACGGTGTCCAGGTCGGGCAGGTCGGCGATGATGGTCTGCACGCCGGCCCGATCGCTGTCCTTGGCCATCCACAGGTGGCCCTCCGGCGTGTCGATGCGCGCATACTCGTGCATGTCCCAGCGGGGATGCCGGGTGGAGATCACCACGTCGGTCTGGTAGAGCACGCCAAAGATCTGCACGGGCAGCACCAGGAAGGGCACCCGGGGGTCGCCGTCATAGACCGCAGGGGAGGGGGTGGCCGCCTCGAAGGCGGGCAGGTCGCGGGGGGAGAGGACCGGGCCGGTGGGGAGCATCTTCCTCCAGACGCAGCCGGTGGAACCGCCTGCGGTGAGCAGGGCGAGCAGGACCGCGCAGATGAGGGGGCGGATCGACACACCACAGCCTAATCCCCAGCGCGTCGCGGGGCGTCCGCCCGGGTTATCGACCGGTCCCAGTCAACTGTGAGGTTCCAATGGCGGATGGAGCGGCCCCGGGCGGCCCGATCAAGGTGCTGACAGTCTTTGGGACCCGGCCCGAGGCCATCAAGATGGCGCCCGTGGTGCAGGCGGTGGCCGCCGATCCGCGCCTGGAAGGCCGGGTGTGCGTCACGGCACAACACCGCGACATGCTAGACCAGGTGCTCGATCTCTTTGAGCTGAAGCCCGACTGGGACCTCGACCTGATGCGCCCGGGCCAGAGCCTGCACGGCTTGACCGCGCGGGTGCTGGAGGGCATGGCGCCGGTGCTGGAGGCCGAGAAGCCCGACATCGTGCTGGTCCACGGCGATACCACCACCACCCTGGCCGCCACCCTGGCGGCCTTCTACAGCCGGGTGCCGGTGGGCCATGTCGAGGCGGGGCTGCGCACGGGCGACCTGAGCGCGCCCTTCCCCGAAGAGGCCAACCGCGTGCTGGCCGACAAGCTCTGCCACCTGCACTTCGCCCCCACCACCGGCAGCCGGGACAACCTGCTGGCCGAGGGCATGGCGCCCGAGCGGGTCTTTGTGACGGGCAACACCGTGATTGACGCCCTGCTGTGGGTGCGCGACCGCGTGCGTTGCAGCCCGGCCGACGCCGACCGGGCGGCGCTGGGGCCGGTCTATGACCTGGTGACCCAGGGTCAGGAGCGCATGATCCTGGTGACGGGCCACCGCCGCGAGAGCTTTGGCGAGGGCTTCCGCAACATCTGCGCGGCCTTGCGCCAGGTCGCCTTGGCCCACCCCGACGTGCACCTGGTCTACCCGGTGCACCTCAACCCCAATGTGCAGACACCGGTCAACGAGACCCTGCGGGACCTGCCCAATGTGCACCTGCTGGGCCCCTTGGACTACCGGCCCTTTGTGCGCCTGATGGACCGCTGCACCTTCATTCTCACCGATTCCGGCGGCATCCAGGAGGAGGCCCCCAGCCTGGGCAAGCCCGTGCTGGTGATGCGCGAGGTGACCGAGCGCCCCGAAGGTGTCGCATCGGGCACCGTGCGCCTGGTGGGCACCAGCACCGAGCGCATCGTGGCGCAATGTGAGGCCCTGCTGGGCGATTCGGGTGACTACGAGGCCATGCAGCGCGCCCACAACCCCTATGGGGACGGCCAGGCCTCCCGCCGCATCGCCGACGCCATCGTGCAGGTGCTGGGCTGAGCAAGGCCGCGCCACCGCCCTCCTCCGAGAGCGAAGCCACCGACGCCGCCCGAATTGCGGGCGGCACGGGCATCGTCTTCATCGGCGGCCTGGTGGATCGCGGCTTGCGTTGGGCGTTGAAGTGGTATCTATCGGGCGCTTTGGGCCCCGCCGGCCTGGGGCTCTACGAGCTGGCCAGCAAGGTGGGCAGCACCATCACGTCCTTCTCGCCCTTGGGGGTGGACACCGGGATCATCCTCTTTGCCTCCCGCTACCGCAAGACCGGCGAGCGGGACCGGCTCAAGGGCACCCTGCTGTCGGGGCTCTGGATCAGCCTGGTTGCGGGCACGCTGTCGGCTTTTGCGCTCTTTGCCGCGGCCACCTGGGGGCCCTGGTGGGCCGAGGATCCCGAGGCCGCCCTGGCCATGCGTTGGATGTCGCCCACTGTCTTGGCTTGGACCCCGCTGCTCTACCTGGTGGGGGCCCTGAGGGCGGTCAAGGATATGCGGTGGAGCACCTTCGCCTTTCAGGTGGTGCTGCCCACCGTGCTGCTGCTGGGCTCGGTGGCGGGCATCGCCTGGCTGGGCGGCGGGCTCATCTCCGCCCTCATCGCCATGGCGGTGGGAACGACCGCGGCCTTGGGGGTCGCGCTGTGGGCGAGCCGGCGCCACTTCGGGCCCCTTCTGCGGGATTCAACGATCAAAGCGCGCTATTCGGTGGGGGAGCTGCTGCGTTTCAGCGTGCCGCAGAGCCTCACCGGCGCGACCTTCCGGCTCAACCTCTATATGGACGTGCTGATGCTGGGCCTGCTCAGCACCCGCGAGGAGGTCGGGCTCTACGCCATCGCCGCCTCCCTTGCGAGCTTTGGCAGCATCCCGGCCAACGCGGTCACCAGCATCTTCTCGGCCTTCATCGCCGAGCTGGTCTATGTGGGTGAGCTGGAGCGCCTGGACCGCCTGCTCAAAACGGTGACCCGCTGGCTGATCATCGTGGCCGCGCCGGTCTACCTGCTGCTCTTCCTGCTGCCCGACCTCGTCCTGTCCCTCTACGACGAGGTCTATATGGCCGCCCTGGTGCCCCTGGTGCTGCTGGTGGCGGGGCAGGCGGTCAACACGGTCTGCTTTCCCACCATGCGGCTGATCCCCATGGCGGGCCATGCGGTGCTCAACCTGGTGAATGGCGTAGTGGCGCTGATTCTCAACGTGGGGCTGAACTGGGTGCTGATCCCTGAATACGGCGCCATGGGGGCGGCCCTGGCGACCGGATCCACCCTGGCCCTGTGGTCGCTGTGGCGGGTGGTCGAGGTGCGCTGGCTGCTCAAGTGCTTCCCCTTTGGGGCCCGGGGCATGTTGCTGCTGGGCATCGCCACCCTCGGCGGGGTGGGGGTTCAGGCGCTGACCGACGGCCAGGCCCTGCTGCCGCGCATGGGCGCGACGGCCTTGCTGCTGCTGGTCTTTCTGGTCGCCGCGGCCACCCTGGGTCGCAGCCCGGATGATGACGCTGTGCTGGCGCGGATCCGCGCGCGATTGATGCGCTTGATCGGCCGCGCCTGAGGCTATGATGGGCGGGCAAGGAGCCCCCATGTCCACCGGCAGCGACCGCATCATCGACCACATCCGCGACGCGATCATCGGCGATGACGCCGCGATCAACGGGCCCTATGGGCCGCGGCGGGTCACCTATGCCGACTACACGGCCTCGGGCCGCTGCCTGCAATTCATCGAGGACTTCATCCGCGACGAGGTGATGCCCCTCTACGCCAACACCCACACCGAATCCAGCGGGACCGGGCTGCAGACGGGCGTCTTCCGCGAGGACGCGCGGCGCATCATCCACCAGGCGGTCGGGGGCACCGACGAGGACCTGGTCATCTTCTGCGGCAGCGGGGCGACGGGGGCCATCAACAAGCTGGTGGACATCCTCAACATCCGAATCCCGGCGGATCTGGACAGCCGCTACAAGCTGTCCGAGCAGATCCCCGCCAACGAGCGTCCGGTGGTCTTCATCGGTCCCTTCGAGCACCACAGCAACGAGCTGCCCTGGCGCGAGAGCATCGCCGATGTGGTCACCATCGACGAAGATGCCGATGGGCGCATCGATCTCGCTCAGCTGGAGCGGGAGCTGAAGCGCCATGCCGACCGCCCCCTCAAGATTGGCTCCTTTTCGGCAGCCAGCAATGTAACGGGCATCGGCAGCAAGACCGCCGACGTGGCCATTCTGCTGCACCGCTATGGCGCGCTGAGCTTCTGGGATTTTGCCGCGGCCGGCCCCTATGTGCGCATGGAGATGAACCTGCACAAGGACTGCGAGAATGGGCACCTCGCCTATAAAGACGCGGTCTTTGTGTCTCCGCACAAATTCATCGGTGGGCCGGGCACGCCGGGCGTGCTGATCGTCAAGCGCAACATCTGCAAGAACCGCGTGCCCAGCCAGCCGGGCGGGGGCACGGTGCTCTATGTGAACCAGGACCACCACCGATATACCGCCGATGTGGTGCACCGGGAGGAGGGTGGCACACCCGCCATCATCGAGAGCATCCGCGCCGGCCTGGTCTTCCAACTCAAGGAGGCGGTGGGGGTGGAGACCATTCAACGCTGCGAGGAGAGCTATATCAAGCGGGCCATCGCGCGCTGGGGCGAGAACCCCAACATCCGCATCCTGGGCAACAAGGACGCCTGGCGCCTGTCCATCGTGAGCTTCCAGGTGCGTTTCGGCGATCGCTGGCTGCACCACAACTTTGTGGTGGCGCTGCTCAACGACCTCTTTGGCATCCAGGCCCGGGGCGGCTGCTCCTGTGCGGGGCCCTATGGCCACCGCCTGCTGGGCATCGACCCGGCGCGCTCCCGGCTCTACGAAGACGAGATCACCCAGGGCTGGGACGGCATCAAGCCCGGCTGGGTGCGGGTCAACTTCAACTACTTCATCTCTGAAGAGACCTTTCAGTTCATCCTGGAGGCGGTGGACCTGGTGGCCACCCACGGCTGGCGCATGCTCTACCACTACCGCTGCGACCCCCGGCGCGGCCTGTGGGAGCACCGCGAGGCTCGGGAGCACAGCACCCTGCGGCTCACCGATCTGCGCTACAGCTCGGGCCGCCTGACCTTCCGCAGCCGCCGGGCCACCGAGCCCGAGTGGGCCCTGAACGACTACCTCGAAGAGGCCCGCCGCCGCATGGCCGAGGCCGACCCGGGGCGGCTGCGCCCCGATCTCGACCCCGAGCTTCCCGACCATGTGCAGGCCCTGCGCTGGTTCACCCTGGCGGGCGACCTGACCGAAGGCGGCAGCTGCCGGGTGCTGTGAGCGCGGGCCGCGGGCCCGGGGCCCCAGCTCAGGCGAAGCGCTGCTTGGTTCGCCGCGCGACCTCGCGCAGCAGGTACTTGCTGAATTTGAGGTCGTCGAGCACCCGGGGGCCCATGCGCCTGGGCTCTTGGGCCACGCGCCAGGCCCACTCCATGCCGATCTTCTGCACGACCCGGGGAGCCCGGGTGTAGATGCCGGCCTCGATGTCGAAGGCGCCGCCCACACCCATCACAAAGGGCACCTTCAAGGCGGCGCGGTTGCGCTCGACGAACTCCTCCTTCTTGGGCGAGGAGATGGCGATGAGCAGGATGTCGGTGCGGGCCGCGTTGATCTGCTGGGTGATCTCGGCCTCGTCCTCGATCTTGTAGTAGCCGTTGCGCATGCCGCAGATCACCAGCCCGGGGTGCTGCTTCTGCAGGTTGGCCGCGGCCTTCTGCAGCAGCTCTTCCTTGGTGCCCAGCAGGAAGACCCGGTAGCCCTTCTTTTCGGCCACCGGCAGCAGGGCGCGCATGATGTCTACGCTGGGAACGCGCTCGGGGAGCGGATCTCCAAAGAGGCGCGACAGCCAGACGATGGGCTGGCCATCGGCGGTGATCTGCTCGCACTGGCGGATGATGTCGGCAAAGTCGGGCTCGCGCTGGATCTTGAGCAGCTGGTCGAGGTTGACGCCGACGGACTGGGTCAGGCTGCTGCGATCGGCGATGGCGGCCTCGACCTGGGCGATGGCCTGGGGCAGGGTCACCCGATCGAAGGGCACGCCGAAGAGCTCGACCTTGGGGGAGGCGGGGCCGCCCATCTCAGGAGTCCTTGCTTTCGGGGTTCACCGTCATGTCGCGCACCGCCGAAGACAGCCCCGGCCCGAAGCTGGCGGCGCCATCGATCTGGGCCCAGTTGTCCTTGAACCACTTGATGGTCTCTTCGAGGCCGTCGGTGAAGTCGGTGTCCGGGGCGTAGCCGATGAGGTTGCGGGCCTTGTCCACGCAGGCGCGCAGCCGCTTCTTGGTGTCCCACTTGCGGACCTGGGCGAAGTTGATGCCGGCCTTGTTGCCGGTGGCCTCGTTGATCATGGACGCGAGGTTGCGGATCTCGGTCTCGCGGCCGCTGGCGAGGTTGAATTCTTCGCCGATGGCGGCCTCGATCACGCCGGCCCGGGTCAGGCCGTCCACGATGTCGCCCACATAGGTGAAGTCCCGCGTCTCTTCACCCGTGCCGGTGATGGGCAGGGGCAGGCCCTTCATGGCCCAATAGATGAAGTTGGGGATGACGTTGCGGTACTGGCCGGGGACCTCGCCGGGACCGTAGCTGTTGAAGAAGCGGGCCTTGACCACGGGCAGGTTGTAGTGGTGCCAGAAGAAGTTGCCGTAGAGCTCGCCCAGCATCTTGGTGATCTGGTAGGGCGTCGTCAGGTGCATCGACATGAACTCCTCCTTGAGGGGGAGGGGCGCCGAGCTGCCATAGATGCTGCAACCGCTGGATGCATAGACGAAGCGGTCCACGCCGGACAGCACGCTATATTCCATGAGCTTCAGCGTACCCATTCCGTTGACCATCAGGTCATTTTCGGGGTGGTCCACCGAATTCTGGTTGGCGAAGAATGCGGCCAGGTGGAAGATGACGCTGGGCTTCTCGAAGAAGCAGCGCTTGAGCTTCACCTCGTCGAGGATGTCGCCCTCGACGAACATCACGTTCTTGAGGCTGGGGACAGCCCAGCGGGACGAGGACACGAGGTTGTCGAGCACGATGACCCGTTCGGCCACGCCGGCCAGGGCCCGGGTGAGGTTGGAGCCGATGGCCCCCGCGCCGCCGGTGACGAGCACCGTGCGGCCGGCATACTGGTTGAGGTGGTCACTCATGGGAGCCCTCGCGGTCGAAGAAGGGGGGGGCACCCACAGGAGCCCGGCGATGCCGGCAGGGTCCCTCCCGCCGTGCTCGCCCCTCGGCTATCCTGCGGCTCCCTGCCGCTGCACCCGCCTCGGCGCCCGCCCCCCATTCGGAGCCCACCATGCCCCCCGGCGCGGCATCGGTCCCCCCTTTCGCGGGGCCCCTCTTCATCGTTGGTATGCCCCGCTCCGGCACCAAGCTGCTGCGGGGCCTGCTCAATCGGCACCCCCAGGTGGGGATCCCCGCCGCCGAGACCGAGCTGCTGCCCGATTGGGCCCGCCGCTGGCCCTCCTTTGGGGATCTGCGCCGCCCGGCCGCCTTTGCGCGCTTCTTTCAGCAGGTCCGGGACAGCGCCTATTTTGTCTACCTGCGCGAGGAGCAGGGCCAGGAGGTCGATCCCGCGGTCTGGCACGCCACCTGCCGCGGCTATGACCTGCCCCAGGTCTTTGAGGCCCTCCTGCGGCTGGATGGGGGCATCGGGCCCGACGGGGCCGGCATCTGGGGGGACAAGAGCCCCGGCTACATCGTGCACCTGCCCTTGCTGGACCGGCTGTGGCCCCACTGTCGGGTGATGCACATCGTGCGGGATTGCCGGGACTACTGCCTGAGCATCGAGAAGGCCTGGGGCAAGGACCCCTTGCGGGCGGCCCAGCGCTGGTCCGACCGGGTGAGCCTGGCCCGCAGCGACGGGCTGGGCCTGGGGCCTGCGCGCTACCTGGAGCTTCGCTACGAGGACCTGTTGGACCGGCCCGAGGCGGTGCTGCGGGCGGCCACCGACTTCTTGGGGCTGGACTTCGATCCCGCGGTGCTCAGCCTCAAGCAGCCGACGGAAAATATCGGCGACACAGCCGGCCAGGCGCGCATTGTCACCGAAAACACCGAGAAGTGGCGCACCATGGATCCCGCCTTGCGGGAGCAGGTCGAGGCCCTGGCTGGCGACGCCTTGCGGGCCGTGGGCTACCCCGTGGCCTACCGTGGCCGCCCCGAGCGCCTGAGTCCCAGCCGGATGTTGGCCGGGCAGATCTCGGATGGCATCAACCTGGTGCGCAGCGACGCCGCCGACCGGGGCTGGCTGGGGGCGGCCCGCTTTCGGGCGCGCCTCTTCCGCGAGAGCGGGTCCCGGGACAGCGGCCGCTGAATCGCGGTTCAGCGCCCCTTGGCCGCAAAGAGCGCGGCCTCGGCCGGGCGGCCGGCGTCCTGGGCCAGCTGCGCCCCCAGGCGCCAGGCGGCCTTCCAATCCGGCAGGCTGGAGAGGATGGCGGCCACGGCAATCAGGGCGCCGCCGGGATCCCCCGCTGCAGCGCGGCTCTGGACCCGTCGCAAGGCCTGCAGCAGCGGGTGATCGGGCGGGGGCAAAGCCGACCGGCTGGGCTCTGGCAGGGGCCAATGCAAGGCCAGGGCGGTGGCCCAGAGGGCGACGCGATCCCCGTCATTGCCGCTCACCCGCGGCAGCAGGGCGGGATCGGACAGCGGCGGTGGTGCCCAGTCCGGAGCACTGCTCAGGCGCAGCAGGACGGGCAGGGGCAGCAGCCGGTCGCGCAGGGGGCGGTCCGGGGGCGCATAGCTGCCGGGCCAGAACAGCTCGATGGCCCCCAGGCGGGCCTCGGGCAGCAGCAGGCTGACGACTCCATGCAGGCCGGCGGGCTGCCGGTCCAGGCAATCGGCCAGGGCCCCGGCCTCTCCGTCATGCACCAGGGCCAGCACCGCGTGGGGGCTGGGGTCCGGCGCAGCCAGGCCCACGAAGCGGCGGATCTGGGCCTCTTCGGTGGTCCAGGGCGCGGGCCAATCCACGATGGCCTCGACCGCCTCTTTGGGCCGCAGGCGCAGCTTCAGGCCCAAGGCCCAGTGGTGGCAGCGGCGGCGATCGGCCTGGCCGCGCTCGGCCTGCCAGTGGGCGACAAAGGCATCCGCCGCTCGCTCGGCGCGTTTCAGTCGAAAGGCGATCTGGTCGGCGGTGGGGTCCAGCCGATCCGCCGCGCCCCCTCGCGCGCCGGTGTGCACCCGGTAGAGCAACACGGGGAGCGGCAGGCTGAGAATGGGCCCCTGGCGCGCCAACCGGAGGTACATATCCATGTCCTCCAGCATGTTGAGACGGAGGTCGTAGGCGCCCACCTGCCGCTGGGCCGAGAGGCGGACCAGGGTGGCCCCGGGCAGGCCGGGGACCTGGGCCAACATGGCGTCGGCGAAGCGGGCCTCGGGCAGGCGCAAGGCGGGCCGCATGCCGGTGGCCGCGCCGCTCTCGCCGTCAAAGGTGGCGCTGTCGGCGAGGACGGCCACGGCGTCGGGACGGGCCAGTAGCGGGCCCACCAGGGCCCGGGCGGCGCCGGGCAGCAGGCGGTCGTCGTCATCCAGGATCAGCAGGAATTCGCCGGTGGCGGCCGCGATGCCGCGGTTCAACGCGGCCGGTTTGCCGGCGTTGGGCTGCTGCCGAAGGGCGACGATACCCGCCTGGCCCGCCAGATAAGCAGCGGTGCCATCGGTGCTGCCATCGTCCACCACGATGATCTCACAAGGCCAGTCCTGGGCACGGGCCGAAGCGAGGGCCTCGGGCAGCAGGTCCACCCGGTTATAGGTGCAGAGGAGCACCGTCACGACGGGGGCGCCTCCGGGCGGCGGCGGGGCCGGGGCACCGCGACCGGCGATGGTCATGGCCGCGGCCCATCCCCCATCGTCCAGCGGGGGCGGCGGCGGGCAGGCGCGGGGGTCGGGGTCGAGCAGGGCCTGGGCCAGGGACAGCTGCTCGGCGGGGCTGCGATCGCGGAAGCCGGTGGAGAGGGTCATCGGGCCACCTCAGCCGGCGCGCGGCGGGGATGCGCACCCACCCCGCTCATGCCTTGAACCAGGGGCCATCCGGCGCCAGCAGCGGTCGGTCGAGCAGGGTCTCGAGGCGCCGCACATCGGGCCGGAGCCGATCCTGCAGCCGCCGCCGAAGGGCCGGATCCAGGGGGTCGCGGCGCTGGTGGCGGCTGTTGAGGGCGCGCACCCGCTTGCGGATGCCCTGGCGCAGACCCGGGGGCAAGGCATCCTTGAAGCTGCCGGGCACCAGCGCGATGAGGGCCCGCAAGCTCTCGCTGCGCACCACCTTGGCCGTGTTGACCGGGCGGGTGTCGGCCTTGACCTGGGGGTCCACCTCCAGCCAGCGGAAGAGGGCCTCCAGAACGCCGGCGGTGTCGGCCTTCATGTCCTCTTGCAGCAGCACCCGAAGCTGAGCGGCGGGAAAGGCGGCCTGGTAGCGCGCGACCTGGTCGGCGAAGGACACCACCCGGCCATAGAGCAGGGCGGAGGGCATGGGGTTCTTGGCCGGGATGCGCCGGCCAGCCGCCCGGTCCTCTTCTGCGGCCACCGCCAGGGCGAAATCGTTGAGATCCTCGTCTCCAAGCCCATTCAGGCGGAGCTGTGCCCAGTGGGCATACATGGCGTCCACCGGGTCACGCAGCAGCGCGAGCACCCGCGCATCGGGCGCGTAGGCGGCGATCTCGGCTGCGGCCCGGGTGGAGTAGAGGTACCAGACGCTGGAGTCGCCCCGCCAGCGGGCCTGGGCCCCCGGCGCGAAGCGGGCGAGGTAGGCCGCCTCGCTGTCGCGCTGCTTCAGGCGCAGATCGAGGTCTGTGCCGAAGTAGTGCAGGTCCTTGCGCTCGGCCATGAAGACCTGCGGGTGGGCCTCGAGGTAACGGGTCAGGGCGGTGGTGCCGCACTTGGGCGCACCGACGACGAAGAGGTTGGGGCGGCTCTGCATGCTGCGGCGATAACGGAGCCCCGACGCGGCCGCTATGGCTGGGCCGCCGGGCCGAAGATCGTCGCGCCCGCGACCGGCGCCCCGGCCCCAGGCAAGGCGGGAGCGAGGCTGGCCGACAGCGCTGCCGCAGCGGTCGGCGACAGGCGGTCCCGATGCAGCACCACCGCACTGAAACCCAGCGCCATCAGCTCCGTCGCCCCGGCGCACGGCGGGCTGCGCGCCGGGTGCTGCACCTGCGCGACCAGGCCGCGAAAGAAGGGGTTGTCGCGCACGGGTGGCGAGACGACCTGCTCCCCGCGACCCTCCAGGCGATAGGGCACCGGGCGCGCGTGCGCCGTCTGATCCAGCAGGATCTCGCTGATGAACCGGCCCGTCTCTGCATCGGCATAGGGCAGGTCCAACACAGCGCCGGGCGCGGACGGAGCCGCGAGGAAGCGGGCTGCGAGGACCTGGCCGCGCTGGGCCGCAGGCTGCCAAAGGGCCACGGAGCCGGCGACAGCAGCAGGGTCTCGGCTAAACTCAGGCCCGCCGCCAGCAATCCGAGGGCGGGGCCGGGCAGGGCCGGCAGGCGCGCCGGGCGAGGGCCGCGAGTCCAGAAGCCGCCGCCAGGCCCAGCATCAGGCTGGCGCCCACGATGAAACGATCGGCGCCATGCAAGGTGCTGTTGAAGAAGGGCAGGCCAGACCAGGCCAGCAGATAGGCGGGGTTGGGCCACCCCGGGCTGCTGCGGTCCAGATCCAGCCACAGGCTGGGACCCAAGCTGAACAGGGTGAAGAGCAGGGCGCAGAGCAGGGCGCTGCGGGCCTCTCGCCCCCCCCACCGCGCGCCCGCCAGGGCCAGCGAGAGTCCGACGAGCCCCAGGTAACCGCTGATATAGAGGCGATCCGCGCCCTCGTGCACCCGCAAGCCCCCCGATCCGGGCCAGATCAGCTGCGACAGGGACAGGGCCTGGGTCTCGGGCAGCAGCCGCGGGTCGAAGCTGCCCCAGACGCTGAGAGGGCGCGCATAGATGCCCTCGGCCACGGTCTGGCTGACCCCCAGGTAGAGGGGCAGCAGCCCGGCCACCACGATGGCCAGCACCAGCAGGACCCGCCCGGCCAGGGCCCGGTCCCAGGCCGCGGCAGCGCTGCTTCGGGCCGACCAGGGCCGCTCCAGCAGCCACTCGGCCAGCACCCAGAGCAGGCCGATGCCCGCCAGCACCGCGTGGCTGGTACAGGCCAGGGCTTGCACCAGCAGCAGGCCCGCGCCCAGGACCGGGGCCCAAAGGCCCGGCTGCCGCAGGGTGCGCCCGGCATAGAGCAAGATCAGGGGCAAGGGCCACAGAAAGAGGGTCTCGGTCACCCCCGATGCAAGCGAAAAGCTGAGGACCCACGCAGAGAATGCATAGACGGAGCCCGCGACCAGCGCGACATCGCCCCGACCGCAACGCTCCCGGGCCAGGGCCCAGGCGGCCAGGAAGGCCGCGGGCAGGTGCAGCAGCATCAGCAGGTTGTAGACCGCCACCGGCGCCAGCAGGCCGCGCAAGGGGGCCGACAGCAAGGCGTTGGCGAGGTCCAAGGAGAAGAAGGCGCCGCCGTCGGGGAAGTAGAGCAGCTCCGTGGACAGGGGCAGACGCCCCTCCACCCACAGGGTGTGCCAGGCCCACCACTGGCTCCAGACATGCTTCAGGGCGTCACTGCCGCGCGCGCCCACCGCCGCCCGGCCCAGGGCCGGCAGGTTGGGACCCAACACACCCAGGCTGAGGGCGGTGGCCGCCGCCAGCGCGAGTCGACCGCCCGATGGGGGAGGAGGCGCAGCGGACACCCGCGGCCCGCGGCTCAGCCGCCGAAGTGCGAGGTCTCGGCCAGCCCAGCGCACTCCTGCCCAAAGACGGTGCCCTTGCCGGTGCCCCGACCCACGGCGCTGCCGATGTCATCGAAGGGGAAGTAGCCGGACCAGGCGTCGGGTTCGACGGTGATGTCGTGGCCCGAAGACGAGGGCCCGGCGGCGGTGATCTCGCCCTCCGTCGCCGTGGCCAGGAAGAACTTGGCGGCGTCGGGGTCGGCGCCATTCTGCCAGAACCAGCCGAGATCACCGTCAATGGTGTCCAACACAAAGGCGCCGTCCCCGAATGCACACTGGGTGGAGACGATGACCTTGTCCAGGCGCGTCAGGTCCAGCGGGCTGGCCTCACTATGGTCATAGGTGGGGTCGGTAAACTTGATCAGCAGGTTGCAGCCATTGGGCGTGAACAGCGGGTTCGGGTCCGGGCCGGTGCTGCCGGGCTCGCGCTCACCCAGGTAGTCCGATACCAGCGCGCAGGTCGCGTCGGCGTTGGTGGAGACATAGACCAGCAGGATCGAGTCGCCGGTGGTGCTGTTGACCCCGGCGTGGGAGAAGGCTTTGCGGGCGACGATGTCGCCTTCGGCGATGCCGCTGATGATGACCTGGCCTTCGAGGGCGCCCTCGGGCAGGTCATCGGTGTCGGTGTCGGTGTCGGTGTCGGTGTCGGTGTCGGTGTCGGTGTCGGCGTCGGCGTCCGCATCGGTGTCGGTGTCGGCGTCGGTGTCCGTATCGGCGTCGCCATCCGGGGCTGCCGCTGTCACCGCCGGCGCCATCGGCGATGCACTGCTGGGTCTCGTCGTTCTGCGTGTAGCCTTCGGGGCACTTGCCGCCGCAAGCCTGCAGCGCGAAGACGGTGGCGGGTAGAAGCAGGAAATGGCGCATGGGCACTCCAGAGGACAGGACGGCCGTGCAGGCTGGATCGGCTTGACGATAGCCGCTCGCGGGCCACCGTGCCCGCCAAGCCGATGACAATGCTCAGGGTGCGGCGCGTTGGGCGGCGCCCAGGACCAGCACCCGCACGCCGGGCCGGTCCACCACCAGGCTGACCGAGACCAGCGCGCGGTCGGGGTGGGGATTGGCCAGATCGCGCCGGTAGAGACGGTGGTCCCGGGCGGCGCCATCGGTCGTGGCCGCCTCGGCCGAGGCCAGGGGCAGCCAGCCCGCCGTGCGCCACTGGGGACCCGAGCGGGGGTCACCATCGGGGGCATAGCTGTCGAGACCATAGATCAGGGGCTGATCGGCGGTGCTGCCGTCCCCATAGGTCCACCGCAGGACCGCCACGGCCTGCTGGCTGGGGGAGCGCCGGTTGCGCAGATCCTCGTAAAGCAGCAGCTCTGCTTCATGATCGAGGAGGGTGGCCTGCAAGAGGGAGAGGGCCGCCACGGGCCCCTCCACCGCAAAGCGCAGGGGTTGATCCAGGCGAACCAGGTGGGGATCGGCCGCATAGACCAGGCCACCCACCTCGGGCCGGGCAGGCAGGCGCCAGCGGCCCGCCTCGGTCCCCAGGCCCGCCCCCGACAAGGGCGCGGGGGTCCATCTGCCTGGGGCATGGGCCCAGCCCGGCCGCAACGCGGGCAAGCCCTCGGCCCACAGCAGGGTGGCGGCGATGGGGCTGTCTTCCAGGTCCGGCCGCCAGCCGGTCCAGCCCGCGAGCAGCACGCTGCCCAGGTGATACTGAAGGTTGCGACTGCCACTTGCGGGACCCAAGGCCGCCCAGGGCGCCGGCAGGAAGGCCGCGATGCCCTCGCCGGTCAACAGC
>JAGYJW010000006.1 GCA_018401435.1 Deltaproteobacteria bacterium | reverse complement strand
GCCCAGCGCGTCACCGCCGGGCTGAGCCTGGCCGCCCTGCTGGTATTCGCCGTGGGGATGGGCTTTGGGTGGAGCCAGTGGCGCGGATCCGCGACGGCGCCCACAAGCCTGCCCGACGCCGCGCGCGCCCAGAGCGACCCAGCCCCGGCTGCGGAGCCCGCCAGCGCTGAGCCCGTCGCGGTGGTCTCGGTGGCCCCGCAGGATGACGCGTCCGCGGCCCCGCGCCCCGAAGCAGCGCCCCCGCGTCCGGCACCGCGGGATCGCGATGCATCGGGTGCAGCATCGCCGCCACAAAGCGCCGACACGCCGTCTCAACGTGCAGAATCGGGCAGTGGGGCAGAGCCGGTCGCCCCCGCCGCCCCCGAGCCCGAGGCGGTGGCCGACGCCCCGGCAGCCGCAGTTCCTGATGCCGCGGACCCCACCCAGGGACGGGTGGTGTTCACCGGGGACGCCCGCAACATCTGGCTGGAGTCGTCTGCAGGGCGCTTCCCCGCGGGGTCCGTCCCGCCGGGGACCTACCAGGTGACGGCCTTCTTTGACGGGGTGGACCCGGTGACCGTGGGCAGCGTGCAAATCGCGGCCGGCGAAGAGCGGGTGCTCCGCTGCCGCGCAGCCTTGAAGGTGTGTCGATGAGGACGCTTCGATGGGCGCTGTCTCCGGCGATCGGCCTGCTCCTGCTGGGCGGCTGCGTGCGGATCAGCGACGACGAATACGACGCCCGCTTGGACTTTGACCAGGACGGCCACACCGATCGCGCCTTTGGCGGGGACGACTGCGACGACCAGGACCCGCAGGTGCACCCTGGCGCCGAGGAGCGCTGCGACGCCATCGACTCGGATTGCGACGGCAGCCTGGAGGACGGCGCGGACGCCGATGCCTGGTTCCCCGACGCCGACGGCGACGGCTTTGGCGACCCGACGGCCGCCTCTACCCTGGCCTGCACCGCCCCCGCCGGACATGTGCTGGACGCCACGGATTGCGACGACAGCAGCGCCGACGTGAACCCCGACGCCACCGAGATCTGCAACGATGGCGCGGCGGTGGACGAGGACTGCGATCCCGAGACCCTGGCCCCCAAGCACACCTGGTATGCCGATGCCGATGGCGACGGCTTTGGGCGCGCCGATGCCAGCACCGAGGCCTGCGAGGCGCCCGCCGACAGCAGCGAGACGCCCGGCGACTGCGAAGACGCCGATCCCGACGTCAATCCGAGTGAGGACGAGACCTGCAACAACGGCAAGGACGACGACTGCGACGGCTCCGCCGATGGCTGCGCCCTGGACGCGGAAGGCACCCTCTCTGCCATCGCCACCGACCTCTTTGGCGGAGAGGAATTCGGCAGCAGCCTCGCTGTGGGCGACCGGGACGCGGATGGCGTGGTGACGGTCTTTGTCGGGTCGCCCGCTCCCAGCTCCAGCACCGGCCTGGGCGGGCGGGTGCTGGCCCTCGCCGGAGACCTCAGCGGCGCCGGCCTGGAGGGCGAGTCCTCGGCCTTCGCCGTCATCGCCACCGAGGCCCCCTCGCGCTTTGGTGCGGCCGTAGACGCGGCGCCCATCTTCGACGACGACGGCTTTGCCGAGCTGGTCGTGGGCAACCCCACCTGGGACGAGACCGCCGCGCAGGTGGGCGCCGTGCTGGTCTTCGAGGGCCCCATCGGCCTCACCGCCCTCAGCGATTCCGCCTGGCAGCTGCGGGTGGAGGGCAACAGCCCCGGCGACCGCCTGGGGGCCGCGGTGGCCGTGGGCCCCGACGTCAACGGCGACGACATCGCCGACATCCTGGTGGGCGCGCCGGGCGTCGCGTCGGCCCATGGCGGCCAGGGCGCCTTCGCCATCCTCTACCCTTCCGGCCGGCAGGAGCGCCGGGCGCTCACCCACATGGTGCTCAACGACGAGGCCGTGTACTTCGAGGGCTTCACCGGCACCCGCGTGACGGGCACCGGGATCGGATCCGCCGCCCAGCTGGGCGCGGTGGTGGCCTGGGCGGGAGATCCCGACGGCGATCTCGGGCAGGACGTGCTGGTGGGCGCCCCGGGCGGACGCTTGAGCGGCGCCGATCCGGTCGGGCTGGTGGTGCTGGCCAGCGCCCAGCGCGCCCCCGAGCCCCTGGGCTACGACCTGGACGACGCCACGGCGGTGATTCGGGGGAATGGCAGCGGCGGGCGTTTTGGCGCCGCCCTCGCGGCCGGCCGGGACCTGGACGGTGACGGCTACGACGACTTCGTCATCGGGTCTCCCGGCGCGCGCCCGGGGGGCGAGGCCGACGATGGCGCCGCCTTCATCGTCTTCGGCCACGACAGCGCGCTGCAAGGCAGCAACATCGCCCTCAGCGAGATGAGCGGCCTTCGCTACATCACGGTGGTGGGCGATGATCGCGCACAGGTGGGCGCATCGGTGGCCCTGTCGGAGGACCTGACGGGCGACGGCCTGGACGATGTGGTGATTGGCGCCCCCGACGCGGCCAGCGGCGCGGGCGAGCTGTGGATCTTCAGCGATGAGAGCGGCTGGGCGGGCTCGTTGGACCGAGGGGCGGCGACGGTGCGCCTGTCGGGATCGACCAGCGCCGACGCCATTGGCGGCCAGCTGCTCGCTCCCGGCGATATCGACGGAGATGGGGTCCGCGCCGCCGATCTCATCGTGGGGGCCCCTGGCGCGGGCGGCTCTGGCGGCCAGGGCGAGGTCTGGCTTCTGCGGGTGCCCGCTCTCTGAGGCCGGGCCGCCTCAGCCCCCCAGTTCCTGCGCCAGGGCGACGATCTTCGCCAAGGAGCCCGAGAGATCATGCCGGTCTTGCACCTCGATCAGCCCGGCGGCCGCCGCACCCGCCACATAGGCCCGGCTTGCAGCGATGGGCACGATGTCGTCCAACAGGCCATGCAGCACCCGGACCGGCATCCCGGCCGGCGGCCGCGGCGCCCACGCAGGCGGCAGGGGCGGCTCGTTGTGGTGCAAGGCGGGGCGAGCAGCAGCAGGCGATGAAGCGCCCGGGGTGGGTGGCCGCCAGCCGGCCGCGGCCAGCCCGCCATAGCTGGAGCCGGCGAGCAGCAGAGGCCCCTGGGCGCAGCCGCGCGGCCGCCGCATCGAGCAGGGCCACCCGCGGAGCGAGGGGCAGCCCGCGGCCGTCGGGGGCCTGACCGTCAGCCCCGCCGCGCGCAGCGCCCGCACCTTGAGGCCCGTGGGCGATCCTTCCAGTCCATGCGCCCACAAGATCATCGGCGACCTCCGCTTCTTGCCGACGCACCTAACCATCGGCCGACCCGGGATGAATGAGGCCCCCCGCATCTCGCCGAGCCTGGTGCTCGGGGTGGCCATCGCCGCCATCAGCGCAGCGGCGGTGCTGGTGCGCCTGGCCCCCGACGCCAGCCCGGTCGCCCTCGCCTTCTGGCGCACCGGCGCCGTGGGCCTGATGCTGAGCCCCAGCCTGCTCGCATCCGGCCCGCGGTCGAGCTTGTTGTCGGCGACCCCGCGGGATCGCTGGCTGATGCCCGTCGCGGGCTTGTTGTTGGCGGGGCACTTCGTGGCCTGGTTCTCGTCGCTGGGCCTCACGACGGTGCTGCGCTCCACGCTCCTGGTCTGCTTGAGCCCGGTGTGGACGGGCCTGCTGGGCTGGCTGCTCCTGGGTGAGAAGCCACACCGGCGCTTCTTTGTCGGCGTTGGGGCCGCCGTGCTGGGCAGCGCCTTGATGAGCGGCGACCTCAGCGATCGCGCCACCCTATCCGGCGACCTGCTCGCCTTGCTGGGCGGGCTGCTGGCCGCCCTATACCTGCTGGCCGGGCGCAGCGTGCGCCAGCGGGTGGGCATCGGCCCCTATGGCGCCCTGGTCTGCCTCAGCTGCGCGGGGGCGCTGCTTCCCGTGGCGCTGGCGACCCGGACGCCGCTGGTGGGCTTCTCGACCGGGACCTGGCTGGCCATCGCCGGCCTCACCCTGGGGCCCCAGCTGCTGGGCCATGTGGGCATGAACTACGCCGTCCGCTACCTGCCGGCGGCGATCGTGACCGCCTTCGTCTTGCTGGAGCCGGTGGGGGCGGCGGCACTCGGCGCGCTGGTCTTGGGGGAGCTGCCGACCCTTCGGGAGCTGGGCGGCGGCCTGGTGGTGCTGGTGGGCGTGGCCATCGCCACCCGGCGCTGAGCCATCAACGCGGGGCGGGCGGCGCCTTGGGAGGCACCTCGATGACCGTCGATTCCGCGGCGGCCGGCGGGTCGGCGGCGGGCTCCTTGGCGGCGGGCTTGTCGTCGGCCTTCGGCGCCTCCACCGGATCCTCAACCTTCCAAACAAGCGCCAGCGGCTTGTTTTCAGCGAGCCCATTGGCCATGCGCGCCGAGACCACACAGTCGGCGGCGCGTCGCTCCTGTTCGAAGCGCAGCAAGAAGAGGCGGCGCTCGCCCTTGGGGACCGCGCCGGTCTCAAAACGCAGGATCTCGTCGCCGGCGGTGCATTCGACGTAGAAGGCCACCTCGTGTTCGGGGGCCCACAGGGTCAGGGCGGGCGGCATGCCGGTCAGGACGGTGTCGGTGAAGTCCGACTGCAAGGCACCCGAGACCGCGGGCACGCCGGTGCCCGCGTAGAGGGGGGCTGCGAGGGCGAGGGCGATCAGGGACACCGGGACCTCCGTGTAGTCTCAACACCCCTTATCGCTTCTGGCCTCCTTCCAAAGCCGCAAGCAGCGCATCGGGTCCGTCGGGCAGGGTGCGCACCGTGGTGGCCTCGGCCATGACGAGGCCGTCGCTGCGCCGCTGGATCGTGTGGGCGATGGACACCGCGCCGCCGCAGCGGCCCACGCAGCGGCTGCGCACGACCAGGGCGTCGGTGGCGAGGGCGGCGTTGCGGAAGCGGAGCTGTTCTGCGACGGGCACCAGGGCCTGGGGATCGTGGCCCGCGGCGGCCAATACGCGGCGGGTGCCTTCGTCGCACCAGTCCACATAGACGGGGTGGTTGACATGGCCCAGGGCGTCCATCCAGCCATGCCAGACCTCGAAGTCGAAGGCAAAGACGGGGCCGTCGAGGGCCACGTCGAGCTGGGGGAGCTGGACCGGCGTCTCGCCCAGCTCGGGCTGCGCGGCAAAGGCCGCCTGCACCGCCGGGCTGGCCCGCGCCGGCCGTGGGCCTTCGGCGTCCATGCGCACATGCACCCAGCTCTGGGTGGCCTCGGCCACGGGCAGGCCGGAGGCCGACAGGCGCAGCTCTCGCTCGCAGAGGGTGCCCCGGCGCACCCGGCTCAGCCAGGTCTCGCCCACCAGCGGCGCACCATAAGGCAGCTCGCGGAGATGGCGCAGGGTCATCCCCGTGACAATGAAGGCCACGCCTTCATTCACGAAGCGTTCGGCCGGGTAGCCCACGGCGGTCGATGCCCCCACCGCCAGCTCCTGCATCAGCCGCCAGACGTCGCCGGCACGGGCCACCTGGCGCGGCGATACGCCCGATCGGGGCAGCTGCAGGAAGACGCGGTAGGGGGCGGACACGGGACCTCCAAGGCAGGCCCGCTATCCCGCGGGCTGGTCCGATGTCCGAGCCGGGCTAGGGTGAAGCCTCTCGCCAGGGAGGCCCATGGCCGCGTCTGCTCCTCCACCCGCACTCGAGATCGCCCTGGTGCCCGGCATGGATCGCTTCGATCCTCGGGCTTGGGATGCGCTGGTGCCCCCCGACGACCCCTTCACCACCCACGCCTTCTTGTCGGTGCTCGAAGACAGCGGCAGCGTGGGGGCTGCGGCCGGCTGGCAGCCCGCCCATGTGCAGGTGACCCTGGACGGGGTGCTGATCGCGGCGGCGCCGGCCTATGTCAAGGACAACAGCTACGGCGAGTATATCTTTGACTGGGGCTGGGCCCAGGCCGCGCAGCAGGCGGGCATTCCCTACTACCCGAAGGTGGTCTGCGCGGTGCCTTTCACGCCCGCGCAGGGGCGGCGCCTGCTCACCCACCCCGACGCCGGGCAGGGCCGCATCCCGCCCACCCCGGTGCTTCAGGACGCGCTCTACCGGGGCCTCCGGGGCCTGGCGGATGCCGCGCGCTGCAGCTCGGTGCACGTGCTCTTCTGCACCCAGGCCGAGGGGGAGCAGCTGGCCAGCCGGGGAGCCATCCCCCGCTTGACTCACCAATTCCATTGGACGAACGAGGGCTATGCGGACTTCGAGGCCTGGCTGGGCACCTTTCGGGCCAAGCTGCGCAAGGAGACCCGCCGGGAGCGCCGGCATGCCACGCGCCTCGGGGCGAGCATCCGGGTGCTCGAAGGGGCCGAGATCACCGACCGGCACTGGCAGGCCATCGAAGGCTTCTACCGCGCCACCTGCGAACGCAAGTGGGGCAGCGCCTACCTCAGCCCGGACTTCTTCCGCCTCGCAAAGGATCGCCTCGCCCACCTCGCCCTGGCGGGAATCGCGGAGGCCGACGGGCGAATCGTGGCTACCACCCTGCTCTTTCACCGCGGAAAGCACCTGTATGGGCGCTACTGGGGGTGCGAGCCGGCTTTTGAGAGCCTGCACTTCGAGCTCTGCTACCACCGCCCCATCGAGCTGTGCATCGACCGGGGCTGGTCCCGCTTCGAGGCCGGCGCGCAGGGGGGACACAAGCTGCGGCGGGGCCTGATGCCCTCGCCCACCCACTCGGCCCACTGGTTGCGGCACCCGGGCCTGTCCGCGGCGGTGGCGGAGGCCCTGGGGCGAGAGGCCATCCAGAGCGCCGTCGAGATGGAGAAGCTGGCGGAGCACGGTCCCTTTCGGCGCGGGGAGGACCCCAGCGGCGATTAGGACGCGCGGCCGGACCGGGACACCCAGCTCACCGCCCGCTGCACCAGGCCGAATTCCGCGAGCTGGACCTCTCCCGTTCGGGGCACGGCGTCGTCTGCATAGACCCGCCAGCGCAGCCGGGCGGCGCCGCTGCGCACCAGGTCCACATTGGCCCGGTGCAGGCCGATCCACACCTGCAAGAAGAAGATCTCCTGGCTGGGGAAGAGGGGCGTGGGGTGGTAGCGAAAGAAGGTGATGTCGCCGGGGCGCTGGGTGGCGTGAACGCCGTCCAGCTGCATGTTGCGGCGGCGCACCTCCCGACCCACCAGGGCCCGCGGCAGCAGGATCTCCCCCCCCACATGCCGGGCGAGGCTGCGACCGCGGTTGCCGATAAATGCTCGAAAGCTGACGAAGACCCTGGGGCCTCGGGGGTCGGTGCTATCGGTCTCGGGCTCTCCATAGGGGCCGACCCGGGCCATGGTGACCTCGGGGTGCCGGCTGCGGCGCAGGATGTCCTGCACATGAATGTGGTTCATCGGTCGGCTCTTGCCGGCGATGCGCAGGTAGTAGCGGTGGTCCAGGGCCTGGTGCGGGGCGTCGTCGCTGGGCGGGATCTCGACGACATAGACCGCGTGGCCGGGCAGGATGGCCGACCGAAAGAGCCCGCCTGGGTGAGGGATCTCAAAGACATTGAAGCGGGCGAGCCGGGGGGCCACGGCGTCGGTGATGATGTCTTCGAGCCACTCGCGGGTGCCGCTGGGCTTGAGGTCGGTGGGAACGCCACCATCCACCTGGCCCGCGTCGTCCACGCCGATGATGATCCGACCGCCGGCCCCGTTGGAGAAGGCGGAGACCTGCTTGGAGATGGCGCCCTGAAGCCAGGGCGCGACCTCTTTGCCGGTCCACACCCAGCCGCTGCCCTTGTACTCCTGGAAGTCGTGCTCGTAGGGGCCCAGCTCCGCCAGCCGGGCTTCGGTCCATGGTTCCTGGGTCGGGCGGAACATGCGGGGAGTCTAGCGCCGCAGGCGCCGTCCTGTCAGCGGGACCAGGGAAAGCGGCTCTTGACCGGGGCGGTCGGGGCCTCGGAGTCCGCAGCGGGCGCAGGGCTGCGCAGGCCGGCTGCCGCGGGGGCTGCCTGCGGGGCCACGGGCGCAGCCGGGCCCTGGATGGCGCGGGGGCTGGTCATGTGCTGGGCGATCTCTTCAAAGCTGACCTCTCCCGCCTCGTAGAGCACCCGCAGGGCCTGGTCCATCGTGACCATGCCGTCCCGCCGGGCGCTCTCCATGATGGACCGGCCCTGGTGCAGCTTGTTTTCGCGAATCAGGTTGCGAATGGCGGGGGTGCCCACCATGACCTCGAAGGCGGGCACCCGACCGGCGCCATCCCGCCGCGGGAGCAGGCGCTGGCTGACCACCCCAAGCAGGCCCGCCGCCAGCTGCGTGCGGGTCTGACCCTGCTGGTGGGCCGGAAAGACGTCGATGATCCGATCGATGGCCTGCATGGCGTCGTTGGCGTGCAGGGTGGCCAGCACGAGGTGACCGGTCTCGGCGGCGGTGATCGCGGCGCCGATGGTCTCCATGTCGCGCATCTCTCCCACCAGGATGACGTCGGGATCCTGGCGCAACACGAATTTGAGGGCGGCGGCGAAGCTGGCAGTGTCGGCGTGCACCTCGCGTTGATCCACCGTGGCCGTCGCGCTGTCGTGGGCGTATTCGATGGGGTCTTCGATGGTGAGGATGCGGCAGGCCCGGCTGTGGTTGATGCGGTCCACCAGGCAGGCCAGGGTGGTGCTCTTGCCCGCCCCGGTCGGACCCACCACCAGCAGCAGGCCCTGGGAGCGTCCGCCCAGGTCGAGCAAGGCCGGCGGCAGCCGCAAGCTGTCGGCATCGGGGATGTCCGAGGGGATGGCCCGCAGGGCGGCGGCCATGCGTCCCTTCTGAAAATAGGCATTCACCCGAAATCTTCTGCCTTTCGACACCGAGAGGGCAAAGTCCAGCTCGCGGTTGAGCTCGTATTGGCTGCGCTGCCGGGCGGTCATGATGCTGAAGAGCAGCATGCGCAGGTCGGCCGCGGTCAGCTTGCGGTCCCCCAGCGGCTTGAGCGCGCCGCTCACCCGCAGGATGGGCGGGCGGCCCTCGGTCAGGTGCAGATCGCTGGCGCCCCGCCGCAAGGCGAGGTCCAACAGCAGGTTCATGTCGAGGGTGGTGGGCACGCTGTCGGCGTCGGCCGCGCTCGCCCGAAAGCCCTCCGTCCCCGTGGCCATTCCCCGCACCGCCAGCGAGAACTCGTCGGGGTTGCTGGCGTGGGCCAGGCCCACCTCGAAGGCGATCTGCCCGTCTTTGTGCAGCGTCACCAGCGACTGGTTGAAGGTGCGCATGCTGGGCGAGCTGTCGCTGCGCATGAGGTCCACCAGCTCCTCCAGCCGGCGCTCGCGCACCAGGCGGGCCGTGGCCGGCCCGATGGTGAGCAGCTCCACCGCGAGCACCCGCCCGGACCCATCGGCCGTGGGCAGCAGCCGCTGGCTGACCACCCCTTGCAGGCACAAGGAGAGGTCGAGGGCGGCCTGCTCCCGCTGGTGATCGGGAAAGAAGGACAGCAGGCGCTGCAGGGTCTGAACGGCGTCGATGGTGTGCAGCGAGGCCAGCACCAGGTGGCCGGTCAAGGCCGCCGACAGGGCCACCTGCACGGTCTCGGGGTCGCGCAGCTCGCCCACCACGATGACATCGGGGCTCTGGCGCACCACATGGCGCAAGCCCGCCGAGAAGCTCTCGGTGTCGAAGCCCACCTCGCGCTGGCTGATGCGGGCCAGCACCTCGCCATGCACGAACTCGATGGGATCTTCGATGGTGACGATGTGCACCCGACGGCGCAGGTTGATCCGGTGCACCAGGGCCGCCAGCGTGGTGCTCTTGCCCGCACCGGTCGCGCCCGTCACCAGCACCAGCCCGCGGGCGCAGTCGGCCAAGGCCGCCGCCGCGGCGGCACCCCAGCGCCGCCGGGTCAAGGCGCCGCTGGGCACCGCCCGGGCCACCACCGACAGCAGACCTTGCTGGCGGGAGAAATTCAGCCGAAAACGCCGACCATCGGCCAGGGTGAGCCCCGCGTCCAGGTCGCCGCTGCCATCGAAGCGGTCCTGCAGGCGGGGCGGCAGCTGCGCTGCAAGGCCTCGATGGCGGCCCGGGCCGTGGGCGGCCCCGCCTCGTTGAGGACCTGCCCATGCACCCGGAATGCGGGGCGCTTGCCCTCGGTCAGGAAGAGGTCCGATGCAGCCCGCTCGTCCATCTGGGCGAGCAGGCCGAGGATGCGGTCGGTCTCGGTCTGCATCGAAGCAGCCTACCCCAAGGCGCAGAGGGTCAGAGTCCTTCGCCGCCCATCAGCAGGAAGGCGCCGCCCGAGTTGATGGCGCCGCCGTTGAAGCGGGGGGCGCCGCCCACCACATCGTCGGTGCCATCCCCGTCCACATCGCCCAGGGACAGGGAGGCGCCGAGATCATCGAGGGCGAAGGGGGTGAAGATGCGCCCGTCGGCGGCGGTGCTATTTATCGTCCCCGACAGGGGGCCCACGAAGAGGTGGATGGCACCCCCCACGCCGGAGGACTGGGCGCCCACCGCGACATCCGCGACGCCGTCGCCATCCACGTCGCCCAAGGCCACCCCCGACCCAAAGGCGCTGCCGGTGCTGCCCAGCAAGATGGCGTCGGCATTGGACAGGCTGGTCACGGCGGTGGTGGGGCCCAGCAGCAGCCAGGTCGTGCCGCAGCCGGTGCCGCAGAGGGTGGAGGCCTCGGCCCCCAGCACCAGGTCGTGCAGGCCGTCGCCGTCGGTATCTCTGGCACCCGCCACGGCGAGCACCGCGCCCGAGGCGCTGCCGGTCCACGACGCATCGGCCGCGGTCAGGGGCAAGGCGCCGCTCAGGGGCCCGAAGAAGAGGTGGACCCGACCGGCCGTGCCCGAACCGGGCTCGCTGAGAACGATGTCCTCAAACCCATCTCCGTCGAGATCGCCGGCCGCCGATACCACCATGCCCGCGCCGCTGCTGAGGCCGCTGATCTCGGCCTCCCCGCACCCAGGGTGCGGCCCGCCGTGATGGGGCCGGCCTCGAGGTAGACCGTCGCATCAGCCGGCGGCGCCGACCAGCAGGTCGGCCACGCCATCACCGGTGAAGTCCCCCGTCGCCAGGGCGCTGCCCGCCAGCGAGCCCGCCGCGGGCCCCGCCAGCGCCGCGCTGGCCAACGCAGACAGGGAGCCACCCGCGCCCGGCACCGGCCCCTGCAGCAGGTAGACGTTGCCGGTGCCGATGGTGGAGGGAGCACCCACGACCAGCTCGTCAAAGCCGTCGCCGTCCTGGTCTTCCAGGCCTTCGATGGCCCCGCCCACGGCCTCTCCGCCCAGGCCCAGCAGGCGGATGCCCACGCTGCCCAGGCTGCTGCGCCCCGAGGGCACACCGGTGACCAGGTAGGCCACCCCTGCGCCCGCGCCACCGGTGCTGCTGCCCAGGCCGCCCAGCGCGAGATCGGGCAGGCCGTCTCCGTCGAGATCGCCCACCACGCGAGCCGCGTCGCCCACCAGCGCGTTGACCGAGACCCCCGCCAGGGTGGCCCAGCTGTCCACGACGCTGGTGTCGCCCATCAGCCCGCAGCCCGTGCCGGCGCCGTCACAGTCGTTGTCGATGCCGTCCCCACAGACCTCGGACAAGGAGGGGTTGGCCTGGTCGGTGCTGTCGTCGCAGTCCGTGGCGTCCAACACATGGCCCGCGGGGGTGTCGCAGGAGGCCAGGGGCGCGCTGGCGTCGCCAAAGCCGTCGCTGTCGGCATCGGCGTAGTAGGTCGTGGGGTAGCGCGCGGCGTCCAGATCGTCGCAGTCCGCGCCCCCATGGGCGTCGGAGTCGTAGCCGTCGCCGTCCTGATCGTAGTCGCTGCCGCCGTCGCAGTCGCTGTCGACGCCGTCGTACCAGACCTCGGGCGCGCCGCGGTAGACCAGCGGGTCGCTGTCGTCGCAGTCGGTGGCGTTGTCCACATAGCCATCGGGGGCGGCGCAGGCGCGCTGCCGCATCGTGGCGACGCCTTGGCCGTCCCCATCGCCATCAAAGAACCAGGTCGGGGCGACGATGGGGTCCTCGTCGATGGTGCCATCGCAGTCTTCGTCGACGCCGTCGCAATGCTCGGTCATGCCCGGGCGCACCGCCGGATCGGTGTCCAGGCAGTCCAAGCCACCGAATGCGGTGGCGTCCACCCCGTCGCCGTCCTGATCGTAGTCGCTGCCGCCGTCGCAGTCGCCGTCTACGCCGTCATACCAGGTCTCGGCGGCCCCGGGGTTGACGGTGTCGTCGTCGTCATTGCAGTCGTCGTCGTTGTCGACGTAGCCAGTGGGCGCCGCGCAGGCCTGGACCGTGTCGGCATCCGAGCCATAGCCATCGCCATCGGCGTCGATGAACCAGGTGGGGGCGCCGACGCCATCTTCGTCCACCAGGCCGTCGCAGTCATCGTCTATATCGTTGCAGCGCTCTTCTCCGGCGGGGCTCACCTCGGCCAGGCTGTCGTCGCAATCGGCGGAGTTTTCGACGTGACCGATGGGCTGAACGCAGTCCTGGCGCGGATAGAGGGAGTCACCATAGCCGTCACCGTCAATATCGGCGTACCAGGTGGCGGCATCGGCGGCATAGCGGCCATCGGCCTTGCCATCGCAGTCGTTGTCCACGCCGTCGCAGACCTCAACCGCGCCGGGATGTATCGCGCTATTCTTGTCATCGCAGTCGACATCGGCGGCATAGCCGTCGGCGTCGGCGTCGACCGGGCCGGTGTCATCACCCGTCTTGTCGGTGCAGGCGGCCAGCAGCAGGATCATCAGGAGGGCAGGACGCACGGGGACTCCAGCAAGGCCCCTATCGTAGCGCGTCGTCCTGGGATCCGACGACCCTTCCTATTGGCGGGTGCCCTTCCAGGCGGTGCCCTTTCCGCGTCCGGCAGAGGACAGGCTGCCATCGAGGCTGTCGCCGCTGAGCCGGGCGTCCAGGCGCCAGCCCTCGGGATCGTCGCCTTGCAGCTGCAGACGGTCGCCTTCGAGCCGCCCGGACATGGCGAAGGTGCGGTAGGCGGTGCCCATCAACACCTCCAGCTCGCCTTCGACCTGGGCGCCGCGCTGGACGAGCAGGCGCAAGGTGCTGGGACGTCCGCCCAGGCGCCCTTGCCAGGTGCCCCGCAGGTCGGGAGGGGCGGCAGCAGGGGCTTCGGGTGGCGGCGGCGCGGCTTGAATCGGCTCTGGCGCCGGCTGCTCGGTCAGCTCCGCCATCGCGACGCCATCGTCGGGCTCGGGGGGCGGATCGCCCGGCAGCGCCTCGCTCGGCTCTGCCGGGTCGTCCCCGGGCAGCAGGGGGATCGGATCCGGCTGAGGGGCGTCGATGACGGTCCGGGCGGGCGCCTGCTGATCGGGCTCACCGACCGCGGCGACCCCCTGTGCCGCGGGCGCGGGCGCCGGAGCGGCAGCGGCATCCGGCGCCGGATCGGGCACCTCCGCTGGCAGGGCCTCGGCCGGCGGGAGGGCAGGCGCCAGGGGCACGGCAGCGACCGATCCGCTCTCCGCAGATTCAACCAGAACGGGCCCTGGCAGCTCATCCTGGGCAGGACGGGTGGCCAGCATTCCCGCCCCCGCACCCAGCAGCACCAGCAGGGCCACACCCAGCGCCACCGGCAGCTTGCTGCGGGGCGGGCGCTGGTCCAGGGTGGGGGCCAGGGTGGGAGCCACGGGCGCCCCCGAAGCGGTGTCGGTGGGCACCGCCGTCTTGGCCACCGCCGGCATCGACCCTGCTGCCAGGGACTCCGCAGTGGGCAGGCGAGGCGTGGACACAGGCGGCAAGATGGGCGAACGAATGCCGCGGTTCAGCGTCGCGACCTCGCCGCTGTCGGCGCCATAGAGGGCGGCGGCCAGCGCAGTACAGGTCACGAAGCGGGCGTCGGGATCCGGCGCCAGGCAGCGCTCGATGGCCACCGCCACGGCGTCTGGGCAGGCCGGGGCCCGCTGCTGAACGGGGGTGAAGCGCCCCTGTTCGACGTCTACCAGCACCTGGGCCAGCTTTCCGGGCCGGAAGGGGGGGTAGCCCGTGACCATGCCATAGAGCAGGGCGCCCAAAGAGAAGATGTCGGCGCGCACATCCACCGAGGTGGGATCGCTGGCCTGTTCGGGGGCCATATAGCCGGGGGTGCCGATCACATCGGTCTGCAGCGTGTCGCCCTCCGAGGCCTCGGTGGACAACAGGCGGGCGATGCCGAAGTCGGTGACCTTGGCCACCATGCCTTCCGGTCCGGGCTGCAGCAGGATGTTGCCGGGCTTGAGGTCGCGGTGCAGCACCCCGGCGCCATGGGCGGCGCTCACACCGGCGAGGATCTGCGAAAAGAGGGCGAGGGCGTCGTCCAGGGCCATGGCCCCGCGCTTGTTGAGGGCCTGTTCGAGGCTCTCGCCCTCGACAAATTCCATCAGCAAGGCGGCCCGGCCATCGTGCATCATCACGTCGATGACGGTGACCACATTGGGATGGCGCAGTCCGGCTTGAATGCGCCCTTCGCGCAGCAGGCGGTTGCTGAGCCGCTCCCCCCGAAAGGCCAGGAGCTTCAGGGCGTAGCTGGTGCCCAGCTGTTCGTGGCGCACGCGGTAGACCCGGGCGAGCCCCCCCTCTCCGAGGAAGGCCTCCACCTCGTACTTCTCAACCCGATCGCCGACCTTGAGTGTGCTCACCGGGCCTCGGGGCCAGGGTGGACCGACAAACCCAACGACACCGAGAGCACGTCGGAGGGGTTGTTGACAGCATAGGCGGTGGCCAGCACACCCGCGACGAGGTCTACGCGCTCAGACGAGCGCACGATGGCCTTGGCGCCCACCCGCAGGTTGGTGACCGACAGGGCCGCCCAGCGGTCCACATCCGTGGCCAGCGCGGCGCTGCCCAGGATGTCTTCGACGTCATAGCCGCTGGGGCGCCAGAGCAGCGAGGCGCTGGGCCCGATGCTCCACCAGCGACGCGCTCCGGCGAGAAACTCGAAGTCACCGGTGATCTCGCTGCCCGGCGCGCTGCCCCGGGGAAAGTCGGTATTGGGGAAGCGGTAGCGGTAGCCGCCTTCGAGCCAGGCGCTCCAGAAGCCGTCCGCCAGGCCGCCGCTGCGACCGACCGAGGCGAAGGCGCCAAGATCGGTGGTGCCTTCGCCCAGGTTGGTGATGCGCTCGCGGGTGTCTGCGGTGGACTGGCCAAAGCGCATCTCGCCGCCCAGGGCGAGGCTGAGGGGGCTTCCAACCAGCTCATCCAGCAGGAGGCCCTTGACCCGCGCGGTGACGATGCCCAGGCCGCTGGTGGTCTCGCAGGCGCCCAGGCCGAGCGCCGCGCAGACGGCGCCGTCGGTGGTATTGGCGTCCACCCGGTACCAGGGCAGCTGAAGCTCCAGCTCGACCCGGTCGCGCAGGCCATAGGAGCCCACCAGCTTGGCGCCCACGGTTTCGAGGCCGTTGTCCACGTCCACCACGTCGGGGGAGCCGCTGCCGGTGGACAGGGCCAGCTGGGTGAAGCGCTGGTATTCGGCGCCGCCATAGAAGGAGAGGTCGCCTTCGGAGACAACCCAAGGGCCAGAGCCGGCGAGGGCCGGGCCACAGAGCAGCGTCAACAGTGCAAGTCCCATGACCCCTCCCTTAGCCCCGCTCGCCGGGGGATCCCAACAAGGCGACAGCTGTCTTCATCATCGAGGAATAAAGCCCACAACCTCGAAGTCGCAATCAAAACCATCGGTGCGCACCCCGCCGATGGTGCGATCGGGGTGACGGGCCGGCCGGCTGGGGTCCACCTTCAGCGGGCTGTCCAGCACCCGCAGCTGCACCTTGTCCACACGGGTCCAGTCCGGGCTGGTCTTCGTGCCCCAACCCTGCTGCTGCATCTTCGAGAAGGGCAGGGTCAACGCCTGCCATTGATCGCTGCCATCGCCGCAACGCAGGGCGCTGCCGTAGAGATCGAGGTCGTCGTCCTCGCAGTCGCTGCGAAGCTCGCTGCCCAGCTGGTCCTTGAAGGACAGCTCGAAGCGCATCCGGGTGCCGTCCCCCCGCACCCGCAAGGCCACACCGCTGTAGGCGCTCAAGTCTCCATTGGCCAGCTCGGCGCCGATGCCGGCGAAGGGCGCCTTGAAGTCGGAGGTGGTCTGTCCCGTCCAGCCCACGACGCAGCGGGCGTCGGGCATGCGGTCCTCGACCGTCCAGGTCCAGCTGTCGGAGCTGCCGGGCCAACAGGCCGCGCCGCCACCCACCACGTCGCGATCCGAGAAGACATACCAGAGGTCGCGGAGGGGCGCGCTGCTGCCCTGGGGGCAGTATAGGACCCGGTGGTCGGCGGTGGCGGCGCCGCCGGGACCCACGGTGGAAGAGTCGATGGTCTCTTCGTCGTCGCCGGCTGCGGGGGCGTCCACCTCGTAGGCCAGCTCGCCGCCGCCCGGCGCCGCCACCAGCGGCCGGTCCACGCCCAGACGCTTGATGCGGGGGTGGTGGGCGCGCTGTCGGCTTCGGGTTCGCCGGCGTCGCGCCGGGCGCAGCCAGTCCCGAAGAGCACGGCCGCCACCACCGCGGGCAGCAGGCGCCCGCCGCAGCGGGGGTTGAGGTCCGCGGCTCGTCGCATCATTCCTCCGGATTCCGCACACTCCGACAGGGAATAGCACATGGGCCCGCCCCGGTCGCCTCTGCCGCCAGCGGGCCGGCCGAATCCTGCGGGTGGGGGACAAGATCGGCTCAAGCGCCGATCGGATCAGCCGTAGAGGAGGCCTCGGCTGCGATCCAGATCCCTCGCCCCCTGGCCTGGAGCCCCGCCTTGAAGGAGCAAGCGTTGATCTCCGGCCTCGCCCACGCGCTGGGCGGGCCCTTGCAGGTGGCGCTGTCGGAGCTGGACCTCTGCCGCGAACTCTGCGCGGAGCTCCTTCCACAGGTCGGCGCGGCGCCGGCACTCTCTGAGCTTGCCGGTGCCGCCGATCGGGCGACCCAAGCCCTGGCCGGCGTCGCGACCCTGGCGGCGGTCCTGCGGCGCCTGGATCGCCCACGGGACGAGCGGCCCGCGCCGCTGCAGCTCGATCAGCTGCTGCGCGAGGCGGCCGATTTCGTGGCGCGCCTGGCCGGTCCCGAGCGGGCGGTGCACCTGGATGTGGGCGCGCTGCCCCCGGGCGCCGTGGGCCGCGAAGGCGACTGGACCCGCGCCCTGGTGGCGCTGCTGAGCGATGCTGTGGCGGCATCCCCTGCGGTCCGGGCCTCGGTCCGCCTGGTGGGGGACCGGATCGAGATCGCGATCTCGGCCAAGGGGTGGACGGGGCCGGAGCTGCCGGCCCCTCTATTCCCCTTGGAAGCCCGCCCGGTGCTGGCGGGTCCTGACGGAGGGTGCTGGAGCGTCTCCCCAGCAGGAGATGCCGCGGAGGAGCAGCCATGATCCAGGTCCTGGTGGTCGATGACGAGCCCCTGGTGCTCCGCAGCCTCAGCGCCCGGATCCGGCGCGAGCCCGGCATCATCGGGTACTTCGTCGGAAGCGTGCAAGAGGCGCTTCCTATCCTTGAGAATGAAGTAATCGACGTCGTTCTCACCGATATGCGCATGCCGGAGCGGGATGGATGCAGCCTGCTGCGCGAGGTGCGGGGCCGCTGGCCCGACGCCGTGCGCATGGTCATGTCGGGCCACCTCGATCGGCAAGCCTCCTTCGAAGCGGGCCCGCTGGCCCACCTGCTGCTCAGCAAGCCCTGCACGTGGGAGAGCCTGCAGGATCAGCTGCACCGGGCCGCGGCGGTCCGCACGCTGATCCGCGAGGCCACCACCGACGGAGCCCTGGAGCGCCTGGAGGCGCTGCCGGCGGTGAACACCCTGCACGCGCGCCTGGGCGAGCTGGCGCAGGATCCCCGGGTGGGCCTGGCCCAGCTGGCGGACGTGGTGGCCGAGGATCCCGCCATCGCCGCCCGGGTGCTGCAGGTGGCGAACTCGGCCTGGCTGGGCCTGAACCGGCAGGTGGCCTCGCTGCGAGACGCGCTCGCCATGCTGGGCACGGACCTGGTGCGCAAGATCACGCTGTCGGCCGAGCTCTTCGAGAAGTTGGGGCGGCGAGCGGTCAAGGCCGGGGTGAATGTGGGCGCCGTGCAACAGCGCAGCCTGCTGACCTCGCGCATCGCGTCGCGGCTGGTGGACCGGGAGGCCGCGCCGGTCGCGTCCACTGCGGGGCTGCTGCACGAGGCGGGCACCCTCGCCCTGGCGGCGGCGGACCCCGATGGCTGGCGCCACAGCCGGCACCTGGCCCGGCAGCCCGGCGTGCTGGCCTTGGAGGCCGAACGCGAGGTCTTCGGCTGCAACCACGCCACCGCGGGCGCGCTCCTGCTCAACCGCTGGGGGCTGCCCTTGCCCATCGTCGAGGCCGCCGCCTTCCACCATGGGCCCATCCGCCTGCCCAGCGACGGCTATGGCGTCGCGGGGGCGGTGCACCTGGCCAGCCACCTGGCCGCCTGTGCAAGCCGTCCTTCGGGGCTGCCGGCCACCTTGCCCAGCAAGGGCCTGGACCCCGCATTCGCTGACGCCATCAACTTTGTCGGCGAGGCACCGCGCCTTCGTCGGGTGGTCTTGGAGGCCATGGGCATCGAGCGACCGGGCCCCGCGCATCCGCTGTCCTGAGGCGCCAAGGAGAAGACAGGAGGTGCGGGCAGCAGTGGTCGAGATCGGCCGCCGGGCTTAGGTCTTGTGCAGCGCCGCCACTGCCTGGCCGCGGACCCTGGAGCCCCGATGAGCGTCGCCGCAATCCTCGCCCGCCCGGATGCCAGCATCGCCGAGGTCGCCGCCTGGCTGGACGGCCAGTCCCACGCGACCCGCCTGGCCGCCACCCGCGAGCTGGGTCGGGCCCAGCAGCGCAAGCTCTACGATCTGGCCGAGGCCGCCGGCCCCATCGGCTTCGACGACCTGCTGCCCCCCGATCGCGGCCCCCTGGAGCCCGTCCGCCACCACGGCACCAACACCTTGCCGCTGCCGGGCATGTTCCGGGTCTTTGAGAAGCGCATGTGCCGCCCGGCCGAAAATGCCGACGGCCGCGCCTTTGGCTACAACCATGGCGCGACGATGAACCTGCTGGGGCCGGGCTACTTCGTGGCTGTGCCCACCGCCGGAAACCCCGACTGGGAAGCCCGCGGTGCCATCGTGGTGGACTACTACCAGATCCCCGACGGCACCGTCAGCGAGGGCTGGCCGCGGGTGAAGCCCAACAGCTCGGGCCTGCAGATCCTGGTCTACCACCAGACCCGCGACTTCATGCGCAAGGTGTCCAAGCACGTGAGCATCGGCGCCGCCTACAAGGTGGAGAAGCCCCTGGGGCACTTCTTCACCCTGGTCCGCGAAGACTGACACCCGCCGCGGCGCGGCCTCAGAACAGGCGGGCGCCGCTGAAGAGGCCCACGGCGCCCTGTTCGATGCTCCAGCCCTCGGCGCCCACCAGCAGGTCCACCAGGCCGTCACCGGTGAGATCGGCCGCGCCCACGCCATAGCCGGCGTTGTCGGTGTTGCCGTCGCCCCGGATGGTGCGGTCGGCCTCCCAGACGCTGCGGCGGCCGCTGAGGGGGCCGAAGTACAAGAAGGCGGCGCCGGCGGTGTTCCGGTAGTCTTCGTTGTTGTAGGAGCCGGCGAAGAGGTCGTCGTTGCCATCGCCGTCCAGGTCCACAAAGGCCAGGCCGTTGGCGGCTGCGCCAAGGTAGACCAGCTGCTCGGTCTCCCAGGTCGCGAAGTCTGCGAAAGCCCCCGGATCCGCGCTGTCGTAGGCGCGATCGGCGCTGATGGGCCCGTTGAAGACATAGATCGTGCCCGAGCGGTCGCCGCCATCGTCCTGGTAGTCGCAGCCCAGGGCGAGATCGGTGTAGCCGTCGCCGTTCTGGTCGCCGGCTGCCGCGTTGCTGCCCAGGCGGTCGCTGGCGGGGCCGGTGAAGACCACGTCGGCGTCGGTGGCGGTGAGGTCGCCCGACAGGGGACCGTAGAAGATCCAAGCCAGATCCTCGCCGGGGACACCCACCGCGAGATCGAAGACGCCATCGGCATTGTAGTCGGCGGCGGCCTGATCGGGACGGGTGGCGGCGGCGCCATAGCCCACCCAGGCGTTGCCCACCGGGCCGGTCACGGTGGCGAAGGCGTCGTCCACCTGCACATTGCCGCTGCTGGCTCCGTCAAAGAGGTAGATGCGCCCGGCCGAGGAGCCCGCGAGCCCACCATAGCGGTGATCGCCGATGGAGATGTCGGCGACGCCGTCGTTGTTGGCATCCCCGACGATCTGCAGCACATACTGGCCCAAGGCGCCATAGGCCTCGGCCGGATCCGCCGTGAAGATGGCGTCCGCGGTGCCCGCACCCACTCGGGCGCCGGTGAGGGGCCCATGGAAGAGGTAGGCCTCGCCATGGCTGGAGCTGCCCCCCAGGTAGGCGCCCATGAGCAGCTCGTCGTAGCCGTCGGAGTCCACGTCCCGGCCCAACCAGAGCCGGCTGCCGGCATAGTCGCTGGAGCTGGCCCCCAACAAGGTCGCGTCGGCATCAGCCAGGTTGATCTGGGGCACGGTGCCATCCCCGGGATCCGCCGCCGTCAGGGGACCATAGAGCACATAGGCCGCGCCCCCGTTGATGAAGGCGGTGTCGCTTTGAGAGGCGCCGATGACCAGGTCGGGGTGCCCGTCGCCGTTGAGGTCGCCGCCGGCAGACAGGGTGTCGCCGGCGCGGTCATACCAGGCCTCTGCGACGATCAAGATGTCGGAGTCCGTGGTCAGGTAGAAGGGGCAGGTCTCGTCGAGCAGCCCGTTGCAGTTGTTGTCGAGCCCGTCCTCGCAGATCTCGGCGGCGCCTTCATAGACCGTGTCGTCGGTGTCGTCGCAGTCGCCAACATCGAGCACATAGCCAACCGGCGCGGTGCAGCCGGTGGTGGGCGAGTCCAGGTTGCCGAAGCCGTCGCCGTCGGCGTCCCGGTAGTAGGTGTTCTGGCCCTCGGCATAGGCGCCGTCGGCGGAGTCGTCGCAGTCGTCGTCGATGCCGTTGCAGATCTCGACCGCGTCGGGGTTCACGTCGGGGTTGAAGTCATCGCAGTCCCCGGAGAGCTCGGCGTAGCCATCGGGCAGGGCACAGGCGAGGATCGGGTAGGCGAAGACGCCGAAGCCGTCCCGGTCGAAGTCCGCATAGAACTCGCTGCCGCCCTCGGCGCCGATCTCGTCCACCTCGCCATCGCAGTCGTTGTCGATGGCGTCGCAGAGCTCGGAGGCGCTGGGGTTGATCTCGGCGACATCGTCGTCGCAGTCGACGTCGGAGGGGAAGCCATCGCCGTCTTTGTCGGTCACGGTGACCTCGCCGTCCGGCGTGGGCTCGTCCTTGCCACAGGCCACACCCAGCAGGCCAACCAGCACCATCATCCGAGAGATCAGCATCCAATCCTCCAGCGCTTCCACGCAACTTCAGCCTAATCAAAGACGAAGCGGGCCGCCCCTCTTCCGAGAGGCGACCCGCTGCCAGGACAGACCGCCACCGCCCGCCCGAAACGCACGAGTGAGCGGGCGGTGACGGCGCCGTGGACCCCGACGGACCCCGTTGGGGACCGCCGGGGAGCCCGCGCAATCGCCGCGTCAGTTGAGCAGGGAGATCACGGACTGGTTGATATTCTTGGCCTGGGCCAAGGCAGCGACACCGGCCTGCTGCATGATCTGGTGCTTGGTCATCTCGGAGGTCTCGGTCGCGAAGTCCGCGTCGCGGATCTGGCTCTCGGCCGCGGACAGGGCCTCGGAGAAGACCTGGTTGTTGTTCAGCGAGCTGTCCAGGCGGTTCTGCACGGCGCCCAGGGTGGAGCGGCCGGCGTTGACCGAGTCCAGGGCGGTGTCCAGCGCGTCCAGGGCCGTCTGGGCCAGGGTGAGGTGGACAGGTTCATCGCGGTGGTGTCCACGCCCAGGGAGGTGGCGCGGAGGTCGATCAGGCTGATCGCGATGCGGCTGGTGGCGTCGTTCTGGATGCCCACCTGCACATCGAGCGAGGTCTGGCTGTTGTTGGTCAGCTCGACGCCGTTGAACTCGGTGACGTTGGAGATGCGGTCCACCTCGGCGGACAGCTCTTCGAACTCGTCCTGGATGTAGGCGCGCTCGTCGTCGTCCAGGGTCTCACTGGAGGACTGCACGGCCAGCTCGCGCATGCGCTGCAGGATGTCCACCACCTCGGTCGCAGCGGACTCGGCCGTCTGGATGATGGAGATGCCGTCGTTGGTATTGCGCATGGCCTGGCGGGTGCTGATGACCTGGCTCTCCAGGTTGGTGGCGACGCCCAAGCCCGCCGCGTCGTCTGCAGCCTTGTTGATGCGCATGCCGCTGCTGATGCGGCTGAGCGAGTTGCCCAGCGAGCGGTTGGTGCGGCCGAGGTTGCCTGAGGCCATCATCGCCGAGACATTGGTGCGAACGGTCATCGCCATGGGGGACTCCTGGCGCGCTCGTGCATGCGCGCTTCGGTTGGGGACAGTGAAGGAGGTTGTTCGAGACGAGGCATCACCGGCCTCGCCCCGTGTAGCTGTTCGAACGGTCCCGCGATCCCCTACAGTTGCCGGATTCTTTTTTTTGCGGGGCTCGACACCACAGGCTCGTGAATTGCGTCCAATGGCCCATTTTCGAAGGTGATCGGCGCACGAGAAAAAGAAAGATGAAGACCGTGACTTGAAAGATGTCGGCAGCGACCGACAGGCTCCCAGAGTGGATCCAGCGCGGTCAACCAGCCTCTGGCGCGATAGACCGAGCGCCCCCTCCAGACGAGGTCACCCCTTGCGCGCTCCGCAGGTCGCCATCGTCGCCTTCTTCGGCTGGGCTGCCCCCCAGGCGGCCCGAGCGGCTGACCCCAGCGCCCAAGAGACCCAGGCCGAACAGGACTTCTTGCGGCGGGACATGCAGCGCCTGGCCGACCGGGGCGTGTGGCAAGGGGTGGAGCGGCGCTACCGCGAGCTGTGCGCGATGGAGGCCCGGGGCGTCGTCCTTCTGGCCGAGAGCCACCTGGTCGCCGCCGAAGCCGCGCGAAACCTGGGCGATATCAACGGGCTGGTGGAGCGGCTGCTGCGCGCCCGCGATGCCGGCGCCGACGTGAACGAAGCCGTCACCGACGTCCTCAGCCGTTTCGGCCAGGTGAAGCTGCTGGTGGAGACCCGCACCGCGCCCACCGAGCTTGGGGTGGAGGCCGAGCCCTTCGCCCTGGAGGCGCGCCAGGCCATCGCCGCCGCCCGGCAGGCCCTGGCCGACGATCGCCGCTACGAGGGCTACCTGCCCCTGGGCAGCTACAGCCTGGCCGGCACGCGCTTCCAGGTGCACGCCAACGAAGGCGCACTGGCGATCGTGGCGGCCCCGCAGCCGGGGCAGCGCCGCACCCGTCGCCAGCCGCGATCGACCCCTGCGCAGCGGTCCCGCCGCCGCCCCGGCCGAAGCCGCCAGCCCCGCAGGGCCGGGCCTGCTGGTGCGGCTGGGCGCGGCCGGCGGCGGTCGAGGGGCGGCCGAAGCCGGCCTCTACCCCACAGCAGCGGCGGGCTTCCTGCCCCGGGCCAGCCTGGGGCGCGCCTGCCCTTTGGAGAAGGCTGGGCCCTGCGCCTGGAGGCCGGGTGGACGGCCCTGCTGGCCAGCGGCAGCCAGATACAGCTGGGCCTCGCCCAGGCCGGCATCAGCAAGGACGCGGCGGGCTTCTCTTGGATGGCGGGCGCCTTCTATGCGGGCGGCGTCGGATCCAGCCAGGGCCTCGACCCTGCCGCCTGGCAGGCCGGCTGCGCGGCGGGCGGTTGCAAGGGCCAGATCGCCCTCACTGCCGAGGCCGCACAGCAAGGCGCGCTGCAGGGGAGGGTCTTTGGCCCGGGCGCCGAGATCGGGGTGGAGCGCCCGCTGCCCAATCCCGGCAGCTTGCGTCCGGCCTTGGGGCTGGTCTTGGGGGCCTGGACCGATGGCGCCCAGCCCACGGGATGGCTGGGCCTGCACCTCTCCCTGCTCACCGGGGGCGGTCCAGGATGAGCGCCATCCGCCCGGCCTTCGCCCCCCTGCTGCTGTTGTGGATCGCCGGCTGCGGCGCCGCCTGGACCCTTCAGGACCAGGACGGAGACGGCTGGACCCTGGCGGAGGGGGACTGCGACGACGCCGACGCCGGCACCCACCCTGGCGCGCTGGAGCGCTGTGATGGTCGCGACAACGACTGCTCGGGGGCGGTGGACGACCTGGACCCCGAACGCGTCGTGAATGGTGCGGTGGCGCTATTTCTGGACGGGGACGGCGACGGCTGGGGCGACGCCGCGGCCTTCATGGGCCGGGTCTGCCCCGGCGGCAGCATCCCCGGCACGGTGGACCGCTTCGGCGACTGCGACGACCGCGACCCCGACATCAATCCCGACGCCACCGAGATCTGCGACGCGCTGGACAACGACTGCGACGGCACCGTGGACCAGGCTGCCGCAGACGCCGACCACTACTGGCCGGACCGCGACTTCGACGGCTATGGCGACGGCTTTGGCACGCCCGAAGCGGCCTGCAGCCAGCCCCCCGCCGACGCGCTGACCGCCTGGGTCTTGGACGACAGCGACTGCGACGATCAGGATCCCCAGGCCCACCCGGGGGCCCCAGAGATCTGCGGCGACGACCTGGACAACGACTGCGACGACCTGACCGACGAGGGCGACTGCGTCCCCGGAGCACCCTGACCACGCGGTCAGCTGCTCAGCGCGGCGGCCGCGGCCTCCAGGCTGCTCTTGAGGGCCAGCTCGGCGTCGGCCACCTCGCGTCCCAAGGCGCCCGCGCGGGCGTCCAGATCGACGACGTCCACCTCGGCCTCGGCCAGCGCTTGCTCTTCGCCCCCCGCTTCGATGGCGGCGGAGACGCGGTGCGAGAGCAGCCGGCGCCGGGCCAGGGCCCGCAGGCGCTCCAGGGCGGCCTCGCAGGCGGCATGCTGCTCGGCGAAGCGCCCGCGGTGAAGCTCGACCGCGGCGATCTGCTTGCCCAAGGCGGCCCGCTGGGCGGCCAGCCGCCGGGTCTCGGCGTCCTCGCCGGCCTGCCCCAAGCCCAGGTTGGCCGAACGCAAATCCTCGGCCAGCCCCTCCAGCTCCAGCATGCGGCTGCGGGCCCGGCCCAGGGTGCGGTCCAGGGCCGAGAGCTGCTGGCGCAGCAGGTCTTGGGTGGGCGCGGACTCCACCAGCTGGCGGCCGACGGGCTCCACCCAGGTGTGCTCGAGGAAGGCGCGCACGCAGCGGGCCACCTCGGCCTGGGCGGCTTGCCGGCTGCCGGTGGTGGCCCCACCCGCACCCAGGACGCGAGGCGCCGCAGGCCCAGGATCAGCAGCACACCGACCAGGCCCGCGCCCGCACCCAGGGGCGAGCCCAGGATGAGGGCCAGCAGCCCCGCGCCGGCCAGCCCCGCCAGCACGCCATCATTCAGGGAGGGCAAGGCGCCGGTCCAAGCGGCCAGGGCCGGGCCTCTGGATTCCGTTGCACGCAGCCGCTCCAACGCCGCGTTCAATGAGGATAATCTGCGAGCGAGATCCGGGGGGGCATCCGGGGCTCCCACCCGAAGCAGGTGCAGCAGCCCGGCATAGCGCAGCGCCTGCTCCCAGGCCTCGGCGCTGAGATCGGGGAAGGCCCCGCCCGACGGAAGCAGGCCGTTGAGGTAGCCGGCGTCCAGGACCAGCCGCGGCGTCTTTGGGCCGTGGTGGTCCTCTGCGGCGAGGCCGCCCGTGCCGAGGGGTGCGGAAGGGACCGTCATGGCCCCATCCTACGACAGGCCAAAGGCCCGCACGAGGGCCGCGGTGGTTGCGGGGTTCGTGCCGCAGCAGGAGCCCACCAGGCTGGCGCCGGCCTCCACCCAGCCCTGGGCCCAGCCGCAGTAGCGGGCGGCGGCCTCGGGATGGGGCGCCGACGAGGCCCAGCCCATGCCCTCGTCGGGGTGGCCCGCATTGGCATAGGCGCCAAAGGGCACGCCCAGGCCCGCCAGGGCCTCGACAAAGGGCAGCGTGGCCGAGGCCGGCACGCAGTTCACGAGCACGGCCCGCGCGCCCCGGGCCACCGCTTCGGCCGCCCCCCGCCGGATCTGCGCGGGGCTGAGCAGCTCCCCCGAAGGGCCCGCCGTAAAGGACACCCAGGTCTCCACCCCCGTGGCCACCGCCTCCTCCACCGCGATCAGGGCCTCTCCCACATGGGGAAAGGTCTCGCAGAGCAGCAGATCGCAGCCCGCGTCGGCCAGCACCCGCGCCAGCTCCCGGTGCTCGGGCCGGGGCGCCGCGGGGCTGAGATCCGGCCGGTAGCAGTCCTCCAACGGGGCCATGGAACCAGCCACCCGGCCCGACCCCACCGACGCGCGGCAGAGCTGCACGGCCAGCCGGGCCAGGCGCTCCCAATCCTCGGGGCAGCTGCGCCGCCGGGTGCGAAAGCTGTTGGCCGTGTGCACCCTCGCCCCCGCCGCGGCGTAGTCCCGGTGCAAGGCGGCCACCAGCGCCGGGTTGTCCCGCAGGGCCAAGGCGCTCCACTCCGGCGGGGGCGTGGGCTGGCCCCGTTCCAGCAGCGCGGTGCCCATCGGGCCATCCAGGATGATCGGCATCTGCGCGCCCCTCCGTGGCATCCGGCCGCCGGCGCGGTAAGGCGTCGTCCACAGGGAGCGCCCATGATCCGCCGCCTACTCAAGATGCCCTACCACCTGCTTCGTGACCTTGCCCAATCGGTGCTGGGTGGCGGAAAGAAGGCGCCGCCGCCTCCCCGTCCCGCCGACGCCTGGGAGATGCGCGCCGCCCGCACCGAAGGCCGGCGCGCCGCCGCGGCCGAGGCCGAGGCCCCGCAGGCCGGTGGCCACAACCACGATCATGGCCACAGCCACGATCATGGCCACAGCCACGATCATGCGCCGGCGCCCGCACCTGCCGTCAAGGCCGCCCCGGCAGCGGCTCCGGCAGCGGCTCCGACGCCCGCTGCGGCACCCGCTCCGGCACCCGCTCCGCAGCAGGCGCCGGCAGCCCGCAAGGCGCCCGCCAAGAAGGCGGCCGAAGCCGACCACGGACACAGCCACGACCACGGGCACAGCCACGACCATGGCCGCAAGCCCCCCGTGTCCATCCAAGCAGAGTCCACCCCCAACCCCAACGCCTGGAAATTCACCGCCAGCCGTCCGGTGGTGGCCAAGGGCTCGGTCTCCTTCAACAGCGCCGCCGAGGCCAAGGGCAACGCGCTGGGAGAGGCCCTCTTCGACATTCCCGGCGTGCGGGGCATCTTCGCGGTCAACGACTTCGTGACCGTCACCCGCGAAGCCGACGCGGACTGGGTGGATCTTCAGCCCGCCATCGAGGCCGCGCTCAAGGACGCCGTGGTCTGAGCCCGGCCGGGCTCAGGCGACGATGTTGAAGAGGCTGCCCTGGGTTTCCAGGGCGCTGCTGACCACCCGCGCATTCGCGGTGTAGATCAGCCCGGCGGAGCTGGTGTCCAGCAGCGCGCCCTCGACCGAGTTTTCGCCGCGAATGCGCGAGGCGACATCGGATAAGGAGACGGTGTCGCCGTTGGAGTCGCCGCCGGTGCCCGCGCTGCCGATGGCGTCCACCGTGCCGGAGACCACGCGGTTGGCGGCGCCGAGCATGGACAGGCCGCTGCGGTGAATGCCCCCCATCGCGGCTTCGACGGCGCTGGAGCTCGCGATGGACAGAGAGGACATGAACGCTCCCGAGACGACCCCCCAAGGATAGCAGACGCCGCCGGCGGACTCAAGTCGGCGGTGGCCCTGGCGGGTGGGCGGGCAGGGTGAGGCGCAGGGCCAGGCCGCCGCCTTCGCGGTTCCGGGCCACGATGCGGCCCCCATGGGCCTCGGCGATCTGCCGGCAGAGCATCAGGCCCAGGCCCAGCCCCCCCGTGCGCCGGCTGCGGCTGGATTCGATGCGAAAGAAGGGGTCAAAGAGGCGGTCCAGGGCCTCGGGGGGCACGCCCGGGCCGTTGTCGGCGACCTCGAGGGTGGACTCCTCCCCCAGGGTCTGGCCCGTGATGTGGATGGTCGCGTCGGCGGGGGTGTAGCGGGCGGCGTTGCTGAGCAGGTTGGTGAGCACCCGCAGCAGCCGCCGGGCGTCGGCCTGCACCGCAAAGCCGGGTGGAAGGTCCAGGCGCAGCTCGCGATCGCCGAGATCGACGCTGCCCAGCGCCTCTGCGGCCAGGGCGGCCATATCGACGGGCGCGATCCGCAAGGCGATGAAGCCCTGGTCCAGGCGAGCGGACTCCAGCAGCTCCTCCACCAGGGCGTCCACGTCGGCGATGTCCTTCTCCAAGGCGTCCAGCCGCACGGGGTCGGCCCCGGCCTCCCGCAGCAGCTCGGCCTGCAGGCGCATGCGGCTGAGGGGGGTGCGCAGCTCGTGGCTCACCGCGGCCATCAGCTCGCGCTGGCCGGTGATCAGCCCCTGGACCCGGTCCGCCATGCGGTTGAAGGTGCCCCCCATGCGCCCGGCGGCGTCGGATCCGGCGGGGGCGCGGTGGCCCAGGTCGCCATCGGCCACCCGCGCCATGGCCTCGCTGGCCACCTCCAGGGGGCGCAACATCCACTGCACCACGACAAAGCCGGCGCCCACCCCGCCCAGGGCGAGCACGAGCAGGCCCAGGCCCACCCGCCGGGCCGGCGCGTCGAGGTCGGAGGGAAAGACCAGGACCATCCAGCCTTGTCGGCCCCGACGGCCTTGCACGGGCACCGCGATGGGGCTGCCGGGGCCCCGGAAGGCCAGCACCTCTCGGCCGCGCAGGTGAAAGGTCTGGGTGCGCTTGGGCACCTGGGGCGGCGGGGTGGGCGCGAAGTGCCCCCGAACCTCCAGGCGCTCGGTCAGCTCTTCGAAGCGCTCGCGGGGATCTTCGGCATCCTCCACCTGCTCGGCGATGCTGACCGCCAGCTCCACCCGCTCGCGCACCACCCGGTTCATCAGCGGCCGCAGCACGCCGCCGGTGGCCATGGTCCAGACCGCCACCAGCATGACCAGCACAAGGCCGACCAGCAGCAGGAAGACGCGGGTGCGCAGGGTCATGGGGCTCCGGCCGCGCTTCAGTCGCGGGGCACGAGATAGCCGACGCCGCGCACGGTCTTGATGCGGCGGGCCTGTCGGGGATCATCGTCGAGCTTGCGCCGCAGGTGGCTGACGTGCACATCGACGGAGCGCTCAAAAGACGCGTAGTCCTCGCCCCGGGCCAGCTCCATCAGCCTCTCGCGCGGGATCACCCGGCCGGCCGCGCCCACCAGCACCCGCAGCAGGTCGAATTCGGTGGTGGTCAGCTCGACGCGGCGGCCATCCACCGTCACCTCGCGGGCGGCCGGGTCCACCCGGATGCCGCTGGCCAGGAGCGCCTGGTCGGCATCGGGGCCAGCCCCGCTGCGGCGCAGCACGGACTTGATGCGGGCCAGCAACTCCCGCGGGTTGAAGGGCTTGGAGAGGTAGTCGTCGGCCCCCAGCTCGAGGCCGACGATGCGGTCCATATCCTCGCCCCGAGCGGTCAACATGACAACGGGAACGGGGTTGTCGCGCCTGATCTCGCGCAGGACCTCAAAGCCGTCCATGCCCGGCATCATCACGTCGAGGACGACGAGGTCCACCCCGCCGCCCCGCAGCAGGCCAAGGCCGCTGGGGCCGTCGGGGGCCACCCGCACAGCGAGACCCCTTCCCCCCAGGTACTCCGCGAGGAGGCTGGCGAGGCCGGGGTCATCATCAATCACGAGAACGGTCTGCACCGGCATGCTCCACAGAAGGGGTTCAGCGGGGGCGGGAGTCCCCGCGCCCGCCGCGCTGTCCTTCGCCCTGCGTCTGCTCCCGGCGCTCCTGGTGCTCGGCGATCAGCTCGGCCAGCTCGGCCTTCTGTTCGGGGCTGAGGCTGTCGTGGAGGTCGAGCACCCGGTCGGTCATGCGGTGGGCCAGGGCGGTGCGCCGAGCGGCCTCGGCGTCGATCTGCTTGTGCAGCTGGGCGCGGTCGATCTCGCCAGCGAGCACCTGGTCGAGCACATCGCCCTTGCGCTCCAGGCGCTCGGCGCGGCCCGCCATCATCTCGGAGCGGACCTCGTCCTTGAGGGCGTCGAGGGCCTGCTCCTGGGCGTCGGTGAGGTCGAGTTGGCCCATGGCGCGCGCCAGACCGGCGCCGGGGAAGGGCGGGGGGCCGTGGCCGCCGGGACCACTGGCGCTGGCGTCGAGGGCGAGCATGCTGGTGGCGCCGAGGGCCATGAAGCCGAGAGCGGCGAGGGTGTTGCGGATCATGGGGGCCATGCAGTCCTCCTTGGGACGGTCGGTCGCTGGATGCTCCCGACATCATCCTTCTATGGGCACTCTATTGCGGCTTCGGCACCTTCCGGCCCAAGAAGGCCAAGCGAATTGCCACGCTTTGTGAAGGCGCGGCCGCTCAGGGGTAGGCCACCGGGCTGCCGGGCAGCAGGCGCACCGACAGCCAGGCCCCCCAGTCCGCCCCCGACCGGCAGGGCTGCGGCCGCCACCCCTGCAGCGGGTCCTCCAGGGTGCAGGCCAGGCCGAGATCGGCGCGCAATCCGGGCACCATGCCGATGGGCTGCGCCTCGCTCAACAGGGTGAGATCGAGCCCCAGCGCCGTGTTCCCGCGACCCGTCCCCGGCAGGAGCTGGCCCTGGCCGCGCTGGGCGAAGAGGCCGATGGCGTCGCGGGCGGTGCGCAGATCCACCCGCAGCCAGTGGGCCGCTCCCCCGTCTGCAGAGAGGGCGGGCAAGGCCGGCGCCCACAGGCGATCCGCCGCGCGCAGGGTGGGGAGGACGCCGGGCTGGAGCCCGCCCAGGCCCAGCGGACCGTCCTGGCGCCGACCCAGCTCGCCGCTGAGGCCCAGCAGCCAGTCCAGGCCCCCCAGCCCCAGGTCGAGGCCCCCGCGGGCCAGGTCGAGACCCGCGAGCCCGGCCTGCCCCTGGCCCGAGAGGCCCCCGCGCAGGCGGGTGCGGCCCATCCACAGGGTCTTGCGGGCCTCGGCGCGGGCCAGCACCCGGAGGTCGGAGGCGCCGCCCACCAGCGGCTGCTCGCCGCTCGCTCCCAGGTGCAGCGCCACAAGTCCGCCTTCGATGCGGCGGTCCAGGCCGAGATCCAGGCCCCCTCCCCCGGCCCAACCGCCGGCCACGGGGCGCCCATCCAGGGCCCAGGCCGAAGCCGTCAGGTCGATGGGCAGGCTGCGCCAGGTCCAGTCAGGCGCCCGCCGCTTTGGGCCAGGGTGGGCGGGCCGGCCAGCACCGCGCCCCCCAGCGCCCCGACCAGCAGCAGCTCGGACCGGCCGATGCGGTCGCCCACAAAGAGGCCGAGGTCGATGGAGGCGGCGGGCCGGGCGCCCGCACGAAGCTGGGTGGCCGCGAGCGGCCGCAGCAGGGGCTGGCCCAGGCCATAGGGGCGGGGCTCCGGCGCGACCCCGATCGGCAGCGCGGGGGCGTCGGGGGCCTCTGGCCGCAGGACGCCTCGGGCCCATGATTCATCGCGAATGGGCGCCAGCGCTTCATCCTCGGGCAGCTCCGCCTGGGCCTCCAGCCGGTGCAGATCGAAGCCCAAGGCGTCGTGGCGCAAGAAGGTGACGCTGCCGTCGGCCGCCACATCTGGCGCATAGGCGCCGCCCTCTCCCCCGGTCCGGCGCAGCCAGGCGCCATCCGGCAGGGGCCGCTCCCACAGCTCCGAAAAGCCGCCGACGCCCAGGGCCACCACCAGGGCGCTGCCATCCGGGCGCAGATCCAGGGCCAGGGGCTGGCCCCCCGCGGGCAAGGGCAGCACCGACTCCGCCCCCGTGCCCAGGTGCTTGAGCACCACCTGCCAGTCGCCCTCGTTGCGCAAGAAGGCCAGCTGCTGGCAGGCGGCGTCCATGCGGGGGCCGGCCTCCACCCGGGTGGCGGCGGGGGGCGTCAGGGCCTCGACCGCGCCGCTCTGCAGATCGACGCGCACCAGGGCCGACAGCCCGTGGCGCCGCTGCACGGCCACGGCGAAGTCGCCGCAGGGCTCGGCGTCGCGCAGGTTCTGGTTGCGGGTGAGCCGCCGGCTTCGCCCGGCCCCCACCGTCCAGGTGAAGAGGTCCGGCTGCCGGTTGCCCCGGCCATCGGTCACCCAGGCGCTGAAGAGCAGGCGTTCATCGTCGATCCAGCGGGGGTCCACCGCCACCCGTCCCGGGTGGTCGAAGGTCGCCACCACCGCGTGGGGGGGCTGCCGCGGCGGTTGGGGGGCCACATCCTCCGGGTCCTTGGTCAGATCTTCTGCGATGCGCTCTGCGCACTCTTTTTCGGCCTCCTCATCCGGCGCGGTCGCCCAGATCTCCAGCTGTTGTGGACCGCGCTTGGGGCTGCGGCTGAAGGCGAGCTGGGACCCGTCCGGCGAGCTGGCTGGGGCCCCCAGCTCGCCCGAGAGATCGGCCCAGAGGGTGACCGGCTGCTCGGGCCGCTCCACCGCCAGGGCGCCCGCGGTCAGCTCGGCGGCGAAGCGCCCATAGAGCACCGCGGGGGGCGCACCGAAGATCCCCAGGAAGGCGTGCTCGAAGCTGCGCATCCGGCGCGCGGTCATGCGGGCCCAGAGCTGGGGCAGGGCCGCATCGCCAAACTCGGCGGCCAGCCACTCCAGGTAGGCGGAACCCACGAGATAGCGCATGGAGCGCGCCCGCCAGCGCTCCGACCCGTCCAGCTCGTCATAGGTGGGCAGCTGCCCCTGTCGGGCCAGGGCCCGCAAGAAGCCGGGCCGAGCATCGGAATTGGGCCGACCCGCGCCGGTCAGCCGCCCCTCCACCAGGGTCGCGTAGCCCTCGATCACCCAGCCCGGAGCGCGCGCCGCGATGGGGGGCACACCCAGCAGGCGGTCAAAGACCAGGCGGCCGAGGGGGCTGCGGCTGGGGCGGGTCATATGAACGAGGTGGGCGTCCTCGTGAACGACGAGATCCTCGGCCCACAGCCGGTAGTTGCCGATCCCGGACTCGGGGCCCGGCGCCGAGGTGAAGACCCCCATCATGGGCCGGCGGGCGAAGGGCATGGCGAAGCCGTTGGCGTCGCCCCAGGGGTCCATCACCACCACATCGGTGCGGCGGGTGGGCGAGTAGCCGACGACCTCGGACACCCGATCGCGCATCTCGTCGATGCGCCCGGCCAGATCCAGGGCCCAGGCCTCGGATTCCACCGGGTACATGAGCCGGTAGTGCTCGGTCTCGACCACCCGCCAGGCGGCGTCGGTGCTGCGCGCCTCGGCCGAAGAGCCCAGCAGCAGCAGCAGAGAGCAGAGCAGCGGAGCCACGAGGCGGCCGGGGTCACAGACCGCGGCAGCCTACCGCAAGGAGAGGGGCCCGCTCATGCTGCATTGCAGCAAGCGCAGACCGGGGCTGCAGGCCGGCTCACCACTCCTCCAGCTCCTCCAGCTCCAGCACCGGCCCCGAGGGGGCGTTGGCCGGGTCAAACCGAGCACAGGCCTTGATCAGGCCGACGGGCTCCTCTTCGTCGTCAATCAGCGTCTGCGCGACCTTCCAGAGGCCGGGCTCGACCTGGGCGATCACCAGGTGGCGGGCGCCGCGGGCGCGCTGGTCCACCACCAGGGGGCCGTGCTCCAACTCGATGGCGCCGATGCGGGCGCGCAGGTCGTCGGCGCTCAGCTCGCTGGCCCGCAGGCCTTCGGTGGCCTCGTCAAAGTCGCCGGCAGCCAGGGCCTGAACCAGGGCCTGCACCTCGGCGCGCAGGCGCCCGGCATAGGCGCGGGGATCGGCCACCAGGTCGATGGGGGCGCCCTCTTCGGGACCCCCAAAGCGGGGGGCGACGCCGCTGACCATGCCCTCCCAGGCGGTAAGCAGGGAGTCGTCGGTGTGGGCCAAGACGCCGCGCAACCAGCCGACGACCTCGATGACGGCGTCGGTGCGGGCGACCTCGGGCAGGCCCCGCGCCAGCAGCCGCCAGACCTCGGCGAGGTAGCGCAGCAGCACGCCTTCGGACCGGGCCAGGCCCAGCTCGCGCACATACTCGCCGAAGGTGGCGCCGGTCTGCACCATCTCGCGCACGATGGACTTGGGGCGTGGACCCCGTCCCTCCACCCAGGGGTGGCCCGCCACCCAGGGCCGAAAGGTGCCCCAGAGCCACTCTTCCAGGGGCTTTTCATGGGTCACCTTCTCGAGGATCTCCAGGCGCTCCTCGTATTCCACGCCCCGAGCCTTCAGGTCGTTGATGACGCGGCCTTTTTCGCGCCGCACCAGGGCGACCACCACAGCACCCGGATCATCGGCGACGGACTCCACGACGCTGATCACATTGAGCCGGTGCTCGGGATCCGCGGGGTCCAGCAGGGCGACGGCTTCGACCAGCCAGACCGACAGGGCGTGGCTGAGGCTGAGGTCTTCGGGGAGGTCGGCGCCCAGCACCACCTGCTTGCCGCCGCCCCGGGTCATGGGCTCCAGGCGCAGCAGGCCGGCCCGGCGCAGGCCGCGGAAGAGCTCGGCGCAGCGGCGGCGCTCGGCCCGCTGATCGGCGGGGTCCAGGTGGCTGCGGTTGACCAGCTCGATCAGGGCGCCATAGCCGCCGAAGCGGTGCTGGGGGTGCTTTGCCTCGCGTCGGAGCAGCTCCAGCATCAGGCCCGGGGTGATGCGAAAGACCGGCTTGAGGGGCTCGGGCTGCCCGTCGCGCAGGCGCTCGAACACGCTCTCATCCCAGTTCTTGACCCGATCGGGCACCGAGACCTTGCGCACCTTCTTCTTGCCCGCGACCTCGGCCTTGCGCACCCGCTGCTGGTTTTCGATGGTCCAGGGCGGGGCCTGCACCACCACCAGGCCCTCGGTGTCATAGCCCGCGCGACCGGCGCGACCGGCCACCTGGTGGAAGTCGCGCACCGTGGGCCAGCCCACCTTCTGGCCGTCGTAGCGGGACAGGCTGGTCATCAGCACGGTCTTGATGGGCACATTGACGCCCACGCCCAGGGTGTCCGTACCGGAGATGACCGCCAGCAGGCCCTCTTGGGCCAGTCGCTCCACCAGCAGCCGGTAGCGGGGCAGCAGGCCCGCGTGGTGCAGGCCCACGCCATGAAGCAGGTGCCGCCGCAGGGTGGCGCCAAAGGGAGAGGGGAAGCGCTCTTCTTTCAGGCGCTCCTTGAGCTTGCCCTTGTCGTCCTTGGCCAGGAAGTCCGTGGACATCAGGGTCTGGGCCTGCTCGGTGGCCTCGCGCTGGGAGTAGTGCACCATATAGGCGGGCACCCGGCCGCGAATGCGCAGGTCGCCGACGGTCTCGTGCAGGGGCGTCTCTGCATATTCCCAGTAGAGCGGGACCGGCCGCTCGCGCATATGCACCCGCACCACCGGCCGGCCGGTGCGGGCCTCCACCTGCTCGCGAATGGGCGTGGTATCGCCCAGGGTGGCGCTCATCAGCAGGAAGCGGGTGTGCTCCAGGGCGACCAGGGGCAGCTGCCAGGCCATGCCCCGCTCGCGGTCGCCGTAGTAGTGGAACTCGTCCATCACGACGTGCTGAAAGCCCGCGCCATCGCCCTGGGTGATGGCGATCTGGGCGAGGACCTCGGCCGTGCAGCAGAGCACCGGCGCGTCGGTGTTGACGCTGGCATCGCCGGTCATCAGCCCCACCATCTCGGCCCCGAGATCGGCGCAGAGGGCGAAGAATTTCTCGTTGACCAGCGCCTTGATCGGGGCGGTGTAGACCGAGCGTTCGCCCCGGGCGAAGGCCAGCACGTGCAGGCCCAGCGCCACCAGCGACTTGCCCGACCCGGTGGGCGTTTCGAGCATGACGTGGTTGCCCGCCGCCAGCTCCATCAGGGCCTCTTCCTGGTGGGGCCAGGGCTTCTTGCCGCCGGCCTCCACCCACTCCAAGAAGCCGAGCAGGGCGTCGGAGAGATCGCCGGTCTCGGGGATGTGATCGAGCAAGGGGGGCGACGTCGAGATGGGACACACGGGGAGGTGGGAGCCCCACCCTTATCGGCTCGGCGCGCAGTCGGAGCGCCGTGCGAGGATGCGGCCGTGCCCAGCCCCCACGACGATCTGCGGGACGCCCTGGTGGCCCAGGCCCTGCGCGAGCTGCCTGCCGACTGGCCGACGCCCCCGGGCCTGGCGGGCCGCCTGATGCAGGCCGCCTTGGACGAGCAGCTGAGCCGCGTGGCGGACCAGCTCTTTGGCCACCGCTTCGCCCGGGCCTGCCCGGTGGCGGGCCAGCCGCCGGCCGCCTACCAGCACCGGATCCTGCCGGCGGTGGCCGCCTCTCCCACGCTGCTGGCGGGCATCCGCTTCAAGGGGGGACCTCGGCTTCCCTTTGTGGAGCTGATGGGATGGACCGGCCCCATTCAGGGCGAGCGCGCCTGGAATGAAGTCAGGGCGCGTATTCTCGCGGAGTTCGCCCCTTTCGCACCCCGACGGCTGCGCCTGCGATGGCCGGGCGCCGCGCCGCCGCCGGTATCCGGGCCGCAGGTCGAGGTGGACCTGCGCCTGGTGGCCGGCCGCCTGGAGCAGCTGCGCCAGCGGCCGCGCCCCTGGGGCGAGGAGGCCCTGGAGGTGCAGACCGCCACGGATCTGTCCTTCTTTGCGGACTATGCGCGCGCCCACGCCCGGTGGCGGGCGGGCTCTCCGCGCATCGGGCCCGAGGTCTTCCCCGCCCAGGAGGAGCAGCTGCGGCGCTGCCTGACGGAGGGGGTCATCGTCACGGCCCACGTCCGGGGGCGCTGGGCCGGCCTGATGGCGGCCTCGCGTGAGCCCGAGCGGGCGCTGGAGGGCTACTCCGTGCAAGAGCTCTTTCTGGACGAGGGTCTCCGCGGACGGCGCAACGCCGCCATCCTGCAGCGCCGGCTGGTGGACCGCCTGCTGGACCATGGCCGCGACTGCCTGCATGGCACCATCCACCGCAGCAACCTGCCCAGCCTGCGTGCGGCCCAGCGTACGGGGCGGCGGGTGGTGGAGACCTGGTGGTTCCTCTAAAAAAGGTGCCAGGTGTCGCATGTTGAGCCTTCCGGCAGGAAGCTCAACATGCGACACCTGGCACCTATACGGGGCGCAAGGGCACCCGCCGGGCCAGCAGCTGAAAGAGCACCTGGGTGTTGTCGGCGCCGAAGATCCGGGCGCGGCGCGGCTTTCCCTCCTTGGGAAAGAGCACCAGGTCGGTCTCTTGAAAGCGCCAGCCCCCCAACTCCGAAAAGCCGAAGCGGTCCTTGCGCAGGCCGACCTCGGTGCTGGTCAAGGACACATCGCCAAAGACCAGCCGCTCGCCCGCCTTCAGCCGTTGCTCAAAGACCGGCAACATGGCCAGCATGCTGCGCTCCCGGAGCAGATCGAGGACATCGTCGGGGATGTGCCCATAGCTGCTCTCCCCGAAGTCCAGCTTCTCTCTGCCCTTCTTGATGTAGATGTTGTCAAAGGCCTCGTGGGCCGGACGGCCGCGCCGGGACACGCGATCGATGCGCAGGGCGGTCATCTCCTCCCAGCGGATGGACTGGGTGCCCAGGCGGGTGCGCTTGCTGACCCCGCCCTCGTGAACGGTGATCACAGCACCCAGGATCAGCCCCTTGCCGCCCAGGTAGAGCAGCCAGAGCCCCGGCAGGCTGAAGAAGGCGGCCATGCCGGTGGCGATGGCCAGCCCCTCGTAGTCGCGCTTCTCAAATGCGCCGTGAATGCCCAGGCCCAGCAGGATCACCGCCAGCAGCAGGAAGACGCCCGCCCCCACCAACAAGAGGAAGGCGTTGAGCAGCCGGTAGCGGTGCTGGCTGACCTCGGGGCCGAGTTCGGGCAAGGGGACTGCAGACACGGGGACTCCGGGAGGGTGCTGCCCTATCTGCTTCGGACGGCGGCCGGTCCCCCTGGATAGAGCCCTGTGGGATCTGGGAGAGAGCGCCATGGCCCGTCGCCATCACATCGCGGTCGGGGACTGGGCGTCGGTGGCCCGGCGGCTGGAGGAGCTGATCAGCGCCCGCAGCGCAGAGGACCCGGTGGCGGTGGCCGTCGAGCTGGTGCTGCTTCGGCTGCAACAAGAGGCGGCGGGCGCGGGGCCGCCCCTGCCCCTGGCCGAGCAGCTCCAACAGGCCAACGACCGCTGGCCCGCGTTGATGGCCCGGCCCCTGTTGGCCCGCCTCGACCCCAGCCTGGTGCAGAGCTGCCTGGACGTGCTCTCGCCCCTTCGCCTGCGACAGGCCCAAGGAAGCGCCTTGGACGCCATCTTTGAGGGCCTCACTGCACGCCGGCGCCGGGGGGAGAAGGGCCAGTTCCTCACCCCGCGCACCGTCTGCACCGCCCTGGTGAAGCTGCTCGACCCCCAGCCCGGCGAGAGGGTGCTGGACCCCGCCTGCGGCTTGGGCGGCATGCTGCTGGCGACGGCGGCCCACCGGGGCAAGGACGCCGGCCCGCTGCTGGGGGCCGACATCGACCCGGCCGCCTTGCGCGTGGCGCGTCTGGGCGCGGTGGTTGCGGAGATCGCCGGCCTGGATCTGGAGCACCGCGACAGCCTCGCACCGGGCGCCCTGGAGCCCCATCTGAACGGGCCCGTGGACGTCATCCTCACCAATCCCCCCTTCGCGGGCGAGGTGGTGGATGCCGCCCTCTGCGCCGCCTACCCGGTGACCGGGGGCGGCCGGGCCGAGCGCGACGCCCTGTTCCTGGAGCGCTGCGTGGGCCTGCTGCGGCCGGGCGGGCGCCTGGGCATCGTGCTGCCCCATGGGCGGCTGGTCAACGACCGGGACGGTCCGCTGCGCGACTGGCTGCTGCGACAGGTGCAGGTGCTCGCTGTGGTGGGCCTGCCCGACGAGACCTTCCAGCCCCACACCAGCCTGCGCACCGCCCTCGTGGTGGGCCGCAAGCGCCCGCTGCCCCTGGACCCGACAGAGCCCTTGCCCGACGAGGCCATCGCCTTCTGCCTGTCCGAGAAGGCCGGGCGCGACCGCGGCGGCCGCCCGATCCCTCGAGCCGGGGCAGACCCCCAGGCCCCCGCATGGCTGGCGCTGGACCACGACCTGAATGAAGTCGTAGACTTCATCTTCGACGATCTGGCCTCGGTCTGGAGGGCCCATGGCTGAGCACCGGTCGGTGCCCCTGTCGCAGCTGGACGCCCCCTTCGTCCTGGCCCCCGAACGCTACGATCCCCGCAGACAGCTCCCCTGGACCGGGCCGCCCCTCTCGTCCTTGGTGCGCTTCAGCAGCGAGACGGCCAGAGGGCAGGCGGAGGCCTGGCGGGTGCTGGACACCGGCCACGCCCAGGAGGGCATCGCCCGCCCGCCGGTCAGGCTGGTGGAGAGCGGGCGGCTGGGAAGCCAGAAGCGCGTGCTGCGACCCGGTGACCTCATCCTGTCGCGGCTGCGCCCCTACCTGCGGCAGCTGGCCTGGGTCGATCCGGGCCTGCTGCTGGATCTGCCCGATGGCGCCGGCATCGCCGCCAGCACGGAATTCTATGTGCTGCGGCCCCGGGATGGGGACAGCCTCGCCTTCCTGGTGCCCCTGCTGCTGAGCGCGCCGGTTCAGCGGGCCCTGGCCGCGGCCCAGGAGGGCGGCCACCACCCCCGCGTGCCCCGGCACTTCATCGAGCAGCTGCCGGTGCCCCCAAGCTGGTTGGCCCGACGAGCGCCGCTCTCGGCCGAGGTCGAGGCCGCCATCGGCGAGAGTCGCCGCGCCAGCCAGATCCTGGCCGCCCTCAGCGAGGCCGCCGATCCGGAGTCAGCCCCGGGCTGAACGACGCCGCAGCAGCAAGGCGGGCACCCCCAGGCCCAGCCAGAGCAGACCCCGACCCGAGGGCGCGACCTGGCAGCCCAGCTCGGACAGGGCCACCCGCTCCCCCGGCGCCTGGTCGGGGCCATTGGCACCAAAGGGCCCGCCCGCACCGGGTCCTTCGCCCTCGTCGGAGCCCGGACCGTCCGTCGAATCGCCCTCGCCGCCGTCGGGGTTGGCCGAGTCCATCCCCGGATCTGCGCTGTCGCCCGGGTCGTCCCCCGGCCAGGCCCCCGCACAGTCGACCGACAGGGTGAAGTCGCTGACCGCGCCGTCATAACCATCGATGGACACCGCATAGACGCGCCCGGCGCTCGCGCTGAAGCTCAGGGCCTCGTCCGCCGTGCTGCCCTCGGTGCTGGCCGCCAGGCAGTCCGCGGGTGCGCAGGCCAGGTCCCCCGAGACGAAGAGGTCGAGGTCTGCCGACAGGCCGCTCAGCCGCAGGGTGATGGGCTCGTCGCGGTCGGTGGCCAGCTCCAGGCTGAGCTCGGGGCCGCTGTAGCGGAAGGTGGCGCAACCCCAGGCCCCATGGCTGCCGGTGCTGCCCGCGCCATCGTTTCTCAGGCGCAGCACGTCGCCGCACTGCAGGCGCCCCGCCGCGGGGCAGGTCGGGGCGCTGTCGCAGCTGAGCCCGGGCAGGCCGCCATAGTCGCCCTGCTCCATCCAGGCGCTGCTGCTGGCCCCGCAGGACCCGGCGAAGGGTTCGAAGCTGCTGTCGCCGCTGTCGCGCGGCTCGAAGTGCAGGTGGGGCCCGGTGCTGTAGCCGGAGCTGCCCACCTGCCCGAGCAGATCGCCGCAACGCAGCGCTTGACCCTCCGTGACGGCGACGCTCCACTGCTTGAGGTGGGCGTAGATGGTGCTGCGCCCATCGGGATGCAGCAGCTCGACGTAATTGCCAAAGCCGCCGCCCCCCGGGCAGTCCGCGGTGGTGCAGCGGTCGAATTCGCCGTCGTGGGTGGTCTTGACCACCGCATCGCCAGCCGCGCGCACCTCTCGACCCGCATCCATGCCCGACCAGGAGCCCACGCCAAAATCCGAGCCCCGGTGGCCGCTATAGCTATTGCTTCCGCAGGCCCAATCCGTGACCCCACCATGGTCGCGATAGGCCGTGGGATAGAAGAAGCCGTGGTGCGAAGATCCCGTGGGAAAGCGCAATTGCACGGCCTGCGCCGGAGCCGGAAGCGCCAGCAGCGCCGGGACGAGCAGCGCGGGAAGCAGCGCGGGAAGCAGCGCCCTCATGCCGGGGACCGGCGACGCCGGAACAGCCAAGCGGCCGACGTGGTGAGGCCGCCAATCAGCAGCAGGGGCAGCAGGATGGCGCCCCACATGCGCCAGGTGGCGTTGCGGATCATGCCCGCAGGCGCCCAGGAGGGGTCAGGCACCAGCCGGGCCCGGGTCAGCGGGCCCTCCGACGGGATGTCGGCCAGGCCGTCCTCATCCAGATCCGGCAGGCGCTTGAGGTGGTCCATCAGGGCCTTCCAGCTCTTGACCTCTTGGATGCCCGGTGTTCGCGGATCGCCGTCATAGAGGATGGGGCGCAGATCATCGGGCGAGACCGGCTGGTCGTTCTCATCCATCAGGGTGGCATCGAGGATGCCATAGGACAGCTCCTTGACCCGGGGCAGGAAGCCCGCGACATAGGTGGTCGCCGCCAGGCTGGTGCGCCCGTCCACATCCTGCAGGTCCACCTCGGTGAAGCCCTGGTCCTCACTGCCCAGGTAGACGGCCTCGATGCGGTCAAAGGGCACCCGGTGCGGGTTGTAGACCACCTTGGCCCCCGAGAGCCGAGGGTAGTAGTCCGCCCCCTTCAGGGTGTAGCCGATGAGCAGGAACTCCAGCGCGGACTTCAGCTGGGGGCCGTTGAGATAGCCCTTCACCAGCGGGTAGCCGGGGCTGTCATCCAGCAGACCGATGCCCAGGCCCTGAATGCGGAAGATGTCGGAGACGGCTTGGGTGCCCGGGTAGATATCCGCCCGCAAGGTGCCATTTCCCGTGACCGCGATGTCGGCGCCGGTGGCCTCGCGCATGGCGTCGGTCACCAGGTTGCCGATGACGTGGTCTTCGAAGCCTCGGCCATGAAAGCGGTCGGCCCGGGCCAGGGGCTGGTCGAATCGGTAGCCGAAGGGCGCGAGGAACTCGGCGTCGATGCGCTGCTTGAGGCTGTCGACCTGGTCGGTGACCCCGACATCGCCCAGGTGATCATCGTTCACGGGCATCAGCCGGTACTGGGCGACGGTCCAGGGCGCGCCGGCCTGGGCCCGCTCCAGCACCAGCTCCCCCAGCCACTGGGTGTCGGATCCGGCCTGCACGATGGGGCGCCCATCCACCAGAATGGGCTCGTGCAGCGCGGTGTGGCTGTGTCCGCCGATGATGGCGTCCAGGCCCGGCACCGCCGTCATCAGGTCCACCTCTTCGCCGCCCCAGCTGCCGTCGGGCTGCTGCTGCACGCCGCTGTGGCTGACGACAAAGACGGCGTCCACGCCCTGTTCCCGCAGGGCCCGGGCGGCCTCGCTGGCGGCGGGGATGGCGTCGGTGGTGCTGACCGGCGCGGCGTCCCCCATCACGTCGGTGGCGTCCCGACCCAGGATGCCGATGATGCCGAAACGCAGCCCCCCGCGCTCGATCACGCGGGTGCGGGCGATGAGGCCGCTGTCCAGCAGGGCCTGCAGGGCGTCATCCCGGGCGTCCGTGGGGTCGAGCTGCAGGTTGGTGGCCACGATGGGCGGCAGGCCAGCGCCCTGCTGCGCCGACGCCATCATCTCGCCCAGGCCGCCCGGCCGGAAGTCGAACTCGTGGTTGCCCAGCGTGACCGCGTCGTAGCCCATGCGGGCCATCAGCTGCAGCTCGGTGCCGGTCTCGCGGGTGAGCACATGGAAGAGGGTGCCCATGGTCACATCGCCGCCGTCCAGCAGCAGGACGGGGTCGGTGGTCGCCGCCCGGCGCGCGGCCACCATCGCCGCGAGGCGGGCCACCCCGCCCTGGGTCTGGTCATCGCCCAGCACGTCGGGGCTGTAGGCGCTGTCAGGGCCCACCCCGCTCAGGCCGCTCTGCCAGTCGTTGGTGTGGAGGATCACGACGCGATCGGCAGCCGGAGCAGCAGACAGCAGGCCACTGAGCAGGAGCAAGGAGGGCATGGGGCCCATTATTCCACGGGCGCGGGGCCGGGGGGCAGGACCCTTGTGCGCCGCCAGCCTGCGCCCGACCGGGGCCGGAAGGCGGGCGGGCATCGGCCCGGGTCCACCAGCCGCGCCTGGCCTCGACCACGCACCGGGCCGCGGCCCGCCAAGCTGCACCCGGCGGCCCCACTCCGCGACATGGTGCTGGCGACACAGGGGGATGGCGTCGGCGTGCCCCTCGATGAAAATGGAGGCAGCGACTTCATCCTGGGGCCGACCCAGCCTGTCGGCCAGGCGCTGTGGCGGCGCTCCGGCGGGCACCGTGGGGTCCGGCGCGTGGTCGGCGCGGATCACCGGCGCGCCCAGATCGGGCCAGCCCGAAGACGCGGCCCCGGGCCAGGCCGCCACCCGAAAGCCCAGGCCCAGCAGGGACCCCAGCAGGACGGCGGCAAAGGCCCCCGCCAGCGGCCAACGGCCTCGGCCGCACCAGGGCCAGCAGCGGCCAGAGGGCCACCCGGTAGCGCAGGTTGAAGGCGTCGAAGCCCCGTACTTCGGGGTTGTCGTCCCAGAGATCGAAGCGCAGCAGGTAGGCCAGCAGCAGCAGGCCGAGGGCCAGCAGCAGGGCGGGTGCGCGGGGCTTCTGCCGAGCCGCCGCGATCGTGCCCACCAGCGCCAGGCCCCACAGCCCGCCCCAGGCCAGCACGGCCAGGGGATCGATGGCGCCGCTCCGACCCTGGGACCAGAGCCCGCCGCGCAAGAAGTCGGTCCACAACCAGCGCAGCAGGGCGTCGGGGGGCGCGAGGGCCCACGAGGTCCACAGATCGACCAGGATGGGCTGCTGGTCGGGCCGCACGCTGGCCGCCCACAGCGCGGGCAGCAGGCCCAGGGGGGCAGGGCGAGGGCCGCCAGCGGGCCCCGCCCGCCCGCCCGCGCAGGGCGAGGCACCAGCACCGCCCCCCGCCGCCCAGGCCGCGCTCATCACAAAGGACAGCGACAGTCCGGCCACCAGCCCGGCAGCGCTCCAGGCCAGGCGCGTCGGCTCGCGCGGCTGGCCAGGCCGCTCGGCCCAGAGCGCCAGGGCCACCGCCAGCAGCCCCAGGGCCGCGCCTTCGAAGTGGTTGCCCCAGGCGATGGAAGAGAGGCTGCGGTAAAATCCCGGGGCGCCAATCTCCAGCAGCAGCCAGGCCAGCAGGACCCGCGACCGGGCGGGGCCGGGGCTGCGCATCAACCAGAGGGCGCCCGCGGCCAGCATCAGCAGGTGAAAGCCCAGGGGCAGCAGCTTCCAGGCCAGCAGCCTCGGCCCCAGCAGCGCAAAGAGGGGGGCCGCCAGCAGGGCCTCGGCCGAACAGCCCCCACAGGAGGGGCGGTATTGCAGATCCAGCAGCCGGTCGCCGTGTCCGCAGGCCACCATCAGGGCGCCCCGCGCGTTCAGGCCCTCCTCCCAGCCCACCGGTCCGCCCACCTGCGCGGCCAGATCCACCGCCAGCAGCAGCAAGGCCAGCAGCAGCAAGGCGAGGACCGGAGCCATGCGCCGCAGATCGCCCAAGAAGCCTCCCTGGCCGGCCTGCGCCTAACCCGGGGGCCCGCGGCCGGTGCTCCGCCCTTGCCCCCGGACCCGGCCGTCGCTACGCGGAAAGCAAGGAGCCCACCCCATGTCCGAAGCGGTCGACTGCAGCGAGCACGGACAGCAGGCCCTGGCCCTGCTCTGCGTCCACCTCGCGGATGGGAGCGCCCGCCAGATGCTGCACGGCGGCGCAGAAGACCTGCGGGTGGCCATCTGTCCGGCCTGCGACCGGGCGGCCTTGGGGGACTGGAGCGCCCTGGCGGACGAGAGCTTCCAGCCTGCCTGCGAGGCCTGCTACTGGCAGCGGGCCGGCGAGTTGGACGCCTCGGCCGATGCCCTGCTGGACGGCAACCTGGTCGCCCTGGCCGCCCAGGAGATGGACGCGCGCAACCGCGCCTTCGCCGAGGAGACCGGCGAGGCGCGCCTGCCCCGATGGCGCTTTGGGCCGGGGGGCCTGGTGGAGCTGCAATACCTGGACGAGCGGGTGGCCTGGACCCTGCGGGCGCAGACCCTGGGCACCGTGGACGAGGCCGAGATGCGCTGGACCTGGGCCTGGGCCGATGACCGCCTCCGTCCCGAAGACCGCGCCCGGGCCTGGGAGCTGCAGGGCCTGGGTCACCGCCTGGGCCTGGCCCCGATGCGCGCCAGCACCGTGGGCGGCTGCACCCCGGCCATGGCCTGGATGTTCGCTCAGCTGGGCGCCCTGCTCTGCGGGGCCAAGGCCATCAAGAAGCTGCGCATGGGCCCCCAGAGCCGCTACCTCGCGGTGCTGGACGCCTGGCCGCCGCCCAAGCTCGACCCCCTCGCGGCCTTCGCCGACTACCCGACCTTTCCGGGATTTCCGGGCTACTCCGGCCCCGAAGAGGGCTGAGGCACGCCGTTCTTGATGACCAGGAAGATGTCGTCGCTGTTGCGGATATCGGCGCGCGGGTCGGCATCCAGCACCACCAGATCGGCCAGCTTGCCGGCGGTCACCGTGCCCAGCTGATCCTCCAGGCCGAGGTAGCGCGCCCCCTGCAGGGTGGCGGCCGACAGCGCCTCCAGCGGGGTCATGGCCCCCTCCGAGGCCAGGGCCCACAGCTCCCAGTGCGCCCCCAGCCCCTGCAGCTGGCCATGGGCCCCCAGGGTGACCAGCACGCCGTCGCGGGCCATCGCCGCGGCCTCGCGGGCCACCTGCATGTGGTTCCAGTCCTCATCCGCCGCCATCAGGCCCGGCCGCCAGGCGCGGGCATCCAGCAGCCGGCGGGGGTGGTGTCGCAGCAGCCGCGCGTTGTCGCGGGGGTTCTCGTGCTGGTAGAAGTAGTTCTCGCCGCCCATACCCCCATAAGCCACCAGCAGTGTGGGCGTATAGGCGCTTCCAAAGCTGTCTTTGCTGCGGCTGGCCGCCATCCACTGCTTCACGTCGGCATAGAGCGGAGCGATGGGCAGGGCGTGTTCGATCGCCTGGATGCCATCGGCCACCATGCCCAGGTTCATCCACAGGTCGCCGCCGCCTTCGGCCACACAGAGGATCTCCTCGGCATCGCAGGCCTGCACATACCACTGGCGCTGGTCGCGGCGGGACTGCTGGTAGACCTTGACCGACTGGCCCCCCGCCGCCTTGATCCGCCGCACATGGGCCAAGGCGTCTTCGGGGGTCTGGGTGATGGCCGCGTCGTTGTCCAGGGCCCCATAGAGGATGTAGCCGGTGGAATGAATGCGGGGGCCGCGCTCAAAGCCAACCTCGACCCTTTCTTTTTGCGTGAACACAAGATCGGTGCTGGCCGAGGGGTCGTGCACCGTGGTGACCCCGAAGTCGAGGTTCACCAGGTAGCGCCACTCCTGCGCCGGCAAGACGTCCCCCGCGCTGTAGTGCAGGTGGGCGTGCACATCGACCAGGCCGGGGATGATGGTCTTGCCGGTGGCGTCGATGATCCGCGCCCCCGCCGGGGGCGGCGCGCTGCCCACCGAGAGGATGCGGTCGCCTTCGATGACCACCGTGGCGTCGTCGAGCACCACCACGCCGCCCTGGCCGTCGGGCTCCATGGTGAGCACGGTGGCGTGGGTGAGGGCCAGGCTGCCGGCGGGCATCTGCCGAAAGGCTGAGCTTGAGCTCCTCCTGCTGGGGCTTGGGGGCTTCGGCCTTCTCGGGCAGGGTGACGGCGTCCACCACCAGCCGATTCAGCGTATTGCCGGCCATCCAGCTCAGCTCGCGGCCGTCGGGCGACCACTCCAGCCAGTCGCCGACCTGTTCGGTGAGCTTGCGATGCGGCAGCGCGTCCACGTCCAGATCGCGCATCTGCGGCGGCACATCGGCCACCCAGGCCTGGTGGCCGCGCTTGAAGGCCACCCGCTTGCCCGTGGGGCTCAACCGCACCTCCTGGGCGCCGCCCAGGGACAGATGCTCGATCTTGTCGTCCCCATCCAGATCCACGCTCACCAGGACGGCCTTGCCGGGGCGGCGGGGCTCGGTGGGACGCGACTCGGCCCAGTAGATGCGATCCCCCACGATGGTGGGGCGCGGCGCGCGGAACTGGTCGATGTCGGTGCTGCCGATGACCACGCTGTCCCAGCGACCCTTCTTGCCCTCGGTCAGGCGCACGAGCTCATACCAGGGCTGGCTGCCCAGGTCGGGGCTGGAGCTGCCCCCCACGCCCCGCAGCACCACCAGCGTCTTGCCGTCGGGTGACCAGGCGGGGTTGATGAGCAGGCCCTCCACCGGCAGGGTCTCCTGCTTCTTGCCCTGGCTGAGGTGCAGGCGTCCCCCACAGTCGGGCGCGGGCGCTGCCGACACCGCGGTGTCGGGTGCGGGGCAGTCGGTCCAGGAGGTCCAGGCCAGGCGCTTGCCATCGGGGCTGAAGGCCGGTGAATAGCCGGTGCCTGAGGACGCGGGCGCGATCTCTCCACCCGGGTCCTGCGTCCAGAGCCGGCCCATGGCCGAGAAGGCCAGGCGACCGTCCTTGGACCGGACCGGCCAGCGGATCACCCGGGCCTGAACGGTATCGGGAATCGTGCGCTTCCAACGCTGAACATCGTGGAAGTCCCAGCTGCCGGTGGCCTCAAAGGGGATGGCGGTCTCGGTGCCGTCCAGGCCCAGCTTCCACAGCTGCCCCCGCGCCCACAGCACGAGACCCGAGCCATCGGGCAGCCAGCTGATGTCGGGGTAGGTGCCGTGCAGGGCGAAGCCTTCGAGCTGGTCGTGGTCCAGATCCTGGCTGAGGGTGCGCCGGCGCCCGGTGGCCAGGTCCATCAGCTCCAGCAGGGTGTGGCTGCGGTCGCGAGAGACGAAGGCCAAGGTCTTGCCATCCGGGGAGAGCTTGGGCCGGGAGGCGCTTCCGGCCCCGTGCACCACGGTCCGCACCTCGTTGGTCTGAAGGTCCAGGCGCTGCACATCCCAGAGCCCGGCCACCGGGTTCTCGTCGTAATTGAAGCGCCCGTGCCGATTCGAGAAGTAGACGAAGCGACCGTCGGTGGTGGATTCGCCAGCGTGGGGGTGCTCATCCAGGCTGGTCAGGGCGAAGCCCGGCGTGCCGCCATCGACATGCACCCGCCAGAGTTCGGTCACGCCGATGCTGCGGGTGTCCACGGTGCGGCGGCGCACGATCAGCCAGTCGCCTGTCGGGTCCCAGACCGGGTCGGTCACCCGGGCCTCGTCCTCGTCGGTGACCTTGTGCAGGTTCCGGCCGTCGCGGTCCATCACCCAGATCTGCTCGTTGCCGTCGCGATCCGAGACGAAGGCGATGCGGCGCCCATCGGGCGAGAAGCGGGGTTCGCTGTCCCAAGCCGCGTCGGCGGTGAGGCGGTCGGCCTTGCCGCCGGACAGCGGCATGGACCAGAGGTCGCCCAGCAGGTCGAAGACCAGCCTGTCGCCGGACACCGACACGCTCATCCAGGTGCCTTCGGTCAAGGTGAAGCGGGCGCTGTGGTGGGCGCCGTGCGGCACGAGCACATCCCAGTCGACCTCGGCGGCGTCGGCTTCCTCGGCGTCTTTCGCCGGGGCCTCAGCGACCGTCTCGGCCTCTGGCGTGGGGGCGGCGCCCCCCCGGTCGTCGATGGGATCATGGGCCTGGGCGGCCGCGAAGAAGAGCAGGAGGGCGGTGCTGGTCATGGCCGCGCTCTAGCCCGCTCCGTGCGAGAGGGCCCCTGTCGAAGCACCTGTCGAAGCACCTGTCGAAGCACCTGTCGAAGCACCTGTCGAAGCACCTGTCGATGCACCTGTCGAAAGGTCGACGGCCTTCGGCGGGGGGGCGTACCCCCCCATCTGCGATTTCAGTAAGTTGGCCGCCCGCGATCATGGCACAACTCTTGCTTGGGTTGGGATCGGAGGCTCCGTGCACCCCATCCTTCTGATCCTCTTCGCCGCCTGCATCGCCCTTCCCGCGTGGGCAGCGGGCCGCCACGCGCCCGCGGGCCCGCCTTGCGAGCCCGGCCAGCTCTACCGGGGTGAGGCCCTGCTGCTCGCCGAGGCCCCGCAATCCGGCGGCGCTCCCGGCCGCCTGCACTGGCTGGAGGCCGAGGCCCTGCCTGCGGGGGTGGACCTGCAATGGATCGCCGTGCTCGAGTGGGGTGGGGCCCACGGGCTCAGCCTGGTGGGCCCGGCCGGACGGCCGCTCTGGCTTCATGCGGGGCGCCTGCAGGCCACCTTGCCCCCGACCGCCGTGCGGCTGGACCGCGCCGGCTTCTGGGTGGCGGGCGAGGCCCGCGAAGGGCTGCAGGTCGAGCTGGAGGGGGTGTGCCCGCCGGCAGCGCGAGGCTACCAGGGGAGCGCCCGGGCGCCCCGCCCCACACCCTGGAGGGCCCTTGGCCCGTCCCAAGCGCATCCGCCTGCCCGTGACCCTGCACCTCGACCGCCTCGAGGCCAAGCACACCAGCGGCCGGGCCGCAGGCAGCGAGCAGCGCTGGATGGTGCGCGGAGCCCCCGTTGGCGCGGTGGTCGAGGCCCAGCCCGGTCGCAAGGGCACGGCCCGGCGCCTGCGGGTGCTTCAGCCCGCACCCGACCAGGTCGCCCCCGCCTGCCCGCTCTTTGGCACCTGCGGCGGCTGCCAGCTGCAAGAGATGCCCCTGGACCGGCAGCGGCAGGAGAAGGGCGACCTGCTGCACCGTCTCGTGGGCCTGACCGACGGCGACGGCGTGCATCGCCACCCGGTTCGGGGTGCTGCGGGCGCCTACCACTACCGCAACAAGATCGAGCTATCCTGGGGAAATACCAGGTTCATCCCAGAATCTCAGATCGACGCCTTTCGGGCCTCCGGCGAGTCCACCGCCGGCAGCCACCTGGGCTTCCACCCGCCGGGCTGGTTCGGTCGCATCGTCCCGGTGCCCGCCTGCCCCCTGGGCACCCCCGCCATGAACGCGGCGATCCAGAAGGTGCAGGCCCTGCAGCTCGCCCCCGCCTGGGACACCGTGGAACACCGTGGAACCTGGCGCCACCTGGTGCTGCGCGACAGCGGCAACCCCGCGGCCCCCCGCCTGCTGGTGAGCGTCGTCACCAGCTCCGCCGCCACACGTCAAGACCTCGAGCCCGTGGTGGAAGCCCTGGCGGATCTGCCCGGCCTGACGGGCCTGCTGTGGGTGGTGACCGACAGCCTGGCCGAGGTCGCCCGGGGCGAGCTGAGGGAGGTGCTCTGGGGCGAGGCCGACCTCTGCTTCGACCTCGCGGGCCTGTCCTTGCGCCTGCCCTACGACGCATTCTTTCAGGTCAACACCGAAGGGGCCGAGATCCTGGTTCAAACGGTGGCCGAGGCCCTGGGCCTGACCGCCAGCCGACCCGGAGGCACCCTGCTGGACCTCTATTGCGGGGTGGGCACCTTCGGTCTGGCCCTCGCTGGGGGCTACGACCAGGTGGTGGGCATCGAGCTGCACGCCCCGGCCATCGACGACGCCCGCCGGAACGCCGCCGCCAATGGCATCGCCGGGTCCTGGCACGCCGGACTGGTAGAGGATGTCCTGCCCGGGCTGCCCGACAGCGGGGCGCGCGCCATCCTGGTGGACCCGCCGCGGGTGGGCCTGCACCCCCGCGCCGCCCGCTTCCTGGCCGACCAGCCGGGCGATGTGCTGGTCTATGTGGCCTGTGGCCCGGCCTCCTTGGGCCGGGACCGAGCGGTGCTGGAGGCAGGGGGCTGGCGGCTCACCGATCTCTGGACGGTGGACCTCTTCCCCCAGACCCACCACATCGAAGCCGTGGCCCGCTTTCAGCGCGATCCGGCGACGGCATAGCGCAAGAACAGCTCATCCTCGACGCGCCGCAGGTCCAACAGCTTCAGCCGGGGCAAGGCCGCGCCGGGAAAGCCCGGTCCATCCACGGCCGTGGGCGCGCGCACGCCGCCCACCACCAGCGGGCAGAGCGTGAGGAAGATCTCGTCGAGAAGCCCCGCTTCGAGCAGCTGGGCGATGAGGTCGCCCCCGCCCTCCACCAGCACCCGGCGGCAGCCCCGCGCCGCCAGCACCGACAGGGCCCAGGTCACATCCGGGGCGTCGTGGCGCAGCACCGCAGCGCCCAGATCGCGCTGGTGGGCCGCCGCATCCAGCTGCGGGCCGCCCAATACCAGAAGCTCCACCCGCGGATCAGGAAAGCGCCGGCGGTCCATGTCCAAGAGCCCCCGCCGCGTCAGCACCGCGTTGATCACGGGGCGACGACGGGGGGGCGCCTCGGGCACCAGCCGGGGATCCTCCACCAGGGGCAGGCCCCAGCGCCGAAAGGTGTTGCCCCCCACCAGGATCGCGTCGGCCTGCGCGCGCAGAAGGTGCATCACGCGCTTGTCTTCGTGACTGCCCAAGGCCAGGCGATCCTGGGCCACGGTGTTGATCTTGCCGTCAATGCTGGTGGCCGTATTGGAATAGACGAAGAGGCCGGGCGCGGGCATGGGTGCTCACAGAAATGGGCTTTCGGCCCTAACCTCCAGCGACGGCCCGACCGCGCCTCGATAAGGGGGCGCAACCATGTGCACCCTCTCGATCCTCCCCCAGGCCAATGGCTATATCGCCGCCATGAACCGCGACGAGCGGCGCGACCGCCCGGCGGGAGGCCCCCTGCTCCGGGGGCGCACCGGCAACGTGACCTGGGCCCGACCCACCGATCCCCTATCCGGCGGCACCTGGTTCTCGGTCAACGACAACGGGCTTCTGCTGGCCATTCTCAACCATTACCCCGACGAGGTGTGGTTGGACCCCCAGGCGCCCAGCCGGGGGGGCGTCATCGTGGCCCTCTGCGACCTGCCCTCGGTGGACGCGGTCGGCGCGGCCCTGCGGCAGGCGGATCTGCGCCCCCTCAACCCCTTCCTGCTGGTGGCGGCCGATCGCAGCGGCGCGATCACCCTGGCCACCTGGGACAAGCGGCGCCTGCTGCTCGAAGCGCAGCCCCCCGGGCCCTTCTTCCTGTCGTCGTCGGGCTGGCGCGACGACATCGTGCCCCACCGCGTTCGCCTGCTGCAGCAGGCCATCGCGAGCGTGCCGGCCCCCGCCAGCCTCGACCTGCTGCGGCGCCTGCACGCCACCCCCGACGCGGACGATCCGCCCCGCGGCGTGGCCATGGACCACCCCCTTGCCTGCACCCGCAGCTACTCCGAGGCCGAGGTCGGGCCAGAGCGCGTCATCGTGCGCCACCGCGAGGGCTTCCCGGTACAAGACGACTGGTCGGGCTATGCCGAGGCCCGGCTGCAGCGCGCCCCCCGCGCCGGCTGAATTCCGCGCGCATCGGTCCTCTCGCGCACCCCTCCCTTTGTATATTGTTTGCACATTGTACGCAGACAGTTAGGGGAGAAGGTCTTCGCCGCTGGCGGACGGCGCCCAGGCGTCGGCGCCATCGGGAACCCCACAGCTGCCGGACCGACCCATGGGCTACCGCATCAAGTCCGTCGCCGACCTCGTCGGCGTGCCCCGGAACACCCTCCTGGCCTGGGAGCGGCGCTACGGTCTGGTCACGCCGGAACGGCAGGACAACGGCTACCGGGAATATAGCGCCAACGATGTCGCCCGCCTGCGCAAGCTCAAGGCGCTGATCGACGCCGGTCACCGGGTGGGCGAGGCCGTCAGCCTGCTCAGCGAGCGCGAAGACGCGCGGTCGGCGCAGCAGGTCGATGACCTGCACCGCGTTCAGACCGGGGCCTTTGGCGACGACGCCCTCACCCAGCGCCTGCGCGAGGCCCTGCTGCGTTTTGACCGGGACTCTGCCGACCGCATCGCCGCCGGCCTCGAAACCCGCCCCTACCGCGACCGGGTGGAGCACATCTACTTCCCGGTGCTTCGGGTGGTGGGTGAGCGGTGGGCCGCGGGTGAGATCAACGTGTCCCAGGAGCACTTCGCCAGCGCCTGGTGCCGCGAGAAGATGATGGCCATGCTCATGGCCCTCGGCCACGGCCCCCAGGGCGGGCCGGTGGCCCTCTGCGCCGGCTTCCCCGGAGAACGCCACGAGCTGGGCCTGCTGGGCGTCGCCATCCAGCTCGCCTTGCAGGGCTACCGGATCTCCTGGCTGGGGGCCGATGTGCCCACCGACGATCTCGCCCAGGCCGTCCGCCAGGAGGCCCCCGCCATGGTCTGCATCTCGGTCTTGCAGCCGCGCACCCGCGCCGAATTCCAGGCCTACGCCCAGCAGCTGCGCGAGGCCGCCCCGACAGGCACCCGCGTGGTCATCGGCGGGGTGGGCGTGCCCGAGAAGGGCGCGCCCGCCATCGAAGGCATCGAGTGGATCAGCCAGTCCGGGCGACTCGACAGCTGATCTCAGCCCTTCACGCCACCCGCGGTGAGCCCCTCGACCAGGTGCCGCTGCAAGGCAAAGAAGAGGGCCATGACCGGCGCGCTCACCAGGATGGCCCCGGCGGCAAAGCGCCCCCACTCGGTGCCGAAGTCGCCGACATAGCCTTGCAGCACCACCGGCAGGGTGAAGGAGCGCTCGTCGCTCATCAGCGTGGCCGCCAGGATGAACTCATTCCAGGCCGTCATGAAGGAGAACAGGCCCGTCACCACCAGCGCGGGCTTGGCCAGGGGCAGCACGATGCGCGTGAAGATGGTCCAGCGCGACGCCCCATCCATCAAGGCCGCCTCTTCGAGCTCCTTGGGGATGGTGTCGAAGTAGCCCTTCATATTCCAGGTGCAGAAGGGGATCGCCGTGGTGCTGTAGACCAGGGCCAGACCCGCCAGAGAGTCCAGCAGGCCGAGCTTGTCCAGCAGGATGTAGAGGGGGATGAGCATGACCACCCCCGGAAACATCTGGGTGACCAGGAAGGCCTGCATGCCGGCGTCGCGACCGGGAAAGGCGAAGCGGCTCATGGAGTAGGCGGCGGTACAGGACAGGCCGATGCCCACCGCCGAGGTCACCAGGGACACGATCAACGAATTGGCGAGCTGCCGCCCAAAGAGCCACCCCCCCGTGGCATCCCGCGTGCCCACCACCGACGCGAAATTGTCCAGGGTGAAGGCGTCGGGGATCAGCCCCGGGTCCATGCTGAAGGCCTGGCTGGGGGTGAGGGCCATCTTGAGCACCCACAGCACCGGGTAGAGGGCCGCCGCGCAGACGAGCACCAGCAGCAGGTTCACGACGATTCGCCGGAGCATGGGCACGGCGGGTGCAGAGGGGCGGGCCATGGCGGTACGCTACTTCAGGCGGCCGATGCGTGCGAGCGATGGATCCCAGTTCGGGTTGAATGCCCGGGTCGGTGGTCCGTCCGCCGCAGGTGACCTGCGCTGCCGCCCCTGGCTCCGCAGGATATTCGCAGCTCCAAACCGCAGCTCGAGGTCCATCGTGCTCCCCTCCCGTCGACTGGCCCGCACCCTCGCCCTCCTGCTGGGCGTCGTCGCATTCGCCTTCGGTCCCTCCACCGACGCCTTCGCCGGCGGCAAGAAGAAGGCGCCCCAGGAGATCGAGCGCACGGGAATCCAGTCGCTGGACTCCTTCTTCAAGGAGGCCGCCGACATCGACAACCGGCTGGATCGCGCCCAGAAGGCCCGGCGCACCGGGCGCACCAGCGTCGCCACCGCCGTGGGGGTCAAGAAGGACGCCAGCCTGGGCGCCGCCCTCAAAGAGCTGCACACCAAGGCCAACGGCAACCTCCGCCTGGCGGTCTCGGGCGGCGTCCCGCAGCTCAGCCCGGCCGGCGCCCTGCCCTCGGATGTGACCAAGGGCATCGAGGCCGTCAACACCGCCATGACCTCCTATGTGCGGGCCATCGACGACCTCGCCGGGGTGCCCGGCCGCACCGCCGCCCTGGTCAAGAAGGCCCAGAAGATGCCCGAAAAGCTGAAGGCCGAATTCGTGCCCTTCAACCCCATGAAGATCCCGACCCAGCTCAAGGCCATCAAGATCGTCAAGAACAACATCGTGGTCACCAAGGACCTGCCCAAGCGCACCAAGAAGGTGGTCAAGGGGCTGAATTCCGACATGAAGACCGTGGTGGAGACCTTTGGCGGCACCTGGCCCCCCAAGATGGGCGGCAGCTGAGCCTCGGCCGCGCCCCGCGCAGCCTCCCGACCTTGCCGACAGGCCGCTCCTCGCTGGGGGCTGCCTGTTCTGCGTCTGGGGCTTGACAGTGACTCGTGGCTCCGTTTATATAACGAATGTTCGATATACTCTCGAAGAAGAGGAGCCCCGATGCCACCGCTGCTCTACGCCTTCGCGCTGCTGCCCGGCCTGCTCGCCTTCGGCTCCCACCTCGTCGGTGGTTGGTCGGCCTGGTCCGTGCCCCTTCTGGTCTTCGGGCTCATCCCCGTGGCCGAGCACCTGCTGGGCCCGGGTTCGGGCAAGCCCGAAGACGAGGCGGCCCTGCGCGCCAGCAAGGTGCCCGATGCGGTGCTCTTTGCCGCGGTTCCCCTGCAATATGCCACCGTCCTGGCCCTGATGGCCGGGGTCTCCACCGGCAGCCTGTCGGGCTGGGAGCTGCCCGGCGCGGTGCTGGCCACCGGCATCGCCAGCGTGTCCTATGGCATCAACGCCGCCCACGAGCTGGGACACCGCAGCACGCAGCCCCACCGCAACGCCGCGCGGGCCCTGCTGCTGAGCACGCTCTACATGCACTTCTTCATCGAGCACAACCGCGGCCACCACGCCCGGGTGGCCACCGAGGAGGACCCCGCCAGCGCCCGCCGCGGAGAGGGGCTCTACGCCTTCTTGTTCCGCTCCATCACCGGGTCCTGGCGCAGCGCCTGGGGGTTGGAGGACCGCCAGCTCTCTGCCCTGCCGCGGCCCCGCCTCAGCCTGCGCAACGAGATGACCCGCTTCGCCCTGATTCAGCTTGGCGCGGTCCTTCTCGCCCTGTGGGTCTTTGGCCCGCTGGCCACCCTGTGCTGGGTCGGCGCCTCGGCCCTGGGCATCGTCTTTCTGGAGACGGTGAACTATGTCGAGCACTACGGGCTGCAACGTGAGCGCCTGCCCAATGGCCGCTACGAGCGCGTTCTGCCGCACCACTCCTGGAATAGCAACCACCCGATCGGGCGGGTGCTGCTCTTCCAGGTCACCCGCCACAGCGACCACCACGCGCACCCTGCGCGGCCCTACCCGGTGCTGCGCCACTTCGAAGACGTGCCGCAGCTGCCCACCGGCTACCCCGGGATGGTGCTGCTGGCCTTCGTTCCGCCGCTCTTCCGCCGGGTGATGGAGGGGCAGCTTGCGCGCGAGTCCCAGCGCCTGGGGCAGCCGGCCGCCGCCGCCGCGCTAAGGCGGCCGCGCGCCCCGGGCGTTAGGCCCGGAGGCTGGAGGTGCGGTGCCCCGGCTCGTAGATCACGACCAACGCCGCGAAGAGCTGCTTGCGCGCTGCTTCGAGCTCTTCGCCCGCGAGGGCTATGCCGGGCTCACCATGCGCCGCATCGGCAAGGAGCTGGGGGTGTCCACCGGCACCCTCTACCACTACTTTGCCGGCAAGCCCGAGCTCTTCGCCCAGATGTTCCAGTGGATCCGCACCCAGGATATCCGCGCCCTGGCGGAATTTGCGCCACCCGGCCTGCCCCTGGCCCGGCGCCTGGAGCTGCTTCAGGACTTCGTGGTGCAGCACGCGGCGTCCATGAGCCACGCCTTGCGCATCGCCCTGGAATTCCACCGCGAGGTGCCCGACGCGGCGGGCCGGGCCCTGCTGCGCGAGACCCTGGACGACTACCGCGGGGCCATCGCCCAGCAGCTCGATCTGGAGGATCCCCAGGTGATCTCGGCCATCATGAGCTTCATCCTCGGTATCCTCACGCAGCACACCCTGGACCCCGAGCGGGTGGACGTCCGGGCCCAGGTCAAGCTGGTGGAGCTCGCCCTTGTCGGCCGCTGACCCTGCCCTCTTCGACGTCGTGATCGCCTACCTGGTGGTGCTGGTCGCCCTGTCCAGCCTGGTCTCGGCGGTGCTGCAGGTGCTCGACCGGGTCTGCCGCCTGCGCCACCGCTGGCTGCGGCGCTGCCTGGGGCGCCTCTTCACGGGCCTGGGGCTGGTGGGTCGCAAGCCCGCGGGAATGGAGCATTGGAAGGACTTCTGGCGCCGCTGGGGCCTGGGCGCCACCCGACCCGGCGTCGGCGACCCTCCTGCCCCGGACCTCTCCTCCAGCACCGCCGGCCAGCTGATTGAGGCCTTCTTTGGCGACCCCGCCATCAACCCCAGCGGCGAGCGCGGCCTGGAGGCCGTGGATGGCGCCGCCACGGCGGCCTGGATCGCCCGGGTCCGCCCCGGCGAGCAGCCCGACGCGGCCCCGCCCTGGTGGGGGGCCTTCGAGGCGGGGGCGACCGACGGCTTTGCCCGCGGCATGGTCGTCCTGGGCTTCTTGGTGGGCCTGCTCTTCACCTGGGGGCTGGGCATCGACGCCATTGGCCTGGGCCAGAGCCTGTCGCGGTCGCCGGCCCGGGTCAGCGCCCTGATCGCCGACCCCAACGCGCCCGCCCCCATGGACTACAATGAGCCCCCAGACCCCTTTCTCACGTCCTTTGGCCACCAGCTTCGCCGGGGCCTGACCCGCTGCCAGCCCGAGCCCCGCACCCCCGATTGCGAAGAGGCGGTGGCGGCCCTGCTGGCCCTGGCCGAGGCCGCGCCGGACGAGCCGTCCGTCACCCTGGCCGCCTTGCTGGACGCCCGGGGGGCGATCTTCGTCAGCCCGCCGGGCGCCCCCGCCCTGGCCCGGGCAACCCGCGAGGTGCTGCGCAGCGTGGCCCTCCAAGACGGGGATGAGGCCGGCGATCCCGCGATGCCCACCCTGGAGGCGCAGGTGCTTGCGGCCCTCGGGGGCGCGGACCCCGACCCCGACGCCCGGCTTCAGGTTCGGGCGGGCATCGAGGCTCTGGGCCTGGACTGGCGGCATGCGCCGGGTCCCGACGAGGCCCTGTCCGCCCTGCAGGGCCTGCCTTTGCAGCGCCTCGCCCTGCTGGATCACGCCACCCTGTCCCAAGGCGCCCGGCTGGCCCGGCTGGGGGCGGCCGAGCTTCGGGAGGCCCAGGCGCCCGCCCTGGGCTTTGCCGGGGTGCAGCGCAGCGAGAACTTCGGCCTGCGGCTGCTGGGCAGCCTGCTCTTCGCCCTCTTCCTGGCGGGCGGCGCCCCGATCTGGTTCGACCTGCTCAACCGCCTGCTGGCCATCCGCCGGGGCGAGGCCCCCAGCGCGGGCTGAGGGCGATCAGACGGGCTCGGGCGGCAGCGTGATGCTGGGCCGCTCCACCGCATACCAGGTCTGGTGGGACTCCATCCGGCCGTGGGTGCTGACCAGGGTGGACCGGCCCTCTCGGGCTTCGGCGTCCCGGTTGCGGACGGTGCTGCGGGCGGTGCTGCGGCGGTGTTCAGACACGCTGCTGCGCGAGGGAGGGGGGGTGCTATTCGGCATGGCCGTTCTCCGAATGGCGGGGGTGAAGGAGACCACGGGCAGCACCCCAGCCGACCGGCCCGAAGCAGAAGCCGGGGCCGGGCGGGCTGTCTTTCGGAGCACCACCCACTCTCCCCATAGGCCCCAGAGCGCCTGTGTCAAGTATGTGTCAGCTGAAAATGTGAAACCCGTGAAACACCCTTGGAAGCTCCACCCTCTCAGAGCACCTGCCGCCCCGTCCCCCAGCGGGTGCTGCGGCGCTCGGGCCCCAGGCCGAGCCAGCCACCGGGTCGCTCGGCCTGTCCAAGATGAGGTCATCCATGCGACCGGTGCTCTCGCCCATCCGCTTCGTCGTCGGTGGTTCCGACCCCAGCAAATCCGCTGGAGCGCGGGCGAAGCCACACGCGGCGTGGCAGTATGTTCATGACGCCGTCGTCTCGCGAGAGATCGCGAGCAACATCAACGATACCGTGGGAGATCTGGATGCTGCGTATCCGTGAGTTTTCGACTCGGTTTGCTGTTGCGTCCTTGGTCGGCCTTGCCGCAGTGGGCGGGTGTGGTGGCGTGCCGTGGCTGGACTGCGACAACCCGCGTGGGTGCATGGTCGTCAATGATCGGAAGATGGTGAACGCAGTCGATTCAGCGTTGGTGATCTATACGGATTACGAGCACCATGTCGACGGCATAGCAATGCAGATTCCCAGTCAAACTCTTTGCGGCGACAGGGGGACCGTTGCGCCATCTGACCGCAACACTCGATGCGCATTCGTCGCTAACGACCGAATGCAGTACAACCTGCTCAGCACATTCAGCGGTCTACCGGATCTGCCGCCTCCTCCATTCGACCTACCATTCGTCGGGCAATTTATCGACTGCAAGCATTATGAGACTGACCCTGAGGGGGTTGGCCGCAGCCGCATCGAACAGGATAAGTATGATACGGTCGCATCGAGGTGAGGGAGCTCAACGATCGCCAGTGGGAGGCAGCGGTGGACGTAGGCGACGCGAAGGACCGTGTGCGGGTGCAGGCCACCGTGCAACTGGAGGTTTGCCGGCGTGGGCCTGACGGATATAACACGCCGTTTTGACGGCGTATGTGCCACGGGGCATCGCACGGCTTTGGGTGACATCCCAAGGTTTTCTGTCCAAGAGAAAGCCCCTCAGCCAGCAATGGCTCAGCGTCAGGACGTCGTCTGCGCGGGGTACGGCGCGTCCCCCATGATGCCGTCGCGCCCACCCTCCTCGGCCAGGCAGGAGCGGAGCCCCCACCGCCACCCTCTCAGACTCGTGTTTCGCACTCTCCAGCAAAGCCTTGGGATGAGAGCGCTGCGGTCGGCCGGGCGAAAGAGGTAGCGCCCAAGCCAGTGGAAAGGTAGACAGCGACGGGCGGATCCGTGATGAGGGGGATTGCAAAGTCAACCCACCCCGGAGGCGCCCGTGCGCTGTGCATCTGCGGTAGCCGGTCTGATCGCCCTGATCGAGGTGTTCCGCCCAGCTTTACCCGTCCGTCCTTCGAGAAGTGCCGGCAGCTGTGGCTAGGCTGGCTCCCGACCCAGGGGCGGCGAACGGTCACGGGCGCCATCGTGGCTTCGGGCCAGCTGGGCGAGGGCACCATGCGGCGTGGCACCGCTTCTTCTCGACGGCGCGGTGGTCTGCCGATGAACTCGCCGCCCGTGCTGCAGCAGATCCTGGCGCACTTCGTAGCGGAGGGCGAGCTGGTGGTCGTCTCTCTCGACGATACGTTGGCGCCGAAGAAAGGGCCGCGGGTGTGGGGCATCGGCAACCACATCGACGCGGTGCGTTCGTCCCGCGGCACCAAGGTGTTCTGCTTCGGCCACGTCTGGGTGGTCCTGCGGTCGTGCAGCCTTCGTTCAGCCACCGCCGTGGGCACTCCGGTGCCTTCCGGCTGTACCGGAGCAAGAAGACGGCTAAGGCCGACGGCGTGGCCCGCCTCAAGAAGACCGAACTGGCCCGCGAGTTGGTCCAACTTGTCGCCTCCTGGGTCGGAGCGCGACGGATCAGGTGCTCGGCGACAGCGCCTACTGCTGCGCCGAAGTCGGGCAGAACCTGCCCTGCAACTCGGTACTGGTCGGTGCAATGCGGCACGACGCAGCCCTTACGACGCTGCCGGATCCGGCGCCTGCGACGGGCCGAGGTCGCCCCGTCTCCGGGGGCCGCGCCTCCCACGCCCGCCCAGATGGTCTCAGGACGAGGGCATCCGTGGAAGCCTGCGACGGTCCGCATCTACGGCCGCGACCAAATCGTAGAGTACAAGACGGTCGTCGCGCAATGGTACCGCGTCTGCCACGCCTTGCCGCCCGGGTAGTCATTGTCCGCGTGACGACGGGCGAAATCGCCTGTCGAGTCTACTTCTCCAGCGACGCCACCATGAGCCCTGAGGAGATCCTGCAGGCCTACGCTCTCCGGTGGCCCATCGAGGTCACCTTCCGCGACCTCAGCAGCACCTCGGCTTCGCCGACCCCCAGGAACCGGAAGAGGGCCGCAGTCGAGCGCACCGCCCCTGGGGGGCCTCCTCTTCTCCATCACCGTCCTCTGGTACGACAGGGTTGGCCACGGGTCCGCCTCGACTGGGCCCCGCTGCGCCCCCTGGTACCGCCAGCGCCGAAGCCCCTCTTTCCAGGAGGTCCTCGCGACGGCCAGGCGAGCGGCAGCCGCATCGGCATTTGTTGATCAATCGTGCTGGTGCACTTCGGCAACAAATCCGGAGGGTCACCGCTTGCGGAAGACAGAGCACCCCCGCCCACGGCATCCTCGTCACGATGCGCTGCGTGATGGAGAGTCGAAGACTCCGAAACACGAGTCAGAGCACCTGCCTCCCCATCAGCCAGTTGGTGGTGCGGCTGTAGAGCAGCAGCACGCCGAAGATCAGCACCGCATAGGCCGACGCGTAGCCGTAGCGGGCCCCCCGCGTGAAGGCCCACTTGTAGGCCTCGCTGATGAGGATCTCGGTGGAGGCGTCGGGCTCGCCGCCGCTCACCAGGAAGATGATGTTGAACATATTGAAGGTCCACACGCTGCCCAGCACGACCGCTGGCAGCAGCGCGGGCTTGAGCAGGGGCAGGGTCACGTGGCGAAAGCGCTGCCAGCCCGTGGCTCCGTCCACTTCGGCGGCCTGTTCGAGGTCCCGGGGGATGGCCTGCAAGGCGCCCAGGGTCACCACCATCATGAAGGGAAAGCCCAGCCAGGTGTTGGTGATGAGGTTGGCCGAAAAGGCGGTACTGAACTGCGAAAACCAGCTGACGGGCTCCAGTCCCAGCCAGGTGAGCATGCCGTTGATGGCCCCGAACTGCCGGTGGAACATGCCCTTCCAGATGAGGGCTGTGATGTAGTTGGGCACCGCCCAGGGCAGGATCAGCAGCACCCGGTAGACGCCCTTCAGCCGCAGCCAGGGCTCGCGCAGCAGCATGGCCAGGGCCACGCCGATGCCGACATGGGCCAGCACATTGGCCAGGGTCCACAGGATGGTGACGCCCAAGGTGAACCAGAAGCTCAGCGGGCTGCTGACCGGCCAGTCGCGGGCAAAGAGGATGTCGATGAAGTTGGCCAGCCCCACAAAGGTGAACTGGCCCTCGTGGTGGGTGAAGAGGCTGACGGCAGCACCCACCACGAAGGGCACCATCACCAGCAGGCCCATGGCCAGGGCCGCCGGAAGCACCGTGAGGTAGGCGAAGCGGTGGGCCACCAGCTCCTTTTTTCGCCGCAGCCCCTCCTTTATGAACCAGGCCAGACCGCCCAGGCCCACCACAACGGCCAAGAGGATCAGCGGCCAGGGGTTGGCGGCCTCGGGCGGCGGACGGCTGACGACGGCGTGCTCCTGGGCGGCCAGCCGGGCGCCCGCGGCCCCGTCGATGCTGCCCCGCACCACCCGCCGCAGGTTGCGGGCCATGGGCTCCCAGGTGGCGGCCATCGCCGGCTCGTTGGGCATGGGCACGGTGGCGTCGAGCTGGGCCCGGAAGGCGGCGATGACGGGATCCGCGCCCACCCGCGGGTCGTCATAGGCGGCCAGGGTGGCCACCGACTGCCGCCCGTCGATGGCCCGCTGGATGGCCACATCGGTGCCCGCCAGGAAGGCCGCGAGGTCGGCCGCCGCGTCGGGATGGGCCGCATAGGCCGAGACAAAGGCCGCCTCCACCGTCAGGAAGGGCGCGGCCGCCGCGCCGGCCTCATCCACAAAAGGCAAGGGCGAAACGACAAAATCAACAGATGGGTCGATCTCGCCGATAAACCAGGGGCCGTTGATGACCGTCGCAGCCAGCCCCTCGTTGAAGAGCTGGGTGACCAGGGCGCCGGTGGGCTCATCGGGGATCAGGCCGCGCAGCAGCAGGCTGCGGGCGAAGTCCAGGGCCTCGGCGTTGCCGGGCCGGTCCAGGGCCACCACCCCGGCCTGAAAAACCCCGCCCCCAAAGGCGTGCATCCAGGGGGCGTGGAAGTAGGGTTCGGTGGACTGGTAGGCCAGGGGGAAGCCGCCTGGCGGGGGCGTCAACGCGAAGAGGGCGGTGGTGCTGCGCGGGGGCTCGGGCACCAGGGCCCGGTTGCTGAAGAGGGCCAGGCACTTGTAGGCCAGGGGCACGCCCCAGCGCTGGCCCTCGAAGGCCACCGCGTCCACGGTGCGGGGGTGCAGCCCATCGGGCAAGGCGCCCACCGGCTGGACCAGCCCCGATCGCGCCCAGGCCCCCACCCGCTCGTGGGCGGCGACGAAGAGGTCGGGCCCGTTGCCCCGCGGGGCGGCGGCTTCGAGCTTGTTGAAGAAGCTGTCGTAGGGCAGGGCGAGCGGGGCCACGATGAGGTCGGGGCGCTCGTTGTCGAAGCGGGCAAGGGCAGCCTCGAAGGCCAGGCGCTCCTCGCCCCGGTAGGCATGCCAGACGCGCAGCTCGACGGGCTCCTGGGCCCAGGCGGCGCCGGGCAGCAGGCAGAGCAGGCAGAGCAGGGCGAGCACCAGGGGCATCGGGGCCTCGAAGCGAGGGCGCAGGCTACCGCAAGGCGGTCGCCCACAGGAGCTCTTGGGCGCTGGCCACCCGCCAGGCCCCCGCCGGCAGGTCGCCCAGCACCAAGGCCCCAAAGCGCAGGCGCTGCAGGTCGATCACCGGGTGGCCGCAATTGGCGAGCATGCGGCGCACCATGCGGTGCTTGCCTTCGGTGACCGTCAGGTCGAGCTGATCACCTTGCAGGCGGTCCAGCCGGGCGCTGTGGGTGCCCAGGGCGGTCAAAACCCCAGCCGCCAGCCGCGCGCCCAGGTCGGGGCCCGGCGCACCCTCCACGCGCGCCCGGTAGGTCTTCTCCACCCCATGGCGGGGGTGCAGCAGGTGCTGGGTCCAGGCCCCCTCGGCCGAAAAGGGCAGCAGGCCCGACGTGTCTGCATCCAGGCGCCCCACCGGGTGCAGGCCCAAAGCAAGCAGCTCGGCGGCCACATCCTCCAGGTTGGTCCGCCCCTGGGGATCCCCCACCGTGCATTGCACCCCGACCGGCTTGTGGAAGAGGGCCAGCGTGGGGGGGGCGACCAGGGCCCGATCGTCCAGGAAGAGGGCGGCGCCATCGGCCACCGCCGCCGCGGGATCGCGCTCTATGACTTCATTCACGCGCACCCTGCCCCGGCGGATCACCAGGCGGGCCTGGCTGCGGCTGAGGCCGGCCTGGGTGGAGACGAGGCGTTCGAGTCGGGTGGTGGCCATGGTGCTCCGGCCGGCTCTAGCGCGGCGGGCGAGATAGGGCCCGCCACCGGCCGAGGAGGCCCCTGCTGTTCGGCCTCGACCCCCTCACCCTGGCCCTGATCTTTGCGGTGATGCTGCTGGCCAGCACCGTGCGGTCCACCTTCGGCTTTGGGGACGGGCTGGTGGCCATCCCCCTGCTGTCGGCGCTGGTGGGGCCCAAGAATCGCGGTGCCGGCGGCGGCCGCCACCAGCGTCATCCTGGGGCTGGCCCTGGGCCTGTCCAACCGGCAGGCCATCGACTGGCCCGCCGCGCGGCTGCTGGCCGGCGCGCGGCGGTGGGCATGCCCCTCGGCGTGCTGGGCCTGCGGGTGCTGCCCGGAGATCGCCTGTTGCAGATCCTGGGGGTGGCGGTGCTGCTGGCGGGGGCGCAGGGCCTGTTTCGGCGGGGGCCGGCCCGGGTCTGGACCGGCCTGCGCATCGCCCGGTCTTTGGCGCGGTCAGCGGCCTGCTGGGCGGCATGTTGGGCACCTCGGGCCCCCCCCTGGTGGTCTGGGCGGCGGGCACCGGCTGGGAGCCGCCGCGCATCCGGGCCACCTTTCAAGGGGTCTTCTTGCCGATGTCCCTCTTTGCGGTGCTGGGTCACAGCCTTGCCGGTCTGTGGACCGCCCAGACGGCCGCCACCCTGCTGACCGGGCTGCCGGCCATCGCCATGGGGACGCTGCTTGGGAATGTGCTTGCAGAGCGCATTCCCGCGGCACGTTTCCAGCGCCTGCTCTATGGCAGCCTGCTGGTCCTGGGGGCCGCGCTGCTCTGGCCGCGCTGAAGGGCTCCCCCTTCCGGCTTCAGTCTTCGGGATTCAGTCTTCGGGCTCGCTCCAGCGCGGGGCCTCCTGGTCGGGCGTCCTCCTGGCCCGAGGCCCGCCGGCGCAGGCTGGGGCCCGCGCCCTCGTCCCTAGCGCATCGACCACGGGCGGGCTTGGAGCAGCCAGGCCGCCTCGGCCCGCCCAGGTGGCCCCGTTCGGCGGCCAGCCGGCCCGCCTCTTCGAGGGGACCGACCAGCTCGTGGAGCTGGGTGACGCCCACCCAGGGCTCGCGGGACAGCTCATCCAGCCCGATGTCGAAGACCATCCAATCGTCGAGGCCCGCGGCCACCTGCACCAGGGCGGCCTTGCAGGGGGCCACCCACAGGCGCTCTCCGCGGCGCAAGGCCCGGTCGAGGGCCTCCTCCACCCGGCCGCGGCATCCAGCCCCGGCACCCGCGAGCAGCCGCCCGCTGTGCAACAAGGGCAGGGTGATGGAGCGGCCGGCGGTCTGGGACCAGGTGAGGGCCCGGGACAAGCAGCGTTCGGCCTCGTCCAGCTGGCCGGCATCGCCAAGGTCGCCCCAGCTGGACCAGGCGTCGGCCAACGCTCGGGCGCCCTCTGCGACCGCGCGGCCTCCACCGCCTGTTCCAGCACGCGGCGGGCCTCAGGGGCCGGCCTCGAAGCCGGTGCACGCGGCCCTGCTCTACCCGGGCATGGGCCACCAGGGCGGGATCTTCAAGGGCCTCGGCCTCGCGCAGGGCCTGGCGCAGCTGGGCCCCGGCCTCTGGTCCCTGGCGGCACGGCGGCCCCGCCAGGTGTCAGGCGCTGCACCGGCAGGCCGGGATCGGCGTCCTGATGGGGCAAGGCGAGGACCTCGCGCAGCAGCGGATGGCGGCGGTGGCCTGGCCCTGCAGCTGCTCGGCCGCCATGGACAGGCTGGCCCGGGCGAAGATGGGGCGGGCGCCGTGCTGTGGGCCAGGGTGCGGTGCAGGCCCAGGTCCTGGTAGCCTGGGGCGCCTCGCCCAGGGTGATGGCCGCCTCGCCGGCCGAACAAGGCAGCCTGGGCCGAGAGATCGGGCCAGCGCTGGGTATCGCCATCCGACAGCTGGGCGAGGGCCTGTCGGGCCCCGCGCCATCGCCCACGGCCAGCGCCGCCTCGGCTTCGAGCAGGCGCAGCTCCCCACCCGGCGGCCCATGCAGGGCGCCCGCTGGGCCAGGGCCTCGCTGGCCAGGGCGCACGGCATCCGCGCCCGCCGGGGCCGCCCCGGGCCTGCCAGAGCGGGCGGCAGCCTGGCGCGGTCCAGGCCGCCCCCGCGTCCCCGGCCATCAGCCTGTGCCAGGCGATGTCTTGCAGGCGCCCGGCATCGGGCCGGAGATCCCGCTCAGGGCCTCGGCGGCCCGGCGGTGGTGGGCTGCACGGCGCCCGCGGTGGGTGGCGTGCTGCAGCAGCGCGGCCCGCAAACCGGGCTGGGTGAAGGTCCAGCCGGGCCCCTCGGCGAGGGGCAGCGCGCGGGCCAGGCCAGCCTCCACCAGGGCGGCCGCCGTGGTCGGCACCGCCGCCCCACACAGCTCCCGCCACTCCTCCTCGCAAATCAGCTCGCCCAGGGCGGCGCCTTGCTCGGCACAGCGCAGGATCTCGCTGTCCCGGCCGCCCAGGGCACGCGCCAGGGCTGCCCCGTCGATCTCGTCGAAGATGGGCGCCTGATCCCCATCTTCGAGGTCTGGCGGCACGGCTTCGACCCCGGCGATGGGGGGCATGGGCCCGGTGATCAGCACCAGGAGGGGCATGGGGTCGGCCTCCTGCCGCAACAGCAGGTGCTGGGCCAGGGCCAGGGCCTCGGGGTCCTGCCCGGCATCCTCCATCCACAGCAGGGCGGGCCGGCTGCGGGTGAAGGCGCCCAGCGCCCGAAAGGCGAGGGCCTCCAGGCCGGGGCTGCGCCCGGAAGCGTCGGGGGCCGCGCCGATCTCCTCGGCCAGACCGGCCACCAGCCAGGGCTCGGCCAGCCCCCGCCGCCAGCCGACGCTCAGCCAGGCGGCGCGCTCCTCCGCGGCAGGGACACCGCTCAAAGGCCCGCGCCAGGGCGGGCCCACCCCGGCGGTCGGCCGGACCCGGCCACAGCGGGCGTGCAGGTGGCCAGGCAGAGGCCCTGGCGCCGGGTCTCCTCAGATCATCAGGTGCACAGCGCCCGCGTCTGCCGATCGGGGCCTTGCAGGTGCAGGATGCGGCTGTGGCCGCTGCGGTGGACCGCCCGCAGGCGGGACCACAAGCGCGCCTGGCGGGCCGGGTCGAGCAGCGGGCCGCGCGCCCGCAAGGCCGCCAGCGGCGCGGGCCACGGCGGCGTCTTCGGGCGACCATCGGCGCAGGGGCACCGGAGCGGGCACCAGGGGCGGAGTCGTCGGGCTGGGGCCGTCCGGTGAGGGCGCGCTCCAGCCGATCCTCGTCCATGCGCAGGGTGGGGGTGTCCAGCGGCACCGCGGCCTGCGGGTGCTCGGCCGGCCCCAGGGCCCGCAAGGCGCGGGCGGCGTCGGCGGCGGTGGCGAAGCGGCGGCTGGGATCGGCCGCCAGCAGCACCCGCAGCCAGGCCCTCCAGGTCCCGGGAACCGCCAGCCGGGGTTCAAAGGGCGCGGGCCCCCGCTGGAGCTGGTTGTAGAGGATGGACCGTCGGTTGCCCTCACCGAATGGGAGCCCGCCGGTGATCAGCTCCCAGGCCAGGACGCCAAGGGCGTAGAGGTCGGTCCAGGGCCCGAAGCGGCGCCAGTCGCCATCCACCTGCTCGGGCGGTACGCGGCCCGGTGTGCCCGCCAGGATGGCCATGGGGGCTGCGGCAGCCTGGCCTGCATGGGCCCGGGCCACCGAGAAGCCCCCCAGGCTGAGGCGGTCCGGCGAGCGCCCGCGCTGCGGGGGCCCCGCCTCGGTGCTGGCGCCGAAGAGCACGCTGCCCGGCCGCAGGTCGAGGTGCAGCAGGCCATGGGCGTGGGCTTCGGCGAGGCCTTCGAGCAAGGCGAGCAGCAGCGGCAACAGGCCGGCCCAGCGCAGGGCGAGGCCCGTCTGCTCGTCCTCCCCCGCGCCCGCCTCTTCCAGGCTGAGCAAGGAGCCGCCATGGGCCAGGGGGGCGGCGGACCAGGGCTGCCCCTCGCTCAGCCCCAGCTGCGCCCAGGCCGGCGAGGGCGGCAAGCAGCCAAAGGCCAGGACGGGCAGGATGCGGGGGTGATCGATGGCGGCAACCCGGCGCTGCGTCTCTGCAAAGGCCTCGATAAAGGTCTGTTCTCGCGAGGATCGGCCGGTCAGGATCCGCAGCGCCACCACCCGGCCGGTGGCCCCATGCCGCGCCCGCCACAGCCGCGACAGGGGGCCCCGCGCCAGGGGCCCGACCAGGGCAAAGCCGGCAATATCGGGCAGATCGGACAGGGTGGGGTCCTCCTCGTCGCGCTCCTGGAGGCAGCGGCGCGCGGGAGGCCTCTATCTTGCCGGCGGGAGGTCGTGGTCGGGCCTGACCGGGCGCGGGCGTGCGCCCGCACGGGGTGGAGCAGCAGATCGTCGCGACGGGGCAAGCCGCGGGCTGCTTCGCCCGAGGCCGCGGCTTCTTTGCCCCTTCTGGCCCAAGGCCGTCGGCATCGGTTGATCGCCGACTGCGGCCCCCATAGATTGCACACTGCCCCGGAGTTCCCCATGATCCGCACCCTTGCCCGCCTCGCTATGCTCACCCTCAGCCTGTCGGTCGCCTGCGACGACAGCAGCAAGCCGGCCGCCACGCCGACGCCGACGCCGCCCCCCGCCGAGAAGCCGCCGGGCATCGATGCGCCGGCCCTGGCCGAGCGGGCCCGGGGCGTCTTCAAGCCCCTGCCCGACTATGTGCCCCGGGGCGAGGAGCCGCGTGACCAGGCCCGCATCGACCTCGGCCGGCAGCTCTACTACGACGAGCGCATCTCGCTGAACCAGGAGCTGTCCTGCAACAGCTGTCACCAGCTCGACCGCTTCGGCGTGGACGGCGAACCCACCAGCCCCGGCCACAAGGGCCAGCGCGGCGGCCGCAACAGCCCCACCGTCTTCAACGCCGCCCTGCACATCGCGCAGTTCTGGGATGGCCGGGCCGCCGATGTCGAAGCCCAGGCCCTCGGCCCGGTCATGAACCCCATCGAGATGGCCATGGGCACCGAAGCCGACGTCGTCGCCAAGCTCAATGCGGTGCCGGCCTATGTCGACGCCTTCAAGGCCGCCTTCCCGGGTGAGGCCGACCCGGTGACCTTCAACAACTTCGGCGTGGCCATCGGCGCCTTCGAGCGCGGCCTGCTCACCCCCTCCCCCTTCGACCGCTTCCTCGCCGGCGACAGCACCGCCCTGTCCACCCAGCAGATGGAGGGTCTGCAGACCTTCATGGAGGTCGGCTGCACCACCTGCCACAATGGCGTGGGCATCGGGGGTGGCGCCTACTTCAAGCTGGGCCTGGTCAAGCCCTATGAGACCGCCGACCTGGGCCGCTTCGAGGTCACCCAGAGCGAAGCCGACAAGATGGTCTTCAAGGTGCCCAGCCTGCGCAACATCACCAAGACGGGCCCCTACTTCCACGATGGCAGCATCGGCAGCTTGGACGACGCGGTGAAGCTCATGGGCAGCCACCAGCTGGGCCGCGACCTGACTGACCCGCAGGTCAAGCAGATCATCGCCTTCCTCGACAGCCTCACCGGCGAAGCCGACGCGGGCTATATCGCCCGACCCGCGCTGCCCGAGGCCGGTCCCAAGTTCCCCGCACCCGACAAGGGCTGAGCCCGCCCGGGCGCTCTCAGTCTGGGGCCTTGGCCCCTGGTCCCCCCAAGGCCAGCAGCATGGCAACCGTGCTGCTGGCCTCGACGGGATGTCGGAGGTGCAGGCTGGCCACCACCTGGTAGTGGTTGCGGCGGCCCTCGCGCCGGACCTCGACATAGCCCTCTTCGCTGAGATCGCGCACGATGCGGTGCACCGCGCGTTCCGTGATGCCGACGGATTCGGCCAGATCGCGCAGGCGCGCGTCCGGATCTTGCGCGATGCAGACCAGGACATGGGCGTGGTTGGTGAGGAAGGTCCAGGCAGCGTCGGACATCCGTCCTCCTTCCAACGTCTTGTATCATGAATCTGGTTATAAGATACATGAAGTTCTTGTCATGTGTTAGTGAACGGGGCATGAAGGGACTCCGGAGCTGACATGACCGATCCCGTCCCGACCCCCCGACCGGCCCAGCCCGAGCCGGTGGATGAGCTGGCCGCCCTGCTGCGGCTGCTTGGGGCTGCCTGTGGCAGCAGCGTGGACCTGCGCGCCACCCGCGCCGCAGCCGAACAGGCGTTGGCCACACCCTCCGAATGGGAACGCAGCCTGGAAGACGCCGCGGGCGCGGTGGGCCTGCGGGTGGGCTGGATCGAGGCCGAGCTGCTGGAGCTGCAGCAGCAGGCCCGGCCCTGGCGGCCGGCGGTGCGGCGCAGCACCCAAGCCTGGTCCGTGCTGACCGGGATCCGGCGCGGGCAGATCCGGGTGCAGGAGATCCCCGGCGTCGAAGACCCGACCTGGGTGCCCCTGGCGCCCGCCCAGGCCGAGGCGCGCGGCCCCCAACGCTGGGCCATCGTCGAGGCCGCTCTGCCGGGCTCGCCCTTGTCCACGCCCCCGGGCGCAGAGCGCATCAGCCCCCACGCCCGGCTGCGGGGCCTGCTGCGATCCGAGGGCACGGATCTGGGCGGCATCGTCCTATATGCGGTTGCAGTCGGTATTCTGAGCCTTGCCACCCCCCTGGTCATCCAGGTGCTGATCAACTGGCTGGCCTTTGGCGCCCTCATCCAGCCGGTGGTGGCCCTGGCCACGGGTCTGCTGATCTGCCTGGCGCTGGCGGCCACCTTGCGCGGCTTGCAACGCGTCGCGGTGGAGATGGTGGAGCGGCGCATCTTCATCCGCATCGCCAGCGATGTGGCGGCGCGCTTCAGCCGCTTGCGGGTGCCCGCCATGGACGGGCGGTCGGGGCCCGAGCTGGTCAACCGCATCTTTGACGCCATCACCGTGCAGAAGGCCACCAGCACGCTGATGGTGGATGGCGTGGCCGCAGCCTTGCAGGCGGGCGTGGGCATGCTGCTGCTGGCTGCCTACCACCCCATCTTGATGGCCTACGATCTGCTGGTGCTGCTGGCCTTTCTGGGGGTGCTCTTCGCCCTGGGTCGCGGGGGCACCAAGACGGCCATCTACGAGAGCAAGGCCAAGTATGCGGTGGCGGGCTGGATCGAGGAGATCGCCCGCCACCCGGTGGCCTTTCGCCTGGGTGGGGCAGAGCGGCTGGCGGTCGAAGAGACCGACGCCCTGCTGGACAGCTGGCTGAGCCGCCGTGCGGCCCACTTCAAGATCTTCTTGCGGCAGTATGCTGGCGCCCTGGCGGTGCAGGTGCTGGCCAGCGCGGGCCTGCTGCTGCTCTGCGGTTGGCTGGTGCTGGACGGCGCCTTGACCCTTGGCCAGCTGGTCGCGGCGGAATTCGTGGTGGCCTCGATGCTGTCGGGCTTCGCCAAATTCGTGGGCAAGCTGGACGCCTGGTACGACCTGCTGGCCGGCATCGACAAGCTCGGCGACCTGGTGGACCTGCCCTGCGAGGCGCCGGTGGGCATCCGTCGCGCGGCCACCGGGCCCGCCGCCGTGCGCTTCGAGGGGTTGGGGCTGGACGGGCAGGACCTGCCCACCCTGGACTTGGAGCTGACCCCGGGCAGCCGAACGGCCCTGCTGCTGTCGGGCCACACCCACAGCAGCCTGCTGGGGGAGGTGCTGGTGGGGGTGCGCGACCCTGACCGGGGCGCCCTGCTGCGCGACGGGCTGGACAGCCGGGCCTGGCACCCCGACGCCTTGCACGGCGACTCGGCGCTGGCCGGGGGTCCCGACGTGCTCTACGCCAGCGTTCTGGACAATGTGGCCATGGGGCGGCCGGGCCTGAGCGCGGACCGGGTCTGGCAGGTGCTAGAAGCGGTTGGCCTGGGGCCGGCCCTGCGCGCGCTGCCCGCGGGCCTGGACACGCGGTTGGGCCCCACCGGCGCCCCCCTCTCCAGCCCCCAGGTCATTCGCCTGGCCCTGGCCCGGGCGATGGCCGGCGCCCCGCGGCTGCTGGTGCTCAACGCCACCTTCGACCCCCTCTCGCACCGGGACCGGCAGCAGCTCCTGCCCCTGCTTCTTGATGAGAATGCGCCATGGACCTTCATTCTCCTCACCCGAGATCCAGAGGTCGCCGCCCTGCTCCCCGACCGCTTCGACCTCCGCGCCGAGCCCAGCCATGCTTGAGCCCCTCCGCTCCACCCCCCGCCGGCCGCCGCGCCAGGCCCTGTCCCGGGTGCGCACCCCGGCGGCGGTCAGCCGGGTCGCCCGCGCCCTGCTGTTGGGTGCCTTGGGACTGCTCTTTGGCCTGGTGCTGTTGCCCTGGCAGCAGACTGCTCCCGGCGACGGCGAGCTGATCGCCTTTGCCCCCGAAGACCGCCAGCAGGTGGTGGACGCGCCCATCAAGGGCGTGATCGTGGCCTGGCGGGTGAGCGAAGGCGACGTGGTGGAGGCCGGCCAACCCCTGGCCGAGCTGCGGGACAACGACGCCGATTTCAGCGCCCGACTGGACGCCCAGGCCGACCGCGTGGCCGAGCAGCGCGACGCCGCCCAGGCCAAGGTGGCCGCCACCGAGCTGCGCCGGGCGGCCGAGGTGCTCGCCCAGCAGCTGTCGGTGGCGGAGTATGGCCAGAAGGTCCTGGAACACCGGCAGAAGCTGGTGGGCGAAGAGGCCGAGCTGGACGCCGCCCGCCGCAACCTCGACCGGATCCACACCCTGGCGTCGGAGGGAATCGCCTCCACCCGCGATCTGGAGGTCGCGCGGGCCAGCGCGGCCAAGGCCGAAGCCGCAGTCAACGCCCGACAAGCCGCCATCGCCGGCGCGCTGCAGGCCCAGGACAAGGCCGCCCAGGCCGGCGCCAGCAAGGTCGCCAAGGTGGAGGAGGAGCTGCAGGCCGCGCGGGCCTCGGTCGCCGACTATGCCGCCAAGGCGCTCGAGGTCGAGACCAAGCAGGCCCGCCAGGCCCGTCAGCTGGTGCTGGCCCCCCGCGCCGGCGTGGTGCTGCGGGTGCACGGCGGCCCCGGCGGCGCCCAGGTCAAAGAGGGCGACCCCCTGGTCACCCTGGTGCCAGACACCGCCGCCCGGGCGGTGGCCCTGACCATCGACGGCAACGATCTGCCACTGGTGAGCCCCGGCGAGCAGGTGCGCCTGGTCTTTGAAGGCTGGCCCGCCATCCAGTTCTCGGGCTGGCCCGACCTGGGCCGCGGCACCTTTGGCGGCCGGGTGGCCTTTGTGGATGCCACCGACAACGGCAAGGGCGGCTTCCGCGTGGTGGTGGTGCCGGATGCCAACTCCGGACCCTGGCCCCCTGAAGCCCAGCTGCGCCAGGGCGTACGCGCCCGGGGCTGGGTCATGCTGGGGCGGGTGCGCCTGGGCTACGAGCTGTGGCGGCAGATCAACGGCTTCCCGGCCCTGCCGCCCACCGACAAGGACGGGGCCGGGGTGCCCGCGAACCAGAAGAAGCCCCGGGCGTCCAAGGACCTGCAGCCATGAGGGCGGCGCGAAGCTGGGCCGGGCTGGTGCTGGCCCTGGGCCTGTCCGGCGCGGCCCAGGCCGAGACGCCCTTGTCGGCGGCCGAGGTGCTGGAGGCCGTGGACGCCCGCATCCCCAAGCTGGCAGCCGCGCGGTGGTCCATTCAGGAAAAAGAGGCCAAGCTCCTGGCTTCTCGCGGCAGCTTCGACCCCACCCTGACCGCCAAGGCCACGGTGGAGGACCAGGACACCTACGCCTGGACCGTGACGGATGAGGCCTTGAGCCTGGCCCTACCCTTCGGCCCCGAGCTGAGCGTGGGCCACCGCATGGGGGTGGGCAAGATCCCCGACTACTACGGCGAATATGCCACTGCCGACCTCGGAGAGCTGCGGCTGTCCGCCACCCTACCCCTGCTCCAAGACCTGGGCATGAGCCCCGAACGCGCCGCCCGCCTGGTGGCCGAGACCGAGGCCGAAGGCGCCCGCGCCAAGGCCCGCCAGGCCGAGGTCGAGATCGCCGGCAAGGCCGCGCTCTCTTGGGCCAAGTGGGTGGCATCAGGCGAGAAGCTGCGCCTGGCCGAATCCCTGGTGGAGCTGGCCCAAAGCCGCCAGCAGGCCCTCACCCGGCAGGTGGACGAGGGCGCCCTGGCCCGCATCCACCTGTTGGACAACGAGCGGGCCCTGGCCGAGCGCCTGGGCGAGGCCGCACAGGCCCGGCAAGACCTGGAGGTGGCGGCCCTGGGCCTGTCCTTGTGGTTCCGCGACGCGGACTTTCAACCCCAACGCCCCGACCCCGGCCGCCTGCCGCCGCCCCGCTCCGATCTGCCCCCCGACCTGGGCGAGCTGCAGGCCGCCCAGGTCCAGGCGGCCCAGCGTCACCCGGATCTTGCGGCCGCCGACGCCTTGCTGCGGGCGGCCGAGGTCGAGCTGCAGCGCGCCCGCAGCCTGCTGCTGCCCCAGCTCGACCTGCGGGGGGAGCTGGCCCGCGACCTGTCCGCCGACGGCAACCTGCCGGTCGAACAGATGGCCGGCGTGGACCTCAAGCTGCCCCTGTTCTTGCGCAAGGGGCGCGGGTCCGTCTCCGCGGCCCAGGCCGCCGCCCTGCATCACCGAAGAGCGCCGGGGCATCGCCGATGGGGTCTCTGCCGAGGTGGGCCAGGCCTGGGCCGCTGCGGCCGGCGCCCGCGTGCGCTGGGAGCAGGCGGCGGCCGCAGCGGCGCGGGCAGAGGAGGTGGCCGAGCTGGAGCGCCGCGCCTTTGCCTTGGGCGCCAGCGACCTCTTCCGGGTGGTCAAGCGCGAGGAGGCGGTGGCCAAGGCCAACAAGGACCTGATCGAGGCCCGGCTGGCCCTGGCGGGCCGCGGTGGTCGCGGCGGCCCTGGCCACGGGCGAGCGGGTCTCGGCGGAGCGCTTCTAAGGCGGCGAGAGGCGCCAGATGCGGTCGGCACCCCGCAGCTCGGGGGGGCCGAAAGCCGCGGTGAAGGCGGCCGCATAGGCCCCATCCAGGCCCACCGAGGCCGCCAGCTCGCCGTGCAACACGATGGCGCCGTAGTGGGTCCGCAGGTGGGCGATGGCGGCGGCGTCCAAGGGGTGCGGCGCCTCCAGCACGGGGCCACCGCCGGGACGCGTCGGCCCGAGAATGCGCATCAGCGCTTCATCTCGGGCGGATCCCAGGCGCACGTCCGGGGTCCAGGGCAGGGGTCGGCCATGGCCGGTCTGGTACCAGAACCAGGCGCTGGTCTGCATGCCGGTGCCGGCCTCCACCGGCAGATCCAGCACCATGCCCGGCGGCAGATCGGCGTAGTAGGCGGGGATCTCGGCCGAACTGGTGACAATGGGCCAGCGGACGGCGCTGCCAAAGAGCCCCTCCCCCAGCATCCCGAGGGCCAACAGGCCACAGAGACGCCCCACCGGCTGCCCCAGGCGGGCCGCGAGGGGGGCCACCCCGGCCGCCGCCAGGGCCGGCAGCAGCACCTGGGCCCCCACCGACAGGCGCAGCGGGTGGGTGATGGCCACCTGGGGCAGCAGCAGCCGCAGCCAACCAAAGGGCAGGCTGAGGCGCCAGCCCCCTGGCGCCACCCAGGCGCCATCGAACCACAGGGCGCTGCCCAGGCCCATCACCAGCGACAGGGCCGCCAGGGCGCCCCGCCGCCCGAAGCCGCCCCCGAAGTGCGGGCGCGGCCGCCACCAGCCCGACGATGGCCAGCGCGACCACCGACAGGCGCAGGTAGCCCGTGTGCACGAAGGGCTCGCCGAAGCGGGCCGCCAGGTCCACCGACTGGAAGGCCCCGGGACGCAGGTAGACCTGGGGATCGACGGCGTTGTGCTCCAGCAGGGCCAGGTCGAGGCCGGCCGGCCGACGCACCAGGGCCTGGGGGTGGGCCAGGGAGGCCCGGAAGAGCAGCCAGGGGGCAGGCCGGGGGCCGCCCGCCAGGCGACCGCAAGCAGCCGCCGGCCCAGGCCCGCGGCCGAGAGCCTGCCGCTGCGCCAGCCTTGCACCAGGCCGCCCAGCAGCCAGAGCCCGCCGAGCAGGACCACCACCAGCCCATAGTAGAAGCTGGCAGCCGTCGCCGCGCCCCCACAAGACCCCGCCAGAATGAAGTCAATGAGCCCATTCTTGCGCAGGGCCCGCGCGGTGGCCCACAGGGCGAAGGCCACGGCGCCCACCGCGGTCACCTCGGAGATGCCGTTGCGCAGCTCGGCCAACAGAAAGGGCGCGCTGGCGCAGGCCAGGCCCCCCAACCAGCCCGGCGGCCCCCGGGCACCCAGCTCCTCGCTCAACAGCTGCCCGCCCAGGCCCGCGAGGGCGACCCGGGCCACCAGGGCGGCGTTATAGCCCACCGCAGGCCCAAAGAGCAGGGTGAGGGGTGTGGCCCACAGGGCCCCCCACAGGTCGATGAACCACAGCACGCCGCCCACCGGCGCGCCAATCTGGTCGGTCCACCAGGGCAGCCGCCCCGAGGCCAGGCTGTCCGCCACCCAGTGAAAGCCCCAGGCGTGGTTCCAGACGTCGATGCGGGGGTCACCCAGCAGGCGATCGACCGGCGACAATGAGCCTGGCGCGGTGATCAGCAGGGCGATGCCCAGCCAGGGCAGCAGGCGGGCCAAGGCCTCCTTCAGCCTCATGGCGGGGGGCCAGGGCTGGGGGCCGGGCGCAGGTGCAGGACGAGCCCCCCCACCGGGCTCCCTCGGCGCGCACCGGCTCGGCCAGCTCACCCATGCCGCCGCTGCCGCTGGGGGCCGGCCCCTGGCCATTGCCGGCGTCCAAGGCGGGCCGACAGGCGGTAGAGGCCGCCGGCGGCACCGCCAGCTCGAAGTCCTGGCTGCGGGCCGAGGCCGGTGAAAGCGGCGTTCCGCCACCGGAGGCCCCGGGCGCAAACGCCCGGTGCGGGGATCCAGGTCCGCGAGGTCAAAGGCGGTCACATAGAGGGCGCGGCCCACGAGGGGGCGCCGTCCTCCCGGTCCACCCGCCCCGACAGGGTGACCCAGGCGAGCGCCGGCGTGGGGTCGGGCTGCCCGGTGCTGAAGCTGCGGGCGCAGCGCACGCCCACCGCGGACCCCATCACCTGGTCGCTCATGCGGTTCGAGAGCGCATATTCGTTGAGAACGTGCTCCATGAGCCGCCTCTCATGGTGTAAACACCGCCGGAACTCGGACCGGTGGGGTCGGTGCGCGGACCCAGCCCATAGACGGCGGGGTGGTAGCGATCGGCCGTCCACTCCCACACATTGCCCGCGAGGTTGCGGTGGCCATAGGGCCCCTCCCCATCGGGCAGGGCCGCCACCGGCAGGCTGCCTTCGGCGCAGGTGGGCTGGGGACCCCGGGGGCGGTCACCCGGTGGTTGGCCCGGGCACAGCTCGGCGCCTGCTGGCCCCAGGGGTAGGCGCGCTCGTCCTGGGCGTCGCAGCGCGCCGGATCTGCTGCCCCGCAGCCACCTCGGGCGGCCTTCTCCCACTGGGCCTCGGTGGGCAGCCGCTGGCCACGTGGAGGCGCACCAGTCGGCGGCCTCCTGGCGGGTGAGGCCCTCGGCCGGGCGCTGGGATCCACTCACCCGACCGGCGGCGTCGGGGTTGGCGGCGTCGGGCCCCTCGCACCCGACCCTGGGCGGCCAGCCAGGCGGCATAGGGCCCCGCCGCCAGCTCGAAGCGGTCCAAGCAGTAGGCCGAGAGCTGGACCTCGTGCATCGGCAGCTCGTCGCGGCCGGCCTCACCCGGTCGGCCGCCCATGCGAAAGGGGCCCGCCGGCACAGCGCTCGGTATCGGGGCCCACCGCGGGGTCCTGGTCGGCGCAGTCGGCCATCTCCGGGGGCAGGCCCGGACAGGTCCAGGCGTCGGCAAAACCATCGCCATCGGCGTCGGTACAGGGGGTGCCGGCCGGTGTCGCCGCCTTGGCCCGGCCTTCTTCGGTCTGTCCGGTCAAAACAGGCCCGGAGCCCGGCCCGGAGCCGGTACAGGCCGTCGCCAGCAGAAGCGTCCACAAGAGCAGCACGGCGGCACGGTAGCACGGCGATTTCTGGCACTGTCGGCTCATGTCGGGCCTGCGCGTGCCGTACACCGAGACATACACGCCACCGCGGCCTGTCCGGGCCCCACCCGAAGCCCGCGGGGCCACCCGGAGCCCCCGCCGGTCCCCTCTTGGAGTCTCCATGCCTGCCTCCTTCTTTGCCCAGCTTCCGCGCCGCGCCTGCCCAGCGCATCGGTCGGCGGGTGCTGCTCGCCATCGGCTGCCTGGTGGTTGGAATCATCGACATCTCCGGCGCCGTCGCGGCCGTGGCCTTCGCCGCAATCGCGGCGGTGGGCACCATCCTGCTCGAAGACCAGGGAGGCTGAGCCGGCGGGCCGCTACAGGCCCGGAGCAGGCGATCCGCGAAGAGGTCGCGGATGCGGGCGATCTCGTCGAGATCCATGACAATGTGCGCAGCGCGCGCATTCTCAGCAGCTTGCCCAGCCGTTCTGGCGCCGACGAGCACGGCGCTGACGCCCGGCTGGTGCAGGCACCAGGCCAAGGCGAAGCTGGCCGAAGCTGGCGCCCTTGGCCTCAGCGAGGTCGCCAAGCTGGGACAGCCGTTCCAGCACCGCGGCGCGAAAGGCGGGCTGAAAGGCCGGGTGCACCGCGCGGCCATCCCCCTAAAAACACCCTCTCCAGGCCTACTTTTCCGGTCAGCAGGCCCTGCTCCAGGGGAGTAGACCAGGCAGCCCACCTGTTCTGGCGCAGCCAGGGCAGCACTTCGGCTTCGATGCGCCGGTCCATCAGCGAATAGCGGGGCTGGTCGCTGGCCAGGGCAGGCCCCGGTCGGCCAGGGAGGCGCGAGCTGCGGCGCAGGCCCTCCACATCGAAATTGCTGACCCCGATGGCCCGCACCTTGCCCTCCTCACCAGGCGGGCCATGGCCCCAGGCTCTCCACCAGTGCTGGTCCGGCGTGGATCTGCAGCAGGTCGATGACCGGCCGGCCCAGGCGGCCCAGGCTGCCTCAACTCGGTGCGAATGGAGTCAGGGCGCAAATCCGGTAGACTTGGACGGGCTTGCCGTCTGGGCCCGCCGTCTGGAAGAAGGGGCTGCCGCGGTCGTCGTCCCAGCGCAGGCCCACCTTGGTGAAGACCTGCACCCCGTCCGGTGCGGCCGGCCAGCGCCCGCCCCAACACCTGCTCGGAGTGGCCGAAGCCGTAGATGGGCGCGGTGTCGAAGCTGGCCACCCCCGCGTCGATGCTGGCGTGGATCGCCGCCACGCTCTCGGTGTCGTCTTGCGGGCCCCAGGCAAACGACCAGTCGCCTCCGCCGATGGCCCAGGCCCCGAAGACCACGGGGGGAATCTGCAGGGAGCTCTGCCCCAGACGCCGGTCAAGCATGCGGCCTCCTGCGCTCTCCTACCCGGCTGTGCCCGACCACGCGAAGCTCAGGGTGCGGCCTCGGTCGCGCCTTGAGCTGCGGCCTTCTCTTCGGCCTCCCGCGCCATGCGCTTCCACAAGCCCTCGTATTTCTCTTGTTCCGGGTCGGGGGGCGGATGCTGGATGCTGCAGACCCCCTTGGGGTAGCTGTCGCTGTCCAAGAAGGGCGCGCCGATGCCGCGGCAGCTGCCATTGCCCCGAAGGCCGCTCTGGGTGCAGACCGAGCGCCCGGTGGTGGGCAGGCCGGGCAGCTCTTTGGGGGGCATGCCCTGGTGCACGGCGTGCATCCACCAGCCCCACAGGGGGGCGGCGAGATCGCTGGCCGAGGCGCCGATGCGCTTGGGCTGGTCGTAGCCCAACCACATGGCCGAAGCGTAGTCCCCGGTGCCGCCCACGAACCACAGGTCCTTCTCTGAGTCGGTGGTGCCTGTCTTGCCCACGGCGGGCCCGTTGTAGCCGGGCTTGCCGCTGGCGCCGCGGCTGGCGCCCCCGGTGCCATATTCGATGACCAGGCGCATCATGGAGCGGGTGAGGGCGGCGGCGCGGGCGTCGATGACCTGGGCCCGGGGCGCATAGGCGGGCACCCGCAAGGTGCCGGCGGCGTCGGTGGCCTGCACGACCGGGCGCCCCGAGGCCAGCCGGCCACCATCCAGCACGGTGGCCACGAAGCGGGCCATCTCCAGGGGGGTCACCTCACCGGTGCCCAGGGACAGGCCCATCTCGTCGCGCCAGCTGGTGGTGTCAAAGCCCAGGGTGGCGGCATAGGCCTTGAAGGCCGTGGGGCCGCCGGCCAGCTCCAAAGCGCTGGCTGCGGCCACATTCTGGCTCCAGGCCAGACCCTGGGCCAGGGTGGTGGTGGCGCTGTAGTCGCCGCCCACATTGCGGGGGCTCCAGCCATCCGTATCTGGGAAGACCCGCGGCGAATTGCGCACCGTCGAGTTGCTCTGGTAGCGCAGCGCCCCGCTCTCATCGGTCTGGTTGAGCAGCATGGAGTAGACGACGGGCTTGATAGAGGAGCCCGCCTGCCGCCGCGCCTGGGTGGCCCGGTTGAAATCCGTCGGTAGTTCTTGGGTGCCGCCATAGGTGGCGACCAGCAGGCCCGTCTTCACATCCAGCAAGGCGCCGGCCACCTCCAGGGGCGCCTTGCCGCCCTGACCGGCCACCCGCTGCAGGTAGAGGGCCTCTTTGGGCAGCAGGGTCTCGGTGCGGGCCTGGGCCACCAGGTCCAGCGCCGTGTGCACCTGCAGGCCCGACCCATAAAGGGCCTCGCGGGGCAGGGCCTCCTCCAACCAGGCGCGGGTGGCCTGGAAGTAGGCGGGGTGAATGGGCTCTGGCAGACCATTCTGGCTGGCTTGCGCCGGCTGGTTCATGGCCTCGGCGGCCTCTGCCGGGCCCAGCATGCCCAGCTCCACCATGCGCTTGAGGGTGCGGTCGCGGCGCTCCCGGGCGGCATCGGGGTGGCGATCCGGCGAGAAGCGGCCCGGGGCCGGCAAGATGCTGGCCAGGGTGGCGGCCTGGGCGAGGTCGAGGTCGGCGGCGCCCACCCCATAATAGAAGCGGGCGGCAGCCTCGAATCCGCAGATCGAGAAGGAGCCCCACTGGCCCAGATAGGGCGCGTCCAGGTAGATCTGGAGGACGGCGTCCTTGCCCAGGTCGTGATCGAGCGCCACCGCCGCGACGGCTTCGAAGACCTTGCGCTGCAAGGTGCGGTCCTTGCGCTGGCTGAGGTTGCGCACCACCTGCATGGTGATGGTGCTGGCGCCCTGCTGCACGCCGACGCCCTGGTAGTTGGCCCAGGCCGCCCGGGCGACCCCGCGCAGGTTCACGCCAAAGTGCTGGTAATAAGCGTCGTCTTCGGCTGCGAGGATGGCGTTGATCAGGTGCTTGGGGGCACGTTCCAGGGGCAGGTGCTCGCGGATCTCGGCGTTGTCGCCGATCAACCAGCCCACCAGCACGGGCTCGAGGGCCAGGGGCCGGGTCCAGCCCTCCCGTCCCGGGGGCTGGGGGCCCTCCAGAAAGGGCCCGCCCCGGGGGATGACATCGCCGGTCTTGTCGCAGAAGTCGCCGGGCTTGGCCACCGGACAGACCCGGTTGTAGTTCCGGGCACGGGCCTGTTCGACCAGCCGCGCGGTGGGCTGATCCAGCTCGGCGGGAGCCGACCAGACCCTGGCCGGAAAGCTCCACCCCGGGTGGTCCACCCGATAGGCCAGGTGGCGCTCGGCCATGATCGCCGTCTCTGCGCGAATCTCCTGCACGCGTGGCCGCACCACCACCGCAAGGGTGAGGGAGAAGGCCAGCAGGAAGAGGAGGCCGAAACCAGCCCCTCTCCGGAGCACACGCAGACGCTTCAAGGGCCTACTCGACAGGGTAGCCGGCCGCGAGCCAGGCTCGGGTGCCCCCATCCACGTTGATGGGGTGGGCAAAGCCAGCCTCGGACAGCAGGGCCGTGGCCCGGGCGCTGCGGCCGCCGACGGCGCAGATCAGGTAGAGGTCGCCGCCGCGGTGGGCCTCGAGTTCGGCAAGGCGGCCGCCGATCTCGTCGACGGGGATGTTGAGGGCGCCGGGCACATGGCCTTCGGCGAATTCCTGCGGCGTGCGCACGTCCACCACCACGGCGCCCGCCTCCACCGCGGTCTTGAGCCCGGCCACATCCGTCTGGCCGGCGCGCGCAGCGGGAGCGGCTGCTGTGGGGGCGGCGGCGGCGGGACCCGGGGCAGGGGCGAGGGTGGGCGCTTCGGGGGCGGCAGACCCACCGCAGGCCAGGGCCGGGCAGCAGGAGCAGGACGAAGGCGGTCCCGCGCGGGGGTAGGCGGCGCATCGGAGTCCTCGGGTCGGGTGCGCGGGCAAGCTATCGCGTCGGGGCCTGCCCTGTGGCGACCGCACCGGTTCAGGGCCCCGCCAGGACCAAGGCGGTGCTGGCCTGCCCCCTGGCCCCCGGCGGCAGGCGCCACAGGCGGCTCCAGGGCAGCAGGCAGGCCTGGAGGGCGGCTGCCACGCCGGGGTCGGGGCCACCCACCGACAGCCCCACCCGACCCTCGTCCAATGCCTCAAGATGCAGGTTATAGCGGCCTTCTGCCCAGGGGTGATCCCGCCGGACGGCGGCTCACGCAGCGGTCCAGCCGGGCGCGCTCCTGCCGCACCAGGGCCGATACCAGGCGGCCCTCCAGCACGGGCGCCCGCAGGATCGGGGGCAAGCTGCGTTGCCGGGGGGCCGCGTCCGAGACCACCGCCGACACGGTCACCTCTCCGGCGCCCAGCGCCTCGGGACGGGCCAGCAGCCAGTCTGGCAGCGGGCCCTCCCGGTCGCCGGTCCAGGTGGGCAGGGGGGGCTGGGCCGCCTCGCCCTGTCCAAGGGGCCCCAACCAGCGCATCAGGGCCCCGGGCTCGTCGAAGATGCCTTCGGGGAAGCCTTGCTCGTCGGGCGGCGCCTTGGAGCTGGAGGGCGCCGGCGCCGGTGCACGGGCGACGCGGGGACCCGAAGCCGCGGCCGGCGCGGGGATCGGGCGCCGGGGGCAAGGCCACCCCGTCGGGGGACGCAGCAGGGTCCAGGTGCGCTCGGGCAGATCCTCCAGCCGGGCCGCCCCGGGCAGGGGCTGGCCCAGGGCCCAGCCGGCGAGGCCCAGCAGCAGGGTGGCGAAGAGGGCGACCAGGCCGGCGTAGATCCGGTCTTCTGGGGCGGCGCTCACCGGGGCGGGGCAGGCGGCCCGGGCACCTGGTAGCCCAGGCCTCCAGCCGGGCGGCCTCGTCATCGGGCAGCACCCGGCGGGCAGGGGCGGGCACGGTGAAGGGCGCCAGGGCCTCCAGCTGGGCCTGCTGCACCGCCCAGGCGGCCTCCAGGGTCGCCGCCGCATCGGGGGATCCAAGGGGGCGCAGCTCGGTGGGATCATCGTCGAGAATGAAGTCCTGCACACCATCTTCGCGGAGTATGACCTTGCGGCCGCCCGCCACCAGCGCCGCTGGCGACCCGGTCGGGCTGGGTCGGTGGTGGCCAGGTGGGGCGCGTGGCGGGCTGGACTCCGCCAGCCAGGTGGCGGCGAGGTTGCGGCCCAGCATGCGGCGATCGGCGGGCAGCCCAGCCAAGGCCAGCAGGGTGGGCGTGACATCGATCAGGCCCACCGGCGCATCCAGGACCGCCCCCACCGGAACGCCGGGCCCGCGCATCAGGAAGGGCACCCGCAGCACCTCCTCCCACAAGGCGTCCCGGTGGTTGAAGAGGTAGCCATGGCCAAAGCTCTCGCCGTGGTCCGAGGTCACCAGCACCAGCGCATCGGGCCCGGCCGCATCCAGAACCGGCGCCAGCAAGGCGTCCAGCTCCGACAGCTCCCCCTCGTAGAGTGCCTCGACATGCCGGATATCGGCCGCGGAGGCCTGTGCGGCGCCATCCCGGTAGGGTCGCAGGTCGGCGTCGGCGCCGGTCAGCCGGCCTGTGTAGTCCGGATCTCCCCGGTCCCAGGGTGGGGCCGGCGTATAGGGAAAGTGCGCGTCGAAATAGTGGAGAAAGAGCAGGTAGGGCCCATCCTGAGCGTCCAGGAAGGCCACGGCGCGGCGGGTGACCTCGGCCCCCGGGCGCTTCATGTCGGCCCGATCCACCGGAAAGCGATCGTCATAGCGGTCAAAGCCGCGGGCCAGGCCACAAGAGGCGTCGGTCAGCGTGACCCCGCCGATGATGGCCGCGGTCGCATAGCCCTGCAGCCTCGCGATCTCGGCGAGGGTGGGCAGGGTCGAGACCGATCCAGAGACCGCCGGCGCATCCCCATGGGCCTCGGGGGGCAGGCCGGAATGCAGGGTCCAGTGGCTCAGGCAGGTCTCGGGAAAGCTGCTGCGCGCCTGGGTGGCCCGCAGGCCGCTGGCCGCCAGGGCCGACAGGTTGGGGGTCTGCGCCCGCCCGCCATAGAGGGCGAGGTGCGGGGCGCTCACCGTGTCGAGGCTGATGAGCACGATGGAGCGCTTGGGCCCCTCCGGGGCTGCTGCGAGGTCGAAGCTGGGGACGGCATGAAAGGCGGCGGGGGCGGCGGCGGCCCGGCAGCGCGCGGACCGGGCAGGGCGGCGCATGCGCCGGCTCGGGGGCCGAATCACAGGCGACGGCCCAGGCCAGCAGCAGCCAGCAGGGGGGGGCGGGGTGAGGCATGGGGCTCCGACCCATCGGACTTAGCCCGCTCGGCGGCCGACGCCTGCCAAGGGCCAAGGCGACCCGGTCGCGATAGCCGACCGCTATGGCACAAAAGCCCGCCCAACCCGACTTCCGCCCCGACCCTGAGCGCCTCAAGCGCACGGCGCGGCTGCTGCGCCCCCTCCAGATCTACCACCGCTACGAGGTGACCGGCCTGGAGCACGTCCCCCGCGAGGGCGGCTGCCTGCTGGTCTGCCACCACAGCGCCGCCACCTATGACGGCTTCTTGTTGGGGCTGATCCTGTGGGAGAAGACCGGGCGCCTGGGGCGGGGCCTCGGCGATGACCGCATCTTCCAGACCCCTGGCCTCTCCGACTTTGCCCGGCAGATCGGCCTGGTGCCGGCCTCGCCCACTGCCGGCCAGGAGCTGCTGGCCCAGGGCGAGCTGGTGGGCGTGGCCCCCGGCGGCATGTGGGAGGCCCTGCGCCCCCGCGAGCAGCGCTACCAGGTGCGCTGGGAGCAGCGCCGCGGCTTCTGCCGCCTTGCGTTGCGGGCCCAGGTCCCCATGCTGCTGGCGGCCTGCCCCCGGGCCGACGACCTCTACGAGATCTATGGCAACCCCATCACCGACGCGCTCTACCAGCGGCTGCACCTGCCCCTGCCCCTGATGAAGGGCCTGGGGCCCACCCTGCTGCCGCGCCCCGAGAAGCTCGTCCACCACCTCGCTCCGCTCATCCATCCGCCCCCGCACGACCCCGACGCGGAAGAGGCCCAGGTCGATGCGCTGCACGCCCAGGCCACCGCCGTGATGCAGGGCCTGCTGGCCCGTCGCTGACCCCCTCCAAGAGGCCCTCATGCACCCCCACGCCGCCCTGATTCAACGCTTCTACGAGGCCTTCGCCCGGGGGGACGCAGAGACCATGTGCGCCTGCTACCACCCCGAGGTGCACTTCTCGGACCCGGCCTTTCCCAACCTGCACGGGGACCGCGCCGGCGCGATGTGGCGCATGCTCTGCGGGCAGGCCAAGGATCTCAAGATCGAGTTTTCGGCGATTGAAGCCGATTATCACACCGGCAAGGCCCACTGGGATGCCACCTATACCTTCTCGGCCACGGGCCGGAAGGTGCTCAACCGCATCGACGCCTCCTTCACCTTCACGGACGGGCTGATCCTGCGCCACCAGGACCACTTCGACCTGTGGAAGTGGAGCCGCCAGGCCCTGGGGCCGGCCGGCCTGCTGCTGGGCTGGACCCCCATCGTGCGCAACAAGCTGCATGCCCAGACCGCCAAGGCCCTGGACCGCTTCATGGCCTCCGAGGCCGCCGCCTCCTGAGGGTCAGGCCGGAAGCCGGGCGAGAAAGACCTCTCCCAGCTTCAGGGCGGCCATGACATCGGCCTCCACCGGCTGCAGGCCGGCCCCCCGCAAGGCCGCCCACAGCCCATGCCGAGAGATCAGCAGCAAGCGGTGGGTCTCGTGCACCGCCCGAACCGGCTGGCCGGGCTCGCGCAGCAGCAGGCTCATCTCCACCGTGCTGTAGCCGTCTCCGGGCACGGGATCCCAGTGCCACTCGGTCAGGGCGCAGGCCCGGCCGGTGACCGGATCCGCCCCTCGACCCGACCGCAGGGTCTCCTTGAAGCTGTCTTCGAGCACATCGGGCACCACCACGATGTGCCCGCCGGGCCGCAGGTGCCGGGCGGCCACCGCCAGGGCAGCGTCCAGAGCACCCGGGGCGCTGAGGTACATCACCGCGTCATGCAGCAGGACCGCGTCAAAGCGCCGCCCCAGATCCAGCTGCAGCAGATCGCCCAGAATGTGCTCGCGGTCGGGATTCAGGCGGCGAGACAGCCCCAGCATCTCTGCCGAGCGGTCCACCAGCACCAGCTCGGGCAGATCGGTCATATGGCTGGCGAGGGCGCCGCTTCCAGAGCCCAATTCGAGCAGGCTGGCCAGGGGGGCGCCCGTGGCCCGGAGCAGGTCGAGCAAGGCCCGGGCCTCGGCCCGACGGGGCCGGGCGGGGGCCAGCAGGGGCCACCACTCGGCGAGATCGCCGTAGAGGCGCTCGCTCACTCGCCCTTTTCGACCGGCTCGGTGGGCACCGGGGGCGCGGCGGGGGCCTTGGGGGCAGCGGTCAGCAGCAGGGCATAGCCGGGGTGGTCCGGAGCGGCCTGGGCGGCCTTCTTGACCATGGAAGCAGCCTTTTCGGCCACCATCGCGGCGTCGGCGCTGGCCAGCATCGCCGCGGCAGAGCCGGGCTGCAGCTTGAGCGCCTGTTCGGCCGGGGCCTTGGCCGCGGCCTTGTCGCCCAGGGCAGCCAGGGTGCGGGCCTGGGCGGCCAGCAGATCGGCGTCGAAGGGGGCGCGGTTGAGCAGGCGGGTGAAGGCCTTGTCGGCCTCGGCCTGGACCGTGGCCACCTGGCGGTCCATACCCGCGACGGTGGCGGCATAGGCCAGGCCAAAGAGGGCGCCGGGGCTGTCGGGGCGGGCGTCGGCCCAGCGCCGCGCGGCCACCCACATGGCCTTGTCGTCCGCCTGGGCGCGCACGGCGTCCAGGTAGAGCTGGACGGCCAGGGTGTCCCCCAGGTCGCGGTCCAGGGCCTGCAGGAAGAGGGGCTCGGCGGAGTCGAATCGACCCTGGTTGGCATAGGCCAGGGCGAGGCCCAGGGCCCAGCGGGGGTCGGCCTTGGTCAGGTCAAAGGCCGCGGCCTGGCGGAGCTGATCGTGGCTGGCGGCCCAGTCGCCCTGGCTGAGGTGGGCGTTGGCCGACACCGTGGCCAGGGTGGGGTCGAGCACCATGCGCATGGGCGGGAAACGGGCGACCCAGCCCTCGTAGATGGCCAGGGCTTCGGCCGGCTTGCCCTCGGCCAGGCGGACCTGGGCCAGGGCGCTGTCGGCGGTCCAGCAGGACAGGGGCTGAACGACGACGCCTTCGGGAAGGGTCTTGCCCTTCTTCTTGGCGGCCTCCCAGTGCTGCCGCGCCAGGGCCGGAATCCACTGGCCCTTGCGGTTCTTGTGGGGGACCTGGCTGTATTGGGGGCGCAGCTTGCCGGGGGTGGCGGCAGGGTGGCCCTCGCCCGTGGCGGCCCCAGGCACGATCACATCGTCGCCCCACCAGGCCTGGTAGAGGCTGCTGGCCTGTTGCAAGGCGGCGGCGGCCCCGGCCAGATCGCCCGTGCGAAAGCGCGCCTCGCCCAAGCGGCGCTGGGCCTCGCAGGCGGTGGGATCGGCCTCGACCACCTTGGCCCAGGTGGCCAGGGCGTCGTCCCAGCGGCCGGCTTGTTCATAGATGTCGGCCACCGCAGACCAGGCGGCGGCGTCGGGCTTGGCGGGCTCGCCGGACTCCTTGGCGGCCTCGGCGGCCTTGGTATCGGCCTCGGCGGCCTGCTTTTCCAGGGACTCGACGGTGCCCGGCAGGGCGTCCACCCGCTTCTGGGTGGGGGCGGAGGCCAGCACGAGGTTGCCGGTGGCGGGGTTGACCGCGAGGTCAAAGCCGCTCAACCAGGGGGCGCCCAGGTGGGAGCTGGGGAGCAGGTCCAAGGCGGAGAGGTCCGGCGCCGTGGTCGAGGCCACCCAGCCCACATCGCTGGCCGGGCCCACGGCCACATCCACCCACTGCAGCACCACATCGCCACGCTGGTGGGTGCCGACCTCGCCCAGGGCGGCGGTCAGGCTGCTGCGATCGGTGGCCACCTGCAGGTGGTTGTCGGGAGCGGCGCTGTTCAGCGAGACCGGCACGGTGAGCCCGCCAGCCTTGGCGTTCACCAGCAGGTAGCTGTCGGGCTGGCGCTGCTTGTTCTTGCCCACCTTGACCTGGGCGGAGGGCGGCACCTGGTAGGCGATGCGCTCGCCGCCGATGGCGTCGAGCAGGGCCGCACCGGCCGGGGCAAAGCGCACCTCACCGGCGCTGGGCACGATGGCATAGGACAGGTCCTTCAGGGCGCCCAGCCCGATCTGCATGGGGGCAAAACCGCCCACTCCGGCCTTGTCCACCTCGGAGCTGGACACCATCGCCGTGACGTCCTTGAGCAGCAGGCCGCCAATCTGCAGGCTGTCGATCTGCACGACCTGCAGCTCACCCACCCGCTTGTCCTTGTGGGTCCTGGCTTCGAGGCCATGTGTGGCCAGAAAGGCGTCATTTACCGTGATCACCGCGCTGCCGGTGGACAGGGCGAAGAGGGCGCCGGGCTTGTCCGTCTTGCCGTTGACCACGGCGCTCACCACGGGAACCGCGGGATTGCTGCGCATGGACAGCAGGGGCACCGTCTCAATGCCGCCGATCTCGACCCCGCCAACCGAACCGAGGCGAGCGTCGATGGGGGTCTCTGCCAGGGCCGGCAGGGACAGGAGCATCAACGGGAGGCAGCGGAGAAGGCGCATGGGGTCCTCGACGGGAGATTCGGTGGGCGGGGCTATCCACCGCGGGGGGCGCTTGCAAAGGAGGGGCCTGACCGATAGCCCGGCCGCTCAGTCCCGGAGGCGGCATGGCAGCGATCTATGAAGTGTACGCGCGGATGATCCTGGACTCCCGGGGCAACCCGACCCTGGAGGTCGAGGTCACCACCGAATCGGGCCATGTGGGACGGGCCGCCGTGCCCAGCGGCGCGAGCACCGGCGAACACGAGGCGGTCGAGCTGCGCGACGGCGACGCCGCCCGCTGGCTCGGCAAGGGTGTGTCCACGGCCATCCAGAATGTAAACGACCACATCGCCGCGCACCTGATCGGCCATGACGTCCGGGAGCAGCGGCAGATCGACCAGCTCCTCCTGGATCTGGACGGTACGGACAACAAGGGCCGCCTGGGTGCGAATGCGCTGCTCGGCTGCTCTCTCGCGGTGGCGCGGGCGGGCGCGCTGGCCACCGAACAGCCCCTGTGGCGCCACATCGGCGGGGTCGGCGCCCATGTGCTGCCCGTGCCCATGCTCAACGTGCTCAATGGCGGCGCCCACGCCGACAACAACGTAGACATCCAGGAATTCATGATCGCCCCGGTGGGCGCTCCCACCTTCTCCGAGGGCCTGCGCTGGGGGGTGGAGATCTACCACGCCCTCAAGAAGGTCCTTCAAAAGCGCGGTCTGGCCACCGGCGTCGGCGACGAGGGCGGCTTTGCCCCCAACCTCGGCTCCAACGAAGAGGCCCTGGGCCTGCTGGTCGAGGCCATCGAAGCCGCCGGCTACACCCCCGGCGAACAGGTGCGCCTGGCCCTCGATGTCGCCGCCAGCGAATTCTACAAGGACGGCACCTACACGATGGGCGGTCAGCCGCTCAGCAGCGCCCAGATGGTGGACTTCTACGCCGGCCTCTGCGAGCGCTACCCCCTCTACAGCATCGAAGACGGCCTGGACGAGAACGACTGGGAGGGCTGGAAGCTGCTGACGGACCGCCTGGGCGGCAGCGTCCAGCTGGTCGGCGACGATCTCTTTGTGACCAATGTCGCGCGCCTGTCCATGGGCATCGAACAGGGCGCCGGCAACAGCATCCTGATCAAGGTCAACCAGATCGGCACCCTCAGCGAGACCCTCGACGCCATCGCCATGGCCAGGCAGGCCGGCTTTGGCGTGGTCATCAGCCACCGGTCGGGAGAGACCGAAGACGCCTTCATCGCCGACCTCGCCGTCGCCACCAATGCCGGTCAGATCAAGACCGGTGCGCCGGGCCGCAGCGAGCGCGTGGCCAAGTACAACCAGCTCTTGCGCATCGAAGAGGAGCTGGAGGGCGTGGCCCGCTATGCCGGCGCCCGCGTCTTGCGGGGCGGCGCCGGCAGCGGCCCCAAGAAGGGCTGAGGGCCCCCCATGCAGGTGCTCGTGACCGGCGCCACCGGGCAGCTGGGCTCGGAGGTCGCGCGCACCCTGGTGCAGCGGGGCGACCGCGTGCGTTGCCTGCTTCGAGATCCCGCCCGCGCCCGGCTTCTGGACGGCGTGGACGTCGAGCGGGTGCGCGGCGACATCACCGAGGCCGACAGCCTGGGCCCGGCGGTCCAGGGCTGCGAAGCCGTGCTGCACCTGGCCGGCATCGTGTCCTACCTCCCCCGCAACCGGGCCGTGCTGCAAGCCGTGAATGTGGATGGCACGCGCAACCTGGTGGAGGCCGCCGTTGCCGCTGGCGTGCGACGCCTGCTGCTCACCAGCTCGATCGCGGCCCTGGGCCATGTGGTGGGCGAGGGCGAGGCCGAAGGCGACGAAGACACGCCCTTCAATTGGGAGCCCGAGGGCATCGCCTATATGGAGACCAAGAAGGCGGCGGAAGACCTCGTGCTGGGTGAGCGCCGCCTGGAGGGCCTCGCGGTCAACCCGGGCATCGTCTTCGGCCCCCGCGACCTGCAGCAGAATGGCGGTCGCATGGTGCTTCAGGTGCTGCGGCGCCAGGTGCCCTTCGCGCCGAGTGGCGGCACCACCGCCGCCAACCTGGAGGATGTGGCCGCGGGCCACCTGCTGGCGCTGGACAAGGGTGTGGCGGGCCGGCGCTACATCCTGGGCGGCACCACCGGCAGCTTCCTCTCGCTCTATGGGCGCATCGCGGCGGCGGTGGGGGGACCGGCGCCCACGCGCGTCGCGCCCCCTGCCTTGGTGAGCCTGATCGGCGCCTTGCAGGAGCTCTCTGCCGCCCTTTCCGGCCGCGAGCCCCCCGTCACCCGACAGATCGCCCGGGTCAGCGCCCGGAACCGCCGCTACCGCTCCCTCCGCGCCGAGGCGGAGCTGGGATATAGTCCCCGCCCCCTGGAGCGGGGCATCCGCGCCTGCGCCGACTGGTACCGCTCCGAAGGTGTGCTTCCATAGCGAACTTTCGCTGAGGCCTACACCATCGCATCACTCAGGATTTCCCGATGTCCGACACCCTCAGCCCGCCCCCGCAGGGCGTCCGTCTGCCCCTCAACCTGGGCTTGAACGACGGCACCTATATGCCCCAGGCCTGCGTGGACGTGATGCAGCGCAACTGCCACCGCCTGGCCCTGCGCAACTACACCAGCGGCGACAACGCACCCCTGCGCGAGACCATCGCCCGTTTGGACGGGGTGCACCCCGACAACATCTTCCTGCGCAACGGCTCGGGGCCCATCCTCAAGCAGGTGGTGCCCCACATCATCCGCTCCACCATCAAGAGCAGCGCCCGGCGCATGGCCCGCCATGTCTGGAACAAGAACGGCTGCCCCATCATCACGCCCTGGTTCACCTACTCCAAGGTGCCCAAGAAGGCCTCGGAGATCGGGCTGACGGTGCACCTGATGCCCCTGGGCCCCCAGAACGGCTTCCAGCTGGACATCAGCGAGCTGGAGCGGCGCCTGGTACAGGGCGGGGGCTTTGTCTACATCGCCAACCCCAACAACCCCACGGGCAATGTGCTGGTCACCCGCGAGCAGATCGAGCCGCTGCTGACCCGCTTCCCCGAGACCTGGTTCTGGATTGACGAGGCCTATGTCCAGTATGTGGACCCCGCAGAGCACCAGCCCTTCTCGGACCTGGTGCCCCGCTACGACAACCTCATCGTGGCCCGCACCTTCAGCTTCGCCTATGGCCTGGCCGGGGTGCGCATCGGCTATATGCTCGCCAAGAAGGACCTCGTGGCCGAGATGGACGGGCAGCTCACCGACTACCGGCTGGGCACCCTGCAAGAAGAGCTGGCCATCGCGGCCCTGACCGACGACGAGCACCTGCCCTGGCTGCGGCAAGAGTGCGCCCGGCAGCGCGCGCTCATCCAGGACGGACTGGCCGGGGTCTCGGGCATCGAGGTCTTCGACAGCGAGGTCAACTTCCTGCTCTGCCGCTTCACCGATGGCCGCACCGGCGACTGGCTGAAGGCGGCCCTGGCCGCCCGGGGCGTGCTGATCAAGACCTTCTCGCCCCTGGCCGAGGCCCACTACGAGCCCTACTTCCGGGTCACCTTGGGCACCGAGGCCGAGAACCGCTTCCTGGTGGACCAGATCATCGCGGTGGCGGGATAGTCACTCCTGCCGGGTCGGGGCCTCGCCAGACGGCTCGGGCTCTCTGAAATCCTCGACCAGTACGAAGTCTTCAGCGAAGGTATAGCCGCGGCTGAGGTATTGCTCCTGGGTGGACCGGGGCAACAAGGTGCCCGGCGGCCGCGCCAGCCCCTCCAGGGTGAGGTCCTCGAAGCTATACAGATCCTTGGGCCGGCGCTGCGTGCGCACCATCACCGCGATGTGCCGACCCTCGGTGTCGCCCTTCTCAAAGAGGGGGAAGAGATACCAGTGGTCCTCGCCGGAGCGCTGCACCAGCTTCACCGTGAGGTGGGCGGTGCCCGAGACGCGCACGCCGCGGTGGTTGCGGTTGAGATCGGCCAGGGCGACATCGTGCACGGGGGGCTGCATGCCCGGCGGCGCACCCCGATCCCACCAGGTGAAGCCAACAAAGCCCGCGACGGCGAGCATCACCACCAGCAGCGGCAGGCCAAGCACGGTGAGCAGGTTCTTGTTCACGGCGTCCTCGCGGGAGCGGGCCCCGGCTGCAGCGCCATGGGGCTGCCAGCTCCCTCGACCTCCTCTATACTCCCCTGGTTCCGCAGCGACCGGCCGGCCCTGCGACGGGAGACCCGATGAAGCCCACCCGCCTCTTGCTCAGCACCCTGCTCACCCTCGCCCTGGTGGCCTGCGCCCCCGAAGACAGCGGGGGGCTGGGCAGCGGCGGCGGAAGTCTGGGCGGCAATGGCGGCGGCAGCGGCGTAGACGACGATGGCAGCCAGCAGGGCGAAGAGGCGCCCTATATCAACGCGGTGAGCGCGGGCTTCGAGACCACCGACGAGTGGATCATCCGCTTTGAGCTGGACTTTGACTATAGCAAGGACATCAATGGCGGCACGGTGGAGCTGGACATCACCGAAGAAGGCGGCGAAGGCCAGTCCTTTGACCTGGTGGTGGGGGGCCAGTACGCCCCCATCGACGACGGCAACATCGTCTTTGCCGTGCAAGACGTGACCCGCACCAAGTCCTATGCCTACACGGTCCTGCTCAGCAGCCCCGAAGAGACGCGCTCGGACCCCTGGGAGGGCCAGGTGGAAGCGATCGCGCGGTGACCGGCGCCGCCCTCTGGATGGACCAGGGGGGCACCTTCACCGATGTCCTCCGCCGGGATGCAGCCGGGCGCATCCGCCTCGAAAAAGTGCCCAGCAACTCCATTCTGGTGCAGGCAGACCCAGGGCCCGGCCTGGCGGTGCGCCGCGGCACCACCGTGGCGACCAACGCCTTGCTGGAGGGCGCGGGCCGACCGGTGCTGCTGCTCACCACCGCGGGGCTGGGTGATCTGGCCTGGCTGGGGGATCAGCGCCGGCTGGGCCTCTTCGACCTGCGCCCCCGCCGGGCCTGCCCGCCCTGCGCCGCGGTGATCGAGGTGGAGGGGCGCATCAGCGCCCAAGGGCAGGTGCTGGCTCCCACCCGCGTAGACCCCGCGCGCCTGCGCGCCGCCCGCGCGCAAGGCATCGACGCCGTGGCCATCGTGCTGGTGCACGGACCCCTGGCCCCCGCCGAGGAGGAGGGCCTGGCGCGGGGCTGCCGCGAGGCCGGCTTTGGCTGGGTCTCGGTGGGCCACCGGATCGCGCCCTCCCGGGGCTTCCTGGACCGCCTGGTCACCAGCCTGGTGGACGCCGCCACCAGCCCCCTGCTGCCGCGGGCACCCGGCGACTATATGCGCTCTGACGGCGGTCTGGCCCGGGTGGGCCCCGGCATCGACCCCGAGCGGTGGCGGGGCGCCCAGGCGGTGCTGAGCCGGACCGGCGGGCGGGGTGGTGGCCGTGGCCGCCCTGGTCGAGCGCCTGGGCCTGGGGCCCGCTTTCGGCCTGGACATGGGGGGCACCAGCGCCGATGTCTGCCGGGTGGCCGGCGCGCCCGAGCGCGCGGAGCACCTCGACATCGCCGGCCTCCGCCTGCGGGTGCCCACGGTAGCGGTCCAGACGGTCGCTGCGGGCGGCGGCAGCCGGCTGTCGGTGCAGGCCGGAATCTACGCCGTGGGGCCCCAGAGCGCGGGGGCGGATCGGGCCGGCCGCCTATGGCGGGGTGGTAACCACCCCGACGGATTGCGAGGTGGTCTTGGGGCGCCTGCCGCGCTTTCCCCAGGTCTACGGCCCCAACCAGGACCAGCCCCTGGACGAGACGCCGCACGGAGGGCGGTGGGCGCCCCTCGATCCGGCGCGCCCCGTGGAGCAGGTGGCGGAGGGCTTCCGCGACCTGGCCCATGCCACCCTCGCGGGCGCCATCCGCCGCATCGCTCGCCACCCACCCCGGCGTGGTGCCGGCCGACCATGTGCTGGTGGCTTCGGGGCGCCGGGCCCGGCCACGCCTGCGGGGTGGCGCGGCGCCTGGGCATTCGCCGGGTGCTGGTGCCGCTGCTGGCCGGCGCCTTCTCGACCCTGGGCATCGGCCTGGCCCGGCGCCGGGCCGAGTGGGTCGAGGGCCTGCACGCCGGCATCGCGGCCGCCTGGGACCGGGGCCGATCCCGGGCGCCTTTTCCTGGACCCCTTCGCCTGGAGCTGAGCGCGCGCTTTGTCGGCACAGGCGATGCGTTGCGCCTGCCGTGGACCCCGGAACAGGCCGCCCGCGGAGAGGCAGAGGGACCGGCCCTCGACGCGGCCTTCCGCGCAGCACACCGCCACATCCACGGCTTTGATCGCCCAGCTTCCGCCATCGAAGCCCTGGATCTCCACCTCAGCGTAGAAGAGCCGCAAGCCGATGGCCCCTGGCCCCTGGCCGAGGTCGAAACCCAGCCCGAAGGCCAAACCCGGGCCCATTTTGGCGAATGGCGCGACCTGCCCCTGCGGGGGCTGCACCTCGACGGTCCGCAGCTGGGCCCGGCCCTGCTGGTGGGGGGCGGCTGCACCCTGGTGCTGGAGCCGGGCTGGTGCGCGCGACCCGTCGAAGGCGCCTTGTTATTGGAGGATCTGTCGCCGGCGGCCCCGCTGCTGGGCCCCGCCGAAGACCCTGCCGCCCTCGCCGTCTTCGCCGAGGAGATCCAGGCCACCGCCGAGCAGATGGGCGAGCGCCTGCGCCGCCTGGCGCGGTCGGTGAGCACCCGGGAGCGCCTGGACTTCTCCTGTGCGGTCTTTGACGCCCGGGGCCAGCTGGTGGCCAACGCGCCCCATGTGCCGGTGCACCTGGGCGCCATGGGCGAGACCGTGCGCGACCTGCTGGCCCGGCGGGCGCCAGCGCTGCGCCCCGACCAGTGCTGGATGAGCAACGACCCCTATGCCGGGGGGTCTCATCTGCCCGATATCACAGTCATGCAGCCCATTTTCAGCGATGGGACCCTGGCTGCTTTCGTGGCCTGCCGGGCCCACCACGCCGATGTCGGGGGCAGCAGCCCCGGATCCATGCCGCCCCGCTCCCGGCATATCGCCGAGGAGGGCGAGATCTGGCGCCAGCAGCGGCTCAGCGAGGGGGGCCAGCTCTTTCCGCCCGATCCGGGCACCTGTCGCCAGCCCGACACCCTGCAAGCCGATCTGGAGGCCCAGGTGGCCGCCTGCGCCTTGGGCGCCGCCCGTTTGCAGGCCTTGATCGCCCGCATCGGCGCGCAGGGGCTCCACCAGCGCATGGAGGGCTTGATGCGCCGGGCCGAGGCCGCCGTGCGCCGGGCCCTGGCCACCCGCCCCGGGCAGCACCGGGCCGAAGAGCGCCTGGACGACGGCCACCCCATCGCCGTGACCCTCGACCTGGGCCCGACGGGCGCCCGACTCATCATCGACGCGGCAGCGCATCCGGGCAACCTCAACGCCCCCACCGGGGTGGCCCGGGCGGCCCTGCTCTATGTGCTGCGGTGCTTGATCTCCGAGGATCTGCCCCTCAACGAGGGCGCGCTGCGGGCCATCGACCTCTCCATCCGCCCCGGCGGGCTCTTTGATCCCCGCCACCCCGCCGCGGTGGCCGGCGGCAATGTCGAGACCAGCCAGCGCCTGGTGGACGCCCTGCTGCGGGCGCTGGGCCTGAGCGCGGCCAGCCAGGGCACCATGAACAACCTCGCCGTGGGCACGCCGGCGGGGGCCTTCTACGAGACCATCGGCGGTGGCAGCGGCGCCACCCCCCAGGGTCCGGGCACCGACGCCATCCAGGTGCACATGACCAACACCCGCTGCACCGATGTGGAGGAGCTGGAGCACCGCTTCCCCGTGCGGCTGCTGCACCAGGGGCGGCGCCCCAACAGCGGCGGAGCGGGCCGGCACCGGGGCGGCGACGGAACCCAAAAGGAGTGGTTATTCCTCGCGGATTGCGATGTTTCCCTGCTTGCGGGCCGACGCGACCAGGGCGCCCCGGGGCTGGCAGGGGGCCAGCCCGGCGCACCCGGTCTGGACCAGGTGGATCGGGGCGAGGGCTTTGAACCCGCGCCGCCCGCCTGGCGAGCCAAGGCCGGTGATCGCCTGCGCATCGACAGCCCCGGCGGCGGCGGCTTCGGCCCACCCGAGGGCTGAAGGGGCCGACTTCGACGCCTGTCGACGGCCTTCGACACCCTTCGACACCCTTCGACACCCCCCCAGCCAGGATCTCAAGGGCTTGATGCTGGCATGACCCATGCATGCCAGGGGCGCGGAGTCCCCGATGCCCCCTCCCCTCGCTGGCCTGGGCGTCCTGGTGCTATTGGGCGCCTGGGCCGCCCCGGAATTCTCACCCACCTTGGGCCCGCTGCTGCTCGGCGTGCTGGGCTGCTGCGCCTTGGCCGCCGCACATCCCCGCGGCCTGTCCGCCGCCCTGGCCCTGGGCCTCGCCGCCTTGTTGTTGGGGGCCGCCGCCGCCCAGCGCGATCCGCCGGCCCCTCTGCCCGCCGAAGGCCGCGTGCTGGGCCAGGTGCGCCTGCTCTCGGGCCACGAGGCCTGGGTGGACAGCGACGCGGGACCGCTGGTCTTGCGCCTGCCCGAGGGCCCGCGCCCCGCGGTGGGACAGGCCATCGCCGCCTGGACCCATGCCAGCCGGGCCCCGGTGCAGCTTCCCGGCGAATGGGCCCGAGACGCGGCAGCCCGCGCCGACGCGCGGCCCACCCGCGCCGTGCGCCAGTGGGTGGGGCTGGGGCCGGCCCCCCCCACCGTGCCCTGGGAGCCCTTCGCCCCCCTCGAAAATGGGGGCCTGCTCTACGCCCTCGTCTCGGGAGACCGCTCCCGGCTCTCCGATTCGACGCTGCGCCTGCTGGCCCGCACGGGCACCCGGCACCTGCTCGCCATCAGCGGCCTGCACGTGGGCATGGTGGCCGGGCTGGCCTGGGCCTTGCTCCGCCTGCTGGCGGCTCCGCTGGGCCTGGCCCGCTGGCCCCGGCTGTCGCGGCTGCTGCCGGCCCTCGGAGCGCTGCTCTCTGCGGCCCTCTATGCCCAACGGGTGGGCTGGCCCGTGTCCACCCGCCGGGCGGTGGTCATGGTGGGGCTCTGCGCCCTGGCCCGGCTGCTGGGTCGGCAGATCTCGGGCTGGAACCTGCTTGGTGCGGCCGCCCTGGCCCTCTGCCTGGCGGATCCGGCCCAGCTGCGCTCGCCCGGCTTCTTGCTCTCCTTCTCCGCCGTGGCCGGCATGCTGGCCCTCACCCCCCGACTGTTGCGGTGGTTGCCGCCAGACCTTCCCCGGCCGCTCGCCTGGGCGGCGGGCTCGCTGGCGGCCACCCTGGGGGCCCAGGCCGGCACCTTGCCCCTGACCGCGTGGATCTTCCAGGAGCTGCCTCCCCTGGCCCCCCTCAGCAACCTGGGGGCGGCGCCGCTGCTCGGGGGCCTCGCCCTTCCTGCAGCGCTGGTGGGGCTGGCCCTGCCCGAGCCCTTGGGTGCCGCCGCGCTGATGCTGGCCGATCTGGGCGCAAGCCTCGCCGTCTCGCTGCTCTCTTGCCTGCAGAGCGAGCCCTGGACGCCGGCGGTCGGGCCGGCGGGTGCCCTGGGCCTGGGCCTGGCCTTGCTGTTGCGGCGCTACCCCCGTCTCGGCGGCCCTGGTGGCGGCGGCCAGCCTGGGCCTGCACTTGCGCGCAGGGCCCGCAACGGGCGAATTGCGGGCGACCTTCCTGTCGATCGGCCAGGGAGACGCCGCCCTGGTGGAGCTGCCCGACGGCCGCCGCTGGCTGGTGGATGGCGGGCCGCCCTCCGATGCCGTGCTGCGCTGGTTGCGCCGCAAGGGCATCGATCGGTTGGACGCCGTGGCCCTCAGCCACCCCCACCCCGACCATATGGGCGGCCTGCTGCCGGTGCTCGAAGGCATCGACGTGGGGGCATTGTGGCTCTCCCGCCGGCCCGAGCCCGGAGAGGTCGCCTTCCTCGCCCTCTGGCAGGCCGCCCACCGCCGCGCCGTGCCGCTGCGTATGCCGGGCGCAGATCCCGGCCCCGGCGTGCAGCTCTTGCACCCGCTGCCCGGCGTTCAGCTGCGGGGCCGGGCCCGGGTCAATGACGAGAGTCTCGTCCTGCGCTTTGTCTTCGACCAGATCAGCCTGCTTTTTCCCGGCGATGTCGAGGCGCGCGCCGAGGCCCTGCTGGCCCCGGGGTTGGCCCCGGCGGACGTGGTCAAGGTGCCCCACCACGGCAGCCGGACCTCGTCGACGCGACCCTTCGCTGCGGCCCTGCGCCCACGGCTGGCCATCTTCTCCTGTGGCCCGGACAGCCGCTTTGGCCACCCCCATCCCCAGGGCATGGCGGGCTGGCAGGGGGCGGGCTGGCTGCGCACGGACCGGGACGGCACGGTGGAGATCCGCAGCGACGGCAAGGACCTGCGGGTGCGCAGCTGGAAGCCCGACACCGGCTGGCGGGGCCGCCGCCCCGCGCCCTGGCGGCCCCTCCCCCCCCGATCACCCGACGCTGTGGCCCTTGACGGGCGAAAGCAGGGCGCTAACCGGGAGGCCGGCCAAGCCTCACGCCAACGTGCGATTTCTGGGCACTAAAACTTACCCTCACGTAAGGGTTCGGTTAGTCCGGGAGGGATGGCAACCAAGCCCCGCCCCAGCCCGACCCCCGACAGCAGCGACAACCTGCTGCGCGTGGGCCAGCTCGCCGATCAGTCGGGCAAGACGGTGCGGGCCTTGCACTTCTATGAAGAGCTGGGCCTGCTCGAGCCCGCCCAGCGCACCAAGGGCGGCTTCCGCCAATACGACGCCTCGGCCCTGGTGCGCATCCACTGGATCGACCGCTTGCAAGACCTGGGCTTCTCCCTCAAAGAGATCCAGGACTTCCTCAGCACCCTGCGCTCCGAGACCCTCGGCCCGGCCGCCATGCACCAGCTGCGCGGCTTCTACGCCAAGAAGCTGGTGGAGACCCGCCAGACCATCGAACGCCTCCGCAGCCTGGAAAACGAGCTTCAAGAGAGCTTGAGCTACCTGCAGGGCTGCCACAGCTGCGACCCCGTGACCCCGCGCACGGCCTGCCGCGCCTGCGACGAGACCCCCCATCAGGACACCCATCCGCCGGCGATGGTGGCCGCGATCCACGACCCGGCCTGATCCCAGAAGGACCCATGACCCTCAGCTTCCCCATCTACCTGGACAACAACGCCACCAACCCCACCGACCCCCGGGTGGTGGAGGCGATGCTGCCCTACCTGACCCAGCACTATGGCAACCCCGCCAGCCGCACCCACGCCTTTGGCTGGGCGGCCAATGAGGGGGTCGAGATCGGCCGGGAGCAGGTCGCCGACCTCATCGGCGCATCCGCCAAAGAGATCGTCTTCACCTCGGGGGCGACGGAGTCCGACAACCTCGCCATCAAGGGCGTGGCCTACCAGTACGCCAGCAAGGGCAAGCACATCATCACCGTCACCACCGAACACAAGGCGGTGCTGGACTCCTGCCACGCCTTGGAGCGCGACGGCTGGGAGATCACCTACCTGCCGGTGGACGCCGAGGGCCTGATCAACCTCGATGAGCTGCGGGCGGCCATTCGCGACGACACCACGCTGGTCAGCGTCATGCTGGCCAACAACGAGATCGGCGTCCTGCAGCCCATCGCCAGGATCGGCGAGATCTGCCGCGAGAAGGGCGTGCTCTTCCATTGCGACGCGGTGCAGGGCCTGGGCCGGGTGCCCTTTGATGTGACCGCCATGAATGTGGACCTGGTCAGCATCTCCGCCCACAAGATGTATGGCCCCAAGGGCATCGGCGCGCTCTATGTGCGCCGCGGTCGGCCGCGGGTGCGCCTGCAGGCCCTCATCGATGGCGGCGGCCACGAGCGCGGCATGCGGTCGGGCACCCTGCCCACCCACCAGATCGTCGGTCTGGGCAAGGCTGCCGAGCTGGCCAAGGCCGACCTCAGCAATGGCGAGATCGACCGGGTGCGCGGCCTGCGCGACCGGCTGTGGACGGGCCTTCAGGCCGGCCTGGACGAGCTCTACCTCAACGGCTCCTGGGAGCACCGCCTGCCCAACAACCTCAACGTCAGCTTCGCCTATGTCGAGGGCGAGGCCATGATGATGGGCATCAAGGAGATCGCCTGCTCCTCGGGTTCGGCCTGCACCTCGGCCAGCCTGGAGCCCAGCTACGTGCTCCGGGCCATGGGCGTGGATGTCGAGCTGGCCCACACCTCCATCCGCTTCGGCCTCGGCCGCTTCAACACGGTGGAGGAGGTGGACTGGGCGGTCGCCCACATCACCGAAAAGACCCGCTTCTTGCGGGAGATGAGCCCCCTCTACGAGATGGTCAAGGAAGGCATCGACCTCAAGAGCATCTCCTGGACCGCGCACTGACCTCCCGCAGCTCCCCTTCGAACACCCAGCACCCCCGGAGGCCCCCATGGCCTACAGCCAGAAGGTCATCGACCACTACGAGAACCCGCAGAATGTGGGCAGCATGGACAAGAGCGACCCCCAGGTGGGCACCGGCCTGGTCGGCGCCCCCGCCTGCGGCGACGTGATGAAGCTCCAGCTCAAGATCAACGATGACGGCATCATCGAAGACGCCCGCTTCAAGACCTTTGGTTGCGGGTCGGCCATCGCCTCCAGCTCCCTGGTGACGACCATGGTGAAGGGCAAGAGCATCGACGAGGCCGAGACCATCGAGAACTCGCTGATCGCCCGCGAGCTGGCCCTGCCCCCAGTCAAGATCCACTGTTCGGTGCTGGCCGAAGACGCCATCAAGGCGGCCATCGCCGACTACCGCGCCAAGCGTGCCAGCCAGCAGGCCGCGGAGTAGCAAAGCCCGCAGCCGTTCAGCGCCTTGCCCCCAATTTGGGGGCGCACGGAGACCGATATGGCCATCACCATCAGTGAAGCCGCCGCAGAGCGAGTGCAGAAGCTCAAGAAGCGGCGCCAGACCCCCGAGGCCGTCCTGCGCGTCGGCGTGCGCGGCGGCGGCTGCTCGGGCCTGACCTACTGGCTCGACCTGGTCGACCAGCCCGATCCCAAGGACAAGGTCTTCCGCTTCGACGAGCAGGATGTGACCCTGGCGGTGGACCGCAAGAGCTACCTCTTCGTCAACGGCTCCGAGCTGGACTTCGAAAAGACCATGGTCAAGACGGGCTTCGTCTTTCGAAACCCACTCTCGTCCCGCTCCTGCTCCTGCGGCGACTCCTTCACCCTGTGACTTTGGCCCGGGCGCCCAGCGCCCGCAGGCCCGGAGAGCCGCGACCATGACCTGCTGGCGCTGCCACGAGCCGGTGCAAGGCGCCGTTTGCGCCGGCTGTGGGGCCATTTCACCCCCGCGGCCCGACCTCGGCCTCTTTCAGGCCCTGGGCCTGCAGCCCGCCTGGCGCATCGACGCGGCGGCGCTGACCACCGCCTGGCGGGCGGTGTCGCGCAAGGTGCACCCCGACCGCTTTGCCAGCAAGTCCGCGGTGGAGCGGCGCATGAGCCTGCAGTGGACCGCCACCATCAACGAGGCCCGGCGGGTCCTGCTCGACCCCCGCATGCGCGCCCACTACCTGGCCACCGGACGGGCCGAGCCCGCCGAAGACGGCGGCCCCAAGCTCGATCCCGACTTTCTGGAGGCCATCTTCGACCTGCAGATGCTGGCGGGCCAGGACCCGGAGGCCGCCGGAAAGGCCGCGCACCAGCAGCTCGAAGATGCGCTGCAGGACCTCAATCTCGCAATGGACGCCTGGGAGGATAGCGGCCCGGCAGGCGCCCGCGACCCCGCCGCCCTCGCTTCGGTCGAGCCCACCCTCGCCCGCATCCGCTACCTCGACAAGACCCTCGCGCAGATCGCCGGCCCGCGCTGAGCCGCCCCACCCCGCCCGCGACCCCCTGCGCCCACGGAGACCCCCATGGCGAATATCGGCATCGATCTCGGCACGACCCACTCGCTGGTGGCCGTGGTCCTCAACGGCAAGCCCCGGGTGCTGCTCGACGACGACGACCGCGCCCTGCTGCCTTCCGCCGTGCGCTTTGGCGATGACGGCGTGCCCAGGTCCGTGGGCTGGCCAGCCCTGGCCGCTGCGGGCGAACCCGACGGCGTCACCTTCACCAGCGTCAAGCGCTTCATGGGCCGCGCGCCGGCCGAGGTGGCCGACGACGCCAAGCTCTTCCACTACCCCTTGATGCCCGGCGACGACCGCGTCGTGCGCTTCCAGGTGGGGCCCAACGCCGTCACCCCGATGGAGATCAGCAGCTTCATCCTGCGGCTGCTGCACGCTCGGGCCGAGGAGTGCCTGTTCAGCCGGCCCGGCGGGGCCGTGATCACCGTGCCCGCCTACTTTGACGACGCCCAGCGCCAGGCCACCCGAGACGCCGCCCGCCTGGCCGGAATCAACGTCCTGCGCCTGCTCAACGAGCCCACCGCCGCGGCCCTGGCCTATGGCCTCAACAAGGCCCAGACCGGGCAGCGGGTGGCCGTCTACGACCTGGGGGGCGGCACCTTCGACGTGTCCATCCTCGAGCTGGACGACGGGGTTTTCCAGGTGCTGTCCACCGCCGGCGACACCCACCTGGGCGGCGACGACTTCGACCAGGCCCTGGCGGGGCTGCTGCTGCGGCAGGTGGGTATCGACGCCCCCGACGCCTTGACCTGGCGCCGGGCCATCCGGGCGGCCGAGGCCGCCAAACGGGCCCTCAGCGATGCCGAGAGCACCGTCATCTCGGTGGAGCTGGCCGGAAAGGCGGTCGAGGCCACCCTGGACCGGGCCACCTTCGAGGCCCTGATCCGCAGCACGGTCGACCGCACGGGCGTCGCCTGCAGGCGTGCCCTCTCCGACGCCGGCCTGACCCCCGCCGACATCCAAGAGGTGGTGCTGGTGGGCGGCTCCACCCGGGTGCCGCTGGTGCGCGACTATGTGCGTCAGCTCTTTGAACGCGAGCCCCACTGCGATCTCGACCCCGACCAGGTGGTGGCCATGGGTGCGGCGGTGCAGGCCGACCTGCTCAGCGGCACCAGCGAGCTGGCCGAGGATCTCCTGCTGGTCGATGTGGTGCCGCTGTCGCTGGGCATCGAGACCATGGGCGGCGCGGTGGAGCGCCTGATCCCCCGCACGACGGCCATCCCCGCCACCGCCACCCAGACCTTCACCACCCATGTGGACGGCCAGACCGCCGTCGACATTCACGTGGTGCAAGGCGAGCGCGAGCTGGCCCGGGACAACCGCAGCCTGGCCCGCTTCAAGCTGGGCAACCTGCCGTCCTTGATCGCCGGCGTGCCCCGGATCCGGGTGGAGTTCACGGTGGACGCCGATGGCATCCTCAAGGTGTCGGCCACCGAAGAATTCACCGAAGAGCAGGCCGTGGTCGAGGTCAAGCCCACCTATGGGCTGAATGACGACGAGATCGAGGCCATGCTGGAAGACGCCATCGACCACGCCGAGGAGGACATCGATGAGCGCCTGCTGATCGCCGCCCGGGTGGAGGGCGAGCAGATCCTGCACCATATGCGCAAGGCGCTGGACCGCGACGCCGCCTTGCTGCAAGGCGACGAAGGCGCGGTCTTGACCGCCCTCTCCGACGAGCTGGACGCCGCGCTCAAGGCCGGCGACCGCCAGCGCATCCGCGAGCTGGGCCAGCGGGTGGACGAGAGGTCCGCCGCCTTTGCCCAGCGCCGCATCGAACGCGACCTGGCCCTGGCCATCGGCGGCAAGAACACCGACGAGGTGGCCAAGGCCCTGGGCCTGCGCTGAAGCGGGCGCCACGGGCTAGACTCGCCGGGTGAAGCGCCCGCACGCCCTGCTGCTGATCCTCCTGCTGGCCCTGTGGGCCCTGGCCTGGGGCATGCGCCTGCGGGGCCTGCCGGCGGCCACCGTGGGCAGCGACAGCCTGGGTCAGTTCCTGGCCGCCTTGGGGCTGCTGCGGGGCGGCGGTCTGCCCCATCCGCCCAACCCTGAAGGCGGCCACAGCCTCTGGCTGATGGTCTTGCCGCTGCTGCCCCTGGCCGACTCCTTGCAGGGCCTGCTGCGGCTGCGCTTCGCCCTGGGCGCCCTGGTGGCCCCCTTGTGCGGGCTGGCGGCCTGGCTGCTGGCCGAGGCCCGCGGGCGCTTCCCCGCCGCCCTGGCCGCGGGGGTGGTGGTCGCGCTGGATCCAGGCCTGATCGACACCTTGATCGTGGCTTTTCGGGGATATGGCGCCCCAGAGCTGCTGGCCCTGGCCACCGTGGGGGGCGCCCTGGCCCTGCGGGGCCGCCGCGGGGGCCTCGCCCTCGCCGGCCTGAGCCTGCTGGCCGCCACAGGGCAGCACCCCTTCGCCGCAGGGGCGGGCCTGGGGGCCTTGCTCTGCGCGCCGCTGCTCGGGCCGTCCCTCTCCACCACCGAGCGGCGCCTCACCCTGGCCCTGGGCTTGCTCTTCTTGTTGCCTCGGCTGCACCACCTCGCCTGGCTGGCGGACTGCGGGCCAGGGGCCTGGGCCTGCTGGGCCCGTGTGGCCAGCGGCAGCGCAGAGGCAGAGACGCCCCTCCGCGAGATGCTGCGCCGGGCCGCCAATGACCGTATCCTGGTGGAGGGCTGGCTGCCCTGGCCGGCCCTGGCATTGGGCCTGCTGCTGCTGCTCCCCCGCCAAGACGCGCCGGGGCGCGGGCTTCGACGCTGGGCCCTGGGCAGCCTGCTGGGTGTCCTGGCCTTGGGGCTGCTGGCCCACAGCCTGCGGCCCTACCACCTGCGCCTCGCCATGCCCGCCCTGGCGGTGGCCGCCGCCGTGGGCCTCTCCCGCTTCCCCCTGCTGCCCCTGGTGTGGGTCGGCCTGTGCGGGGTGGACTGGCTGCCGCGCCAGCCGCTGCTCCCTGCTGCGCCGCCCGCGGCAGAGGCGGACGCCTTGGCCCGCAAGCTCGCCCTGCTGCCCGGGCCGGTCTGGGTGGACGCCGTCTACTTTGGCCACCCCGTGGGCCTGGAGTCGGCGCCGGTGGTGCTGGCGGCGGTGCTGCAAGGGCAGGATCCCGATGGCTTGCGCATGGCCGAGAACGGTGGCCTGGTGCTCATCGTCAACGGGTATGAGGCCTGCCGTGGCCCCCTCTCGCCCCTGGATTCGGGGCAGGGTTGGGTCGCGCTCTCCTTTGCCGATCGGCAAGCGGCGCGGGCCTGGCTGGCCACCCAGCCCCCGCCCACCGCCATCGGGGGGGCCATGGACTGGTCGGGGCGCCTACACCCCGACGCCCCACCCATCCCGCCCTGGTAGCGGGTGGATCCAACGGCGAAGGGCCGGGGGAAGGCCCCCGGCCCCAAGCAAGCTGCCCGACTCAGTCCTGCCGGCGGCGGCCGAAGAGGCCCATCAGGCCGGCGAAGAGGGCGAGGCCGCCCAGGCCGGTGCCGTTCAGGCCGCCGGTGGTGCTGCAGCCGGTGGTGGTCATGTCGCGGGACCGGGGCTGGGCGAAGGGATCGGCCTCGGGGGCGACATCGGCGTCCTTGGAGGGCTCGACGGTGCGGGACTCGGCCACCTCTTCGCCCTGGGCGGCTTCGAGGTCGGCGCCGTCACAGTCCTGGTCGATGCCATCGCCGATGATCTCGGCGGTCATGGGGCTGCGGAAGGGGTCTTCGTCGTCGCAGTCCAGGCCACCAAACAGGATGCTGTCGTAGCCGTCACCGTCCTTGTCGAAGTCGGAGTGGCCATCGCAGTCGCTGTCCACGCCATCATACCAGATCTCGGTCGCGTCGGGCCGGACGTTGGGGTTGAGGTCGTCGCAGTCCATGCCGCTGCCCCAGCCATCGCCGTCCATGTCGGGGTCCGACAGGCCGTCGCAGTCGGCGTCCAGCTTGTCGCCGGCCAGCTCGAAGGCGCCGGGGAAGACCAAGGGGTCGGTGTCGTCGCAGTCGGCCCCACCAAAGCCCGCGGCGCGCTCGCCATCACCGTCTTGGTCGAAGTCGTCGAGGCGGTCGCAGTTGGCGTCGATGCCATCGTACCAATGCTCGACCATGCCCTCGTTGACCTCGGGGTCGCTGTCGTCGCAGTCCCGACCGCGCACATAGCCGTCGCCATCCTTGTCCTCGAGGGGATAGGCCGAGGGTCCACCATAGAGGCCCATATCCGCGGGGGTGCCGTCGGGGTCGGCGGCCCCACCCACGCCAAAGTCGAGGCCGGGGGAGCCGGTGGAGAGGTTGAAGTCACCCAGCTCGGCGGCCACAAAGCCCGGGGGGCCGGTGATCACGGTGTTGGGGACCGGGAGCCCGAGCACGTCGTCGCCATCCAGGCCCTCGTTCTGCCAGACCAGGCTCTGGTCGAAGGTGGCCTCGCCGCCGGCGGTGGCCAGGGCCTCACCCTGGTTGCGGGCGGCGATGACGCCGCGCATCAGCACCTTGCCGCCGGACTGGGCCACGCCACCGCCAATCTGGGCGGCGTTGCGGTAGAGCACCGAGAAGAGGAGGGTGAGGTCGCCATCCATGATGTAGACGGCGCCGCCCTGCTCGGCGGGGCCCTGGTGGCTCATGCGGCTATTGCTGAAGATGCCGTTGCCGCCGTCCATGGCCACAGCGCCGCCCATCCGGGCCGAACCGGCCGTATAGACGTCGCGGTCGCTGCTCACCCGGCCGCCGGCCAGGTAGATGTGGCCGCCCACCTCGGCAGAGTTGCCATCAAAGGTGGAGTCGGAGATGGCCACCACACCGGTGCCATCCACCAGCAGGGCGCCGCCGAGGTGGGCCAGGCTGGAAGTGAAGACGGTGTCTTCGATCTCGACGAGGCCGCCGACCACGGCGATGGCGCCGCCGCTGCCGCCGGCGCTGTTGCCATTGAACATGGAGGAGCGGACCGACAGCGTGCCGCCCTGGCTGAAGATGGCGCCGCCGTCCTGCTCTGCGCCGTTGCTGCTGAAGACCGAGGAGGTCATGGAGACGGTGGCGTCCTGGAAGACCTGCACGGCGCCACGGAGGCTGTGCACCTCGCTGATGGAGACGCCGACCGCGTTCAGGCGGCTGGACGGCCGGGCGATGATGGCCGCGCCGGCCGCGCCGGGCTGGCCGAAGCCGCGGATGCGGACGCTCTCGAGGTTCAGCGAGCCGCCGCGGATCTCGGCGCCGGTGACGCCGCCTTCCAGCGCCACGTCCCGCAGGGTCAGCTCGGTGTTGTGGCTGTCCACGACGACCGAACGAAAGGTGGTGGTTGCGCCCGTTCCGGCGATGACCAGGCTGCGCCCGTCATCGATCACCAGGTCGCCGTAGCTTCCGGGGCTGAGCTTGATGTCATCGCCCGAGACGGCCGCCGCGAGGGCGTCCTCGAGGCTGACGTAGCCCTCCTTCTCTTCGGCGCTCACCTCAAAGGTGGCGGCGGCGGCGAGGCTGGGGGTGCTGAGGGCGAGCAAGGTGAGAATGCGCATGGTTTCCTCCGTCCTGTTGAGACTCAGCCGGCAGCACCCCTCCCGTGGAGCCCGACGCGCTGGTCGATCGTGGAAACGGAGGAAGGTGAAGCGGGCATGAGGGCCCGGCCTCAAATGATCCCATGCGATAGCCTCCGCCTATGAGCCAGGCCCCCCCCACGCCGGACCGAATCGGGCCCTACAAGGTGATCTCCGCCTTGGCACGGGGGGGCATGGCCTCGGTCTACGAGGTCGAAGACGACGAGACGGGCCAGCGCATGGCCGCCAAGCTGCTCACCCAGCGCGGCCTGGCCCGCCCCCGCTTTCTCCGCGAGTACCAGGCCCTCACGCGCCTCGATCACCCCCACATCGTGCGGGTCTACCGTTTCGGCATCACCGAGGGCGGGCTGCCCTGGCTCACCATGGAGCTGCTCGACGGCCAACCCGCCCAGGTCTACGCCAAGGCCCTGGGCCGACCGGGCACCCCGCGCCGCACGGCCGAGGTGCTGCGCATCGCCCGCGAGATCGCCGCTGCGCTGGCCTATCTGCACGATCGCGGCATCATTCACCGCGATCTGAAATCCTCCAATGTGATGGTATTGCCCGACGGCGCGGCGCGACTGTTGGACTTCGGCACCGCCCGGTGGATGCGCGCCCAGGACGAGATCACCCGCCATGGCGAGTTTGTGGGCACCTTTGCCTATGCGCCCCCCGAACAGCTCACCGGGGGCACGGTGGACGCCCGCTCCGACCTCTATTCGCTGGGCGTGTTGATCTACCGGCTGCTGACTGGAAAACGCCCTTTTGAAGGCGATAATCCACACGACCTCGCCCGCCTCCACCTGGAATATGTGCCGCCGCCCCCCGCCGATGTGGCCGCCGGCATCCCCCCAGGCGTCTCGCAGCTGGTCTGCCAGCTCTTGGACAAAGACCCGGCGGGGCGCCCGGCGTCGGCGTGGGTGGTGCAGGAGCGCCTGGAGGCCCACCTCCACCATGGCCGAGAGGGCGGCAACGGGGAGGCCGACCCCCCGAGCTGGTGGGCCGCGAAGACGCCGTGGCCACCCTGCGGGACCTGTTGCAGCGCCAGGAACCGGGCAGCATGGGCCTGGTCCTGGGCCCCTCGGGGTCTGGCCGAGAGCGCCTGCTGCTGCAGCTGGGGGAGCTGGCCGACCGCGACCGCTGGCGGGTCCTGCCCGGGTCCTTTGACGAGGGCGCCCCTGGGCGCGCTGGCGGCCATCGGCCGGGCCGCCGGACGGGGCCTGGCCCTGGCGCCCGGGCGGGCCCCCTGGCCTGGCTGTCGGCTGCCGCGACCGGCGCCGCCGATGGCGAGCCCTTCCAGTCCGATCGCGCCGCATCGGCCTTGCTCGCCTTGCTCAACCTGCGCAGCGCCCTGGACGATCGCCCGGTGCTCCTGGTGCTTCGGCGCCTGCACCGGGCGGATCCTCCGCCCTCGACGCCCTGCGCCTGCTGCAAGCCGAGCTGCGCAGCCGCCGCCTGCCGGTGCTGCTGCTGGGCTCCAGCCCCGAGGCCGACCAGGCCGACCTGCCCCTGGGGCGCGCCTTCCCCGACGCCTTGCGCCTGCACCTGGGTCCCGTGAACCGCGTTCAGATGGGCCGACTGGTGACCACCGTCCTGGGACGGCGCCCGCCTCCCCGGCCTGGGCGCCCGCATCCACCACGCCACCGGCGGCATGCCCGAGCCACGCGGTGGAGGTGCTGCACGCCATGATCCGCGAGGGCTGCTGGTGCAGCTGCCCGGCGCCGACAGCCGGCTGAGCTGGCGGGATCAATCTGGCGGAAAGGTCGCTTTGCCCCCGCGACTTCGCGATGCGTTGGAGTTGCGGATCGCAGCCCTGGGCCCCGCGGCCCGGCGCCTGCTGGACGCCTTGGCCGTCGCGGGGGTGCCCGTGCCCGCCGATCGCCTCGGGCCGCCCACCGACCTCAGCCCCCAGGCCCTGGGCCCCGGGCTGCAAGAGCTGCGCGACAGCGGCCTGGTGCAGGCCACCGCCACGGGCCTCGCGCCGGCCCTGGGCGTGACCGAGCAGCTGGTGCGGGAGCAGCTCCGCGAGAGCCGCCGCCACCTGCTGCGAGAGCGCCTGGCCGACGCCCTGCTCGACCAGCCGGCCAGCGAGGGCAAGGTGCGCCTGATGCTGGAGGCCGACCGCATCGACCGCGCCATCGACGACGCCGAGACCTGGGCCCGGGCCTGCCTCGCGGCCCACGAGGCCTCCGTCGCCCTGCCCCTGCTGTCCCGGCTGGCCAGCCGCGTCGCCACAGACGGCGCCATCGCCGGCCCCAAGCGGGCCCGCCTGCTGCTGCTGGTGGGCCGGGCCTGGTCCGAGGTCGAGCCCGAAGACCCCCGTGCAGCCGAGGCCCTGCACGCGGCATCGGCGCTGGCCAATCCAGAGCTGCTCTCCGAGATCGACCTGGAGGCCGCAGCCCTGGCCCGGCGCCAGGGGGACCTCGCCCAGGCCCGGGCCCTGCTCGCACGGGCCAGCCACCGCCTGGAGCGCTTCCCCGACGCCGCCCTGCAGCTTCGGCTGACCCTGGAAGACGGCGAAGAGCGCGCGGTGGCCGGCGACTCCACGGGGGCCCTGGCGGCCTGGCGCGGAGCCTCTCGGGCGGCCGCGGGGGTGCCCGATCCAGAGGCCGAGGCCCGCGCCCGGGTGGGCATCGCCCTGGCCCTCGCCGGCTTGGGCCGCATCCGAGAGGCCCACGCCGAGTTGGACACGGCCCACCAGGGCTTGCGGGCCGCGGGCGACGCCACCGGGGCCGCGACCGCAGCCTTGCACCTCGCAGAAATTCTCCGCCTTCAAGGCCGGCTCTCCGAGGCGCTACACCTGCTGGAGAGACGGGGCGATCCAATGGCGGCCGGGGTGGCCCCCTTTCATCGGGCGGCCAGCCTGCTCGATCGTGCAGAGACGCGCATCGAGCTGCTTCGCCTCGGAGAGGCCCGAGACCTGCTGGCCGAGGCCGACGCCTTCGCAATCACCCGCAGCCACCCCTGGTTGCGCGCCTGCAGCGCCCGCATGCGGGGCCGGCTGGCTTTGGCCTGTGACGACCCGGAAGAGGCCCTGAGCCTGCTGCAGCCCGCGGTACGGGCCACCGAAGCCAGCGGCTTCGAATCCCTGGCCCACGCGCTGCGGGCGCGTCTGGGCGAGGCCCTCGCGGCGGCCGGCGCCGTGGACGACGGCTTGCGGGCCGCCCGGGCTTCGGTGCGGGGCCTGCGCCAGCTCCGCCAGCTCCCGGCCCTGGCCGAAGCCTGCGGCTGCTTGCAGCGCGCCAGCGGCCCCCAGGCCGATCCCGACCTGATCTGGGAGCCGGTGTTGTCCTGGCTGGAGACCGAGCCGGCCCGCCTGCTGCGCATGGATCTCGCGGTGGCGAGGGTGGCCTACGCCGCCCGACGAGACGATCCCGCGGCGCTGCAGCGACAGCTCGCCGACGCCCAATCCATCTTGGGCGAGATCGCCGCCTTGCTGGAGCCCGCCGACCGCGCCGCCTTGAGCGTCCATCCCTGGCGCAGCCAGTTGGATCTCCACGGGCGGACGAAGCTTCACAGTTGAAGCTTCCCCCACCGGGGCCCTCCATGCGTTAGGCTGCCCCGCCGTCCGCATCGGGAGCCCCCATGAGCCCCCAGCTCCGCAGCGTCGCTGCGGCCCTGCTCTTGTCGACTGCCTGCCGCGATTCGGCGGGCGGCGCATCGTCGTCTCAGGACTTCGGAGACGACTTTCTGTTCGGGGCCGCCATCGCGGGATTCCAGGTGGACCCAGGCTGCCCCAGCTTGGACGCCGCGATCTGCGAAGATCGGGCCAGTGACTGGTATCAGTGGGTGACCGACCCCGAACTGATCGCGCAGCCCGGCAACCACCTGTCGGGCCAACCCTTGTCCGATGGGCCGGGACACCGCGAGCTTTACGACGCGGATTTTCGCCTCGCAGGCGAAACCCTGGGCCTGGGGGCCATGCGGGTGAGCATCGAATGGTCGCGGCTCTTTCCCACCGAACCTCCCCTTGGCGGTACGGTCGAAGACCTGGACGCCAGCGTCGATCCGGTGGCCCGCGACTGGTACCACCAGTATTTCGCATCGATTCGACGCCATGGCATGGAGCCCATGGTCACCCTCAACCACTACACGCTGCCGCTGTGGATTCACGATGGCAAGGCCTGCCACCAGGACATGGACAGCTGCACCCGACGCGGCTGGGCGGCACCCGAGGTGCTGATTCCCGAAATCAGCCGCTACGCCGCCTGGTGTGCCCGGGAATTCGGCGAAGAGGTCGATCTGTGGGCCACCCTCAACGAGCCCTTCGCCATTGTGCTCTCGGGCTACATGTTGCCTGGCGAGGACCGCACCAACCCGCCCGGCGTGACCGACCCGGAGCTGGCCATCGCGGTGATGTGGGCGCAGGTCGAAGCCCACGCGCGCATGTACGACGCGGTCCACCAATACGATCCCGTCGCGTCCGTCGGGCTGGTACCCAACCTCGCGGCCGTCCGCCCCGACGACCCCGACAGCGAGGCGGACCAAGAAGCGGCGGAGCACCTCGATTATGTCTACAATCGCGTCTTTCTCAACGCCGCGGTGCACGGCGCGGTGGACGCCAACCTGGACGGGGTCGCAGAACTCACCCGGGACGACCTTGCCGGCCGCATGGACTTCATCGGCGTGAACTACTACACGCAGCTCTCCGCGCGATCCCTGGGCTTCTCCCTGGTGGACGGCTACCCCCTGTTGGACTTCTTTCCGGTGGGCAGCTTCTGGAACGAGTACCCCGCAGGCCTGGGAGAGGTGGTCACGCTGGCCGCTGGATACGAAATCCCAGTCTATGTGACGGAGAACGGCACCTCGGACCACGCGGAGGCCGGCGACCGCTTCTTGCGGCCCCACCTGGAGGCCTTGTCCGATGCGATGGCTGGTGGGGCCGATATTCGGGGCTACTTCCTGTGGTCCCTCATCGACAACTACGAATGGAACCACGGCATGTCCCTGCGCTTCGGTGCCTTTGCCGTCGATCCCAGCACCAAAGACCGGACCCTCCGCGAGATCGGGCTCAGCTACGCCGAGGTTGCTCGAACCCGCCGCCTGCAATGAAGCCCGAGTGACACACCTGCTACAATCGCTTGCAAGATAAGCCATTCCGGGTGAATATACGGCTGAGGGGTTGGCCCCGAGCATCCGCGCTCGGATCCAGCAAATCGAGAACCAGGAGAATCTGCTCCTGGACTCTGCAGTTCGACACAACGATCGGCGAACGATCGAATCCAAACCCAGGAAGGACCATGGCGCGCCCCAACAAGGACTACCCGAAGCTCGACCAGCTCCGCAGCAAGATGGGCACTGTGCCCGATGCTGAGATTGCCAAGCAGGCGGGCACCAGCTCGTCGATCGTTGGCCGCTACCGTCGCAAGCACAACATCGCCGCCTACGAAGGCTACAAGTTCGGCTTTGACGAGGAGCCCGAGGCTCCCCCGGCCAAGCCGGCAAAGGCTGCCAAGGCTGCCAAGGCCCCCAAGGCCACCCGGGCCTCCAAGGCTGCCGCCGCGACCCCCGCCTCCAAGATTGCGCCCTTCAAGGACCTCGTGGGCCAGATCTCCGATCGCGAAGTCGCTGCCATGGCCGATGTGACCTCCGACGACGTGAAGGCCTACCGGGCCGCCAACCAGATCGTCACGGCCAAGGCCGCAAAGGCCCCCAAGGCCGCAAAGGCCGCAAAGGCCCCCAAGGCTGCAAAGGCCCCCAAGGCCCCCAAGGCCCCCAAGGCCCCCAAGGCCCCCCGCGCGTCGGCCAAGACCGCCAAGTCCGCCGGTGCTCCCCGCCGCCGCCGCAGCCGTCTCGACCCTTACCTGGAGCTCATCGGCAAGGTGCCCGACGCCGATCTGGCTGCGCGCGCCGGCGTGACCTCCGAGAATGTGCGGGCCTTCCGTCGCCGCCACAACATTGACGCCACCTGGCGCACCGATGGCGTCGTCGAGATCGCACCTGTCGTCGCCGCGCCCGCCGCTGCGCCCGCCGCTGCGCCCGCCGCTGCGCCCGTTGCTGCGCCCGTCGTCGCCGCTGCCCCCGCCGCCGCCGGTGCCCAGCAGGGCTTCAGCGTCTCGGTGGCCGGCGTCGACGGCGCCTACTTCGTGGTGGCCGGCGACATCGCCCGGGCTGCCGCCAAGGCCATGGGCGCTGTGGGCCGCATGCACCCCGGTGCCGCGATCACCGCCGTCCAGCACCTGGGCCCCGCGATCGCCTGAGCCTCCCCGGGCTTTCCGTCGGGCCGCGTCTCCCCATGGGGCGCGGCCCGACCTGCGTCTGGGCGGTCGGTTATGGCGGGCGCCCCACCGGCGAGGCCCCCATGACCCTGACCGTCCGCGACTTCCTGCCCACCGATGACAGCATCACCCGCGCGGCCCTCACCCCGGTCGCCCGAGAGATGGTGGGGTCGATGATCCTGCGCATCGCAAGCGACGTGAAGCGGTTGCAAGACAGCGGCCGGGCCGTGGCCAACTTCACGGTGGGGGATTTCGCGCCCGCGCAGTTCCGCATCCCCGATGCCCTCACCGAAGAGATCGCCCGGGCCGTGGCCGAGGGCCAGACCAACTACCCCCCCGCCGATGGCCTGCCCGAGCTTCGGTCGGCCATCTCCGAGCTCTATGCGCGCGAGCTGGGCCTGGACTATGGCCCGGACGCCGTCTGTGTGGGCAGCGGCGCCCGGCCGCCCATCTTCGCAAGCTGGCAGCTCTTCGTAGAGCCCGGCGACCGCACCGTCAGCTTCGTGCCCATGTGGAATGTCGGCTACTACGCCCAGCTCTTCCAGTCTCGGCACGACTTCGTGCTCACGACGGCCGAATCGAATTTCTTCCCCACGGTGCAGCAGGCCCGGGCGGCGGTCAAGGGCGCACGCCTGGTCATCGTCAACACGCCGCTGAACCCCACGGGCACGGTGATCTCTCCAGATGTGCTCCGGGCGTTGGCCCAGGCCCTGGTCGAGGAGAACGCCGGCCGGGCGCGCCCCTGCATGCTGCTCTTCGACCAGGTCTATTGGATGCTCACCGCCGAGGGCGTCAAGCACGCCAACCCGGTGGCCCTGGTGCCCGAGTGTGCACCCTATGTGATCCAGGTGGACGCGATCTCCAAGTGCTTCGCCGCCACGGGCCTGCGCTTGGGCTGGGGCGTGCTGCCCCCCGCGCTGCAACGCAGCATGAAGAGCCTGATCGGGCATATCGGCGCCTGGGCCCCCAAGCCCGAACAGCTGGCGACCGCGCGCTTCTTGCGCCAGCCCGAGGCCATGGCCGACTACCTCGACAGCATGCGCAGCGCGGTCAACCAGCGACTCAACGCCCTCTATGACGGCGTGATGGCCATGAAGGCCGAAGGCCTGCCCGTGGACGCCGTGGCCCCCCAAGGTGCCATCTACCTCAGCTTCCGGGTGAACCTGGTGGGACGCAAGGGCTTCGCCGACAACGAGGCGATCCGGCTCTTCTTGCTGGACAAGGCCGGGGTGGGCGCGGTGCCCTTCCAAGCCTTTGACCACCAACAGGACGATGGGTGGTTCCGTCTGAGCGTGGGTGCGGTAGGCATGGACGATATCGAAGGCGCGCTGGCGCGGCTCCAGGCCGCCCTGCGCGACGCCCTCCCCAACACCTGAGGCGCCATGTCCGATCCCACCGGCTTCCGCGACGACAGCGAATTCCGCAATGCAATCACCGATCTGCTGAACGACATCGTCGACCAGCTCGACGCGGTGGACCTGCCCAGCGCCGATGACCTCGACCTGCGCCTGATCCCGGGCAGCCTGCAGGTAACCTTTGAAGACACGGGCGCTGTCTTCGTTCTCAGCCAGCAGACCCCCACCCACGAGCTCTGGTTGTCAGCCAACCTGCGGGCCTGGCACTTCAAGCGGCCCGCCGGCCTCTGGATTGAACGGGACAGTGAGGAGCCCCTCTCCGCAGTGCTGTCCACGCTCTTCAGCGAGAAGCTGGGCGGCGCGGTGCGCATCCGCGCCTGACCGGATGCAGAGCCCCGGCGGCCACCCCGCGGGGCGCCCAAGGGCGGTAGACTGGGGACGTGCCGCCCCTTCCCGAGCTTCCCGCGCGCTACACGCCCATCGAAGCGGTGGGGGAGGGTGCCACCTGCACCGTGTGGAAGGCCCAGGACCACAGCCTGGGCTTCCCGGTCGCGCTCAAGATCGTGCACGCCCACCTCGCCACCCACGCCCGCTTCCGCGCGCGCTTTGCCCGCGAGGTGGCGATCTCGGCCTCCTTGCAGCACCCCCATGTGGTGCCGGTCTTTGATCATGGGCGGCTCCCCGATGGGCGGCCCTTCGTGGGCCTGGCCTTTGCCGAATTTGGCAGCCTGATCGACCTGCTGCGCCGGCAGCCCCCGATGCGCCTGGCCCTCAAGATCATCGACCAGGTGCTGGACGCCTTGTCCGATCTGCATGCCCACGGCCTGGTGCACCAGGATCTGAAGCCCGAGAATGTGCTGATACACGGTGATCCGGCCGAGCCGTGCGCCTGGGTGGCGGATCTGGGGGCCGCTGGCGCCCTCAGCGAGCTGGCCATGGACCAGCGGGGCATCTCGGGCACCCCGCGCTGGATGGCCCCCGAACAGCTGCTGGGTCGGGCCCAGGAGCTGGGCCCCTGGACCGATCTCTATGCGGTGGGCCTGCTGCTGGCCGAGGTCTTGGGGGCCGAGCGCGGCCCGCCGCCCAGCCGCAAGGCCCTCATCGCGCAGCGCATCTCCGAGCCGGTGCGCATCCCCGACCGCGTGCCCCTGCCCTTGCGCCTGCTGGTGGAGGCCCTGCTGCAGGTGGAGCCCCGGCAGCGCTATGACCGGGCGGCGGATGTCCGGCGGGTGCTGGCGAACGCGACGGCGGAGCTGGACCCCGATGTCGAGGTGACGGGCATCGCCGACGAGGCGCTGATGGAGCGCTCCACCACCTTCCCCGAGTGGATGCTGTCCGAAGGCCGCGACGTCCTGGCCGTGCAGCGCCCCGCCCAGCTCGCCTCCGAGGCGGTGCCCGCCTGGAGCCGCGTGGTGCCCAGCACCTTGCCCCGCCGGCCGCCGGATCGCCCCGCTCCCGATCGCCGGGCCAGCGCAAGCCTCGCGCTGCTGGCCCTGCGCGACCCGCCCCTGGTGGGCCGCGAGCAGGTCGTGGGCCGGCTCTGGGACCGCGCCCGCTATGTGGTGAAGTCCGGGATGCCCCAGGTGGTGCTGGTGGTGGGCCAGTCCGGCACCGGCAAGACCCGGCTGGTCGAAGCGGTCAGCCAGGCCCTGGACGCCGGCGGCTGGATGGAGTCGGTCACCCTGCGCTTTCACCACCCGCCGGGCATCGACGACGGCTACCGCGGCGCCGTGCAAGAGATCCTGGCGCCCTGGAATGACACCCGCTTCGAGGCCGAGCAGCGCATCGCCCGCTGGCTGGCCCGGGACCACCAGCGGCCCCTCAGCGCGGTGGCCGGCGAGGCGGCGGTCCTGGCCCGCTGGTGCGGCTACCTGCGGCCGGACGAGCAGCCGGTCAACGCGGCCGTGGGCCTGGCCTTCCTCTACCGGCACCTGGACGCGCGGGCCTGGCGGGGCGGCGCTTGCCTGATCCTCGAAGATGCGCACCTGGCCGAGGTAAACGGCGATGGTCTGGCCATCTGCGAGGCCCTGCTGGAGCGCTCGGTGGGCGAGCGCCCGGTGCTGGTGATGGCCACCCTCAGCCAGGAGGCGCTGGCCGCCAACCCCAAGCTGGCCGAGCGGGTGGCCTCCATCGAGCGGCGCGGGGCGGTGCGCATCCACGTCGCCCGCCTCACCCTGGACGAGTCGGTGGCCCTGCTGGTGGAGGGCCACGGGCTGGAGCCCGAGCTGGCGCGGCGGGTGGCCCCCCACGCCCATGGTAACCTCACCTTTCTCACGCTGGTGGTGCGGGATCTCGCGGCGCGGCGCCCGCTGGTCCGCGGCCCCAGCGGCGGCCTGCGGCTGGCGCCCGGTGCCCACCCCGCCACCCTCACCGCGCCGGATCTGGCGGCCCCTGCCTGCAGCGGGTGGCCGGCGCCTTGTCCCACGCCGACGACGGGGCGGCGGTGGCCGAGGCCCTGGCCTGCGCCGCCTTGGCCGGGCCCGAGCCCCCGTGCAGGTGGTGCGCGCCGTGAACCAGGACGGCCTGGACGGCCTGGTGGCCACCGGCCTGCTCAGCCAGCAAGGGCGGCGCCTGGTCTTTGAGCACCGGGGCATCCACCGGGCGGCCGAGGCCATCGCCTGGGCCCGTCCCGACGCCCCCGATCTGCAGCGGCGGCTGGCGGACGCCTGGGAGGAGCTGGGCCGCCACACCGGCGCCGACGTGAACTTCAACCATGGCGCCCACCGGCTGCACGCCGGGGAGGCCGACCGCGCCCTGGTGCCCCTGCTTCGCGCCACCCGCACCGCCTTGCGCGGCGGCTTGCCCCACCTCGCGCTGCGGGCCGCCGAGCTGGCGGTGCGGGCCGCCGACGCCACGGGCATCTTGATGGCCCAGGTGGAGGCGCGCCAGCGCCAGGCCGAGGCCCTGCTGGAGCTCGACGACCCCCGCAAGGCCCGAGAGCGCATCCGCGAAGCCCAGTCCCTGGGCAAGGTGGATCGGCTCAGCGTGGCCCACCTCAAGGAGATCGAGGCCCGCAGCGAGGCCGCCTTGGGCGACCCCGAAAATGCGCGCCGCTTGCTCGCCCAGGCCCACGCGACCTTCGAGGCCACCCGCGACTGGGCCGGCATGGTGAGCGTGGCCCTGCACACCGGCGCCTTGCTGCGCAACGAGGGGCTTCACGACCAGGCCGCCGATCGCTATGCCGAGGCCCTGCGGCTGGATCGCGGCGGAGACCCGACCTCCGAGGTCCAGGCCCTGCGCGGCCTGGTGGAGTGCCGGCTTCAGGCCGGCCAGCTGGACCCGGTGGAGCAGGACCTCGCCCGCCTGCGCAAGGTTGCCCGAGAGAGCGGCGACACCCGCAACATCGCCCAGTCCACCTATGTCGCGGGCCTGGTCCACCTGCAGCGCCGCCGCCTGGACCTCGCCGATCGCCACTTCCAGACGGCCCGCGCCCTGGCGGCCACCCTGGGCGACGACCCGCTCTGGCTGTCCTGCGAGAATAACCTGGGCGAGGTCTTCCGCTACAGGGGCGACCTGAAAGCGGCTTGGCAAGCCTATGATCGCGCGGCCTACCTGGCCGAGGGCCGGGGCTGGGGCACCATCGCCGCCATCGCCCGGCTCAACCTCGCCCTGGTGGAGCTGCGGGACCATCGACCCGACGGCGCCCGCAAGCAGGTGGACCTGGTGGACCAGCTCCTGCAAGAGCACCCCCGCCACTGGGGTTGGGTGGTGGTGGGGCTGATCCGCGCCTTGTTGGCCGCAGAGGGCGGCGACGAGTCCCGCTGCCGCGCCTGGTGGTCGGTCGCCCGGGAGCGCGGCATCGCCCGACTCCAAAACCCCGACCTGTGGTTGCCCCTGGAGCGGCTGGCCAACGCCGCAGCCGCGCGGGGCTGGAAGGACATCAGCCGACAGGCCGCCATTCTCGGTGAGACCGAGACCCAGAAGGACCCCGAAAGCGCCGTCCATGTGGTCATCGAGGATTGAGGCGGCTGCGCGCGAGGCCCGCGCCGTGCTAATCCTGCCCCCCTCCCGGAGGTGCTCATGCTCCGCTCAACCACCCGCCCCACCTTGTCCGGCCTCCTGCTGCTGGGCGCCTTCGCCCTGGCCGCGACGGGTTGCCCAGAGCCCGTGGTCGAGAACCCCGGCGATCCCGATGGCATCGACGAGGGCGCCACCACCCGCGGGGTGATGGGCGACAACAGCGCCGTGGGTCCGGCGCCATCGGGCCCGGGCCCGGCCGGCGAGGCCCCCGCCGGCGCGGTGCCCGACGCCGACCTGGACCCCCTGCACAGCCAGGATGAGCTTGCAACGGGCGCCTTGCTCAAGGGCACCCTGGGCTGCGAGGCCTGCACCGGCAAGCTGCTGGTGCGGGTGCTCCCGCCGCCCCCCGACGCGGCGGGCGGCAGCGACGAGGGCATCGTCTTGATCACCCAGAAGGTCTTCGACGGCGCGGGGCCCTTCGAGATTCGGGTGCCATCGGACCGCAAGAGCGTGGTGCTGCAGGTGGTGGAAGACGCCGACGGCAGCGGCAAGCCCAGCACCGGCGAGCGCATGGGCCTGGTCATCGACGGCCCCATCACCGTCGCGCCGGTGGTCGAAGGCATCGCGCTCACCGTGGGCGTCTTCCCCACGATGGGCACCGCTCCCCCCACCGAGGGCCTCGCCCCCGGCACCGAACCGCCCGGCGGCGGCCTCAACCCGGCCGGTGCGGCGCCCTCGGGCCCGCAACAGGACGGCGAGGCCAAGGAGCCCAAGCCCACCGGCGCCGGCGACCAGGCCATCCTCAACGGCACCCCTCCGGCCACGGGCGCACCCACCGGCAACCAGCCCCCGCCGGTGCTGCCCGGCGGCGAATAGCGCATGGGGGCGACCGCCCCCCGAATCCTCCAGAATGTGCTGCTGGTGCTTGTTATCGGCATCGGCGTGGCCTGGCCCATGGCCGGCGCCCTCTCTGCCGGGCAGCTGCCGGGGGCCGGGCCCGATGTGCTCAGCACCACCTGGGGCGCCTGGTGGCTGTCGCAGGTGGGGCCCTGGGGCCTGACCGGGTTGGACAGCGCCCTGCTGAACCATCCCTTCGGGGCCCGGGGCACGGTGCTCAGCCCCTTCAGCACCGGGCTCACCGCCGCGCTGATGGGTCCGCTGGGGCCGGCCTGGGCGGTGGCGATCGCGGTGGCCAGCCAGGTCCTGGGGCTCGCGGCGGCCACCGCCCTGTTGGGCCGGGTGAGCGGCCTGGGGCCTCGTGCGGCCCTGCTCGCAGGGGCCGCGGTGCTGGTCGGGCGCTGCCTGCTCTTTGGCGCTGGCGAGGCGTCGGTGGTGGCCATCGCCGCCTTGCCCATCCCCTGGACTGGCTTCGCCTTGCTGCGGCTGGAGGGCCGCTTTGGCCCCCTCCTGGCGGCGGGGCGCGGCGGCGGCCGCAGGGTGGTCCGCCCTCGAAAATCCCTATCTGGCCCCCGTTCTGCCCGTGGTTGCCCTGGGGATGGCCCTGGCCCGGCCCCGGGGACCCGCCGCCGCCCGCCTGCTGGGCGCGGCCCTGGGTGGCGCAGCCCTGGTGGCCGGCGTGGTGCTGCTTTTGCCGGGGCGGCCAGCCCCGACTACCCCCGCGAGATCGACGGCACGGTGCTCACCCTGGGCCCCTGGTCCTTCACGGTGGTGGACGAGGCCTGGGCCCGGGTGCGGCCCGGGGAGCTGGTCTGGGGCGGCCCGGTGCGGTGGACCACCACCGCGGACTCGGCCGTGAACGCAGGCGGCGGGCGCAGCATCGGGCTGAGCGTGCTCGCGCTGGCCGCAGCAGGCGCCTGGAAGAAGCCCCGAAAGGTGCTGCCCTGGCTGGGTCTGGCGGCGGGGGCCCTGCTGCTGGCCGCCGGATCGGTGCAGGGGGATGTGGGCCTGCCCTTCCTCTACCTCAACACGGCCCTGGACCTGCTGGCCCGCCCCCTCACCCAGCCCGTGCGCTTTCTCGCGGTGGCGCTGGTGGCCTGGCGGTGGCAGCGGGCTGGGGGGCCCAGGCCCTCTGCGGGGGGGCCCGCGGTCCCTGGATCGGCGCGGCCCTGCTCACGGTCATGGCCCTGGACTGCGCGCTGCTGGGCGCCGGCTCCTTGACCCTGCCGGGCACCCCCCTGCCCGCCGCCGACTGCCTGGCCGGCTTCGACCCCGCAGCCCTTGATCCCCCGCTGGAGGATGGGGCCGTGCTGGTCTGGCCCTGGGACGCCCGCGACAGCGAGCCGGGACGCAGCCAGCTGCTGCAAGCTGGTGCACGGCCGGCCGGCTGCCCACCGCGGTATCGCGTCCTGGGCCCCAGCTGATCAGCCGGTGGCGCCCGCGCTGCGGGGGCAGGCTTCCGGTTGGCCGGCGCCGGTCCGGCCCCGCGGCTGGAGGCCCTGCCCCTGCGCATGCTGGGCTACCGCTGGGTGGTGGCCGAGCCCGAGGCCGACCCCGCGGGGGCGGCCTGGTTGACGGGGGCCTTGGGCCCGCCGTTGTTGCGCTGCGGCGATGTGGCCCTGTTCTCGTTGGGGCGCTGAGAGGGTCGGCCCGCCTGGATCCACGGGGGGCGCGCGCCGGGCTCCTGGCCGGGCGGCGCGGCCTCGGCGGCCTGGGTGAAGGCCAGGAAGCGCAGCGACTCCGCGCGGGCCCCGCCAGGGTGGCCTCGGCGGCGGCCCGCTGCCCCGCCTCGGCCAGCAGGCGCCCCTCCACGGTCCGCAGGATCGCCTCGCGGTTGGGGCAGGCCCAATCCTGGTGGTGCAGGGGCCAGCTCTGGCGCAGCACCTGCAGGGCCAGGTCGGCCCGGCCCGCCCGGGCCAGCTGCCGAATCGCGGCGTTGCGGGCCTGCTTGATGTTATAATAGCGGCTGCCGTGGCCCAGGGCGTCCACCTCGGCCACATAGGCGTCCAGCAGGGGGATGACCTGATCGGGATTGCCGATGAGCGCTTCATTCAGGACGAGGGCGAGGGCGTCGAGCCGCGCGCGGTGGTCGGGGTCATCCAGGCCCAGCCGCTCCAGCTCTCCGATGGCCCGCGGCCCAGGGCCGGCCCCCACATCGATGAGGCTGTCCCCGGTGGGCAACCAGCCCAGCTCCTCGGCGTCAAAACCGGGAGGATCCGCGGCCCGGTCGAGCTTCCGGGCCAGCTGGGCCGGCCAGGTCTCCGGCGGGCCGGTGGGCGCGGGCGAGAGGCCCGCGGGCAGGCGCCCCGTCCAGTCCTCCCCCAGCAGGCCGGCCGCCACGCCCAGGCCCAGGGCCGACCGCGCCAAGGCCGGCCCCTCCCAATAGCCCCAACTTCCGGGATCGCCGATGGGGTCGAGATCCTCGGCCCAGGCCGACCACAGGCGCTGCCGCAAGGCGTGGCGATCCTTGAAGTCGGCGAAGGCGTCCAGGTCGAGGTCGCTGCGGGCGCCCAGGGCCGGCAGCAGCTCGGCTTGCACCGCGCGCAGCGCGGCCGGGTCGGGTGCGGGCATCCGGGCCAGGGCCAGGTAGCGGGCCCGCGCCCCCGCGATGCCCCCGGCCAGGGGGGCTGGCTGCCCCGCCTGCAAGGCCGCCAGCAGGGCGCCTTGGTCCTGGGCGAGGGCAAGCATCCGGTCCCGCAGCAGCTTTGCCGGACCCGGCGGCGGCGCTGGGATCGCCGCGAGATCGGCGGCCAGCTCTTCGTAGCGGGCCTGGGCCCCCGCCAGGTCCCCCGCCTGGGCGGCGATGCGCCCCCGCTCCACCGCGATCAGCGCCAGGTGCCCCACCACGCGCATCCGCACATCGTGCCAGGAGTGCTCGCCATACCAGCCGTGGTCACCCACATCGCCGCCGGCATCCCACGCCCAGGTGGGCTCGTCGGCCGGCAGGGGCGGGTGCTGCTGGCCTTGGTCACGATCCTCGAAAACGATTTCTACAGGCTCATTCTCATTGAGCTCTGGCGCCTGGGTCGCCGGGCTCTCGGCCGATCCACAGGCCAGCAGGCCCAGCGAAAGGGCCAGCCCCAGCGAAGGCGCCCTCAGGGGGCCTCCGCGATGCAGGCCGCCAGGCGCTGGGCCACCACGGCGTGGCCGGCCGCGGTCCAGTGCCCATCCCAGGGGAAATAGAGGGGGCGGTCGCCGACCGCACCCAGCAAGGCCGGGCTGAGATCGCAGGCCTGCAGGCCCAGCTCGCGCAGCAGGCCCAGCAGGGCCTGGCGGGGGGCATCGGGCCGGCCCCGATCCGGGTCCAGACCCACCAGGGAGAAGGTGGCGGCCATGCGCTCAGGATGCACCACGAAGGCCGGAGGAGCCAGGGCCACCACCAGCCGATGGCCCCGCTGGCTCGGCCGCCGCCGACAGGTCGGCCAGGGCCTGCCGGGTGGCCGGAAGCAGCGCGGCCAGCTGATCCGCGCCCTCGGCCGTGAAGGCAGCAGGCGGCGCGCCAGCCGCGGCGTGGGCGGCCTCGGGACCGGCCAGGGCCCGGGCCCGCCGGAAGTGCTCCCAGCGCACCCACAGGTGGGAGTGGCCCATCAAGAAGCGGGTGAGGGCCGAGATGGGCGGCCGGGGGATGGACCGTCCCGGCACCAGCCCCCGGGCCTGGCGCTGCCGCTCGGCGAAGCCTGCGTTGTCTTGAAGGTCGTTGCCCAGAAAGAAGGTCAACAGCAGGCCCGACAGCGCCAGCTCCCCCGCGAGCGCGCGGTAGCGACCCTCGGCCTGCGCCGTGCCATAGCCATCCACGCCGGCATTCAACACGGGCTGTCCGATGCGAGCCGACAGGCGGTCCGAGAAGCTGTCGGCCGCGTCCACCTGCAGGGCCAGGGTGAAGGAGTCGCCGATGGCCAGCCAGGCCGGACCCTGCGGGAGGGGAGCCGGCCGCCGCGCCACCCGCAGGCCCAAGGCGTCGGTGCGCACGGCCACGCTGCCCGCCAGGGAGCGCGCTTGCCCGTCAAAACCGGGGGCCGGCACCATCAACAGGCGGGGGATCCGTCCGAAGAGGCCCGCCGGCGCCGCCTCGGGGCCTGGTAGAGCAGCTCCACATCGCCGGGCAGGGCCAACAGCCGGGCGAGCAGCTGGCGAGGGCCAGGCCGACCCCAGCCCCAAGGCCAGGGCCCCCAGCCGCAGCAGCGCGCGTCGCCGCGGGCTCATCCCCCGGCCCCCGCATCGGCCGCGCAGCGGAAACCAGAGGTTTTTCGCCGAATCTCTGGCAGGAAGGCGTGGCGCTCGCCCAGGGGGTTGGGCTCCAGATCGAAGAAGTAGGAGCCCCCCCGCACCGCCACGTAGAGGCCCGGAGGCGGGTTGTGGGGGTCTTTGCGCGGGCCCTGGCCCAGGGCGGGCTCGGTATAGGCCCAGCCCTCGAAGCGCTGGTCCGCCGTCCACTCCCAGGCGTTGCCAAAGCCGTCCAGCAGGCCCTCGGGGGTGGCGCCCTGGGGGAAGCTGCCCACCGGCGCGGTGGTCAGAAAGCCGTCGCTATCGTCGAAGTTGGGCTGCTCCAGCTTGCCGTGGTTCAGCCGGCTGGCGTCATAGTCGGCCCCCCAGGGGTAGCGGCGCCCGGCGCCGGGGCCCAGGACCGCAAGCTGCCACTCGGCCTCGGTGGGCAGGCGCGCCCCCCGCCAGGCGCAATACTCGGCGGCGTCATAGGCGCTGACCAGCACCACGGGGTGCTCCCCGGTGCCCGGCGGAAAGTCCGTGCCGGCCCAGTTCCAGCCCTCGGCCGCCCAGGGCTCGTCCACATGGGGCGGCCGGTAGCCGGTCTCCACCAAGAAGCGCTGGTAGGCCAACCGGGTGACCTCGGTGCGGTCGATGAGAAAGGGCGAGACCTCGACCTCCTGGGCATCCTTGAGCACCCCGTCCTGGCTCTCCCAGCGGGCGAGGGGGCGCGGCTGGGCGCCCGAGGCGGGGTGGGGCTGGTTGCGGGCCTGGATCGGAGGCGGCCCGGATCCAGGCGGCCCGTGCGGTCTTCCCGGCAGCGGTCCCCCCGTCCGGCCATCGGCGGGCCCCCGGCGGCTGGCCCAGGATCAGGCGGCCCCCGGGCAGGCGGGATCATGCCCTCGGGCTCGTGGCGGCCGCCTGGCTGGACGGCGCGAAGCTGGGCGGCGCCCCGCTGGGCGGCACGGCCGGGTCGCAGGCACCCAGGCCCAGGGCGATCAGGGCGAGGAGTAGGCGCAACGGAAGCCCGTGCTGAAGGCGACGCGATCGGGTCGGGCCGGCTCGCGGTGGGTGCAGGTGGCATAGCTGGGCAGATTCATGAAGGAGCCCCCGCGCAAGCTGCGCCAGGGGCCCGCGGCGGGCGCGCCGGGATCGCGGGTGTAGGGGCTGCTCGTCCACTCCCACACATTGCCGGCCATATGCAACAGCCCCGATGCGGGGATGCTGGCCGGGGCGGCCTCGGCCACAGGGCGGGTGTTCACGGCGTTGACCTGGCCATATTTCCGCCGTCATACCAGGCCGCCGCCACCGTCGCGTCGTCGCCCCAGGGGTAAGGCCCGCCCTCGCCCCCGCAGGCCGCGCGCTCCCACTCGGCCTCGGTGGGCAGGCGCCCGCCCATCCAGCGGCAATAGGCCTCGGCCTCATAGAAGCTGACGGCGACGACCGGGTGATCCGAGGGCCGCCCGGCCTGCCGGTTGGCTGCACCCGCACCATCGGGGTGGGCCTCCCGCCAGGCCAGCCCCTCGGCGCTCCACAAGGCCGGGTCGCGCCAACCCTGGCGGGCAAAGTCCTCGAAGGCCGCGACCGACACCTCGGTGCGATCCAGGAAAAAGGCCTCCAAAACGACGTGGTGGGGCGCGTTGTCGGGCAGTCCGGCTGCTCCGGCTGCAAAGCGCCCCGCGGGCAGCAGGACGGCGTCGGCGGGGAGCGCGGCAGCGGCCGACGACGACAGCCGCAGCAAGGACCAAGATGGCAGGAGGGGGCTCACCGGCGCAGCAAGGCTCCATGGGCTAGGCCCCCCGAGCATAGCCCCGAGGCCCGGTCGCCTGGAGGCCTGCCCTGAACCGCCTTCCTGCCACCCTCTCGCTGCTGCTGGCCTGCTGCACCAACGCGCCCGACCCCGCGCCGGTCGCCGCCCTGCCCCTGCCCGCGGTGCCGGCCCCGCCCGGCGGCGCAGCGGGCGCCCCCGGTCGGGTCCGGCCCCCGGTCCGCCGCCCGCCGGCGCACCGGGCAGCGGGGCCGCCTTGCAGGACCCTACGGGTTTCCCCGTCTTCCACAGCTGGCCTGCGCCCCCGGGGCCGGCACCCGGCCCGGCGGGCCTGTGGACCTCGGCCGAGCGCCTGTCGGGCCCAGCGGGGGGCGGCTACCGCCCGCAGATAGCGGCAGGCCCAGACGGCAGCTTGCACGCCGTCTATTATAGCCGACTCGATGCGGGCGATCTCATCATGCACCGGCTGCGGCGTCCCGGCGGCGACTGGAGCGCCGAGGCCCCCCTGGGCTTCCCCGAAGGCCGCAACTGGGGCCCTGACCTGATCGCCCTGGCCGATGGCAGCGCAGTCGTGGCCTTCGATCACGCCAAACCGAACTTCAGCAGCCAGGGCTTTGTCACCACCTGGGCCCACGGCCGCTGGTCTCCACCCGAAGCCCTCACCCCCGACGACCCCGAGGGTGAGATCGGCAGCGGACACATCGCCGATATGGCGACCGGCGACCTCGCCTATGTCTGGATCGGCAAGAAGATGGACCCGGCCCACCGTTTCCGCGCCCACGCCCGCTGGCGCAAGGGGGGGGCGTGGACAGCGCCCCAAGCCCTGAGCGACGGTCGACTGGACGCCTGGCACAGCAATATCGAGCGCCGACCCGATGGCTCGGCCCTGGTGGGGTGGGACGAGGGCGTGGGCGGCGGGCAGACCACCCTCTATGTGGCCGAGGTCCGCGACGGGCAGATCAGCGCCCCCGAAGACCTCAGCCGCCCGCCCGGAAAGCCCGGCGAACGCGCTCACTTCGCCTTTGGCCCCGACGGAGCCGACCATGTGGCCTGGTTCCACAAGGAGCGCGGCCGCCCCCTGCACATCTATGTGCGCTCGGGCAAGCCGGGGGCCTGGGAGGACGTTGTGCAGACTCCGGCCGAGGGCCTGGGCGGCTTTCATTTCGACCCCGACATCGCTGTGAACGACGACGGGGTGAGGGTCATCGTCTGGGGGTGGGATGCCGGCGCCGACGCAGAGCTGCTCTATAGCATCGACCGCGGCCAGGGCTGGGAGGCCCCCCACCGGGTGGCGCGCATCGGGTGGGGCAAGCCGGGCCTGCCCAGCCTGGTGACCGACCGCAGCGGGGCCTTCCATGTGGTCTGGAACCAGGGCGAGCGCGGCGACAACCACGTCTATATGGCCACTTTGCGCCTCTGATCGATCCGGCGCCCTGCTGCGAGACGCTCAGGGCAGATCGACTCCCCAGCCCAGGACCTCGGCCAGGCGGCCCAAGCCATTGGAGACCATGCCCACATAGTCGTTGTAGAGTCCGGTCGCGAAGAGCGTGGCCTGGGCCAGGAAGCTGACCACCGAGAAATACAGGAAGAAGGTCGAGATGGAGCGCACCCGCGCCACTGCGGCGGCGTCTTCGGCGCTATACTCGCCCCCATCGACCCGGGCCATCTCGGCGTCGGCCGCGAGGTAGGCGTAGAGGGTCAGCACCGCGCCGGGCACGCCCGTCCAACAGAAGATGCCCAGGGCATCCAAGGGAATGGCCACCAGCAGCACCCGCCGCAAGGTGCGCAGAAAGGCCGTGGCCGAGCGGGGCGGTGGCGGAGGTTCTCCTGCGAAGAGGGCGTCCACCCGGGGGAAGGTGCGGATGCCGGCTTCGGCCTCTGCTGCCGGCGCCAGGTCGGCCTCGGCGCCGTCGCCTTCCATCACTCCGCGCGCCGGGCCAACAGCAGCTGCAAGGACGCCACATAGTGGGTCACTGCCGCCTCGTTGAATTGCAAGCCACCCCCTGCCGCCCGCAGCTCCAGAGCGCCCTCCTCGCGGAAGGCCTTCACGGCATTGGACAGGTTGGACAGGGAGAGAGCCTCGTGGCGCTCGATCTCGTCAATGGCCAGCCGCACCTTGCCCCACTCCTGAATGCGACCGGCAAGTTCGGCGGTGGGGATGTCGCGGCTGCGCAGGGCCTGGGCCCCTTGCAACACCATCAGGTAGGACTCGAGGAAGTTCCGGGTGACCTCCGCCAGCTCGGTCACCCGCCCCCGCGCGGCCACCGACAAGGCGCCATCTGCGTCCCGGTCCAAGGCGCCATAGGCCACCAGGCTGTCGATGGCTTGGGCCTCCAGGGCCTCCAGGGGGACCTCGGGGTCCAGGGTGACCTCGTAGCGCAACAAGAAGACCTGCAGCTGGAAGAGGGCCTGCAGGCGGGTGGGGTCCAGGGGCTCTCCCGCCACCGAGAGGCCCCGCACCGCCGCCGCCATCAGGCTGGCGGGGGTGACGAAGTGCAGCAGCGCGTTCTTGTAGTATTCCAGGGTGATGCGCTGCTCGAAGGCCACCTGCAGGATGTCGCCTTCGTCGTTGGGCACCCGCATCACCATGCGGGCCGCCTCGAAGCGCGAGAGCGCCTGCTCGATCGCCCACCCCGCATGGCTGAGGCTGTTGGCGGTGCGCGCGCCCGCCCCTTCGACAAGATCCCGCAGGCGGCCCACCCGGGCGTGCAGCTCGCTCACCCGGATGCCCCTCGTGGTCTGGGCCAACAGGGCCATGGCCACCAGGGAAGTGGGCAGGACCACGGTCGTTTCGGCGATGCGGTGCACCAGGCGTTCGCCGGTGCGCTGCAGGATCTCCTGTCGGTGCTCCCGGTCCAGCTCCTTCCATTTGCCGCTGGCGCTGCCCAGGGCGTCGTCGGTGGTGAAGGCGTCTCCAATGCGCAGATAGACCCGGCCATAGCGACGCCCCAACACGCGGGTGGCCCGAACCAGCTGGCCCAGGTCCTCCTTCTGCTTGGGTTGGCCCGACAGCTCGCGCTGGTAGACCTTCTCCTCGGCGATCTGCTCGTAGGCGATGCTCACCGGCACGAAGGTGACGGCGTGTTCGGCCCGCACGGTTGCGGCCGCGTCCATCACCATGCCCAAGACGCCCAGCTTTGGGGGCAGCATCTTGCCGGTCCGGCTGCGGCCGCCTTCGATGAAGAACTCGATGGGGAAGCCATCTCGGATGAGCTGGCGCAGGTAGCGCTCAAAGACGACTGGAAAGACGCGGTCACCCTTGAAGCTGCGCTTGATGAAGAAGGCGCCCATGCGGCGCAACACCGGACCCAGCGGAAAGAAGCCGAGGTTGTCGCCAGCCACGATGTGGGGCGGCGCGAGGTCATGCCGATAGAAGACCCAAGACAGCAGCAGGTAGTCGAGGTGGCTGCGGTGGTTGGGCACCAGCACCGGCGTGCCCGCGCGCAGGGCGGCCCGCAGCTTGTCCAGGTCCTCTTCGCGAATGTCCACGCCATCGTAGATGCGGTTGAACAAGAAGCGGCAGGAGTAGTCGCCGATCTGCATCCAGGAGGCCTGCATGCGGGCGGCGAGGCGGTCCAGGGCGCGGGCCACCGAGGCCCGGACGGCGGCCTCGGAGCGCTGGCTGCCGGCGGCCTCTTCGGCCACCAGGCGCTTGACCTCGGCCGAACCCAGCACGATGCGACGAATCGCCCGATGGGGCCGGATGCGCGGCCCACGCACCACCTGGCTCTCGCGGTAGAGGTAGCGCCGCAGCACCATGCGCGCCGTTCGCACCGCGGTGGGGCGGTCCTTGCTCTCGATCCGGGCCTGCAGCTTGCGCAGATCCAGGGCCTCGCCCGCCTGCACCAGGCCACCACCGCTGCGGTTGATCACGGACCAGAGCTTGCCAAAGGGGCCCGGCTCGTCCTGGTTGCCCAGCAAGAAGCGCGCGACCTCGCCGCGGGTGGCTTCGGGTTCGCGGCGCCAGATCACCGCCACCGGCACGATCTGGACGGGGCGGTCGCAACGCTCCTGGGCGGCCAGCAGGGGTTCGACCACATCGGGCATGCCCGCCCCCAGGGCCTCGCGAAAGGGCTGGCGCGCGGTCAAGAAGACGCAGGCGGTGCCGCCGCGGGCCACCAGCTGGGCCAAGGCCCCCGACGCCACGGGGTCTGGCGCGCCGCGCCCGCTGGTCAGCCGTCCCAGGGCCCGCCAGGCCTCGGAGATGCCGCTGAGCAGGGGGCGCAGCCAGGTGCTGCGGATGCCCACCGACAGCGCCGCCAGGGGCAGGCGGCGCTGGTTGAGCATGATGTTGAGGGCCAACCAATCGATGAGAGAACGGTTGTAGAGCGCATAGACGAGGGGTCCAGTCGCGGTGGCCCGCCGGATATTCTCTGCGGAGTGCTCTTCCAGGCGCACGCCAAAGAGCAGCAGTCCCAGGCCACTCAGCCAGTAGAGGGGGCCGAAACGCCGCAACATGGCCGAGCCCTCTGGGGGTCGGGGGCCATCGGGCAGGGTGGCGCCGCCCCGGGCTTCGAGGGGGGGCGATTCGTCAACAAGCGGCGGAGCGTCCATGACGACGAGCCTAACGCGCGAACCGCGCGGGGGATGCGCCACGGCCCGATGCGGCCAGCAGCTCCCGGGCGACCGAGCGCCAGCTGCGCACGCGCGGGGTGCTGCGCCGGCCCATCCAGGCCAGGACAGCGGTGACCAGGGCGTCGCGGTCGTCGGCGGGCACCACGCTGCCCCCGTCCTCCACCAGGGCGGCGGCATCCCCGACATCGGTGGCCACCACGGGCGTGCCCTGGGCGCGGTAGTCCAGGATCTTGAGGGGGCAGAACCAGGGGGGGGCATCGGCGGGGTGGGGCGAGAGGCCCACGTCCAAGGCGGCCACCGCGTCGGCCAGGGCCTGCCCGTCCAGAAAGCCGGTGGCCAGGGCGCCCGCGGGCACCTGATCGGGGGTGGTGGGCCCGATCAGCACGAGGCGGGCCTGGGCGGCGGCGGCGATGGCCGGCAGGCGCTCCACCCCATGCCAGGGCCGCATGGAGCCCACAAAGCCCACCGCCCGGTCCGACTCGCTCAGCCCGAGCGCCGCACGGCCTCGGGCGCGGTCGCCCCGAAGCGCCGGCACCCCGTTGGGCACCCACAAGGCGTTGCGGCAGCCCACCTCTTCTTTGAGCCAGCGCACCAGCCACTGGCTGACCCCCACCACCACCGGCGCAGCCTGCAGCACCCGGCGCTCCCAGCGGGCGCCCAGATCCGGGCGATGCAGCTGCTCGAAGCGGCGGCGCTCCATCAGGGCCGGGGCGTTGACCTCCAGCACCCAGGGCAGGCCCAGCCGATCGTGCAGGCGCCAGCCGGCGTCCGAAAACAGGCTGTGGCGCTCGATGATCAGGTCCGGCATCCAGCCGTCGTGGGCGTCGGCCTCGACCCGCGCGGCCAGGCGGCGGGCGGCCCGCACCTCGCGCAGCTCTTGCCAGCTGCGCAGCACGCCCGGCCAGCTGGGCAGGCCGGTCTCTTCGGCCGGCAGGGGGGAACCGAAGGCGCCGCGACGGTCTACCCGGCGGGCGGCATAGAGCCGCACATCGTGGTCCAAGGACAAGGCCCCGACGACGCCGCGCACATGGGCGCTGCAGCCGTTGGGGCCTTGGACCGGAACGCCGGGTGCGGGCACAAGGTAGGCGATGCGCATCGCCCGCCCCCTATCCCGCCAAGGCGCCGCTCAGTTGCAGATCTCGCCGGTGAAGAGGCTGAGGTTGTACTGCCCGTTGCCAAAGGCCGTGTCGGCGATCAGGGTGCCGTTGAACTGGCCGTTGTCGAACTGGACCTCGGCCCATGGCGCCAGCACCGAACCCTGGAAGTCGATGGCCGACAGGTCGAGGTAGCGGGCGCGGTGCAGATTCCACAGCGTGGTCTCGGTGGTGCCGCCATTGAGGTGGATGGCCAGCCCGCTGAGGCTGACGCTCCAACCCGATACATTGATCAGGGTGGTGGAGCCGGCGGGCACCGTGATGTCGATATAGGTCGCCACCGCGAGATCCGCGTAGTCCACCCGGAAGATGTTCAGGCTGCCGTCGGTGCCCGACATATAGATGCCGTTGCCGCCGTAGGGGTTGACCGTGGTCGTCCCGTTCCTGCCGATGGCGCCCAGGGCGGTGGAGGTGGCGTAGAGGTTGGCCTCGGCCGTCGGGAAGTCCAGCGGCGTGTCCAGCCGGGCCGATCCGCCCCCATAGAAGTTGACCGAGTCCGAGATGAACTCGCGGTTGGCATAGGCGGCGTCCCCGTAGAGCTGCCCATTGTCCAGGGTCAGGTTCTTGCCGGCCACCACGCTGTCGCCGCCCTGGTCGAGCAAGGCCAGCGAGAAGCTGGTGAAGCTGAAGTTGCGGGCTGCTGCGGCCCTGCCTTCGATGTCGCTCTCGTAGCCCTCGTAGTCCCACAGCACGAAGAGGTTGTAGGCCGCGGCGATGTCGAGGTCGTAGCAGATGGGGATCTTGGGGCCGTGGTAGCCGCCGCCGCCCGAGCCCACGCCACCGCCGGTGCCGCCGGTGCCGCCGGTGCCGGTGTCGGTGTCGGTGTCGGCGTCCGCGTCCGCGTCGGCGTCCGCGTCGGCGTCCGCGTCGGCGTCCGCGTCGGCGTCCGCGTCGGCGTCAGCATCGGCGTCGGCGTCGGCGTCTGCGTCTGCGTCCGCATCGCCCTCGATGCCCTCGATGGGCGGCGGGGGCGGCGGGGTCAGCTCAAAACAACCCGCCAGGAGCAGGGCGAAGAGCGGGGACGAGCTGAAGGGGACGCGCATCTGGATCACCTGGGTCGAACGCCACGCCCCTACCCTACGCGAACCGGTGCACAGGGGGAAGGCTCCTCATTGAGAACTAATGTCTCATGATGTCGCGGGTCAGCGCCCGGCGGCGGCTTCAAAGGCGGCCTCGAGGTCGCGCTGCAGGTCGGGCAGATCCTCAACCCCCACGCTCAGGCGAATCAGCCCGTCGGGCAAGCCGATGCTCGCGCGGATCTCCGCCGGCACCGACGCGTGGGTCATGATGGCGGGCAGCTCAATCAGGCTCTCGACCCCACCCAGGCTCTCGGCCAGGGTGAAGACCGAGGTGGCCTGCACGAAGCGGGTGGCTGCCGCCAGATCGCCCCGAAGCACGAAGCTGAGCATGCCGCCAAAGCCGGGATCGTGCACCAAGGCGACATCGGCACGGGTCTTGAGCCATGCGGCGATGGCGCGCCCGTTCTCGTCGTGCCGCTTCATGCGCAGGTGCAGGGTCTTGAGGCCCCGCAGGGTCAGGAAGCAGTCCCAGGGGCCGGGCACGGCGCCGGCTGCATTCTGCAGAAAGGCCAGGCGCGCGGCAAAGGCGTCGTCATTGGTGACCACCACGCCGCCCACCACATCGGAGTGGCCATTGAGGTACTTGGTGGTGCTGTGCACGACCACGTCGGCCCCAAGCTCCAGCGGGCGCTGAAAGATCGGGGTGGCAAAGGTGTTGTCGACCACCACCATCGCGCCAACCTTATGGGCTTTCGCGGCCAACTTTGCAATGTCGGTGGTCTTGAGCAGGGGGTTGGTCGGGCTCTCGACCCACACCATCTTCGTGCCTTCGGGCACCTCGACCGCGTCCACATCCGAGGTGTCCACAAAGGAGAATTCGATGCCGTAGTTGGCCCACTCCTTGGTGAAGAGACGATAGGTCCCACCATAGACATCGTCGCCGCAGAGCACCTTGTCGCCGGGGCGCAGGGTGCGGGCCACCGTGTCGATGGCCGCCATCCCCGACGAGAAGCAGACGCCGTGGCGCCCGCCCTCCAAGGCCGCGATGCAGTCCTGCAGGGCCGTCCGGGTGGGGTTGTGGGTGCGGCTATATTCCCAGTCCCAGGCCCCCGGGGCGGGCTGGGCATAGGTCGAGGTCTGGAAGACCGGGGTCATCACCGCGCCGGTGATCGGCTCGGGGGGCTGCCCGGCGTGGATGGCGCGGGTGCCGATGCCGGCGGTGTTCAGGTCGATCTTGCCCATGGGGACCTCGGTGCAGTGTCGGCGGGAGCGCGCCGCGGCGCGCCCTCGGTGCGGGGAGTCAGCGTGCCGGGAATCAGAGCGGGGAGTTCTGGGAGATGAAGTCGATGAGGTCGATGCGGGTGATGATGTCCACCGGCCTGTTTTCGTCGTCGAGCACCACCGCCACCTTGAAGCGCCGGAAGAGCTCGGTCAGCACCGAGATCTCGGTGTCGCGGTCCACCGTGCAGTAGCTGGCATCCACCAGGTCCGCGACGGGAACATCCACGCGGTTGCCCTCCAGGGCGCGCTCCAGCAGGCGCTTGTCGAAGACCACGCCCCGCAGGTTGCCCTCCTCGACCACCGGCACCTGGCTGATGCCATGCATCTTGAGCACACCGATGACCTCGCTGACACGGGCGGTGGCCTTGACCGCGACCAGGCTGCGCTTGCCACGCTCGTCCATCAGGTCGCCGACATTGCCCAGGCCGCCGTCGTCTTCCAAGAAGCCGTTCTCGCGCATCCAGGCGTCGTTGAAGATCTTGGAGAGGTATTTGGAGGCGCCATCGGGTAGCAGGACCACGGCCACCAGGCCCTCGCGGTCGTTCTTGCGCAGGTACTTGAGGGCGCCGGCCACCGCCGCGCCGCAAGATCCCCCCACATAGAGGCCCTCCTCGCGCACCAGCCGCCGGGTCATCTGGAAGCACTCGCGGTCGTTGACGCGCACCACATCGTCGACCGGCTTGAAGTCCATGGTGGAGGGCAGGAAGTCCTCGCCGATGCCTTCCAACACATAGGTGTGGGGCTGGGTGAGCTGGCCGGTGTGGAAGTAGTCGTAGTAGAGCGATCCGACGGGATCGACGCCCACGATCGTGCAGTCGGGGTTCTTCTCCTTCAAGTAGCGCCCGCAGCCCGTGATGGTGCCGCCGGTGCCCAGACCGCCCACCAGGACATCCAGCTTGCCATCGAGCTGGGCGTAGAGTTCGGGGCCGGTGGTGAGGTAGTGGGCGTCGGGATTGTCGGGGTTGTGGTACTGATTCGAGTAGAAGGAGTTCGGGGTCTCGTCCACCAGTCGCCGGGCCACCGAGTAGTAGCTGCGGGGATCCTCGGGTTCGACATTGGTGGGGGTCACCACCACCCGGGCACCCCAGGCGCGCAGGGCCGCGCGCTTCTCTTCGGACTGCTTGTCGGGCAGCACGAAGATGCACTTGTAGCCCTTGAGCGCGGCGACCATGGCCAGGCCCGCGCCCGTATTGCCGCTGGTGCCTTCGATGATCGTGCCGCCGGGCTTGAGATCCCCCCGCTTTTCGGCCTGTTCGATGATGTGCAGGGCGACCCGATCCTTGATGGAGCCTGCGGGGTTGAAGAACTCCATCTTGGCGTAGACCGTGGCCTTCAGGCCGGTGGTCACATGGTTGAGCCGCACCAGGGGGGTGTCGCCCACGCATTCGAGGATGTTGTTGTAGACGCGATGCATGGCTCAATCCGAGTCTGAACGGGGGACGGGGTGCTCCACCCCGAAGGCGGCCCGGTTATCCGCTGGCCGGCCCCTCGGCCAAGCGCCCACCCGCCCCGACGGCCTGGACGCCTGCGATATACTCTCGCTCTCTCCCCGTTGCCGACGGCCCGCCCCGCCGCTCGCCAGCGACCCAGCCGCCAGGACCGGGACGACCAGTGGATGACACCAGGGACCGCATCGTTCGGAAGGGGGACTATGTCCACGGCTCCTTCCTCAAACCTGAAGCGGTAGACGGCTATATCAACGGGGTGAACCCAGGCGATCGCAGCGACGTCCTGGGCCGCTTCCCCTTCTCGGAATCCAGCGTCGACGAGGCGGTGGATTACGCCGGCATTGGCGCCCGCGCCTGGCGCCGGGTGCCCCTGAGCGATCGCAGCGCGGCCGTGCGGCGCTTCCGCGACCAGCTGGCCCGCCACCAGGAGCGCACCGCCCGCATGATCACGCGGGAGACCGGCAAGCCGCTCTGGGAGGCCCGCCAGGAGGTCCTCGCGGCCATACGCGCCCTCGACCTCCTGATGGAGGAGGGCCAGGCCCTGCTGGCCCCCCGCGTCATCGAAGAGATCGGCGCCCGCAGCGACCGCGTGCCCCGGGGCGTGGTGGCGGTGCTCTGCCCCTTCAACTTCCCGGTGCTGGTGCCCGCCATGCACGCCGCGACGGCGCTGCTGGCCGGCAACTCGGTGGTGGTCAAACCCAGCAAGTTCACCCCGGGGGTGGGCCAGACCCTGGCCGAACTCTGGGACCGCTGCCGCCTGCCACGGGGCGTCTACAATATGGTCCAGGGTCCCGGCACGGTCATCGGCCAGCGGCTGGTTCTGCACCCGGGCATCCACGCCCTGGTCTCTACCGGCAGCTTCCAGACCGCCACCCAGATCCGCCAGGCCACCACCGAACGCGCCGATCTGCCCATGATCCTCCAATGCGGGGGCAAGGGCACGGCCATCGTGCTGGATGACGCAGAGCTGGATCGGGCCGTCTACGAGGTCATGGTCGGCGCCTTCCTGACCGCCGGCCAACGGCACAACAGCACCGCCCGGGTCATCGTCTCCGACGGCATCTTTGATGCCTTCACCAGCGCGCTGGTCGAGCGCGTGAAGCGGCTGAGCGTCGGCTATGGCTTTCAGAGCGACGTGTTCATGGGGCCGCTGGTCTCAGAGAATCTGCGCGCCCGCTACCGCCGCTACGCCCGGCAGCTGGTGGCCAAGGGCCATGTTCCGCTGATCGACGCATCAACCGAAAAGGCTGCTTTGCGCGGCTTTTACGCGCGGCCGGCCGTCTTTCGGGTGGACTGGGACAATGGCCACCCCTTTCTGGGCGAGGAGCCCCCCGGGCCCACGCTCTTGGTCTACCGGGTGAGCGGCTGGCGCGAGGCCGCCTCTCTGCACAATCAATGTGTCTACCGGCTGGCCACCAGCCTCTTCACCCAGTTCGACAACCCGGCCCTGCCCGAGCTGCGCGAGCGCCTGCGCACCGGCGCCCTCAACATCAACCGGGGCACCATCGGCGCCTCCTTGCGCCTGCCCAGCGTGGGCCTGGGGCGCTCCACCAATGGCGTGGCCGGCGGCCTGGAGCTGCTGCACAGCCTCACCCACCCACGCAGCCAGCTGGTCGAGAGCCGGGCCTTTGACGGCATGCCGGTGCTGCCCGGCACCCGCTGGAATGAGCCCACGCCGGTCGAGCCCCTGGTGGAGATCGAAGAGACCGAAGAAGAGGACATCTCCGCCGAGCTGGAGCTGTCCATCGACTGAGGCCGACAGGGCGGGCCCTGGCCATCAGGGAGAGGGCGGGCCGCCCGGACCCTCGGGCGGAGCACCGGGGGGCGGGCCTCCCGCAGCACCGGGCGCCCCTTCAGGTGGCGGACCACCGGGGCCGCCCGGGCCACCCGGACCACCGGGACCAGCCGGGCCACCGGGACCAGCCGGGCCACCGGGACCACCGGGACCACCGGGACCAGCCGGACCGCCCGCGCCTGGCCCGCGCGGGGGCTCCAGCCGCAGCACCACGTCGGCGATGTCGGCGGTGACCACCCGCAGCTCTACGGGCTGGGAGATGCCGTCGGTGGCGTTGGACAGGCGCCCATCCCCATCGGCGTCGCAGAGCGCGTTGATCCGCAGCGCGCGATCCGTGGGCACGGCCACCGCAAAAGGACCCGGGGCCGCGATGCTCACCAGGGTCACCGGCCCCCGCTGGTTGCCCTGCCCGGTCGGCGGAGGGCCTCCGGCGGGGGCGGACCGCCCTCGGGCGGCGGGCCATCGGGCAGCGGAGCCCCAGCCCCGCCCTCGGGCGGCGGGCCAGCGGGCGGCGAAGCCCCAGCCCCGCCTTCGGGCGGCGCGCCATCGGGCGGAGGTCCACCCGCAGCCGCGTCTTTGGCGACCTGACCGGGCAGGGGGGCGCCCCCGGCAGGCGGCGGACCGCCCTGGCCCGGCTTGCCGTTGAGCACATCCACCCGCACCGCGGCGGGGCAGGCACCCTGGACCTCGCCCCGCACCATGAAGTGAGGACCGGCCAGGATCTCGTCCTGGCTGAAGGCGGGCAACATGGCGTTGATGTCGGGCTCGCCGCCGGCACCCCCGGCACCGCCGGGGCCCCCCGGGCCACCCTCGCCGCCCGGGCCCTGGCCCAGCGGCGCGCCGGCGTTGACCGCGAGGTCCTCGGCCGAGAAGGGACAGCCCACGAGGAGCCCGCAAACTCCAACCATGAATACCGGTACAAAGCGCATCTTTACACAGGCTCCACGCGGCAGGCCAGACCGTCGCGGGTGGCGACGCCGGTGATCGGATCGCGGTGGGAGGCCGAGGTCAAGGCGGTCGCATCCGCCGAGAAGCCCACCGGCAGGTCCACACAGTCCGGGCGAATGCGGTCGTCGAGGTGCAGGGTGGCCTGGGCCTGGCCGTGGGCGGTGGTCACCCGCACCGAGGCCCCCTCGACCAGGGACAAGGCGGCGGCGGTGTCGGGGTGCATGCGCAAGCCCGGGTCCACCGACGGCGAGCGATGCAAGGCGTCCGGGGCCGCATCCACGCGGGCAGAGGTCCGCAGCCACAAGGGACGGTCGGGATCGACCACCGGCGGGGACAAGCCCTGCAGCAGCGAAGCGGCGGCATCGGGCAGCAGGCGAATGCGCCCGTCTTCGTGGCCCAGGCGCCAGGTGGCGCGGTCGGCTTCGCCCTTGTCCTGGCGGAAGGGCGGGGCGTCCAGGGACTCCACCCCCTCGTCCAGCGCAAAGTCCACCAGGCGCTTCATCCACAGGTCGAGATCGGCGGTGGCGAGGCTGCGCCCCACCACGGCGAGGTGGGGCCCATAGGCGGATCCGCGCAGCCCCGGCCGGGCGGCCTTGGCCAGGGCCGCCAGGATGTCGGACACCCGCCGACAGTCGCCGGCCGGGGGCACCAAGGCGGGCGTGGCGCGCAGCAGCTGCCGCGGCGAGATCGCGCCGTCCAACAGCTCCAGATCGGCCTGCTCCCAGGGGTGGGTCAGCGGCAGGACCCAGCGGGCCAGGGCGGTGGTGGCGTCTTCGGTGTGGGCCAAGCATACCAGCAGGTCGAGGTCGGCCAGGGCCTGCCGCACCCGGGGGCCACCGGCCAGGCGCCCCGCGGGATCGCCCTGCACGCACAACAGGGCCCGCAGGCGCCCCTCTCCGGGGGCGAGGACCTCATCGGCCAGGCAGTCCGCCGGGGCCTGCAGCAGCAGCAGCGGGAAGTCGGTGGCCCGGGTGCGCGGGGCGCCGTCGCTGGGCAGGGCCGCCAGGGCGAGGTGCAGGTCCACCGGCGCGACATGGTCGTAGAGGGCGCCGGGACGCAAGGTGTTGGCGGTGACGGTGTGCAGGGCCAGCCAGGCCCAGGCCGCCAGACCGCCGTGGGGCCCGGCAAAGACCGAGGCGTCGGGGTGGGCCACGGCCATGGCGGCCCGCGAAAACTTGAGGGCAACCCCGGACAATGCCGCCGCGTCCACCCCACAGATGGCCGCGCAGCGATCGACGGTCCACGGCCGCAGCTGGCTGACCAGGGCGTCCCAGCCCGTGCTGTAGTCGTCCACGAACTGCCGATCGTGCCAGTCGCCGCCGACCACCGCGGACAGCATGCCCAGCAAGAAGAAGGCCTCGGTGCCCGGACGAATGGCCAGGTGCTGGTTCATGTCGGCGGCGAAGTCGGTGCGGCGCGGCCCCACCACCACCACCTTGGTGCCCTTGGTCTTGCGGGAGAAGGCGATCCACTTTCCGTGGGCCATGCCCAGGGTGCCCGGCCCCCAGTCGGTGTCGGGCTGATCCCCACCAAAGACCACGACAAAGTGCGCCCGACCCAGATCCGAGACCAGCGGGACGGGGTGTCCCAACATCAGCTCGGCCATGCGCAGCTTGGGGCCCATGCCCAAGGACAGCTCGCTGAAGACGTGGGGCGTGCCCAGGGCGACACCCACGGCCAGGGCGCGGATCCAGTCTTCGGAGGAGCGCTGCAGACCCTGACCCAGGTAGAGGCCCAAGGCCCCCGCGCCATGGGCGCTGCGAAGGCGCCGCAGCTCTGCCGCGATGCCCGTCAGGGCGGCATCCCAGGTGGTGGGCACCAGCCGCCCGTCCTTGCGTTCCATCGGCGTGGTGATGCGCCGGGGGTCGGTGAGGGCGGCGACCGAGGCCCGGTCCACATCCGAGAGCAGGCCCTCGCTGATGGGGTCGGTGGGGTCGGCGCGCAAGGCGCGCAGCCGGCCATCTTCGACATCGGCAAGGAGGCCGCTGGCGCCCTCGGAGAGGCGACTGAAGGTGGGGGTGATCATGGGCGCGAACATAGCGCGAGCAGGGCCCGCGCGGTCGCGGCATCCACCCGCGCTGCGACCGCCGCCACCAGCGGGTCGGGCCGGGGGCCCCAACAGGCGGCCAACCAGGGCACCACCGGGGCGGCCGGGTGGGCCCGAACCACGATCACCACCGCCTCGATGAGGGCATCGACATCGCCCACCGCCGCCAGGGCCGCGATGGGTTCGGGGCGGAGCAGGCCCACCGCCACTTCGGCCAGGCCGTCCCGCGCGCCGGCCCGGGCATAGGCGTAGCAGGCCGACCCGAAGCGCGGATGCCCCGACAGCGCCATCAGGTGGCTGAGGCCGGCCCGCCGCCCTTCGATGCGCATGGCCAGGGGCAGCACCCAGGAAGACTCGGCATGGTGGCGGACGATATGGTCGAGAACGGGCTGTGCATCGTAATCCTCAACGCGCGAAGCCAGGTCCACCAGCCGGCGGTACAAGGCCGGAGGGGACAGGGCGGCCTCCAGCGTCGCGGCCACATCCAGGGCCAGCGGCACCAGGCGGCCATCGGCCCGGGGGCCCACCAGCAGCTCGGCCAGCGCCAGGGGATCCCGCCCCGCGAGATCCGCCAGCGCCGGCGTGCAGTTGAGGCCCGCGCCCACCCGCGCCAGCAGGCCGTCGCGCAGGGCGTCCAGGTCTTCGCGGGGATCGAGGGCCTGCAGCTGCGCGTTGCTGGGCGGGCTCGGGCTCATGGCGCGCCCCCCGCTTCGTCGCGGTGGCCACAGCGCGCGGCCAGGGCCTCGACCGGCGGCAGCACGGGCTCGAGGTGGGCGGGGGTGCCCACCACCCGGCGGGTGGGGTGGTCCAAAGTGAGCACACCCGGCAAGCTGTCGGGCCGCCCCGGCGCGCAGAGCAGGGGGTGCCCTGGGGCGGCCAGGCTGCGGTACTGGTCGCCAAAGAGGGCCCAGACCCCGGCCAGCCCGACCCCGGCAACGCACATGCCGCGCACATCTTCAGCGAGCAGCAGCAGGCTGAGATCGGCGCCCTCCATTGGACCCAGCCGGGGCCCGGGCAGCTCGGCCAGCAGCTGCCAGGCCCGGCGCACCAGGCCATGGCGGTCGGTGTCGGCCCAGGGGCCGGCCGCCGCGGTGGAAAGGACCGCAGCGAGGCGACGCGAGGCGGCAAAGGCCTCGGTCAGGTCGGCGTCTGCGCCCACCCGACCCACGATGGCCATGGCGGCGTGCCGGCCTTCCACCCGAAGGGCAAAATGGCCAGGAAAGGGCAGCAGGCCCGCGTCCCCGACCATCCACGCCTCCAGGGGCAGGTTCATGCCCAAGCCTCCCGATCCAGCACCACCGCCCAGGCCTGCCCCAAGGCGTCGGGCTCCACCACCAGGCCAAAGCGCTGATCCGCGGCCTCCATCGCATCGAGCAGATCCACCAGCAGACACAGACCTTCGGCCGGGCCTGCGTGGCCCCGGGCCAGGGGGCCGCCCTCGGCGTTGACCGGCAGATCGGGGCAGCCCAAGGCGGCCGCCGGCCAGCCTCGACCGCCGCGTGGCGCCCGCCGACAGCCAGGGCCGCCAGCTCCTCGGCCCGTCGCCCCGAGCGCTGCAGGGCGCCCCGGGCGGCCTCGGCGATGGCGGCAAGGGGGTCGGCAGGGTCCACGCCGCAGCCATAGGCGGCGATGATCCGGGCCCGGGGCTCCACCGCGCTGCGGCGGGCCGCGTCGTCATCGGCCAGCAGCAGGGCGGCCGTGGCCAGGGCTGGCAGCGCGGCGATGCCCGGGGACGGCGCCAGGTCGTCGGCCTCGGCGGCGGCGCGGGGGCGATGGGGGCGGCGCCGGCGCGCTCCAGGGCGGCCTCGGCCAGGCGCAACAAGGCGGGCTCGGCCAGGCGGTGCCGGGTGATCAGCCGCGCGGTGGCCAGGGCCTCATCGGCCAGTTCAAAGCGCCAGCCCGCGGCGTCTGCCGGCAGGGCCTCGGCCTGACCCGGAACGGCCAGCACCAGCAGCCGCTCGGCCCAGCCCCCGAGATCGAGCCCACCGCCTGGGCCAGGGCGCAGAGCCCCACCCCTTGCACGGCCACGACGGGGTGGCTGGGATCGAGGCCCGCGCGCAGGCCCACGGCGCGGGGGCGATCGCCCACGGCCACCACCCCATCCAGGGGCCGCCGGCCCGCGCGATCGGGGCTGAGGGCGCGGCGAATGGCATCGGCCCCCTGGGGGCCCAGCGCGCGATCGGGGCGCTGGCGGGCGCTCCGGTGGGCGGCAAGCACCCAGGCAGCGCTCACCCGCCCTCCCCGACGCCTTCGAAGACGCCGCAGCGGAGCATCTGAGAGCCATAGTAGGGGTTGGCGATCGGGCTGCCCTTCTGCAGCCAGCGGCCGGGCTTCATGGGGCAGAAGGCGATGGCCAGCCTGGCCTCCCCGCCCTGCGATGCCCGGGCATAGGCCAGGGCCGGGCCGGTGAGGTCGAGGAATTCTTCGCGGGTGCCTTCCAGGTCCAGGCCGCCCATGCGATCGCCGATCTCCGCCATCTTTTCGAGGAAGGGCCGGGTGCTTTCGGTGGTGCCGGGGTCGGTGGTGGCAGCGGCCAGCGCGCTGGTCAACAAGCCGAGGCTCTTCTGGGCGGCCGCGACATCGTCGGCGGCGAGCCCCTCGCCCATGGCCACATAGGCGTCCAGCACGGTGCGGGCGGCGGCGGTGGCGCAGCAGGGGAAGGCCGCCTTGTCGAAACCATCGGTGGTGGCCTGGGCGTGATCGACCTGTTGCCCCGTTACCACGGGGATCTTGGGCTTGGCGGGGCTGTCGTCGCCCCCACAGGCGGCCAGCAAGCCAGCGGCCAGGGCCAAAGCCAGCAGGCCCTGGGGCCCGCGACGCGGAAGGTGCAGAGGGGCGGACATGGCGAGGCTCCATCCAGTGCGATGCCGCAGCCTATCGCGCTGGCCCGCCTGCGCCGCCCTTGCCCGCGCGGACAGGGCGGAGTAGACGACCCCTCCCCGCCGCTGCGGGGCGCATTTGGAGGACCTCCACCATGAAGAGCGCCATCCTCTGGCTTGTGGGCGGGATCTGCACTGGCTCCGGCATCGCGCTGGCAGCCACGGGCGGCTTCGGCATGGCCAATGGCCCGACCGCCACGGTCTTCAGCACCCTGGGCTATGACGGCCTCGACAACCTGCAGATTCACTCCCAGGGTGTGACCGCCCTGGTGCTGTTCATCACCGGGGTGGCTTTGCTGGCCGGCGCCAATGCAGGCGCCTGGAAGCAGACCAACGGCTACTGATCGAGCGGCTCGCCGCAGCTTGGGGAGTCGGCCCTGCCTGAGCGCCGCCGCCGTCGACCCCGCCTCGACCCGAGCATCCTCGGGGCCGATCTGCGTGAGGTCCTGCTGCACCTCGACGGCGCCCTCTCCGACCTCGCGGGGGGAGAAGGCGCGCCGCCCGGCTTTGATCCGCGGCGCTTCATCGCCCCCGGCGTGCCGCGCATCCGGCCGGTGCTCGCGCTGCTGAGCGCCCGGGCGGCGGCCTCGGGCGAGCCCGACAGCGACACCGACAGCGCGGCGGAGCATGTGGCCGCCGCCGCCGAGCTGCTGCACCTCGCCATCCTGCTGCACGACGCGGCCCTGGGCCGCCAGGGGCCGGCGCCGACGGGCCGCCCGGCGCCTGTTGAGCGGCGCGGTCGGCGTCCTGGCCGGCAACCACCTCACCCTGCGGGCCCTGGAGCTGACCCGGCGCACACCCACGCCCGAGATCGTGGGGGACCTGCTCGACGCCATGCGCGAGGTGTCGGACGGCCACGCCCTGGCCCAGTCCCTGGCCGGGCGCATCCCCACCGTGGCCGAGGCCCTGGCCCTGGGCGAGCACCGCAGCGGCGCGGTCTTCTCCTTTGCCTGCCGGGCCGGGGCGCGGCTGGCCGGAGCCCCGCGCAAGGTGGTCACCGCCTTGGGCCGCTATGGCCGCCACACCGGCGCAGCCTGGCACCTGGCCGAGGACCTGGCCAGCCTGGACGAGGCCGAAGATGGGGGCGAGCCCAGCGGCAACAGCCTGGAGGACCGCGCCGCCGAAGGCCGCCCCGGCTACAGCCTCAGCCTGGCCGCCGAGCGGGATCCCGGAATCGCCGAGCTGTGGGCCGGCATGGGCAGGGACCCCGACCCCGAACATGTGCGCGAGCTGGCCCGCCGGATTCGGGCCACCGGGGCGGCCACCGACGCCCGCAAGCGCCTCGCCCTGGAGTGCTGGGCCGCCCGCCAGGCCCTGCAGGCCCTGCGCCCCAGCCGGCACCGCGACGTGCTCGACCAGATCGCCGCCACCCTGGCCTGGGACAGCCGCGGCGAGGAGGCTCAGCCGTTGGGACAGCCGTAGCTGCCGGCCTCGAAGCCCGCGACATAGAGCGTGAAGGCATACCAGTCGCCGGGCCCGCCGCCGGTGCCGTCGGTGGGGCTCACCCGCACGAACCAGTCGCCGTCGGCCAGGGTCTCGTTGGCCACATAGAGGTTGGGGTTGGCGCTGCTACCGGTCCAGGTCTGGACCAGGGCGCCGCTGCCATCGTAGAGATCGACCTGGGGACTCACGCCGCCGCCCAGGGACGCGGAATTCAGGCAGAAGCCGAAGAAATTGCTGCCATAACCGGCGTTGAAGCTGAACCAGTCCTCGTCGTCCGTGCTGTCGGCCCGGCCATAGACGCTGGAGAAGGTGTAGAGGTTGCCGCTGCTGGTCTCGCCATCGGTCTGCACCAGGATCTCGGCGGTGGACAGCAGGTCGTTGCCTTCGACCTCTTGCTGGAACTCGCTGCCATTCCAGTCGTCGGGGCGGCTGATGACGTGCAGGAAGGTCCAGTGCTTGTCGCCACCGGTGCCGGCAATGTCACTGATTTCGAGCACATAGCTGCCGGGCTCGACAAAGGGCACCAGGGCGTAGTCCGACGGCCCCACGTCCAGCTTGTCGGTGTAGGCCCGGCCCGAGCTGTCCAGCAGGCGAATGCGGGAGCGCAGATCGCTGCCCTCCATGTCCTGGTTGCCATCGACAAAGAGCAGCTCGCCCCCGACCACACCGCGAACTTCCAAGCCGATATAGTCCACGTCGCCGTCGCTTTCGAGCAGGGCACCGACGGTGGACCAGACGCGGCTGGTATCGAGATCGACGGTGTACTGGGGGCTGGCGGCGCTGTCGGGTTCAAAGGTGGTGGCGCTCCACTCCTGCAAGGCGACGGTGTAGACATAGTCCGAGAAGCCGGTCTCCACGCCGTCGGGGTCGGCTCCGTAGCTGCCGTCGTCCTCCACGGTGATGGTGTAGGTGCCGGCCTCGGCGAGGTAGGCGAAGGCCACCGCGTCCACTCCCGTGATGGCGGTGCCCGTGGCGAAGCGGTTGGCGCTGGTGACCACTTTGCCGCTCTCGTCCCGCAGGATGAGGACGGTGTCTCCGCCGGCCTCGATCACGGCGTCTTCGAGGGTGGTGGAGATGCGCACATACTCGCCGCCATCGGCCTGAAAGGAGAAGTAATCCACATCGCCCGCGGGCATGATCCGCCCTTCCCGACTGTCTTCCCAGAGCAGGCTCTGGGCCTCTTCCACGCTGTTGTTGCGGTCGCCGGCCTCGCAGCTGCCCTCTTCGCAGATCTGCCAGGGATCGCAGTCCGCGTCTTCGGAGCAGCTGCCATCCGTGCTGCCGTCCGACCCATCGCCCCCATCGCCCCCATCGGTCCCGTCACCGCCATCCGAGGAGCCGTCGGCGTTGACAGGCTCGTCCTTGGCGCAGCCCGAAGACAGCAGCGTGACGAAAATGAAAAGAAGGGGGATCGAGCGCATCGGAGCCTCCCATGGCGATGGGAGGAAGGTACCACCACAAAGGGGCGACGGGATGTGCGCGCCGACGCCATCGCGCGACCCGCGTCCACCGACCCCTTCCCTCGGACCCGTCCGCCCGCCGTGCCAGCTCTCTGGCCCCCGCGCGCACGCACCGAAGGCCTGCCAGCCCGAGGATCCTTGTTTCCGACCCGTCACAAAGCCCGGTTGACAGCCACCCCGATCTGGGGTGGAATAGCGGACCGTCAGCGCCGCGTCTCCGCGGGCCTCCCGCGCTCTCCTCACGCCGTTTCAGCGCTCTTTCGGCGCTGTTTCAGCGCAGCATCCCGTTGAGAATGCGCCCAGAGGGCAGGTCAAGTTCAACAGGCAGCGCGGCAGGTACCTCTGCCAAGGCCTAACGAATCGTTGACGAGCCATCCACCTCCCTCCCGTAAATTCCCAGTCTCCGCCGGCAGTCCGGCCATCTGAATCCCAGCGAAGGAGCCCCCCATGTCCTTGTCCCAGCTCCGCAGCTTCGCCAGCGCTGAAGGCATCTCCGAGCGGCTCACCGCCGAAGAGGAGAAGGGGATGGCCCGCGCCATCCGCCGCGCCGAACAGATCGCCCGCGAGGCCGTGGCGGGCATCCCCGAGGCAGACGGCATCCTGATGCGTCGGCCCGATCGCGCCGAGCGCACCCGTGCCGGCGCCGTGGACCGACTGGAAGAGGCCGTGCGCGAAGTCAGCGTCGCCGCCCGCACCCAGACCGATCTGCGCGACTATGCCCGCCAGGCCGCCGGCGCCTGGGCCGAAGCCGAGAACCTGCGGTGGCGGCTGGCCATGTCCGGCCGCCGCATCGCCTGGCAGTATGGCAGGCCCGCAAGCTGGCCGGCCCCTTCATGGACGAAGAAGACCTCGTCCAGGAGGGCTACATCGGCCTGCTGCGCGCGGCCAAGCGCTTCGACCCCGACCGCGGCATCCGCTTCAGCACCTACGCGCGCTGGTGGGTTCGGGCCCAGATGACCCGCGCCATCGACCACACCGGCCGCCCGGTGCGCCTGCCCGGCTGCGCGGTCGAACAGACCCGCAACCTGCGCAAGGCCATGAAGCGCTTCGAGAGCGTCGGCGTGGAGTACACGACCGCCGACCTCGCCGAAGAGGTGGGCATCGACAAGGAGCGCGCAGAGCTGCTGCTCTCCCAGGGCAATACCATCTCGCTGGAGCAGCCGGTGGATGACGGGCCCCGCCCCCGCCCGCTGGACCGCTTCCTCTCCGATGATGAAGCCCCGCAGCCCGATCTCGAGGCGATTCAGACCCAAGAGCTGAACCGCATGGACGACGCCTTCCACAGCCTGCTCACCGAACGCCAGCGCTTCGTGCTGACCCGGCGCTATGGACTGGATGACGGCGAGTTCCGCACCCTGTCCGAAGTGGGCAAGGAGATGGGTCTCAGCCGCGAGCGCGTGCGCCAGATCGAGCGCGAGGCCCTCACCCGCCTGCGCGACCAGAGCGGCATCCGCGTAGCGCCGCCCTGCTGGGTGCGGTGGTGGCCGCCGCGCCGGGGCGCCGCCCGCGCCTGAGCCCGCTGGGGACAGGATCCGCGCCCCGACCCCTCACCGGGTCGGGGCGTCCTGCGTTCTCTGGATCTCTTCCAGGGTCCAGCGATCCCGACTGACGTCGTGCACGGCGTTCCAGGCCCGGGCACCCGGGTGGTAGCGGTCGAGATAATCCAGGGTCGTCGCCGGGTTTCGTAGACCGTGCCGGGGCTGGAGACCTCCCCGCAGGTCGCTCGGATCCCACAGCAGGAAGCCGTCGCCCGACTCCAGCAGCGGGTCGCAGACAAAGGCCTCCACCCCCAGCCGGGGCCAGGCCATGGGCCGGCTGCCCCGACCGTCGATGAAGACCACGCCATCGGTGGCCCCCGCCGCGGCCAGCATGCGGGACAGCTCGCCATCGACGCACCACCAGCGGTTGGCCAGATCGGGCAGCATGCGCGCCGTTCCCGCCAGGCCCACCGCCAGGATCAGGGGCAGCGCCAGCCGACCCAGCCGGCCCAGCAGCGGGGCGAGGCCCAGGGGCAGCAGCAGCAGGGCCGGGCTCCAGAAGCGCGCGCCATAGGCCATTCCGGGGCTCCAATACAGCGCGTAGCCCAGCACCAGCGCCCCGATGCCGACCAGCGCCAGCCAGCGCCGCCCCCAGGCCAGGCCCACCAGGGCCAGGGCGCCGGCGCCAGGTATGCCAATCAGCTGTGAATCCAGCCTCAAAGCGGAGTCTCCGGCAATTCTGAGCGCCTTGCCCGGGCTGTGGCCCCAGCTGCCAAAGGTGGGAAAGCAGCCCACATCGGCCCCAAAGCCCAGGCGGTTGCAGCCGGCGCGGCTGGGGTCCTCCACCCAGCCATCGAAGAAGGCGCTCATGGGGAACCGCAGGGGATCACCCGTCAGCAGCGCGTTGTCGGCGAGCAGCAGCGCGGCGGCCAGCCCAGGCAGCAGCAGCAGGGGGGCGGCGCGGGCCAGGCTGCGCCCCCGGTGCAGGCCCCACAGAAGCAGCGGCCCCCCCAACAAGGCGGCGTCAAAGGGCCGGGCGAGCACGACATAGGCGACGCCTGCGCCGGCCAGCCACCAGGCCCAGGGCCGATCACGCGCCCGTTGCGCCACCACCAGGGCCGCACCCAGCCCAAGGATCACCGAGACATGGCTCATGCGCGAGGCGCCCAGCAGCAGGAGGGCCGGCGACACCGCAACCAGGGCGGCCGCACGGCGCGCCATGGCCGCGTCCCCCCACTCTCGCCCCAGCAGCCAGACCAGCAGCGGCAGCAGGCCGCAAAGCAGGGGGTTCACCCAGGCGGCGGCGCCAACCCGCTCCCCGACCGACAACAAGGCCGGCCAGCCGGGCGGAAAGGGGGAGTAGCCGCCCGCCGCATCCCAGAAGGGGAAGAGCAGCAAGGAGGGCTGGGGCGCGCCGGGGGCCACCCGCAGGCCGGCCGCGAAGACCCGCGCCTGGAGCGTATAGGCGATCTCGTCGGTGACATGGGGCAGGCCCTGCAGGGGCACCAGGGCCAGCCCGGCTGAGAGGGCCAGCGCCAACAGACACCAGGGCCAGGGGCCCAAGAGCCCGGCCGGTAGCTTCATGACGCGACCGGGTCGAGCACGCCGCCCAGCATGGGCTGACCATCGTGTCGGCGGGGCATTCGGGGCTGCTGCAGCGACCCCAGCAGCACCACCCGTGGGAACCAGGCATGCACCGGGCCCCAATCGTCGGGGTGGTCCAGGGGCCGGCGCAGATCGTCGACGGCCAGGCTGGACAGCCAGGGGCGCCAGGGGCCCAGAATGCGCTCCAGGTGGGCGGCGTCGTCGATGCGGTGCAAGGTGACGAGCCGCGGCAGGGCGACCGGGGTGAAGTGCTCAGCCGGAAGCTCGGCCAGGGCCCAGCCCTCACCTTCGACCACCCGGCCCGTTGCCCGGGCCAGGCTCAGCCGCCGGCGCCACTCCGGCCCCAAGGCGGGGTCCAAAGGGCCACGGGGCAAGGCGAATTCCGCGAGGGGCATGGCCTCACCGAGGGCATCGAAGAGCGGCGCGGGGTCACCCAAGACGAAGATGGCGACCGGGGCCATGCAGCCGCGGCTGTCGTAGCGGGCCTGCTCCCAGGCCAGCACCTGGGCCAGCATCGGCGAAGCGTCGCAGAGCACCGCGCTGAAGCGGTGGCCAAAGCAGAGGTGGCGCGCGCCGGGTGTGGCGGCCACCACCTCGGCCACGCCGGCGTCCGAGCCAAAGGCCACCACCGCGTCGGGGGCGCCCAGGTCGCGGTCGGTCTGCACCTGCACGGGCAGACCCTCGGCCGAAAAGACCTGCGCCAGCGCCTCGCAGAAGGCGGGATCGCGGCGGGGGGCCTTGATGCGCACGGTGATGCCCGCTGCGGCGTAGAGGCAGACCCACTCCAGCGGCGAGGTGAAGACCCCCCAGGCCACCACCAGCAGCAGGTCGCGGGGGCGTCGGCCCGGGGTGGCCAGCTCCTGCAACAGGCCCGGCGCCTGAATGGCCGATATGGCGCGATCGAGCCCCTCGTAGGCATTCTCGGCGGTCAGGCCCTGGCTGAGGGGGGCGGGGTCCAAGCGCCGCAAGCGCCCCAAGGCCGCCATCACCCGGGCCACCCGGTCGGGGTCCAACGCGGGATCCGGACCCGGGTCGCTGCGGGGGCTCGGGCTGGCCAGGGTGAGGGGCGCCGCGTCGGGACCGGCGGCCGCAGCGCCTCTTCGACGGTCAAGGAGCAGCCCCGCAGCGGCGCGCCGGGGTGCCGCCCCAGCAAGCGCAGCCGGCCATCGGGCAGCAGCTCCCCCAGGTCACCGGTCTCGATGGCCATCGGCGTATCCAGGCTGGCCAGGTCGAAGAAGCGCAGCAGGCCCTCGCGGGCCGGGCGGCCCGTACCTGGATCCACCGGCATCACCCGCAGCCAGGGCGGGGGCTGGAAGGGCTCGCCGACCTCGGCGCTCCAAAGCTGGCTGGATAGCTCGGACATGCCGTACTCCCCCACCACCCGGGCGCCCGGAAAGAGGGCCCGCAGGCCATCGGCCAGGGCCCCCTCCTCCACGCTCACCCGGCGCCCCTTGAAGCCGCCGGTCACCATCAGCACCGAGCCCGGCGCCAGCGGCAGGGGCAGGGGTCCTTGCTCCAGCAAGGCCGCAAAGGCGAAGGCCGTGCCCGGAACGAAGACCGGGCCCGACAAGGCCGCCAGCCAGGCCCGCAGCCCAGCACCATCCACCCCGCCCTCCAGGTCGAAGAAGGGCCGCAAGGCGGGGGCAAAGGACCAGCACATATGGGCCAGGGAGCTGTCGGCGAGGCGGGCCACCAGGCTGCCCCCCTGGTTGGGAATGGGCCCCACCACGCGCTCGGCGTGGGCCCGAGCCCCCAGGTCGTAGAGGGTGGTATCGCGCAGGCGCACCACCCCCCGACCGCCCGTCGTGCCGCTGGTGCGAAAGACCACGACCGCTTGCTCGGGCGGAAAGGCGGTGAGGGGCAACACGCGAAAGAGCCACACCGGCACCGCGGGGATGTCGAACCAGCGGGCGGGCGCTTCGCCGACCGCCATGCGCGCCAGGTCCGGGTTGGTGCTGCGCTGGTGCTGGTGCAAGGCCAGGGCCAACGCCTCGAAGTCGCCGTCCTGCCCATAAGACGCGATGAAGCGGTGCAAGGCGGCCTTCATGGCCGGGCCCCGAGGATGCGCCCCACGCTGTCCACAAAGCCCGCGATCTGGCGGGGGTGCAGATTCAACGGAGGAGTGAGGGCCAGGACCATGCCGCCGGCCACGCCTTCGCCGGGTGCTGGCGCATCGCCTGCCGGCAGGGCGAGGTAGCCCGCCTGGAGCAGCTCCCGGCTGAGGCCCAAGGGGTCGGCGACCTCGACGCCCACCAGCATGCCCCGGCCGCGCAAGCCCAGGCCCAGGCCGGCGAGGCCCGCGCGCAGAAGCTGGCTTGTCTCGTCGACAATGGGCATCAGGCCTTCGATCACATCAAGGCTGGCCAGGGCCGCGGTGCAGCCGATGGGGTGGCCGAGGAAGGTCTGCGTGTGCAGGGCCTCCCCCCGGGAGCCGCCCCAGGCGTCCATCACCGCCGCAGTACCCAGGCAGGCCGACACCGGGAAGCCACCGCCCAGGCCCTTGCCCACGCAGACCAGGTCTGGTCGCAGGCCCAGGGCCTGAAAGGCGAACCAGCCGCCCGTGCGGCCACAGCCCGTGTAGATCTCGTCGAAGATGACGACAGCGCCGGCATCATGGGCGGCATTTACCAGGCCGTCCAACCAGCCCGGTGGCGGCACCCGCACGCCTCCGCGGCCTTGAATGGGCTCGACCAGCACCGCCCCCACCTGGGATAGCAGCGGGCTGAGTTCGGCCAGATCGCCCCCAAAGGGCGCCAGGCGCACATGGGCGCCGACCTGCCCCGAAAAGGGCCCCTGGAAGGCGTCCCGCTTGTAGCCCAGGGCAGCCAGCACCCCGTAGCTGAGCCCATGGTAGCCGCCGGTGAAGGCCAGCACCCCGTCCCGGCCGGTGGCCATGCGCGCCGTCTTGAGGGCCGCCTCGACCGCATCCGAGCCCGAGCTGCCCAAGATGGCGCGGTCCATGCCCGAGAGGGCGGCCAGGCGCTCCATCAGCTTGATGCGCTGGGGATCGGGGAAGGCGTCGCCCATGGCATGCACCAGGCGGTCCAGCTGGGCAGAGACGGCCCCGGTGACCGCGGGGTGGGCGTGGCCGGCGGCCGCCACCCCAAAGCCAGCGGTCAGGTCCACAAAGACGTTGCCATCGGCATCTTCGACATTTGCACCCCGGGCCCGCGCCCACACGATGGGGTCGTCATCCGCCAGCCCCAAGGACTCGGCCCGCCGCTGCCGCCGCGCCGTGATGGCGGGGCACTCCCGCCGGGCGAGCCGATCGACCCAGGCCCGAGAGGCGGGCCCGGGCACGGGGGTCTTGAGCGTGGGCAGGGCGTCACCAAAGGCGACCACGGGCACTCCTCGGACAGGGAGCGCCCCCTATCCCGCCCGGCCCGGCGCTCACGGCCCCAGGGCGCGGGCTACGCTGGCGGGGTGCGGAGGACCGTCGTGTCGCCACCCCAGAAGAAGCGCAAGCCCCTTCAGCTGGTCAGCCAGCTGGGCGCCCTGAGCATGGTGGCGGCGGGCGTCGTGGGCGCGGTCACCATGCGCACCGTGGGCCCCCCCCTGGCCATGGCCTGGCAGATCTGGTCGGGGCGGAACACCGAACCCACGATGCCCGAGGTGGACTACCCCTGGGTCCTTCACGGGTTCATCCTGCTGCTGTGCCTGGCGGGCTTCCGGGCATCGCGGCGGAGCGAAGGCAAGGCCGCTTTGCTGCTCTTTCACGGCGGGGCCCTGGTATCTGCCCTGGTGCCTTTCTGGGCCCTCTACCAGCTGGGGACCCACACGTGATCATCGAGATTCGCCACCACAGCCACATCCAGCGGATGACCTACGACGACTTCGAGGATCGCGTCCGGGATGGCGAGATCAGCGGGGACACCCCCATTCGCTTCGAGGTGGTGACCGGCGACGCCTTTGTGCCGGCCCACGACCTGGAGCTCTACCAGGTGCTGGCCAGCGCCCCCGAACGGGGCTTCCGGCGGGCCCTGCTGCGGCCGGGTCTGCCGCTGGTGACCGCGATCCTGCTGGGCTTTCAGATCCGCGTCTACCTGTGGAGCTGGGTGCCCGCGACCGAGACCTGGCTGCAAGACCACTTCACCAACTGGGCGCCCGCCGTGCTGGAAGAGGGCGAGATCTGGCGCCTCTTCAGCTACGGGCTGCTGCACCTCAACTTCGCCCACCTGCTCTTCAACCTGTGCTTCCTGGGCTACACGGCCTACCACCTGGAGCGCGCCGCAGGCCGGGCCAACCTGCTCACAATCTACTTTGGAAGCGTCTTTACTGGCGGCATATTGAGCATGTTGCTGACCCCGGATCGGCAGAGCCTGGGGGCATCGGGCGGGGTCTATGGGCTGTTGGCCGCCGCCATCGTCATCGGCTGGAAGTACTGGGACAGCCTGCCGGTGCAATCCCGCAAATACTTCGGCTGGGCCATCGCCTTCTACCTGGGCCTGTCCTTCGTGACGGCGCTCCGGGCCGAGAATGTCGACCACTGGAGCCACCTGGGCGGCTTGATCGGGGGCGGCGCCCTGATGACCGTGCTGGAGCCCGAGCGCCTCAGCCGCCAGACCCTGCACAACCGGGTCTGGCGCCTGGGGGCGGTGGGCGCCATGGCCCTGCTCAGCCTGGGCCTGGCGGTGGGGGGGTCCTGGGTGGTGCCCCTGCAGGCCCTGGGGGATCTGGACGACGAGGGCTGGACGGTCAGTCGCCCCACCTACTGGAAGTCGGGCTGGACCTTCACCGGCGACCGGGGCTGGTTTTCACCAACCTTGGGGGCCACCTTTGCCGCCACCACCACCGTGCACCCCAGGCCCCTGACCGCCGACGCCGCGGTGCACAACCTGGTCACCCGGATCGGGTCCGGCAGCCGCAACCCGCGGGTGCTCAGCGACGCACCCATCGCCCTCGCCGGCTGGGAGGCGCGCCAGGTGCGGCTGCGTTTCGACCTGTCCGGCGAGGAGCAAGAGGTGACCGCCATTGTGATGGCCCGCGGGGTCTACGAGCACCGGGTGCAATTCCAGTCGGTGGCGGCTGCAGCCGACCCCTACCAGCCCCTCGTCACCCGAATCCGCGACAGCGTGGCCTTTGAGGAGGTGCCCGAGCTGGTGGACGCCCGCGCCCGCGCCCTCACCCACCCGCGCTCCTATGGTCCGGCCGTGGCCCTGGGCCTCGCCCTCTACCGCAGCGGCCAGGCCCTCGAGGCCCTGGAAGCCTACGGCCACGCCCACCAGCTGCGGCCGGCAGAACCCGAGGCCATCGTTGGCTTGTTGAGGGTACACGCCGACTATTCGGTTCCTGGCGGCATCGAGGTCGCCCACGAAGCCCTGGCCGCCCGCCCCGACCACCCCGGCGTGATCATCGCCTGCGCCGACGCCATCGCCGCCTCGGGCAACCAGGCCGAGGCCGAACAGGTGCTGGATGACGCCTGGGCGCGGCTGCCCGGCGACCGCCAGCTGCGTGTCGCGCGGCTCAACTTCGGGCTGTCGGTGGCCCTGCCCGGGGACGAGACGCCCTGATCACCAGTTCGCGAGGAAGGCGTCCACCTCTTCGCGTTCGCTGAGCCCCAGGCTGAGCTGGATGCACTGGTTGCAGACGTCCACACCATTGTAGGTGTAGAGGCCGGCGGATTCGAAGTGGCTGCGGCCGCAGAGGGCGCAGGTGGCGTTGTCTGCGGCGGTCAGGGTGGCCCGGTTCTGGGTGATGCGGATGACGCAGCGGTCGCAGATGACGCTGTCGCCTCCTGCGATCATATGGGCGACCTCGGCGTGGGCCCGGCCGCAGGTGGTGCAGCGGGTGTCCTCGGCCGACCCCACCCGGCGCGGCTCGCGCAGCAGGGCGGCGGGGGAGATCTCGCCGAGCAGGCGGTCCACCACCGGCAAGGCGCCGCGGTCGGCCCCCCGGCGCCGCAGGGCCTTGCTGGCCTCGGCGTCGCCATAGAGGGCCAGGCCCACCCAGGCCGCGACCGCCAGCTCTTCGTCGGCGGTGCCCGCCCAGTTGCGCAGCAGCTCTCGGCCCGACGCGCTCCGCCGCAGCCCGATGCTCAGCAACAGCAGGGCCTGGTGGGCCCGGGCCCGCTGGCGCTCGGTGTCGAGGTTGCGCCGGTGCTCCTGTACATCGTGGGCGGGGCCATGGCGGTCCACCGTGGCCTTCTTGAGGTCGGCCTCGTCCAGCTTGAGGCCGGTCATCAGGTATTGCTCGGGCACGGCCCCAGCGACGCAGAGGGCCACGCCCCCCAGGCCCGCCCCATACCAGCGGCCGGGCTCGCGCAAGCGGCTGGACGCGCCCTCGGCCACGGCCTGTTGGGACAAGGCGCAGGCGGCCTCCCAGAGCTGAAAGCGCAGGGCCTCGTTCTGGGTGAGGTTGATGGCCCGCAGCACCATGGCGGCCGCCGCCGGCCCCACGATGGTCAGCTCGTCGATGATGGCCTGCACGCGCCTGCGGGTGAGGGCGCGGGAGTCGGACATCGAGCCCGGGCTGAGCCGATCGAAGCCGCGAACCTCGGATTCGAGGGCCTGCTGGATCCAGCGCTGGTCGCCGCCCAGGCGCCGTGTGCGCACCATCTCCACATAGCTGGGCATGTGGGTGGGGTCGGCCAGCAGGGCCTCGCGGAACATCTTGAGGGCCTCGTTGGGGTCGCCCTCCTCCAACAAGGTGCAGCCCAGGGCGTGCCGTGCCGCGACATTGTCGGGGTCGGCCAGCAGGGCCTGGTGACAGGCCTCGCGGGCGCGGGGGTACTCGCCCAGCTGGAACCAGGCCAGGGCCACCCGGGCGAGCACCGGGGCGTCGTCGGGCCGCTCGCGCAGATATTGGCGAAAGTGCTGAATCGCGTTGTTGTACTTGCCCAATTCGTAGGCCACCAGGCCCAGGTGGAACCAGGCGGCCGGCGCGTGGCGTTCCTGTTCGCGCAGGCGGATGAAGAATTTTTCGGCCTGCGCAAAGCGACCGGTGAGCAGGCAGCCGATGCCCAGATCGCGCAGCAGGGGTGCGGTCTGCGCGGGGGGCGGGTCGCGCTGCAGGGCCTGGACCAGGTGGTACTGGGCGCGTTCGACCAGCCGCCGGGGGTGGCCCTGTCGGTGGGCCACCATCAGCAAGGTGCGGCCCAGCTCGAGGTGGGTCTCCCAGCTCTCGGGGCTCAGGCGGCAACTCATCTCGAGCTGGCGGACGGCCCCACCCGGATCGCCCTGCTGGCGCGCGATCAGCCCCAGTGCAAGCCGCAGATCGGCGCGCTCGCCGTCGATGCGCACCGCCTGGTCCAGGTAACGGGCGGCCCCGTCGGGGCGGTCCATGCCCACCAGCGCCATGCCCGCCAGCACCAGGGCCTCGGCGTTGGCGGGGTCCTCTTGCAGGCTCTTGCGCACCAGCGCGAGGCAGGCGTTGCAGTCCTTTTCGCCGCCGCCATGGTAGAGCCCGCGGCCCAGGACCGCTCGGGCCAGCTCGATGCGCAGCGCCGGGTCGTCGGGCATGGACGCCGAACGCTCTTCGAGCCTGCCGATGGTCCAATCGAGCTTGGTGTGCGGGAACAGGCTCATGGCGCGGGCTGCGGCGTCGGACATACCAGACCATTGCATTGGCCGGGCCAGCAGGACCGGGCCAAACCAGAGGCTATCACCCCGGGATCCCACGCGCGAACGCGGACTCCGCCCCTTGCGTTATCCTGGCCCCAGGAGGTTCCATGCCCCGCCCCACCCAGGCCCCCCCCGTCTCGCGTCCAAGCACGCTCAAGCCCAAGGGTCAGCAGCGGGAGATGTGGTCGGACCTGGACGAACATGCCGACCAGCAGGCCGATGGCGTGGTCACCAGCGACATGCCCTTCAGCGCCTTCGACACCGACGTCGCGTCGGAAACGCAGCATGACGTCCTGAGCCCCAGCACCACCGCCGAAGGCATCCAGGTGGATCTGGACGAGGAAGACCAGGCCCGCCCCACCTAGAATCTGGCGCGCGCGACCAGCGCTCCCAGCGCCTACAAGGCCTGGCCAAAAAGCCCGGCAAAGGCGATCTCCGACAGCGCCTTTCGGACGCGCGGCGCCTTCTCGCGGCTGCGGAGCGCTTCGGGGAGCTGCTCGGGGTCGCCCGGATGACCGATGGCGATGGCCGTGGCCACCTCAACCCCCTCGGGCAGGCCCAAGGTGCGGGCCGCGCGCAGGCGGTCGAGCCCGGCCATCTGGTGCAGCACCAGGCCGCGGGCGCTGGCCTCCACCGTCAACTGGCCCACCGCCAATCCCAGATCGTGCCATGCGTGCATATTCTCGGCGCCGGTGCGGCTGAAGTTCCGCCAGGCCGCCGTGACCACCAACAAGGGGGCCGCCGCGGCCCAGACCTGGTTGGCCGGCGCCAGCAGGTCGAGGATGCGGGCGAAGTCTTCGGGGTGCTGGTGGCGATCCCCCAGGATGAACGACCAGGGCTGCTCGTTGAAGCAGCTCGACGCCCAGCGGGCCGCCTCCATCAGGGCGCGCTGGTCTTCGATGCCCACGGCCGCATCCGAGAAGGCGCGGGGGCTGAAGCGCGATGCGAGCAGGGGGTGCAGGGTCGAAGGCGTCATGGGAGCTCCGGGGCGCAGGGGTCGCGATACAGATCCCCTTTTAAGGCCCGCCGCCCCCTGGCCGAAGGGCCCCGCCCGGAAACACACTGTCCGGAAACACACTGTCCGGAAACACACTGTCCGGAAACACACTGTCCGGAAACACACTGTCCGGAAACACACTGTCCGGAAACACACTGTCCGGAAACACACTGTCCGGAAACACACTGTCCGGAAACACACTGTCCGGAAACACACTGTCCGGAAACACACTGTCCGGAAACACACTGTCCGGAAACACACTGTCCGGAAACACACTGTCCGGAAACACACTGTCCGGAAACACACTGTCCGGAAACACACTGTCCGGAAGCCTGATGCCCGGAAACACACTGTCCGGAAACACACTGTCCGGAAGCCTGATGCCCGGAAACAACCGGTCCGCCGGGAGCACCGTGAAGGATATCGAGACCATCGCCGCCTTTGTCGCGGTCGCCCGCAGCGGCAGCTTCACCACGGCGGCCGCGCAGCTGGGCGTGAGCAAGGCCACGGTCAGCAAGCGGGTCGCCGCCCTGGAGGCCGAACTCGGCCTGCCCCTGCTGCACCGCACCACCCGCCAGGTCGTGCCCACCGACGCCGGCGATCGCCTGCTGGCCCAGGCCGCCCCGGCCCTGGACAGCCTCATGCGGGCCCGCGAGGACCTGCGCGACGACCAGGACGAGCCCACGGGCCTCATCCGCCTGACGGCGCCGGTCAGCTATGGCGTGCAGACCATCACCCCCAGCCTGACCGCCCTGCTGCTGCGCCACCCCCGCCTCCACATCGCCGCGTCCTTCACCGACAAGCCGGTGGACCTGCTGGCCGAGGGCTTCGATCTCGCCATTCGCATCGGCGAGCTGCCCGACTCGTCCTTGCGAGCGCGGCGCCTGGGCAGCATCCGGCGCCTGCTCTGCGCCAGCCCCAGCTACCTGGCCGCCCATGGCCAGCCTGCCTGCCCCGCAGACCTCAAGGCCCACCGCTGCCTGCACTACACCTGGCGCCAATCGGGCACCACCTGGTCCTTTCCCACCGAAGATGGCGGCCTGGAGTCCATTCCCGTCACCGGACCGGTGATGGTGGACAGCGGCGAGGCCTTGCGTTGCATGGCCCTGGGGGGCCTGGGCATCGCCCAGCTGCCGGACCACATCGTGGCCGATGACCTCGCAAATGGGCGGCTGGTGCCCATTTTGGAGGATTACCCCGAGGCCCCACGCACGGTCTGGGCCGTGCTGCCCCCCGGCCGCCAGATGTCCAACAAGGTGCGGCTGCTGGTGGACTTCCTGGTCGAACAGATCAAGGAGGCGCCTACTCGGGGCTGAGGGTGCCTGCGGCGATCATCTCGTCTGCGTAGAGGCCGCCCTCCACCCACCAGGCGGCCGCCGCGTTGGCGTCGCCCATGGCCGCGAAGCTGGCCGCCGTCACCAGGCCCTTGAGGGTGGCGTGCAGCCGATCTTCGTCGCCGCCGGCATCGGGGCAGCCCAAGGTGCACAGCCAGTCGGTCTCCAGCTCGAAGTCACAGTGGTCGGACTGGTTGAGCCGCATCACCGTGGCGTCGGGGGCGGCGGCATAGGCCAGCAGCCCGTTGTTGCTGCTGTTGCAGAAGCTGCTGTCGCCCACGACCCCGAATACCGGCGCCGAAACATCGGGGGCCGCGTCCACGGCCAGATCTCCCGCGTCGGTCAGATCCAGACCGAGTACGGCCGCGGTATCCCCCGACTGGCTGCCCGCCACCAGGGCCGCGAGGCCGCCGGCGCTGTGGCCCCCAAAGACCACCGGGTCGGACCCGGCCCAGGTGGCCAGCGCCGCCAGGTCCGCGCCATTCTGGGCGTGGTCGGTATCAAAGATGCTGGAGTGGCAGAGGGTGGGGACCAGGACCTCGAAGCCCCAGGATGCGAGGTGCTCGGCCCAGCCGGCCATCTGGGCAGGCCCCCGCGAGAAGCCGTGGGCCAGGATCACCCGCCCCGCCGGAAGGCCATCGGGCAAGTAGCGGGTGATGGGCAGATCGCAGCTTGAAAGCGCAACATCCAGGCTTTCGGTGCGAAAGCCCTGGGGGCCCGTCAAGCGCAGATCGGGCCCCGGATCCGGGTCCGTGCCGTCCGTGCCGTCCGTGCCGTCCGTGCCGTCCGTGCCGTCCGCGCCGTCCGCGCCGTCCGTGCCGTCCGTGCCCCGTCCGCGCCGTCCGCGCCGTCCGCGCCATCCGCGCCATCCGCGCCATCCGCGCCATCCGCGCCATCGGACCCGTCGCTACCATCGGAGCCATCGACCGGCTGGCTGCCATCGCCCGAAGCGCCCGCCCCGGTATCGCTTTGAAGTTTGCCGGAGTTGCAGGCCACCAGCAGCAAGAGCCCATATGCGCGCGTCATCCCACCTCCACGGTCCCGACTATCCCATGCCCGAAAGGGAGCGAACCGGCTACGGGGCGGCCCTTCCCGGAAGCGCCCATGGATCCCGCTCTCGCCGCCCTTCGCCGCCAGCGTGCGGTCAGCTTGCTCGTCCCGCTCTTTCTGTTCAGCGGGGCGACCTCCCTGGTCTATGAGACCTTGTGGGAGCGTCAACTCCACCTGGTGGTGGGCACCAGCCAGGTCGCCGTGATCACGGTGCTGGCGGCCTTCATGACCGGTCTGGCAGGGGGAGGCTTCGCGGCCGGCCGCTTTGCGGACAAGGTCAAGAACCCGCTGAAGACCTATGCGCTGCTCGAGGCGGGAATCGGCGTCTACGCGGTGGTCTTTCCGCTGCTGGTGAGCATGGTGGAGCCCATCTACCTGGGCTTCTGGCGCCAGTTCGAGCCCGATCCGGTGGTCTTTGCGACCTTCCAGTTCCTGCTGCTGGGCCTCTTCCTGCTGCCGCCCACCATCTGCATGGGCAGCACCCTGCCGCTGCTGGCCCGCTTCGCCGCCAGCCGCAGCGAAGACGCGGGCAAGCAGGTGGGGCGGCTCTATGGCGCCAACACCCTGGGCGCGGTGCTCGGCGTCGCCCTGGCGGGCTTCTTCCTGCTGCCCAAGCTGGGCCTCAACCTGACCACCTGGGTCACCGCCAGCGGCAACCTGCTGCTCTGCGCGGTGGCCTGGGCGCTGGGCGCGCGGGCGGGGGACCTGGAACCGGCCGACGCGGCCCACCCGGCCGACCAGCAGCCGGTGGCGCATATTCTCAAGGAGCCTACCCCCAAGTGGCTCTGGCTGACGGCCGCCATCGCCTTCCTCGCGGGCATCGCGTCGCTGCTCTACGAGGTGTCCTGGTTCCGCCTGATGGTGCTCACCCTGGGGGGCAGCGCCTACGCCTTCAGCATCATGCTGCTGGCCTTCCTGCTGGGCATCGGCCTGGGGGGTTGGGGCGGCGGGCGCCTGGCAGACCGCGCCCTCAGCCGGGGCGGGCTGCCCGGGGTGCTCAAGCTGGTGGCCGGCTTGCAGGTGGGCGTGGCGGGGGTCGCCTGGGCCTTCATGTTCACCTACAACGAGCTGCCCTTCGTCTTTGTGCAGGTCTACGACGCCATCGAAGCGACGCCGCAGCTGCTGTGGCCCGCCAAGCTCTGCATCGCGGTGGGGGTCATGCTGCCGCCGGCCTTGTTGATGGGCGCCACCTTCCCCGCCCTGGTGCGGGCCACGGCGATGTCTTCACGGCTGGGCGGGCCCGTGGGCCGCATCTACGGGTGGAATACCGTCGGGGCCATCCTCGGGGCATCGATCGGCGGGCTGCTGCTGCTGCCCAGCCTGCAGGTGCGGGGCACCGTGCTGGTCGCCATCAGCGTCAACCTCATCGCCTCGGTGCTGGCGGCGCGGGCAGCCAGCCAGGCCGAGGGGGGCCGCTCGCCCCTCATCCAGGTGGGCTGGGCCCTGGCCGCCTTGTGGGCCATCGGCCTCATCCACTGGAAGAAGCCGCCCTGGGACCCGCTGCTGATGACCGCGGGCATGTACAAATACGTCTCGGACCTGGCCCCCGAGAGCCGCAGCCGTGAAGGCGTGCTGGACTTCGCGGTGCGGCCCTACAAGCTGATCTTCTACGAGGAGGGGCTCAGCTCGGTGGTGACGGTGGCCCAGGCCCACGACAGCGACAACATCTGGCTGGCCAACAACGGCAAGGTGGACGCCTCCACCCGCGTGGACATGCCCACCCAGGTGCTCTGCGCCCACCTGCCCTTCCTCTTTGCCCCCGAGGCCAGAGACATCGGCGTGATCGGGCTCGCCAGCGGCATCACCGCGGGCTCCGTCACCTTGCACAGCGTGCCCACCCGCATCGACATCATCGAGCTGGAGCCGGCCATCGTCAAAGCCAGCCACTTCTTCGACGACTGGAACCACAAGCCCCTGGAAGACCCCCGGGTGCGGCTGATCGCCAACGACGCCCGCAACCACCTCAACCTGCTGCCCGATGGCACCTACGACCTCATCATCAGCGAGCCCAGCAACCCCTGGCTGACCGGGGTGAGCAACCTCTTCACCCGCGAGTTCTTCTTCCTGGGCAAGTCCAAGCTGCGCGAGGGCGGCGTCTGGAGCCAGTGGGTGCAGATGTATGGCATGGACGAGCACGATCTGCGGACCCTGCTGCGCACCTTCAGCGAGTCCTACGCCCATGTGCGGCTGTTCAGCACCATCGAAGACGCCGACCTGGTGCTGATCGGTTCGGACGCGCCCCTGGCGCTGGACGTGGACGTGGTCGCCCGCACCCTGGACCGCGAAGCCAAGGTCGCCGCAGAGATGCGCGAGGTGGACATCGTCTACCCCGAGGACCTGCTCACCCGGTACCAGCTGGACCGGCAGGCCATCCTGGCCTTTGCCGGGGACGCGCCGCTCAATACCGACGACAATATGCGCATCGAGTATAGCGCCCCCTTGCACCTGCACGAAGACACCGCCCAGCGCAACTTCTTCGTGCTGCTCGATGGCACCGAGGCCCGGGGCCAGGTGCCCACCGAGATGGTCGAGGGGGTGGAGGGCCGCATCGACCTCTCCCGGGCCTATGCCCGCCGCGGGGATTGGCTGAAGGCCCTGCTCGCGCTCAAGGAGGCCGAGGCCGAGGAGCCGGGCAATCCCGTCGTCTTCGAGCTCTATGACCGCTACCAGCGCGCGCTGCAGGCCGAGATGAACGACGAGGAGCTGCCGCCGGACGCAAAAATTGACATGGATCCGCGCGAGCTGGACCCCGCATCGGACGAAGACGACATCGAGCCCTGATGCGGCTCGAGTTTCTCCGAGTGGATACACCGGATTCAAGTCCGGATTCTTCCTCGGCGCGTGCTTACTTGCCTCTCGTCGCCCCTTGCTGTCGCCCTTCCTCTCTGACTTGATTGAGTCGGTACCGCCCTTCAGGCTGGTCCATTGGAGCATTGATGTCTACCTCCCGCCGGCGCCACTACCGGGTGGCCGGAGCCGCCCTGGTGGGCACCCGCGCAGAGCTGGTGGTGGGTCGGCAGCGCTTCGAATCCCAGCTGATCGACATCAGCGCCGCCGGCGCCGCTTTCATCCCCCGGGGCCTGGCCGCCGAAGCGGTGGCCGCACTGGTGAATGAGGCCAAGCTCGAAGCCGTGTCCATCTTGATCCACAGCGACCGCATGACGGCGCCGCTCCAGTTGCCCTCCCGCATTGTCCGCACCCACGAGATGACGGGCGGGGTGCTGCTCGCCGTGCTCTTCCGAAGCCCGGTGGACCAGCTCGAAGGCGTCGAGCGCGCCCTGTTGCGAATCTTCAACCGGCGGGCAGCCGTGCGGGTGGACGCCAGCCCCAAGGTGCCCATTGCGGTGGCCATTCTGGACGAGAGGGGCGACGAGCAGGCCCGCGCGGTGCTGCGAGACCTCTCCATCACCGGGATCGGCCTGCAAGCCAGCCCCGACCTGTTGCCCCTGCTCACGGTGGGCAGCACCCACGAGATCGGCTTCTCCTTGACCGCGCAGGTCCCCCTGCGCCTGAAGGCCACCGTGCGCTTTTTCCTGGTGGACAGCTACGAGGACGCAGACACCGGCCACGACATCGAAGTGGCCAAGATTGGCTTGGAATTCGACCCCATCGACCGCGACAAGCCCCGAAACTCAGGGGCGCTCACCAGCTGGATCATGGCGCGCCAGCTCGAGATCCGCCGAGAGGACCTGATCAACCGCTGACTGCGGGCTCCAGCAAGGCGGCATGCAGCCGGCGCTGGCCTTCGGCGGCCGAAGCCGCCGGCAGCATCGCCCAGAAGGCCTCCCCCGACGCGGCCCAATGCCGCAGATCCAGGCCCTGCAAGGCGCCCAGGGCGCGCGCGGTCTGGTCCGGATCGGTGACCAGGGCGCGGCCGATGGCGCTCACGGTGGCCACAGCGCCGCCATCCTCCACCCCCGGCAGGCGCGTCCAGGCCTCGGGGCCCGACAGGTTGCGCCGGTCGATCAAGGCGTGGGCCCGGCCGCCTCCCTGCCAGAGCTGCCGCAGCGCGCCAGACAGGCCGGAGAGCTGCGCCCACGCTTTCGGCAGATCGTCGAAAACGATGTACTGCAGCTGATTGTCTGCGGCAACGGCCACCACCTCGGCCGGCGTGGGCCCCGGGGCAGCCGCGTGCCCAGCCGGGCGGCCGAGCCGTCGCGGCGGCGTGAAGCTGCACGCCCAGCGCCCGGGCCCGCTCCACCGCATCGGCCAGCAGCACCTGGCTGCCGGCCCGCGCCAGGGCGGTGGCGGCGTCCAGGGGCAGGCTGTCCAGCTTGCGGGCCTCGGGCACCACCCGGGGATCCGCGGTCCAGACCCCGTCCACATCCGAGCAGATCTCGCACCAGGCCGCGCCCAGGGCCGCCGCCAGCACCACCGCCGTCGTATCGGAGCCTCCCCGGCCCAGGGTGGTCACCTCCCCCGAGCGGCTGACCCCCTGAAAGCCCGCCACGATCGCCACCTGTCCGGCGTCCAGGGCCTGCCGCACCCGGTGGGGGCGCAGCTCCAGCACCCGCGCAGAGACGTGGCGGTCATCGGTGATGATGCCCGACTGGCTGCCCGTGAAGGAGGCCGCCGCCACACCCAGATCCTGGATGGCCATGGCCAACAGGGTCATGCTCACCCGCTCGCCCACGCTCACCAGCAGGTCCAGCTCGCGGCGACCCGGGCTGAGGCTCACGCTGCGGGCCAGGCTGAGCAGCTCGTTGGTGGTATTGCCCATCGCCGAGACCACCACCACCACCCGGTGGCCCTGCTTCACCGTCGCCACCACCCGCCGCGCCACGGCGCGCACGCGCTCCACATCGGCCACCGAAGACCCGCCGTATTTCTGGACCACGATGGTCCCCGGCTGGCCCTGCTGCGCTACCGTCTCGCCGCTCATCGGCCCGCTCCCGGCTGGGCCCTCGCCGTATCGGATCCGACCCATGCTGCCCACGCATCCCCTGCGCATCGCCGCCACCTGGCAAGGCGCGCCCATCCCCGACCCGCACCAGGTGCAGCTCAGCCTCTGCCCCAGCCCCGACGGCCTGCTGCTGACCGTCGATGCGCCGGACTGGGGGGATCCGCCGCCGCCCGGACCGGCGGGCAGCACCGATGGCCTGTGGAATTACGAGGTGGTGGAGCTCTTTGTCGGTGATGGCGGCCCCCGCTACACCGAGATCGAGCTGGGCCCCCACGGCCACTACCTGGTGCTCTGCTTCGATGGCATCCGGCAGCGGCGCTCCGCGGGGCATGGGCTGGACTGGGCCCCGACGCGGGCGGGCGGGCGCTGGACCGGCCGCGTGTGCCTGCCCCCCGCGCTGGTGGACTACGCCCCCCTGCGGGTGAATGCCTATGCCATCCATGGGCCGCCCACGGCGCGCAGCTACCTGGCGTGGTCGCCAGTACCCGGTTTGCAGGCCGACTTTCATCAGCCCGACCGCTTCAGGCCCTTGCCAGCACCGGGCGCCTGAGGTCGGCCAGGAAGGCGGCCAGGGTGGACCAGCCCGCAAAGAACTCGCCGGCGCGCAGGCGCAGGGGCTCGGCCTCGCCATGGGTGAGGGCGGGGGTGACCAGCAGCCGGGACCGCTGGCCCCGCGCCGTCAAGGCGGTGTCCAGGCGGCGGGACTCCGAGGCCGGGAAGACCGGATCGGCCGCCCCATGCAGCAGGGTGACGGGGGCCTGGATGCCCGGCAACGCGGCCAGGCCCGACAGGCCCGACAGGCCGACCGGCAGCGGCGCCTGGCGCTCCGCTCCCAGCTCCCCGCCCGCCCCATCCAGCAGGACCTCGATCTCCTGGGCCTCCGCGGGGCTCAAGGGGCGACCGCCGCCCCGGGCCAGCCGGAACAGGGCCGAGGCCAGCGGCGAGCGGGGCTCGGCGGCGCCCTGCAGGAAGTTGGCCAGCAGGATGAGCCGCGCCCTGCGGTCGCCTGCGGGATCCGTGGCCGCCGCGAGGGCGCCTTCTGCGTCCGCGCAGGCCCCCAGCAGGCAGAGGCCACGCAGGCGGGCGGCGATGCTGGGTCGGGCGGCCGCGATCAGGCTGAGGGTGGCCGACAGCGACACCGAGAACAGGCCCAGCTCGCCTTCGGGGCAGAGGTCGGGCTCGTCGGCGACGGCCAGCAGGGCCTGCTCCACCCGGTCCACCTGCCCCATGTGGATGCGCAGGTTGGCCACATCGGGGAAATGGGGCGCCACCACCCGCAAGCCCGTCGCGCAGAGCGCGCGGTTCAGGCGCACCCAGCGCGGGTCGGCCACACCTTCGGGCGCCAGGCTGTGCACCGTCACCAGGGTGGCGCGGGGTCGCCCCCGGGGCTCATAGACCCAGGCCTCGAAGGGCTGGCCGACCGGGGGGATCAGGGCCTGGCGCCGCTCCCGATGGGCGGGCCCGCCCCGTTGCCAGGCATGGGCGAAGCGGGCGGCGCCGAGCAGGCTCATCGGGCTCCCGGTGCAGACCCGACGGGGTCCGCGCCTCTCCCCTTCACCCGCCGCCTTGGCGACGGATCAACATTCAGGGGGAGCTTTCCGGGCGGCTCTGTGGCGGGACCGTGGCGCCCCCCCCAGGCGCCGCGGCGTCAGGGCGCGCGCCAGATCGCCCAGAAGAAGCCGTCGGTGCCCTCGCGCTGGGGCCAGAGCCAGCGTCGCTCGACCTCGCCCCAGCCGAAAATGGGCGCTGGCGCTTCATTTTCGACCTGAAGCAGCGAGCAGGTGGCGTAGACCAGCAGGCCCCCGGGCTCGACCAGGCTGGCCCCCAACGCCAGCAGCTCGGCCTGGGCGGCGAGGTGTCGGCTGGGGTCCAGACCCAGGCGCAGCGCCGGGTCTCGGCGAAGGCGGCCGATGCCGGAGCAGGGCGCATCCACCAGCACCACGGGCGCGGGCCGGGGCTCCCCCACCGACACCGCGGCGCCCGCCCGGCGGGAGCGCTCGACCAGGCGGCGCAAGGCGTCGGGGCGGCTGTCCCAGGCCCGCACCCGGGCGCCGCGGGCCGCCAGCCCCAGGCTCTTGCCACCCCCCCCTGCGCAGAGGTCCAGCACCCGCTGGCCGGGCTCCAGGGGGATGGCGTCGATGAGCAGCTGGCTGGCCTCGTCCTGCACCTCGAAGAGGCCCTCGCGCCAGCTCCCCAGCTCGGGCAGGTTCACCCGCCGCCGCAGGAGCAGGCCGTCTGGGGCGAGGGCGCTGGGGTCCGTCTGCACGCCTTCGGCCAGCAGGCGGCGGGCCAGGGCGTCGCGGTCGATGCGGGCGCGGTTGACCCGAATGCACAGGGGCGCCCGCCCCGAGAAGGCCCCGGCGAGGGCGGCGGCCTCCTGCGCCCCCAGGGCCTCCAGCCACTCGGCGGCGATGGCCTGGGGCAGGCTGAGGGCGGTGGCGAGATCGGCCACCGGGCCTTCGCTCTGCAGCGCGTCAAAGCGCTCGCCCCCCACCAGGCGGGCCCAGGCGTCCACTGCCTCGACCGCCGTGCGGGCCCCCGCCCGCTCCAGCAGCGCCTGGTGGCGCAGCACCCCAAAGACCGCCTCTTGCACGATGGGGCGCTCCTTGCTGCCCAGCTGCCGGGCCTGTCGGAACCACCGGGCCAGGGTGGGACCCGCCAGGGTGGGCCGCGCCCGGGCCGCCGCGAGGGCGTCGGCGGCTGCCCCGCGCAGCCGCGGGTGACCGATGGCCCGGGACAAGGAGTCATCGGCCGAGTCGGGAAGGGCCGACCGCAGCAGGTCCACGCTCACGAAGCCACCCGCCGGTAGACCATGCGCACCGCGGGCACGGGCTGAAAGGGAAACCAGACCGATAGCACCAGCTCGTCGTCTTCGGGGTGCATCACCACCCGGGGCTCGACCGGGCTGGCGCCCCATACCACCGCGTCCTCGTCCAGGCTGACGGGGTGCTCGCTCATCCAGCCGGGCGCCTGCAGGTGCATCACCAGGAGGCCCGCCTCGGGCTCGTGGCGGTAGAGGGCCACATCCTCGTGATCGAGGGCGCCATCGGCGTTCCAGAGCTGTTCGCGTGTCTCGACCCAGGTGCCGCCCAGGATGGCGCGGGCCTCGAAGCGACCCCGCAAACGGCGGTCATGGTCCACACCTTCGCCCTCCCAGCTGCCCAGCAGGAAGTCCAAGGCGGACAAGGCCGCGCGCGCAGCGGCCTCCCGGGCATCCCAATCCGGCGAATCCGCCATCGGTCCTCCAGCGGCTTCCTCTATCGGCCTGATCCGATCCGGGGCGGCCCCGCAGCGCCTCAGCCCGCGGTCCAGCCCTTGACCGCGTCCAAGAAGGCGCCGCCAAAGCGCCGCATGCGCTCGGGGCCCATGCCGTGTACCGCCAACATGGCCGACCGCGAGGTGGGCCGAGCGGCGGCCATGGCCTCCAGGGTCTTGTCGGGGGCCACCACATAGGCCGGCACATCGTCGGCCTTGGCCAGGCGGCGGCGCAGATCCTTCAGCTCGCCCAACAGGTCGGCGTTGGCGGGGCTGCTGGACGCGGTGGAGGGCCGGCGGCGGCGGGTGCGGGCGCTGCTGGGAAAGACCATGGCAAAGTCGCGGGCCTCCTGCTTCATCACCTCCACCCCCAGCCGGGTGAGGCCATAGGTCTTGTAGGTGCGCTCCTTGCCGCTGACCTGCTGGGTGGTGAACTCGGTGGTCAGGGCATCGGCGCGCACCAGCTCATCCAGCACCCGCTCGATGTCGCCTGGGGGCCAGGTGCGCAAGATGCCGTGGGTGGACAGGCGGTCGAAATGGAAGGCCAGCACGGCCTTGTCGCGGGAACCGGTGAGCACCTTGCAGATCATATTGGCCGAGAAGGCCTTGCCCATGCGGGCCACGCTGGCGAGGATCTTGCGCACCACCAGCTCCTCGTCGGGGGCCAGGGGCCGGGGCCCCTCGACGATGGCCCGGCCCTCTCGACAGGCATCGCAGGTGCCGCAGCGCTCCCACGGTGCAGACTGGCCGAAATACTCGATCAGGTAGCGGCGGCGGCAGCCTGACCGCACATAGTCGATCATCTTCTCGAGCTTGGCGTATTCTCGCTGGCGACGGGCCCGCAGGCGCTCCTCATCCAATGTAAAGGGCGCGTCGGGTTGGAGCAGCTCGACGCCGCCGGTGCGGGCGGGGGGCGTATAGACCAGGTAGCCGCGCTCTTCGAGGCCCCGCAGAGACGCGGTGAGCTGGTCGCGTTCGATGCCCAGCTCCTGGCAGAGGCGGTCGGGCCGCACCGGGATGGAGCTGCGGCTGGGGCGCTCCTCCAAGCGGTCCGCAAACCAGCCCCAGACCTTGCCCCGCAGGCCGGAAGGCCGCTTGACCGGGCGGTCGCGGCGAATGCCCACCAGGGCCTCGCGTTCGGCCGGCGCGATGCGGTTCAACCAGCCTTCGCGTTGCAACAGGTAGAGGCAGCTGGCCACCGACCGGTCGTTGACCTCGTCCACCCCGCGCGCCGAAACCAGCCCTGCCAGCTCGTCCAGTCGCAGCCACACAGGGCTGGTCTGTTGGGCGTGAAGGGCCTCGTAGGTCCCCCGGACCATCGCCAGGGGGGGGTGACTCATGCGGATGAAGAACTCTTGGGTGTGGCGGTCGCCCTCGCGGAAGAGCAGCACCACCCGAGAAGGCCGGCCATCGCGGCCCGCCCGGCCGATCTCCTGGTAGTAGGCCTCTACCGTGCCCGGGATGTCATAGTGCACGATGCAGCGCACATCCTTCTTGTCCACCCCCATGCCGAAGGCGTTGGTGGCCACCACACAGGCCAGCCGCCCGCCCATGAAGTCGTCCTGCACGCGCACCCGGTCGGGGTGCTCCATGCCGGCGTGGTACATGCCCACCGGCACGCCGCTGCGCCGCAGGTGGTCGGTCACCTTCTCTACGTTGCGACGGGTGGCGCAATAGACCAGGGTGGGCCCAGGCTGCACCAGGTCGGGCAAAGCCGCCAGCTTGTCAGCGTCGCGGTCCGCCGCGACCACCTCCAGCGACAGGTTCGGGCGGTCAAAACCCTGGATAAAGGTGCGACAGTCCCCGATCCCCAGGGTGCTGACGATGTCGAGCTGCACCTCGGGGGTGGCGGTGGCGGTCAGGGCCACCGTCGCGACATTGCCCAGGGCCTTCCGCACCCGCCCCAAGCGAAGGTAATCGGGCCGGAAGTCGTGTCCCCATTGGCTGAGGCAGTGGGCCTCGTCGATGGCCAGCAAGCGGACATCGACCTTCTGGAGCAAGGAGAGGAAGGCGTCGCTGAAGCGCTCTGGCGCCACATAGACCAGCTCCACCTCGCCCGCGAGCAAGGCGCGGATGCGCTCCTTGCGGTCCTCCCCCGTCACCTGGGAATTGATGGCGGTGGCCCGCACCCCCTTGGCCACCAGGGCGTCCACCTGGTCCTTCATCAGGGCCAGCAGCGGCGATACCACCACCGTCGTGCCGCCCCGGGCGACCGCCGGCAGCTGGTAGCACAGAGACTTGCCCGCGCCCGTGGGCATCACGATGAGGGCATCGCCCCCCGATGCGACATATTCACAGGCGGCGCGCTGCCCATCGCGAAAGGCGGGAAAGCCGAATCGGCGGCGAAGGATGCGCTCGAGGTCGGTGGGCGCGGCCGGAGTGACCGGGACCCCTGCGACCGGGGGAGTGGCGGCTGGAGGCATGGTGCTGTGGGGGCGAAGCGGCGGGCGCAGGGCGGGCGTCGAAGGAGGCAGGGCGGCGGCCCCACCTCCATAGATCGTCGGCGACCCGCCGGCCAGCCCTTGGGCGCTGGGGCCGCGCCGAAACTGCGCACCCCCCCTCCTCGCGCGCCGTGGCCTTCGGACAGAATTCCGCCTCCTGAAGAGAGAGTGAGAAAACGGAGAGTAGCCCGATCTGGTGCGAGTTCTCGGGCAGCTTCGGGGCATCGGGGAGCCCCCGCCCACCTTGATTCTCCCCTCCACCGGCGGCAGGATCGCAGATGAGAAGACGCTGAGCTTCTTCGACACCCCGTCCGCGTGTCGGTCCGTCCAGAGCCCCTCGCCCACGCCCTTGCCAGAGGGCCGGGAATTACGAGACTCGCAGTTATAACTCCACATCCCTCCCATTGGAGCGACGCCGCATCCGTGCGCGCGCCGCTCAGCTTTCGAGGTCCACCATGCCCCGTCTGTCCCCCGTCCTCTTTGCGCTGTGCGTCGGCTTCCTGAGCAGCCCCGCCGCCTGGGCCACGCCGGTGCCGATGACCACGAGCTGCACCGCCAGCCAGAACGGCAAGACCATTTGGGTGGGCTACGCCACCGATCCTGGGCCGACCGGCGACTGGTTCCGCACCGAGTCCGTGCTGATGGGCACCACGACCAAGAGCGCCGTCCTCTATACGGACCCGCTCGATGTCTGCAGCTTGAACCCCCAGACCAGCGACGCCGGCCTGACCGCTGACATCCTCGACACCGTCGTGGTGCTGCATCTCTCCGACGGTGGCCAGCCGGTGGGTGTCATCGCCGTCTTCTCCGATGGCGCGGTGCACGTGAATATGCAGCCCGCCACCGCCGCGGCCGCCCACGCCCTGCTGGTGGAGCAGGAGCGGCTGACCCAGGCCAACGTCGTCTACAGCCGCATGCCGATGGGCCCGCTCAAGACCCACCTGGGCAACCTGCTGTAGAGCAGGGGCCCAGAGGGGGCGCCGGCTCCGCCAGTCGGCGATACCGGAAGGCGCCAGGAGGGTCCGCCTGTCCTATGCTGGACGGGCTGGATCAGAGGAGCGCTGCTTGGATCCCGGAAGGACCACAACCGACTCGGAGGGGCAGCGTGTGCCCGCTGTCGGGGCGGCGCAGGCATTCACCGCCCAGATCATGGCCTTGCGCCACCGCCACGGGCTGAGCGGCGAGGCCCTGACCGAGCTGCTGGACCTGGTGGATGCCGCCCTGCGCACGCCCCTGGTGGAGCCCGGCAGCCCGCCGGCGCCCCCCCAGCGCCCCGAAGAGCGCTACACGATCCTCGACTTCATCGACGAAGGCGGCATTGGCGAGGTCTGGCGGGTGCACGACCCCGTGCTGGACCGCCCCCTCGCCATGAAGATCCTGCGCGCCGACCGGGCATCGGAACAGGGCGAAGCCTTTCTGCGCGAGGCCCGCCTGGTGGCCTCCTTGGACCACCCAGCGCTCGTTCCCGTCTACAATTTCGGGCGGCTGCCCGCCCCCGATGGCCGCCCCTTCTTCACCATGCGCGAGGTGCGCGGCCGCACCTTCAGCCAGCTGATCGACGAGGTCCACGGCCGCGGCCCCAGCCCCCACAGCAGCCTGCTGGCCCCGCTGCGGCGCCTGCTGCGGGCCTTCCACACCGCCTGCCTCGCGGTGGCCCATGCCCACGAGCGGGGGGTGCTGCACCGCGACATCAAGCCCGACAACGTCATGATCGGCGAACATGGCGAGGTCTTCGTCATGGACTGGGGGCTGGCGCGCTTCACGGAGGCGCCAGCGCTGGTCGGGCTGCGGGGCACCCTGATCTACATGGCCCCCGAGCTCACCCTGGGCGCCGGCCCCGCGCCCAGCTCCGATATCTATGGCCTGGGGGCGATGCTCTACCAGGTCCTGAGCGGAAAGACCCCCTACACCGGATCTTTCGCCGAAGTGTTGTCCGCCGTGCAAGCCGGGCCTCCGCCGCCTCCGTCCGGTGTCTTCGGCATCCCGGACGCCCTGGAGGCCATCTGCGCCCGGGCCATGGCCCGAGACCCGGCCCACCGCTACCCGGACGCCGGCGCCCTGGCCGAGGATGTGGAGGCCTGGCTGGAAGGGGTCCGGCGCAACGAAGAGGCGGCCGAGCTGGTCGAGCAGGCAGACGAGGCCGACATCCGCGCGCAGCGCCTGCGGGACCGCGCTGGACGCCACCGCCGCCAGTCCGGCCGAACCCTGCGCCAGGTGCCGGCCCACGCCCCCGAAGAGCAGAAGCGCGCCGGCTGGAGCCTGGCCGATAGCGCCGACGACTTCGACCAGCAGGCCTATCTGCGCGAGCTGGACGCCATGCAGATGCTGCGGGCCGCCCTCACCCGGGTGCCCGACCACCAGCCCGCCTTGGACCGCCTCGCCCAGCGCTTCTACCGGGAGCATGTCGCCGCGACCGAAGCCGGCGACCGGGCCACCGCCGCCCGCATGGAGGCCCAGCTGCGGGCCTGCGATCCGGCGGGCCGCTATGCCGAATACCTGTCGGGGCGCGGCCACCTCACCCTGCACTGCGATCAGCCAGCCGAGGTCGAGCTCTTTCGTTATGTCGAGCGCCACCGGCGCCTGGTCCTGCAGCTGGTGGACCGCCCGGGCCCCGCCCCGGTGGACAAGCTGGAGCTGGAGGGCGGCAGCTACCTCGCCCTGCTGCGGCGCACCGACGGGCAGACCATCCCCTACCCGGTGCTGCTGCGCAGCCAGGACCACTGGGACGGCCGCGCACCCGAGAGCCTCCATCCGCTGGTGATCCCGCTGAACCAGCCCGCGCCCCCGGGCACCTGCGTGGTGCCCCCGGGCCCCTTCTCGTGCGGCGGCGACGCCCGGGCCTTTGGCGCCCCCCTGCCGGCCGCCCGGGTCTGGGTCGAGGGCTTCGCCATGGACCGATTCCCCATCACAAACGCCCAATATATCGCCTTCTTGGACGATCTGGTGGCCCAGGGACTCGAAGAGCTTGCCCTCGCCCACGCCCCCCGGGAGCGCAGCGCCCAGGCCAACGACGGGGCGCTGATCTACGGGCGCCACCCCGACGGGCGCTTCTTCCTCACCCAAGACGCCGACGGCGACCTCTGGGAGCCCGACTGGCCCGTGGTCATGGTGAACTGGTCCGGGGCCGCGGCCTATGCGCGCTGGCGGGCCCAGCGGGACGGCCTGCCCTGGCGGCTGCCCTATGAGATCGAGTGGGAGAAGGCGGCCCGGGGCGTGGATGGGCGCAGCTTCCCCTGGGGTGAGCACTTCGATCCCACCTGGTGTTCGATGCGCGAGAGCCGGCCCGGCGGCGGGCGGCTGGCGCCGGTGGACAGCTTCCCGGTAGACGAGAGCCCCTACGGCATTCGCGGCCTCGCAGGCAATGTCTACGAGTGGTGCAGCGACGATTTTTCCGACGAGGGACCCGAGCTGGTTGACGGAAATTGGCGCCCGCGCGCCGCGGCCTCCCCCTTCAAGGTGGTGCGGGGAGGATCCTGGGAGAGCTCGGAGGGCAAGTGTCGCTGCGCCTACCGGGCCAGCGCGAAGATCGAGACGCGCAGCGCACTTGTGGGCTTCCGGCTGGTCTGCGGGCCGCCCCCACGCGGGCAATTATTCCTCGCGCTGCAGCAAGCCTGAGCCATCGCAGGATCCGCGGGGCTCGCTTTCGCTACCCTCCACCTGCGGCTTGCGATCGACGGCGCCCCTACGCGGGCGCCCCGAGGGATGTGGATCCTCAGCGGAGCTGCAGGCCCGGGGTGCTGGCACACCCCGGGCCACCTCCGTCTCTGCAGAATCAGTCCGCGTCTTCGTCTTCGGGCAGGGTCCAGTCCACGAACCAGCCGTTCACCGACCGGTACCACTGCTGCTTGACGCGCTCGTCTTCCACGATCTGGGCGGGGTAGGTGAATCCGCGGCTGCGCACATAGACGGTGCCGGTCTGCAGCCGGCCATCCACCGGCTTGGCGATCTCGGGCCCCAGGATCACCTGCAGCATCGTGGCCTCTTCGACGCGGTGGGCCTTGAAGTGGTCCTCCAGCCAGTCGCGAAAGAGCACCCGCAGCTCGGCGTCTTCAATGAATGCGCCCGCCTTCTCGCTGTCCTGCCAGCGCAGGCCCTCCCAGTAGAGCCGCGCGCTGTCCTGCAGCAATTGTTGCTCCTTGTCGGCGTCGGCGAGGTTGCCGATGGCCTTCTTGGAGCCGCCACAGGACACCAGCGGCGCGGCGAGGCAGGCAGCGAATAGCAGCAGTCGGGGGAGAGCCTTCATGGGGCGCACGGTAGCCCCCCGCCCGCCCGGATACAATGGGGCGATGTTGCCCCGCCCTCCCCTCCGCCTCCTCGCCGTCGTCCTGTTGGCCGGCTGCGCCCACAAGGTGGCCATCACCACCAGCCCCTTGGGCGCCCGGGTGAGCTACCGCGGTGAACCCCTGGGCGTGGCCCCCACCACGGTGGATGCGCGCTGGGCCCCTTTTCGGGACATGACGGTGGAGGTCAGCCTGCCCGGCTACCGCACCACCACCCTCGATCTCCAGAAGGACATCGGCCCGGTGCGGATCTTCTTCGAGGTGTTCCGGCCCTGGCGCTGGGATCGCTGGTGGGGCAAGGAGATCCGCAGCCGCCACGAGGTGCTGATGGTGCGCGAGCACCGCCCCGTGGGCACCTGGACCCCCGAAGACGCCCGGCGCTAGGGCTCAGGGCGCAGGCAGCCGCCCCGTCGCCAGGGCCGCCGCCGAGGTCAGTCGCGGCGGCGGCGGTGGGCTGTTCGGCGCGACCCCGCCAAAGCGAGGCTGTGCGCGCGGGCACCCGGAGCATGGACAGGTCCCTGGCGCGGGCCGGCCGACCCCACACCAGGCGGGCGGCGACCGGGCTTTGGCCGTGGCCCGCGAAGACGCGGGCCGAGCTGTGCTCACAAGACGAAGACCGAGGTTGTTGTTGCGGTTGTCGGGCGTGTTCCTGTTGCGATTGGCCACGCGCGCGTTGCGCGGGTTGTTGTTCCAGGACCCGCCGCGGTTCACCCGGTTCGAGCCTCCTCCGGTAGCCGCCTGCTCTCTACTGCGGCTCCGGCCCCGACGCGAGCGAGCCCAGCAGGCCGCGGGTGTCGCCATGGGCCGCCCAAGCCACGAGGCTGGTCAGGCGGGCCTGCATCGCGGTGTCAGCGATGTCCGAGGGCGGCCGGCGGAGCTTCTGGAGCAGCCGATGCCGCGCGGCCCGGTCGACCCGTACCCGGTGGGGCCACACCCGGAAGCCCAGGAAGGGGACGCCGACGTGAACCGGCCCCAGCCGGCGGGCGGCAGCTTTCTCGGCCAGTCCCAGCGCCGCCATCTGTCCCGACATGGCCGCAGCCCAGCCATGAGCCGCTGCCTTGTCTGGCCCCAGCAAGATGATGTCGTCCATATACCGCACCATCCCGCCCACTTCGAGCGCCCGCGCGAAGCGGTCGAGCTCTCCCAGGTACAAGTTGGCGAAGTGCTGGCTTGTGAGGTTGCCGATGGGCAGCCCGCGCCCATCGTCGCCACTGCCGGCGCGCAGCACCACCTCGACGGCGTCCAGCAAGGGACGGTCATCGAAGAGCGAGCCGACGAGGGTCAGGAGCCGGTCGAGCGGAACCGTCTCGAAGTACCGTTCCACGTCGAGCTTCGCGTACCAGGGCCACCTTCGCGTGAGCCGTTGGAGTCGCCAGACCGCCGCCCGGTTCCCCTTGCCCGCCCGGCAGGCGAAGGAGTCCGGGTCTGCGAGTTGCTCGAAGGTGGGCTCCATCACGGCACACAGCGCGTGGTGGACCACCCGGTCCCGGAAGGGGGCGGCCGAGATGGTGCGCGGTTTGGGGTCTCGGATGCGGAAGGTGCGGAAGGGGCCAGGGCGGTAGGTGCCGGCACGAAGCTCGCGCTGAAGGCGCATCACCTCGGCCTCCAACTCGCAGAGGAAGGCCGCTGTCTCCGGCTTCTTGCGGTGTCCGCGCGCGGCCTTCTTCGCCGCCGCGCGCAGGGCGGCGAAGCTGCTCGCGGCTTCCAGGGTGGGCCTCACCCCACCACCTGCTGGCGCCAGCCGCCGAGCATGCGCCCGGCCTCGTCGAACCTCAAGACGAGGTGCTCGAAGCCCGGGCGCGCGAGCAGCCTGCGCTCGTGCGCGAGCCGCAGCAGCACACGAAGGACAGCCAGGTGTGCGTCGGCCGCGGCGAGCAGCGGACCCTTGTCGCTTCGAGGTGCCCAGCGCGCCCGGACCAGGACCGCCAGAATGTCGAGCACGAGCGCATCGATGCGGCTGGCAAAAGTGAAGCGGGCCGACTTCGGGAAGCGGCCCGTCTTGTCGAGCACGAGCCCGACGGTCTCCTCCCAGTGAACCAGGAGCACGGGCGCCTCGGCGGGTTCAGCCATCGGAGGTGGCCTCGTCGGACCAGTCAGCGCCCCGCGGCACCTTGGCGACCACTGCCAGCACGTCGTCGCCATAGCCCTCGACCCGCGCGTCCCCGATGCCATCGATGGCCTGCAGCGCGGCCTTCGTGCCCGGCCGGCGGGTGGCAATCTCGACGAGCTGGGCGTTTGTGAAGAGCACGTAGGCCGGGCGCCCGTCTTTTTTGGCACGGGCGTTGCGCCAGGATCGCAGGGCCTCAAAGAGCTGCTTGTCCACGTCGGCAAGGGCGTCTTGGGGTTGAGACCGGGGGGCTTCTGGCCTTGACGCGGTGCCCGGTGGCGGCGGCGGCAGGTCGAAGCGCACGGTCACGGCGAGCACCGGCGTGCCGTCCACCGTGAAGGCGTGGTCGCTGAGGCTCAGGACCCGGCAACCGTCCAGCGCCTCGACCAGATCGTCGTCATCGAAACGGCCCTGACTGGGGTCGAACAAGACGGTGAAGACGCGAACAGGCATTGGAGTCTCCGGGGCAGAATTCGCGACCGCGCTTCGCGCGGAACCCGATGGGTGGCAGGGCGACCGGTATCGCTTGAGACCCGCCCCGTCGCCGCCCTGTCCTGGCCCCGGGCCGGCAAGCCTGGCCCTTGGGGCCCGGACGGGCTGCGCCGGGGCTGGACGGAGGCGGCAAAGATCAAGGGTTCAAGGGTTCAAGGGTCAAGGGTTCGTCCTCACAAGACGAAGACCGAGGTTGCTGAAGCGGAAGTCGGGCGTGTTCCTGCCGCGATAGGCCACGCGCGCGTAGCGCGGGTCGTCGCTCCAGGACCCGCCGCGGTCCACCCGGTACGAGCCGGATTGGGGCCCGACTGGATCGGTGCTGGTACCACTATAGTCGGCATACCTGTCCCAACACCACTCCCACACGTTGCCCGTCATGTCGTGCAGGCCCCAGGGGTTCGCCGCGTAGCGCCCAACAGAGGCCAGACCGACCACGCCATCGTTGCAGGAGAATGTCGTCCAGTCCGAAAACTTCGACTTGGCGGAGGCGTCTCCCACATTTCCGATGCGGCAGGCCCCGTCCTCCGACACCCCGCCTGCGTACGGCCCGGTCTTCCCAGCCCGAGCCGCGTACTCCCACTCCGCCTCCGTCGGCAGACGGTAGCCGTCGCTGGACCGGTCCCAGGCCACGCTTGTCCCCTTGCTGACCTTGCACTGGTCCACACCCGTGTACGCTGCCCGCAACCCGTCCTTCGCCGACAGCTTGTTCGCAAAGGCCACCGCATCGCACCAGTCCACGTTCTGCACCGGAAGGCTGTCTCCCAACAGCGACACGCCCTTGTAGTCCGGGGCCGACGGGTTGCTCCCCATCACCGACGACCACAGACCCTGCGTCACCTCCGTCTTACCCATCAAAAAGCCCCGCGTCAGCGTCACCTGGTGCTGGGTCTCGTCCGCGTCGCGCCCCGACTCTGACGACGGCGACCCCATCAAGAAGCTGCCCGCCGGGATCCCCACCATCCCGTAGCCGCTGCGACCCGTCCATTCGCCACTCGCCGACCCCGACGGCGACGACGACACCGCAATGCGGCCAATCGCCTGCTGAACCCGCGCGACCTCCGGGATCAACACCGACTCGGTCACCCCGTCAATCGTCACCGTCGCCTTGTCATAGCGCGACAGCCACGCTTCAAGGACCTTCCGGCTGTTCTCTGTCGGGTTGGACAGCAGGCTCGAGATCGACGCAAAGTCGCGCTTGGCCGCCGCTTGCACATCCGCAGCTGCCCCGTCCAGGCGCTTTCGGCGCTCCTTGTCCAGCGCCGCCTGGGCGGCGGCACGCTTCTGAGAAGCGTCCGCCGCTGCCGCGTCCGCAGCCGCCGCCTGCGCCGCCAGCGCCGCGAAATCCGTCGCAGAGCCCCCCAGGTCCACCTGAACCTGCCCCGCAGAACCCACCGAAGCCACCGGTGCAGACACCGCCGCCATCGCCAGCGCCGTCAGGTCCGGCGCCCGCTCCTTGCCCGATCGCCCCAGCGCCACGTCGGGCCCAGACAGCTCGGGCGTCTGCGACCGACCCGTCGTGGTCTGAACCAGCGCGTCGTCGGCATAGGCCACCGCCTCTTGCGCGCTCACCCGACCGTCGCCGTTGCGGTCCCCCCACCCCCGAAGCGCGCCCAGCACCAGGTAGCTGAAAGCCGGACGCTTGCCGTCCGAGAGCGGGCCAGCGTACTCGTCGCTGCGCGCCGCACTCAGCACCGTCACCTTCGGACCCAGCCGCGCAGACACCGTCTTCAGCGGCGCCATCCCAGGCGCCAGATCGCCCCGAGAGGTCTTGCCGCTAAAACAAGCGTCCTGCACCAGCACCACCTCCGTGCCCGACGGCATCGCGGCTTCGGCCGCCGCCAACAGCTCCGCCCGCTTCAACCCCCGCGCCTCCAAGGACGACGGCGTCTGCTGCGCGTCTACGCCCACCAGCACCCCATCGTCCCCCGCCTCCGATGGCGCGCCATGGCCGATATACACCACCCACAGCCGCCCGCCGGGCTGCACGCGCGCAGCCACTTTGGCCACCTCTTCCTTCATCGTCTCTTTCGCCGCCTGCTGGTTGAACAGCGGCTTCACCAGCGGAACGCCGTGGCCGTCCTTCAGCCAGCTCACCCAGGCCCTGCCATTGTCCAAGGCGCCCGGGATGTCCTGGGCGAAGGCATAGTCATCAATCGCGATCACCAGCGCCGCGTCCTTGCTGCCGTCGCGCGACGTCGCGGCGGGGGCGCCAAGCGCGGGCCACGTCTCGGCGGCGTGGACCGGCGACATCAGGGACAAGGCGCTCGCGAAAAAGAGTGGAAGCATGAGGGGACTCCGTGGATTCACTTGCAAGGCGGCGCAGACTGGTAGTCGGCCCAGGACACGGCGGGGCCGTCGGCGGCCGCGGGGCAGCGGCCGCGGCCGGCGGGCAGCACGGTGAAGGGGGCGACCGCCAGGGCCGCCCGGTCGGACAGGGCCGAGAGCGACGAGACGCGGCAGCCCGCCTGCCCCGGCGGCAGCGACACGCCAGGGGCGCGGCGACAACCAGAAGCTGCTCCTCGCCCAGGGCCGGGACATGGGCCGCTTCGAGGGTGAGGCTGGCGCGGCGGTCCAAGGGGCCGCCGGCCGACTCGGCGGAAGACCAGGTGAGCCAGGCCTCGCCGGTGCGGCCCACGCTCCAGACTTGAACCTGGGCCGCAGAAGAGGGGCGCACGGCAGCTTCAACCTGCTCGCCCGGGCACAGCGCGCCGTCGATGGGCAGGTCCAGTGCCACGGTGAGCCCACCGGCGCCCGGCCGCTGGCCACCGTTCAGGCCCAGCCCCCCCGAGTGGTGACACTGGTCGCCGGCGCCGCCATAGAGGCCCAGCCAGTCGGCTGAGAGCTGGGTGGTGGTGACCAGCGCGCCCGATCCGCCGCTGGGGTAGCGCCACAGCTCGACCGTGACGGGGTCTCCAGGGGAAAAACGGGCCACCACGCGATCGCCCGCGCCCTCGGTCACCGTGGCGCCTGCGGCGCTCAGCCCGGCCCGCAGCCCCGCAGCCAGCCGCGCCCCCGCGTCGCCCGCCCCGCAGCCGCTCTCCCATTGTGCATCAACCAGGCCGACGGGGGCGCCCTGGAGAGCCCCGGCCAGCCTGGCCGCAGCCTGTTGCACAGATGCGGCGTAGGCCTGATGCTGGTCGGGATCGGCCACCACGCCGCTGGATACCAGCGCTGCCGCACAGACCACCCGCCGGTCCAGGTCCACCGCCACGTCGATGCCCACCTGGGCCAGGATGGCGTCGCATTGAGCGGGCGAGCGCCCCGCGCAGGCGCTCTGGCGCAAGGCGTCCCGCGCGCGGGCCCGGGCAGCGTCTTCAACGCCCGCCAGGTCTTCGCGTCGGCCGAAGCTGTCGCGGACCACCTCGATGCGGTGGCGCGCCGGGTGGGTGGGCTGGCACTGGCCGGCGGCGTCCACAGCCACCCAGCCCGACCCGAAGGCGGGCTGAAGGAGCAGCGCCAGCAGCAAGGGTGGCATCGGCTAGTTCCCGAGGGCGGCCCGCGCGGCCTCATCCAGCGCCGTGGCCGGCATATAGGCCAGGGTGCGGACGGTGTAGCGGGGGCCGTCCACGCTGGGGGACTGTTCCACGCACGACAGCTCGTCCTTGACGAAGCGGGCGATGCCCTCGGCGGCGCGCCGGACGAACTGCTCGTCCTGGAAGCGGGCCGTGGCGGCGCCGGCGTTGCCGCCAATGGCGGTGGTGCTCACCGATCCGGTGGCGATGGCCTCGCCCAGGTACTTCACGGCCTGTTCGCGCGCGCCGGACATGGCCGCGTCCCGGGCGATCTTCTCGCTGGGCAGCGGCTCGCTGACGGCGCCGAAGTACCAGCCCTTGTCGGACTTGGGCGGGTTGTTCACCAGGGCCTTGCAGTCCACCTGGGGCACATCCGTCACCCGGAAGGCGAAGTAGACGGGCTGGGGGAAGCTTCGCGAGCGGGACCAGGAGACGCCATTTCGGGCCTCCACCTCAAAGCCCACCGCCTGCAAGGCCTTGAGCACGCTGCCCTCGGCGCTGGAGGACTTGGCGGCCCAGATGCTGCCCGTACCCTCGATGAACTCGCCCACGAAGCGGCCGGTGCATTCGGTGGGACTCTGGCGGCAGCAGGATGCAAAGGCGACCGGATCGCTGATGTCGGCCACCATCTTGGTGGTCAGCGTGTACTTAGCGCGCAAGCTGGCCGACTGGCCGCTCTTGCCGCCCAAGGTGATCTCGGTCTTGGGGATGCCCAGGCCCATGGCGGCCGCGCTGCTGGATTCAAAGACCTCGTCGTATTCGACGCCGCCGCCGCCCACCTGGCGGACGCTGACATATTGGCTGCAGGCGGTCTTGCGCGCGGCGGACTCGTCGGGGGTCGTGGCGTCATCGGGCAGGAAGCGCCCCAGGTAGACCGACGGATCCGTGTCGAAGGCTGCCCGCAGGTGCAGGTTGGTGGTGGGGGGCACGAATTCGGGCGGCGGCACCTTCTTGCCGGCGTGGGCGGGCAACGCCCATGCGAGGATCAGCGCTGCGAAGGGAATACGAAGCGAGAGCGCGAGCATAAGGAGACTCCGAGAGGAAGACGAGAAACCAAGGGATAGCACAGATCGCACGGAGGCGGAATACGAAGGTTAGGATCTGCATACACGTACTGTTCTTGGGGATGCGTCAGGGCGCAGGCAGCCGCCCCGTCTTGAGGGCCGCCGCCGCCACCGCCACCGCCGCCTGCACCGCGGGATGCGCCACCGGCAGCCCGTCATAGGGCGATCCCGCCTGAAAGGGGCCCAGCACCCGCACCAGCAGCTCGCAGGCGAAATGAGCGGCGGTCTGCGCCGCGTCCTGTGGGTCCAGCGGCCCATAGCCCTGCAGAAAGGCCGCCTGGGCCGCAACCGGCAGGCCCTGGCGCGTTGCCCCCATCCACAGGTGGGCCAGCAGGTGGCCCAGATCCTGGGCAAGGTGGCCCCGGCCGCTCATCTCCCAATCCAAGACTTGCAGGCTGCCCTCTGCCGAGACGCGCACCGAAGGCGGCCACAGGTCGCCCATGAGGAAGACCGGGCCGCCGCCCAGAAAGCGCCGACCCAATGCAAGGGCGACCGCCCCCAAGGCCGCCGCATCGGCATGACCGGCCCGGGCCAGCAGCGGGCCGATTTCTGCATACTGGACAGTGAGCCGCACCGCCTGGATGTCCCGGTTGATGTCGAGAGGGGCCGTGGCATCGGCGTGCAGCCCCCGCAGCCAGGCGCCCAGGCGCGCCACCAGGGCCGGATCTCCCCCCGCCGCCAGCCAGCCATCCAGGGCGGGCGCATCCCCCAGATCCTCCAGGATGAGGGTGGGGCCGACCTGGTCCAGCAGGCGGGGGCAGCGCACCCGGCGGTCCGCCCGCGTCTCTGCAAAGCGCAGGGCCCGCGCCTCGAAGTCGGCCCGGATGGGATCCAGGGCCACCGCCGGCAGGCTGGCCAGGTGGGGCGGAGAGTGCTTGAGCACCACGCTGCTGCCGGGCACTGCGACCCGAAAGACGTGGTTGATCTTGCCGCCGGTCAGGCGGGTGGCGGGCCCGGCAGCAACCCGCAGCCGCGCGGCCACATGGGCCCGGGCCGCCGCCTCATCCATGGTCGGAGAAGCGATAGATGGTATTGCCGAAAACGAAGGCAGGCGCTTCATTCAAGAAGACTTCAACCGCGCGGACGGTCGCGGCACGGGAGCGTTCCAGCGAGGCCGCGACCCCTTCGGAGGGCGGGCCGGGCGCGTCCGGCAGGCTGTATTTGTGGCCCACCAGCAAGGCCGCCACGGGGATCTCCAGCTCGTTGGCCAGCACCACCTCGGGCCCCACCGTCATCGAGTTCACCTGGGCGCCCAGACGGGCCGCCAGCCGGTTCTCGGCCGCTGTCTTCGTGCGCGGGCCCCCCACATAGAGAAAGGTGGGGGCTTCGGCCCGCAAGCCCAGGCGCTGCCGCAACCAGCCCGACAAGGCGGCGTCAAAGAGCCCCCCCTGCACCAGCAGGTGACCCGGGCCGGGCTGGTCCCCATCGAAGAGGGTGCAGGCCGACCCATCGGGCAGGCGGTTGTCCAGCATCAGCAGATCGCCCGCCAGCAGGGGCTCATAGAGCGGCAGGGCCGGGTCCAGCACCCCCACGCTGCTGGTGATCAGCAGGGCGTGGCAGCCGACCTCGCGCAGGGCCAGGGCCTGGGCCCGGTAGTCCACCTGGTGGGGCAAGGCGGTGTGGGGGCGGCCATGGCGAAAGAGCAGCCAGCCCGGCTGGCCGGGGCGCCGGTGCAGGGTGACCGGCCCCCGCCGGGTGGGCACCGCAACCGCGTCCAGAGGGCCAAAGGGCTCCCCCTGATCAAAGGCAGAGCCCAGAATGACCACCGCCGCCATTCAGGCCAAGGCCCCGGCCAGGGCCGCAAAAGGGGCGTCGTGCAGCAGCTCGGGGTGCCACTGCACGCCGATGCAGAATCGGTGGCCGGGCAGCTCCACCGCCTCTACCACGCCATCGGGCGACCAGCCCACAACCCGCATCTGACCGGGATCGGCGACCGCCTGGTGGTGGGTGCTGTTGACTTGGATCTCGGCCTGGCCAAAGGCCCGGCGCAGGGCGCTGGGGTCCAAGCGAACGGGGTGCCAGGGCTGGGCGGGATCGGTGGGCTGCTCGTGCTCCTGGGCGCCGGGGTGATCCGTGAGCAAGTCGCCGATCAGGCTGCCCCCTGCGGCCACCGCCAGGGCCTGCTCGCCCCCGCAGATGCCCAATACAGGCAGGTCCTGCTGGATGCAGAATCGGGCCAGCAGCAGCTCCAGCCCCGTGCGGCCCTCGTCCACCCGGTCCAGCCGCCCCGACACGACACCACCATAATGGCTGGGGTGGATGTCGAAGGCGCCGCCGGTGATCACCACACCGTCGATAAAATCCGCAAGTCGGGCCACCAGGGCCGCGGCATCCTGGGGTGCTGGCGGCAGCAGCAGGGGCTCTACGCCCACCCGGCGCAAGGCGGCCAGCACCGACTCCTTGACCAGCACCTCGGGGCGCCCGGGGCGGATCCGCGGGCCGGCACCCTCGGGGCCCCGATCTCGACGGTCACAGGTGACGGCGACCAGCTTCATGCAGCGCGACTAACCCCCCGGCGGCGGAGCGGTCGCGGCACGGGCCACCGGATGGGCAGCCCATGCCCTCCCCTCGCCTGCACCCCGATCTCCTCCCCCTCGACCCGGGCCAGCGGCCCACCCCGCTGCAGCGCCTGGATGGGCCCTCGGCGCGCCTGGGCGTCGAGATCTGGGTCAAGCGCGACGACCTCACCGGCCTGGGGCTATCGGGCAACAAGGTGCGCAAGCTGGCCTTCCTGATGGCCCAGGCCCAGGCGGCCGGCGCCACTGCGGTGCTCACCACCGGGGGAATCCAGTCCAACCACTGCCGGGCGACGGCGGTGGCGGCGCGGCAGCTGGGCATGGCGCCCCACCTGCTGCTGCGGGGCAGCGCCCCAGCCCCAGGCGATCTGGACGGGAACCCGTTGCTGGACTTCATCTTGGGGGCAAAGCTGCGCTGGTGTGACGCCCATGGCTACCGCGATCGAGACGCGCTGCTGGCCGCATGGGCGGCCGAGCTGCAGGCGGCCGGCGAGCGCCCCTTCCTCATCCCCCAAAGGCGGCAGCAACGCGGTGGGCGCCTTGGGCTTCATCGACGCCGCCCGGGAGCTGCGCGCCCAGGCCGACAGCCGCGGCCTCGGCTCCGGGTCGGTCCATTGGTGGGTGCGCTGCGTCAGGGGTCATGGGGGCTCCCGAAAAGCGACAGGATAGGCGCGTCTCTGCGTGGCCGCCATGCTCGCTGCGATGCGCGCCCGTCAGCGCCGGTCGTCGGCCTCCGGTCCGCCCACCGGGGCGAGGCTCTCCGGCGTCGCGGCCCTCATCCACGCCCGCACCACCTGCAAGGCAGCGCAGGTGGCACCGGAGGCCCTGCCGAGCGGCGCGTCGACCCGCAGCAGGCGCTCGACCGGCTCGCCGCTCTCGGGGTCCCAGGTGTCGATGAAAGGCACGAGCGCAACGGACGGGTTTGCAGACAACCAGTAGGTCCGGCGGTAAGACGGCGTGCGCCAAGCGTCTAGCGCGAACAACGCGTCAAGTTCCAGTAGTTGGTCGGTTGAATACAGAACCGATGGGGTCACCACATTGCCAGCTTCTTCGTCCCAGAATCCGTGCTCTGTCGTGGTCGCGCCCAGGCAATAGCGGTACACTGCATGACTTAAGTTGCGGTTGTAGAGAACCTCTAATGCCGAGTCTCCCTCCGATGGACGGTAATTGGCCACAGAATGTTCATTGTCGGTCAAGTAGTTGGTGGACCATTCGCCGAGGAAGCGCACACTCCCGTCGTCTTCCTGCCGGGTTTCCAGCAAGAAGGCCTCCCGCCAGCGGTCCGCCCCCAGCTCCCGCGCCTCTTCGTGAGAGTAGACGGTCACGTAGATGCCCATCGCGCCCCAATAGCGCGACACTTTCGTCGTCCTGGCCGTGCAGGCCGCATTCGCGAGTGCCCCAGCCAGGATAAAGCACCACTTCGTTCGTTCCGCCCTAAACACAGCCAGCTCCCTGCCGCGTGCGGCGAATCGGTCGATGCAGTCGGAAAGGTCGGCGTCAGGTGAGGCCTGCGAGACAAGGCGGGAAGACACGGCGTGGGAAGAGCAGCGTCTGGCAGCGACAACCGGCGGTCGAACAGAACTGTGTGGCTGGGACGCCAGGGACTCCTTGCCCATCCAGTTGCCAGCGGGTGGTCCCGGTACACCGCACGTTGAAGCCGTAGCCGTGGACGGCCCGGCGGCCCCTCTCTGCAGGTTGGTTGCCGTCGATCCTGCTGTTCTGTAGGCAGAACCCCTCATGGGTTTCTCCGTTTGCAGAGATGCGATACCCTCCCGCTCGGACACCGCAAGAGTCGGGCCGAAACTTTATCGGTTGTGCCACGAGAATCGGCGATGGTGGGGGGACTCGTCTGCGGCCTGTCCCGAGGTCGCCGGGGCTGGCTTTGGATCGGCGCGCGGCCCCGGGGGCGGTCACTCCGCTTGCGCCGGCCCTTGGCCAGGCGGCCTTGTGTTGTGTTCCGGGGTGCGCTGTGCTTCGGCCCGGCATCGACCGAAGGTTCCATTCCTTGGCCTTCGGCCCGGGGCCGCCTCGCAACGCGAGGGGCGAGGGGCGAGGGGGAGTGAAGTCAAAGGGCGCAGTGCAATCGAAGACTTCTACGGAACGCCGGTGTCCGGTCGAAGTGACCTTGCCCAGATGACCCCGCTCCCTCAGCTCGACGCGCGCAAGGCGGGTCTACCGGGGCGGTCGCGGCACGGGCCACCGGATAGGACAGCCCATGCCCTCCCCCCGCCTGCACCCCGATCTCCTCCCCCTCGACCTGGGCCAGCGGCCCACGCCCCTCCAGCGGCTGGACCGCCCCTCCGCGCGCCTGGGCGTCGAGATCTGGGTCAAGCGCGACGACCCCACCGGCCTGGGGCTATCGGGCAACAAGGTGCGCAAGCTGGCCTTCCTGATGGCCCAGGCCCAGGCGGCCGGCGCCACTGCGGTGCTCACCACCGGGGGAATCCAGTCCAACCACTGCCGGGCGACGGCGGTGGCGGCGCGGCAGCTGGGCATGGCGCCCCACCTGCTGCTGCGAGGCAGCGCCCCAGCCCCGGGCGATCTGGACGGAAACCTCCTGTTGGACCGCATTCTGGGGGCCAGGCTGCGCTGGTGTGACGCCCATGGCTACCGCGATCGAGACGCGCTGCTGGCCGCATGGGCGGCCGAGCTGCAGGCGGCCGGCGAGCGCCCCTTCCTCATCCCCGAAGGCGGCAGCAACGCGGTGGGCGCCCTGGGCTTCATCGACGCCGCCCGGGAGCTGCGCGCCCAGGCCGACGGCCTCGGCCTGGACTTCGGGGCGGTACTCTGCGGGGTCGGGTCCGGCGGCACCCTGGCGGCCTCCCGCCCCGCGGGCTGCCCCGCCGGTGGTGGGCGTGGCGGTCTGCGACGACCGGCCCACCTTCGAGGGGCGGGTGCGGCCATCGCCGCCGAGGCCGCCGCCTGGGGCCACCGCCCGCCGGGTCCCGGGCCCGACACCTGGTCGGTGCTGGAAGGCCACCAGGGCCGGGGCTATGCCCTGTCCACCCCCGAGGAGCTGGCCATGCAGCTTCGCTTCAGCCGCGAGACCGGCCTCTTCCTGGACCCCGTCTATACGGGCAAGACCTGGGTGGCCCTGGAGCGCGAGATCGCCAGGAATAAAGCCGCCTTTGGCAAGCGGGTCCTCTTCTGGCACACCGGGGGGATCTTCGGCCTCTTCGGGCGCGGGGCCGAGATCTCCGCCGCCCTGGCCCAGGTGGATGGGGAGGTGCTCTGATGGGCGGCATCGCGGTCATCAGCAACCCCCGCAGCGGGGCCAACAAGCGCAACCCCGAGCTGCTCCAGCGCCTGGCCTATGTATTGGGCGACCAGGGCGAGCTGGCCCAGCCGCCGGATCTCGACCATCTTGAAGACACGATCCGCAACCTGCGCGACAGGGACATCGACATCTTGTGCGTGAATGGGGGCGACGGCACCCTACACAAGGTGGTATCGGCCCTGGTGCGTGTCTACGCCGAAGGTGCCGAGGGCACCGCCCGAGAGCGCATCACCCTACCCAAGGTGGCCATCCTCAAGAGCGGCACGGTGAACACCCTGGCCCGCAACATTGGCCTGAAGATGCCAGCCCGGCCCTTTCTGGGCACCATCGTCGACACCTGGCATGGCAAGGGCGCCTTTCGAACGGTGGAACGCAACGCCCTGGTGGTGAATGGGGGCGAGAGCAGCGGCTTCCTCTTTGGGACCGGCGTGCTCAGCCGCTTCATGGAGGCCTACTATGCCGGGGGCACCACCGGCGTGGTCAAGGCGCTGCGGGTGCTGGCCCGGGGGGTGCTCTCGGCCCTGCTGGGCACGCGCTTCGCCCGCGACCTCTTCGCGCGGGATCTCGTCACCGTGACGGTGGATGGCCGGCCCTGGAAGGCCCAGGACGGCTATGCCGCGGTGGCGGTGGGCACCACCAATGACCTGGGCCTGGGCTTTCAGCTCTTTCACGCCGCAAAGTCCCACCCCGACCACCTGCACGCCTTGGGCTTTCCGTGCGCACCCATGACGCCGGTGTCGCAGCTGCACCGGGTCTACCTGGGCCAACCCATGCGCGGGGATGACATCTACGACCAGGTGGCCAAGAGCATTGTCATCGATTCGCCCGTACCGGTCTCCTATATGATCGACGGGGACTTCGTGGCGGGCCAACACAAGCGGCTGACCGTCGAGGTCGGGCCGCGGGTGCGCTTCATCGTGCCCTGACCGGGCGCGCTAATCCGCCAGCAATTCGTCGATGCGATCCCGCATGCCGGCCGGGTCGTACTGGGTGGCGATGTAGCGGATGACCCCGTTCTGGTCGATGAGGACCTGGAAGGGATAGGGCGCATAGCTGCCTTCGGTGGAGCGCCGGTCATAGCTGCTATAGAGTCCGCTGCTGCGGTCCAGCAGGCAAGGCAAGCCCACATTGGTTCGCTGCAGAAAGGTGATGACCTCGTCAACCGGGTCCGAGGAATTGACCAGCCACACCACGACCTCATCGGGGTCGTAGCCGGCGGCGATGGACTGTTCGGCGTCTGGAACCTCCAGACTGCAGACGGGTCAGAACAAGGCCCAGTAGACCAGCAGCACCACCTTGCCACGCTGGTCCTCCAGGACATAGTCCTGCAGCGTGGTGTCGGGCATCTGCACGCCCGTCAGGGTGAAGGGATCGTGCATCGCGCCGATCTCGCCCTCGGGCTGCCAGAGCTGCAGCAGCAGCTCGGACTCGTCGGGATCGTTGGTGACCACCGGGGCGGCATCTCGGGGGCGGTCCAGGGTGGCCGGCGGCGTCAGGCGCACATCGGTGCGCGCCCCCGGGTCCAGGCTGAGGCTGCTGGGGTCGAAGGTCCAGCCCGCGGGGGGGCTGAAGTCCACGGTGAGGGCCATGGGGCCGGCGTTTCGCACGGGCAGCAGCAGGGTCTCGCCCGCGTCCCGCAGCCAGACCGTCTCTTCCATGACCAGCTCGGGGCCGGCCACCCCCGGCACCTGCTCCAGGATGCTGGCAAAGAACCAGTCCGCCACCAGGGCCCGACCATCTCGGGCGCCCACGCCAAAGGCGCTCTGGCTGACGGGCTCGAGGCCCAGCAGCGTCGGGCCCCCTTCGCCCACCCAGGCCAGGGCCACCGTCTCCCAGGTGGCCACCCACAGGTGGTCGCCATCCAGGGACAGCCCCATGGACGAGCCCGGAATATCCAGGTCCCCGTCGAGAACGAGCGCGTTGTCCTCAATGTGGAAGAGGTCCACCCCGCGCCCACCGATGCCCACGGCCACCCGGTCGCCGTCAAAGGAGACATCGCGGCCCTCGCCCCGCATGGGCTGGCGGTCCAGCTCGACCGGGAAGGCCGGGTCCGACACATCAAAGAGGATCAGCGTGTCCAGATCGGTGACCACCGCCCGATCCCCCGACAGGCCCACCCCGAAGGCGTGGGTGGCGGGCAAGGTGCCGGTGGGCCGGCCCTCGGCGTCGTAGAGGATGGCGCCCCGGGTGGTCCAGCCCACCAGGATGCGGCCGGCGTCCACCGCGACATCCTCGTGGGCCACGCTGCCATCGCCCATCAGCGCGGCCATCTCGGTGGGTCGGGTGGGGTCGGACACATCCACCCGCAGCACCTGGCCCATGCGGGTGCTGATGGCGGCCAGGTTGCCGTCGGTGGCCACCCGGAAGCCCCGCATGGCGTTGGCCTTGTAGACCCGCTCGGCCGTGTCCAGGTCCACCACCTGCCAGCCCCCCTGGCCCACGGTGATGCCGTATCGGCTGTCGATCATCGCGGCGTCCACCCACTCGACCAGCTCGCCGCCGCCGCCGCCGCTGGCGTCGGTGCCCTGCCGGCCGGCTGGGAGGATGGGGTCGCCATAGGTCAGGTCCAGGCCGCTGCCACCGTCGCCGCCGTCGGAGCCGTCCGCCCCATCGGCGCCATCTGACCCGTCCCCGCCATCCGCCCCATCGGTGACCTGGCCGCTGTCGCCGGCCCCGTCCCCGTTCAGGTAGCAGAGCCCATCGCCCCGGCGGGTGGAGCCCGCAGGGCAGGGATCGGTGCAAGCGAGCAGGCCGGGCAAAAGCAGGAGGATGCGCATCCGCCTTAGAAGCCAGCCGCCCGCTTTGGTTTCAACCGATCAGCGACCCAGCAGGGCGTCGATGCGGCCGCGCATGGCCCCGGCGTCGTATTGGTGCTCCACGGCCTGGATGCGGCCCTGCTGGTCGATCAGCACCTGGAAGGGGTAGGGCGCAAAGCCCCCCTCGCTCTGTTCATAGCTCTGGTAGACCGTGCCGGTGCTATCCAGCAGGCTGGGAAGCTCCACCGAGTTGCGCCGCAAGAAGGTCTCGACCTCTTCGGCCGTGTCGCCGGAATTCACCAGCCAGACCACCAGCTCTTCGGGGTCATAGGCGTCTGCGATGGACTGTTGGACGTCTGGAACCTCCAGACTGCAGACCTGTCAAAACAGGGCCCAATAGACCAGCAGGACCACCTTTCCGCGCTGCTCACCCAGATCGTAGCCCTCGGCAATAGCGCCGGGCACCTGGATGCCGGGCAGGCTGAGGTCGGGGTGCTGGCTGCCGATATCGGCCTCGGGCAGCAGCAGGGCGAGGTCCAGCACCGCCTCGTCGGGGTCGTTGCTGAGGATCTGCACCGACGCGGCAGCGGGCTCGCCCGCGGGAGGTCGCACCACCACATTCAGGCTGGTGCCCGGCGCCAGGCTGGGTTGGGCGGGCTCGAAGATCCACCCGGCGGGGGCATCAAAGGCCACCGTCAGGGTCATGGGGCCGCCATTGCGCAGGGGCAGGCGCAGGGGCTCGCCGGGGTCAACCTGGTAGAGGCGCTCAGGTGCCGTGATCTCGGGACCGGCGACGCCGGGCACCGCCTTGAGCAGGCTGACATAGGTCCAGTCGGCCACCATCGCCCGCCCGTCGGCAGCGTCGATGCCCATGGCGCTCTGGCCCACGTCCTCGTGGCCCAGCACAAAGGGGCCGCCCTCGCCCAGCCAGGCCAAGGCCACGGTCTCCCAGGTCGCCACCCACAGGCGGTCCCCGTCCAAGGCCAGGCCCAGGGCGGCGCCGGGGATGTCCAGGTCCCCGTCGAAGATGAAGACGTCGCCTTCAATATGGAAGAGGTCCACCCCGCGACCGCCCAGGCCCACGGCCACCCTCTGCCCGTCGAAGTCCAGGTCCCGGCCCTCACCACGCAGCCGGGTGCGGTCCAGCTCCACCGGCGCCCCGGGCGCGCCGATGTCAAAGAGCACCAGGTCGGCGCCATCGGTGATCACGGCCCGATCCCCCGACAGGCCCACCGCAAAGGCGTGATCGGCGGGCAGGGTGGTCAGCAGGCTGCCCGTCGCATCGTAGAGCCGGCCACCCGCTGTGCTCCATCCCACCAGGATGCGCCCGGCGTCCACGGCCACATCCTCGTCCACCGCATCATCTTCGAGCAGCAGGGAGGGGCGGGCCACCGGCCGCAGGGGGTCAGAGACATCCAGCAGCATCACCTCGCCGCTGCGGGTGGTGATGGCTGCCAAGCCGCCATCCGCGGCCACCTTGTAGCCGCTGCGCGCGGCCTGACGGGCCACCGGCGCCGCAGCGTCCAGCTCCAGCACCTGCCAGCCGCGGTAGCCCACGGTCAGCCCATAGCCGCCGCCCAGCAGGGCCCCGTCCACCCACTCGGTCTTGTCGCCGCCCACGGCCTCGGCCGGGTCGTCGCCCTGGCGGGCCACGGTCAGGATGGGATCTCCGAGAATGAGCCCTTCGCCCCCATCTCCGCCATCCGAGACGTCGCCGCCATCGCCGCCGCCCTCACCGTCCCCGCCGCCATCGGTCTGCCCCGCGTCCCCGCTGTCGGCAGGCAGGTCGACCGCGCCGCTGTCCTCACCCGGCCGCTGGCCGGACTGCACGGACCCGTCATGGGCGTAGCAGCCCGTGGGGTCGCTCCAGGCGGTGGCCTGAAGGCAGGGGTCCGCGCAGGACCAGAGCAAGGGAAGAAGGATTAGCCTCATGGGTCGGTGATGGCCGAGGAGGACCGGATCGATCGGCGCCCGGCCCAGCTCTCACACTTTGCGCACATCCCCTTTGCACGGAGCGCACATGGCCCCTCGAAAACCCCTTCCCGGCATCTCCAGCCGAGCCTGGGAGCACCCCGCCGACCGGGCCGCCCTGCAGGCCATGCGCGACGTGCCCGGCTTTGACCGGGTGGTTCGCAGGCTGATGGGCACCTTTTCGGAGCGCCCCCTGCGGCTGATCACCCTGGGCAGCGCGGTCGAGGTGGGGCCCCGACAGTACCCCTCCTTGAACGCCGTCTATGAAGAGCTGCTGCTGATCCTGGACGCGCCGCAGCGCTATGGGCTCTATGTCAGCCAGAGCCCCGTCCTGCCGGCGGGTGCGGTGGGCATGGACGACCCCTTCATCGTGCTGAATGCCACCACGGTGCAGCTGCTGGACGCAGACCAGCTGCGGGTGCTGCTGGCCCACGAGCTGGGCCACATCCTTTCGGGCCACGTGCTCTACAAGACCATGCTCAAGCTGATGCTCAAGGGCGGGTCCTTTGCCTTGCGCATGCCGCTGACGGGCCTGGCCCTGGTGGCGGTGCTGGGCTCCTTGTTGGAGTGGGATCGCAAGAGCGCGCTGTCGGCCGACCGCGCCAGCCTGCTGGCCGCGCAGGACCCCGAGGCGGTGCGGACCAGCCTGCTGCGCCTGGCCGGCGGGGTGGGGCCCGACAGCAGCGTGTCGGCCTTTGCCGACCAGGCCCGCCGCTACGAAGAGGAGGGCGGCGTCCTGGACAGCCTGCTCAAGACCCTCACCCTGCTGTCCAGCCACCAGCCCTTCCCCGTGCTGCGCATGAGAGAGCTGGACCGCTGGATCGAGGCGGGGGGCTACCAGGCCGTGATGGACGGCGACTACCCACGCCGCGACACCGACGACGACGAGACGCGCCGCGACCTGTGGCGCGAGGCCATGGGCAGCTACGCCGAGGGCGTGAAGGCGACCACCGCGCCCGTGGGCCGCTGGGTCAAGGGCGCGGGCGAAGAGGTGGGCAAGGCCGCCGGCGCCGCCTGGGGCTGGGTGCGGGGCAAAGGCGGCAGCGACCGGCTGGACGACCCCTCGGCAGAAGCAGCGGCGGCGAATGGCGACGAAGACGAGCCCGGGAACGGGGACGAGGACGACATCTTCGTGGATCCCGACGGGGTGATCGACATCGATCCCGACCCCCCGCGCTGAATGGAGCCGCCGCCCCCCACACCGCCACGGGCCTGGCCCTGGGCCCGCATCGCGGTGGCCCTGGTCCTGGCCGAGCTGCTGCTCTCAGCCGTGGATCTGCTGTTGGGGCCCTTTCTGCGCGTACACTGGGAGGAGCGTTTCAACGCCCGCAACGGGGTGCTCTTTGCCTGCGGTCACTTGGATGCCGCCTTTGACTTGCAATACCGCACCTTCTGTGGGGGCTGCACCACCGAGAGCCTGATGGCGGCGCCCCTCTTTCGGTGGCTGGGGGCCAGCCACCTGGTCTGGAAGCTGGTGCCAGAGCTCTTTCACGCGGTGATCACCGCGGCGGGGGCGGCGCTGGCCGGCCGGGCGGCGGGGCCCAAGGCGGCGGCCGCCTTTGCCGCCTTGATGCTGGGGCACCCGGCGTCTACCGAGCTGGCCCACACGGCTGGGGCAACCACGCCGAGTCCACCGCCGCGCCGGCCCTGGCCCTGCTGCTGCTGCTGGCGGCGGGCCAGGGTAGCATCGGCCGCGCCCTGGCCCTGAACGCCGCCGCAGGGCTGATCACCGGCTTTGGCCTGTGGTTTGCCCACATCAGCGGCCACCTGCTGCCCGCCGTGCTGCTGGTGGGTGCCTTGGTGCGTTGGCGTGCTCTGCCGGCCCTGCTGCTGGGCCTGCCCCTGGGGGCGACCCCATGGTGGGTCTACCACCAGGATCGGCCCGAGGCGCAGCGTTTCGCCGAAGGTTGGATGTCGGCGATTCAGCCTGCCCCTTTGGGACGGTGGCTTGATTGGGTCTTTGGACCCGGCATGCGCCAGGGCTTGTGGGACCCGGCCGACTATGCAGAAACCGGCCCGCTGCCGGATCTCTATTGGTTTGCGCTCTGGGGGCTGGCGGCCCTGGGCGCGTTGTGGGCATACCGAGGGCGGGCCGCTCTGGACCGAGCGCAGCAGGCCGCGGCCTGGGTTGGGCCCCTGGGCCTGCTCGGCCTGCTGGCGGCCTATCTGCTGCGCTATGACCTGTGGTCCAACCTGCCGGACCCCTACGGTATACCCAGCTTCAACCTTCGATACCGGATCCCGATGTGGCCGATGCTGGCCCTGTCGGCGGCCCTGGCCGCGCCGCTTGCGCCCCAGCGTCTCCGCCGAGGGGTGGCTGCCGCCTTGGGCGCCCTGGCCCTCTTCGGCCTGCTGCAGCGGGCCAGCCTGTGGTCGCCCCAAGCCAGCCCCCTGCTGGGCCTGCGGGTCTTTCTGCACGATGGCTGGTCCGATGGCACGGTGCCCCTGGGGGAGCCCCCCCAACCCCGGGCCGAAGCCCAGGGCCGCCCGGTGGACCTGGCCGCCGCCCTGGCCTTTCTGGACGATCACCGGGATCCGCTGCCCGAGTGCAGAGACAGCCACCTCTTTGAGTTGGGCCGGCGCCTGGGCCTGGCACTTGGGGAGGGGCGGCCGGACCTCGACCCCAGTCTGCAGGCCGCCCTGGCCGCCACCGCGGCGGAGCCCGCCGCCGCGCGTCTGCTGGCCTTTGGCATCGCCAAGGGGCTCTCCCCCAAGGGTGAGCTGGACCGCCCCGTCTTGCTTCCGGCCCTGGACCGCCTCGCCCGCTGGGATCTGGACCTCCCCGTGGGCCTGGAGCTGGGGGCGCTGGGGCGGGAGCGCCTGCCCGCAGATGACGACGCTGACTTCATTCTCGACTTGGACCCCCGCCTGCGGGCCGGGGTCTGCATGGGCTGGGGACAGCGGCTGGTGGAGGAGGCCACAGGTCGCGGCGCCCACCCGCCGGGCACCCTGGACCCGACCTGGGCGGGCCCCTGCGCGACGGATCCCGCGCTATGGCGTGGGGTGGGCGCGGGTCTTGGCCCGTGGGTGGGCTGTGGGCCCGAGATCCCGGACAGGTGGAGGGATCTCGCCGAGACCCCGGCCCAGGCCGCCCAGGCCGGCTGGGAGTTGTCTTGCGCCGAGCACCGGTACGATAGAGGCCGCCCATGATCCTCCTCCTCGCCCTGGCCTGCGCGCCCGCACCCGACGACAGCGGGACCGGCCCCCGCATTTGCAACGGCCATGCCGACCTCTGCGACCGCCCCCTGGACGCCGTGGCCTTTCCCATGACCCACAACGCCATGTCCAACGCCGAAGACGGCTGGCTGGCCCCCAACCAGAACCGGTCCATCGACCGGCAGCTGGCCGATGGCGTACGGGGCTTCATGCTGGATGTGCACCCCCTCGATGACGAGGCCTTCTTGTGCCATGGCTCCTGTGATCTGGGCTCGGAGCGCCTGGCCGACGGCATGGGGCGCTTTCGGCGCTTTCTGGATGAGAACCCCGACGAGGTGCTGGTCTTCGTTCTGCAGTCCGATGTGGACCCAGGCTGGATCGCCGCCGCCTTTGACCAGGCCGGGATGACCGACCGGGCGCGGGTCCAAGCGCCGGGGGACCCCTGGCCCAGCCTGGCGGCCCTGCTGGATGGCGGCACGCCCCTGGTGGTCTTCAGCCAGGACGAAGGCGGCGACGTGCCCTGGATTCTGGCGGGCTACCGGGACTTTATGTGGGACACGCCCTATGCGGCCACCACCCCCGAAGACCTGTCTTGCGCGCCCCTGCGCGGCAGCACCGACCACAGCCTCTTTCTGGTCAACCACTTCTTGACCGCCCCCATCGCCCTGCCCGAGCTGGCCGAGCAGGTCAACCCCGACCCCTTCTTGTCCGAACGCATCGACGCCTGCGCCCAGCAGGCCGGCCAGGCGGTCAATTTCGTGGCGGTGGACTTCTACGACATCGGCGATCTGCTGCCCGCCATCGCCCGGCTCAACCAGACGGGGCAGACCCGGCCCTGATCGGCGGCCTCAGCGGGGCAGGCCCCGACCCTTCCACACGGCAAAGAGGGCCGGGTAGACCAGCAGCTCCAACAGAAAGGAGGTGGCCAGGCCGCCCACCATGGGGGCCGCCACCCGCTTCATCAGGTCCGCGCCGGTGCCCGTGCTCCACATCACCGGCAGCAGGCCGATTCCCGTGGTGAGCACCAGCATCAGCTTGGGCCGGATGCGCCGGGCGGCCCCATCCACCACCGCCTGCTCCAGGTCGGCAAAGCGCGGGGCCGGGCCCTGGGCCAGCCGCTTATCCCAAGCCATGTTGAGGTAGAGCAGCATGACCACCGCCGTCTCTGCATCCAGACCGGCCAGGGCGATCAGCCCCACCCACACCGCCACCGACACCTTGTATTGCAAGGCCACCAGCAGCCAGACCGCCCCCACCAGCGAGAAGGGCACCGCCAGCAGCACCATGGCCGTCTCGGGCACCGACCCGGTATTCATCCACAGCAGCAGCACCACCAGGCCCAGGGTCAGCGGCACCACCGTCAGCAGGCGGGCGTTGGCCCGGGTGAGGTGCTCGAACTGCCCCACATAGCGCAGGGTGACACCGGGCAAATCAAGCGTAGAGACAGCCTCCTTCAGCGATTCGACATAGTGGGTGAGGGAGACCTTGCCCGGGTCGAGGAAGACATAGCCCGCCAGCCGGCCGCCCTCGCTGAGGATCATCGGCGGCCCCGTGCGGGTGACCACCTGGGCCACCTGCCGCAGGGGCACCTGGGCGCCCGTGGCGGTGGGCAGCAGGATCTGCCCGATGGCGTCGGGATCTTCGCGCAGATCCCGGGCATAGCGCACGCTCACGGGGAAGCGGGCGCGGCCCTCCAGCAGCTCGGTCACGGGCATGCCGCCCACGGCTGCTTCGATGACGGCGTTGATGTCGTCGATGTTGAGGCCGTGGCGGGCGGCGGCAGCCCGGTCGATGTCGATATCCAGGTAGAAGCCGCCGGTGCTGCGCTCTGCCGATGCGCTCCGGGTGCCCGGCAGACCCGCGGCCAGGGCCTCGATGCGCACCGCCGCTGCCTCGATCTCTTCGATGTTGTCGCCTTGCACCTGCACGGCCACGGGGCTGCGCACGCCGGTGGTCTGCATCTCGGTGCGGGTCTGCACCGGCATCCACCACAGGTTGGGCATGCCGGGCACCTGCACGGCGGCGTCCAGATCCGCCAGGATGGCGTCCCAGCTGCGGCCCTCCGCCCACTCCTCGGGGGGCTTGAGCAGGACCGTGGTCTCGGCCATGCCCATGGGGGCGGGATCCGTCGCGCTATCGGCCCGCCCCATCTTGCCAAAGACCCGCTCCACTTCGGGCACGGCGCGGATGGCCCGGTCCATCACCTGCATGGCGTTGCCCGCCTCGGTGGCCCCCATGCCCGGAGGTGCTGTGGGCATGAAGAGCAGGCTGCCCTCGTTGAGGGGGGGCATGAACTCGCCCTCCAGGGTGAGGGCGGCTGGAATGGTGGCCAGCATCACCAGCATGGCCAGGCCCAGCACCAGGCCCCGGAAGCGCACCACCCGGTGTACGACGGGGGCATAAAGGGCCACCAGCCAGCGATTGATCGGGTTCTCTTCCTCTTTTCGGACCTTGCCCCGCACCAGCAGCACCACCAGGGCCGGGGTGAGGGTCACCGCCAGCAGGGCGGCGAAGGCCATGCTGAAGGTCTTGGTGGTGGCCAGCGGGCGGAAGAGCCGGCCCTCCACCGCTTGCAGGCTGAAGACCGGCAAGAAAGACACGGTGAGCACCAGCAAGCTGAAGAAGATGGTGGGCCCCACCTCCTGCATGGCCCGGATCAAGGCGTCTCTGCGGCTGCCGGGGCGGCCCTTCTCCTCCCAATCTTCGAGCCCTTTGTGCACATTCTCGACGAGGATGATGGAGGCGTCCACCATGGCGCCGATGGCCACCGCGATGCCGCCCAGGCTCATGATATTGGCGCTCAAGCCCAGGGCCTGCAGGGGTAGAAAGGACAGCAGCACGGCGATGGGCAGGGCGATGACCGCCACCAGGGCCGAGCGGGCGTGCATCAGGAAGAAGAAGATGACGAGGGCCACCACCACCATCTCTTCGATGAGGGTGTCCCGCAGGGTGGCCACCGCCCGCCCGATCAGGTCCGAGCGGTCATAGGTGGTGACCAGCTCCACGCCGGGGGGCAGGCCGGGGCGCAGCTCTTCGATGCGGGCCTTCACCCGCGCGATCACCGCCTGGGCGTCCTCGCCGTGGCGCATCACGATGACGCCGCCCACCACCTCGCCCTCGCCGTCCAGCTCGGCAAAGCCCTGGCGGGGGGCCGGGCCCGTGCCCACCCAGGCCAGCTCTCCCACCGTGATGGGCGCGCCATCGGCCCCCAGGCCCACGGGCACGGCCTCGATGTCGGCCACCCCGTGCAGATAGCCCCGCCCGCGGACCATATGCTCGTGGCCGGCGATCTCGATGCTCTGCCCGCCGCTGTCGGCGTTGGCCGCCCGCAAGGCCCGCGCCACATCGGTCACGCTGATGCCGTGGGCCAGCAAGCGGTCGGGGTCCAGATGCACCTGGTACTCCCGGATGAAGCCGCCGATGGTGGCCACTTCGGACACGCCGGGCACCGCTTGCAAACTCAAGCGTAGATTCCAATCTTGCAAGGCCCGCAGGCTTTGCAGGTCGTTCTGGCCCGTCCGGTCCACCAGGGCGTATTGGTAGACCCAACCCACCCCCGTCGCGTCGGGGCCCAGCACCGGAGTGGCGCCATCGGGGAGGTTGCCCGCCACCTGGGTGAGCTGCTCCAGCACCCGCGACCGCGCGTCGTAAAGATCGGTCCCATCCTCGAAGATGACCGTCACCAGGCTATTTCCGAAGCGGCTGCTCCCCCGCACCGCCCGCACATGGGGTGCAGACAGCAGGGCCGAAGACAGGGGCCAGGTGATCTGATCCTCGACCAGATCCGGGCTGCGCCCCGACCAATCGGTCATCACCACCACCTGGGTGTCCGACAGGTCGGGGACGGCATCCAGGGATACATCCTGCATGGCCCGCAGGCCGAAGAATCCGGCCACCAGCGCAAAGAGCAGGGTGAGGCCCGGGTGCCTCGCGCAGGCGGCGATGCAGCGGGCGATCAGGCCCGTGGGGGCTTCAGTGGCCATCATGGGCGGCCTCCTGGCCCCAGAAGCCCAGGGCAGCCTGCAGCCGGCTCTCGGCGGCCACCAGGAAGTTGCCCGATACCACCACCACATCGCCGGTGGACAAGCCCGAAGACACGGCGATCCACTCCGTGCCGCGGCGGCCGGTCTCGATCTCGACCGGCTGCAGGCGGTCCTGGCCCCGGTCCACAAAGACCACCCGGCGGTCGCCCGCGTAGATCACCGCCTCGCGGGGCAGCCGCAAGGCATCGGGGCCGCCGGGATCAAAGTGCACGCGCCCATAGGCCCCCACCCGCAAGGCGCCGTCGGGGTTGGGCAGGGCCACGCGCACCCGGGTGGCCCGCAGTCCCGCCTCCACCACGGGGAGCACGCTGTGCACGCTGCCGGGCAGGCGGAGCGGGGTGGGACCGGGAAGCAAGACGGTGACCGCGTCTCCCACCGCAACCGACCCCACCTGGTCCTCGAAGACCCGGGCCTCCATCCAGAGCTGATCGAGGTCACCCAGCTGATAGATGCGCTGGCCTGACTGAATGAAAGAACCCTCCAGAACATCTTTTTCGATGACCGTACCGCTCACGGGGGAGAGGATGGGCAAGGCCCGCTGCGCCTGGCCGCTGGCCAGGATCTCGTCGATCTGCCGGGGCCAGATCCCCCACAGCTCCAGGCGCTCGCGGGCGCTTCGGCTGCGGGCGGCATCCCCGGCAGCATGGGCGCGCAGCAGCTCTTGCTGGGTGGCCAGCAGCTCGGGCGCATAGAGGTCGAGCAGGGCCTGGCCCCGCCGCACCACCGCGCCCGTCTCGTTCACCCGCAGCCGCTCGACATAGCCCGAGACCCGCAGGCTGACCGCGCTCTGCCGGCGCTCGTCCTGGGCGATGATGCCAGTGGCGGCGAAGCCATCGTCGATGGGGCCCATGCCGATGGCGGCGGTGCGGATTCCCAGCGCCTGGCGCCGGATGGCGTCGATGCGGATCTCGCCGCTGTCCAGGGCGCCGTGGGTGACGGGCACGAGGTCCATGCCGCAGATGGGGCAGGCGCCCGCGTCCGCCCCCTTGATCGAGGGGTGCATGGGGCAGGTCCAGAAGGCGATCTCGTCGGGATCGGGCCCGGCCAGCGGCGCATCGCCCCAGCCCTCCTCCACCCCGCAGCTCAGCATGGCGCTGCCCATATAGGGGTTGGCCATGGCGCCGGCCTTCTGGAACCAGTTGGGGAAGTGCTGCACCATGGGGCAGCGGTAGCTGGTCCAGCCCTCCTGCAGGCGGGGATCGGCGGCGGCGGCGGCAAAGAGCCCCTCGTTGACCTGGGCGAGCAGCGGCCGGGCCGCTTCGGGGCTTTCGGCCCGGGCCAGGGCCTCGGCGGCCAGGGCGCTGGCCTCCAAAGGGGCCGCCAGGGGGGCGTTCTCATGGGTCTGGGCCACCGCGGTCGCGCCGGCATGCAGCTGGGCCGCCAAGGCGCGCGCGGGCGCGGCCAGCCCGTCCACCTGGTCCGCGGCCAGGCTGCGGGACAAGGCGTCGGCCCCCTCCATGGCCGGCTTCAGGGCGTCAGGGCCTCGGCCGACAGGGGGGTCGCAGAGGCGTGCAGGTGAGCGGATGGCGGGGCCACAGCCTCCTCGGCGCAGGCGGGCAGCAGCAGGAGGACGAAGAGGGCGAAGAGCAGGTTCCAGGCCTTCATCGGGGGCCTCCATGATCGGGGGACTTCGGGCTGTTGCCCGTGGCCCAGGCCAGCTCGGCCAGGCCCAGGGCCAGATCGGCGCGGGCGGCATCCAGGGCCCGCCGGGCGCCCGTGAGATCGGCGGCGGCCTCCAGCAGGGCCTGCACATCGGCCTGGTCGGCCCCATAGGCGATGCGGGTGGCCTCCACGCGGGCCAGGGCCAGGGGCAGGCGCCGGTTCTCCTCCAAAACAAGCCTCTGGCGCGCTTCTTCAACCATGGTCCGGGCCAGCTCCTCCTCGACCGCCAGCTGGTCCTGCAGCTGCTCCCGCGCGGCCTGGGCCTGCTGTCCTTCGGCCCGCGCCGCATCCAAGGCCGCGCGCCGGGGCTGCTGCTGCAAGGGCAGCTCGACCCCGGCCCCCACCATCCAGCGGTGGGCGGCCATGGGCCACATGGTGCTGTATTGGCTCATCCAGGACAGGCCCGGCCGGCGCTCGGCCCGGGCCCGGTCCAGACTGGCCGCCGCCCCATCGATGCGGGCCTGGGCCATGGCCAGCTCCGGGCGCGGCGCGGCGCCGCCGGGCGTCCAAGGATCCCAGCTCTGCGGGACGCAGCGGGTCAGCGGCCGGACGGTGCAACAGCCCGTTGATGCGGGCGCGCAAGGACCGCGCCTGCCCCTCCAGGGCCAAGGCCTCGCTCTCCAGCCCCACCTGGCGCAGCTCCAGGTCCAAGGTGGCGGTGGGTGAGGCCTGGCCGATGGCGTAGCGGTCGGCGACGGCCTGCCCCAAGGACACCAGCAGCGCGGCCTCCTCGGCGTTGCTGCGCTGGGCGGCTCCACCTGCCATAGGCGGGCGTGCAGGCGGCAGGCCTCCAGGGCCAGGGTCCCTGGCGCAGCACCCGCAGATCCCCTGCGCCAGGGCCGCCGCCGCCCGCGCCCCGGCCTGGGCCCCGCCCGGCTGCCCAGGGGCGGCAGGCGCTGGCTGAGGCCCACCGTGAAGCCCACCGGCACATCGGCTTGCACCAGGCTGAGGGGGGCGGTGCTGAACTCCAGCATGGGGTCGCCCAGGCGCCGGGCCTGATCCATCCCGCTCTCAACCGCCTGCAGCCCCGCCCGAGCGGCGACCAGGGAGGGGTTGGCGGCGAGGACCTCGGCCACCAGGGAGTCGGGGCCCCACGGCGGGGCCTGGGCCGCGTCCGGCAGGGCCGGGGCGGCGAGGACCGCACCCGGGAGCGCCGCCAGCATGGCGGCCAGAGAGAATTGTCGAAAACACGCTGCGCTCCGGCAAGAAGGCCAGGGGCGGAGGGCGCGCATCTATGAGTCGAGGCGCAGCCCTCCCGACCAGTCAGGGTCGGGGCCGGGCTCAGCGCAGCAGGACGCGATTTCTCAGGAAGAGGGGCTGGGTGGGTGTTCGCGGGGTGGGCCCCGGGGCCCACGGGCGGCGACGTCTCGGCCCGGCCCCGCCGGCCAGGCCCGCGGCGCAGCGGCCATCGGGGCGGCGAGGGCGATGCCTGCATCGTGCACGGCGAGGTCGGGGGACACGGACAGGCCCGCCTGCCCCACCGAATCGCAGCAGCTGCCCGCGCAGAAGGGGTCGGGGGCGGCCGTCGGGGATGGCGCGGTCGCGCTGTCGGCCTGCAGCTTCTTGCAGCAGTCGTGGGCCTCTTCGGGGTGGTCCTCCGCCTCGGCCGCCATCGCGCAGAGGTGCCGCCCCGGCAGGATGCCGACCAGGAGCAGGGCCACCGTCAGGACGGCGAGGATGCGGAAGAGCGCGCGCCTCATCCCAACAACATAGCGCGCGCGGCAACCCCCACCACAATCCAGCCCCTGCGCCTGCGAGATCCAGGGGGCTATGATCGCCCCCCGCCGCCAGCCGGAGCCCCTGCCATGGCCGAAGATCCCGCCACTGCCTTCATCCTCGCAGCGGGGCTGGGCAGCCGCCTGCGCCCCCTCACCCTGCACCGCCCCAAGCCCCTGCTGCCGGTCTGCGGCGTGCCCATGTTGGACCAGGCCTTGGCCCTCTGCCGGCAGCACGGCCACACATCGGTGCTGGTCAACGCCCACCACCGGTGGGAGCAGGTCGCCGCCTGGGCCGAGGCGCAGGGGGTGGGCCTGCAGGTGGAGCTGCCCGAGATCCTGGGCACCGGCGGGGGGCTGAAGGCGGCCCGCGACCGCCTGGCCGAACGGGTGGTGGTGGTCAACGCCGACATCCTCTGCGATCTGGATCTGGGCGCCCTGGTGGCGGCGGTGCCCCCGGGGGGCGCGGCCCTGGCCCTGGGCACCGATCCCACGGTGGCAGCAGAGGCCCCGGTGCGGGCCGAGGCCGATGGCACCGTGGTGCGCCTGCGGGAGCTGTGCCCCCCCATCGGCGAGGGCCTGCCCGGCACCCACTTCACGGGCTTGCACGCCCTGGATCGCGCGGTGCTGGACCGGGTGCCCGAGGGCTTTGGCTGCATCGTGCGCACCGCCTACATCGCCCTCCTGCCCGAGCGCAGGCTCTCGTCCATCCGCCACGCGGGGCTGTGGGTGGATATCGGGACACCCGCCGAATATCTTAGGGCAAACCTGGATTTGTTGGACGGTCGCATGGCGCCGCCCATCGACCCCTGGAGCCGCGGCAGCCGGGGACCCGGCGGCAGCTTCCTGGGCGCGGGCGCGCGGGTGGCGGGCAGCATCGACCGCTGCGTGATCGGCGCGGGCGCCATGGTTCCCGCCGGCTCCCGCCTGCGCCGCTGCGTGGTCTGGGACGGGGTGGTGGTGCCCCCTGGCGACTGGACCGACGCCATCGTCTACGATGGCGGGCAGGTGCTGCAGGTGGACCCGGAAGGCTGAGCCCGCGCCGGCAACGGCCCCTACTTCTTGCCGAAGAGCCGGCCAAAGAAGCCCTTCTTCTCGTCCTTGGACTCCTCCTTCTTCTGGCCGGGAGCCTGGCCGCTCAGGCGCCGCATCTCGCGGTTGGCGTCGCCATTGGCCGGGTTGAGCTTGAGGGCCTGCACAAAGCAGCGGCGCGCGGCAGCGTCGTTGTCGAGGTCCCGGTACATGCGCCCCAGCAGCACCCAGGCGCCGTCCAGCTTGCGGTCCTGCTCCTTGTTCTTTTCGAGGACCTCTTTGAGCATGTCCTTGAAGGCTTCGGCCTTCTCGGTGTCCTGACCCTTGACCTGCTGGAAGCTGGTGAAGGACCAGTAGGCCCGGAATTCCAGCTCGTCGGGCACCTTGTCCACGGCCATCTGGAACTGCTCGTGGGCCTCCTTGATCCGGCCATTGTTGAAGAGGGCCAGGCCCCGCTTGAACTCGGACTCGGCGGCCCAGTAGGCCTCCACCTGCTCCATGGCCAGCTCGTCTTCGGACTTCTTTCCGTGGACGACGCGGTCGATATAGGCCTGTCGCGCCTCGGCATCGCCCAACACCTCCCAGGCCGCCCGCACCTTGTCGAAGGTCGCGGTGGCGAGGTCGTTCAAGGCGTCGTCGGCGTCGGTGTAGCGGTCGGGGTGAAGCTGCCGGGCCAGGTCGAGGTGGGCCTTGCGAAAGTCCTCCTCGCTGGCCGACCAGGGCAGGTCCAGCACCTCGAAGTGGTCGGCCGCACCGTCGATGCGGGCGTATAGCGCGCGCAGCTGCTCCTCCAGGGGGTGCCGCGGGGCGGCAGCTGCTGCGGGCGCGGGGGCCCGGGCCTTGAAGCTGGGGAAGGTGAAGTCGGTGGTGCGCGTCTCCACCCGCGTGTCGATGGAGATGGCCTCGACGTGAATGGCCTCTTCGGGGGAGGGCGCGCCCTTGTCGATGCCCAGAGGCGACTCGTGGCCGCCATCCCAGGCCGGAGCGACGGTGCCAGGATCGCTGAGATCGTCGTCCTCGTCTTCATCTTCATCTTCATCGATGGTGAGCGCAGGGGCGGGGCCCTCGCTCACGCCCGAAAACGGCACGGCGGGCGCTGGGGCGGGCGCAGCGGCCGGCGTCTCCACCGCGGCGTCCTCAACGGCGGCCGAAATCAAGGAGCCCAGGTCGAAGCCCCGGGGGCGCGGGCGGGCGCTGCCGCCGCGGCCGCCCGCGCAGCAGGCCCAGCTCTGTGGCCAGCCAGAGCACCGCCAGGGCCTCGGTGCGGCGACCGGGCAGGCCGGCGATCCAGTCCGCGCCAGTCTGGGGCCCCTGGCGCTGCTTCAAGGCGGCGAGCAAGGCGCCCGAAGCCCCCGCCCGGGACAGGTCCCCCGTCACATCCAGCCTGCGGCCCAAGGCGTCTGCGGCCAGCGCCTCGGCCTCTTCTTCGCTGACCGCCGACACGATGCCCTTGACCAGCACGAGGCCGGCGGGCGCCTCGTCCCGCTCCTTGGGCTGGGCGCCAGCAGCCTGGGCCGGTGCGGTGCCCACGGCGAGGGCGTTCTTGATCCGGCGGATCGCCACCAGCAGGTTGAGCTTCTGATCGTCCAGATCGGGCTTCTGGGCCCTCAGGGTCTCAAGCTGGTCGCTCTTGAGATTGGACTTGGTGCCAACCAGCTCTCCCCCGTCAAAATAGAAGATCCAACGCCGTTTTTCGTCGCGCATATCCAGGGCGCCGCAAAATCCGTCGGCGATGCAGCGGGCGAAGACCTGGGCGAAGGGCAGCGGGCTCTGGGGGTTCGTAGGGGACATCGCGCGGCACTCTCCGGGCGGAGCGGAGGCTGACCCTATCGCGTCGGGCCGCTGAGGTGTTGCTAAGCTGAAGCCCCAACCGCACTGGTGCACGCCCCATGCTCCACGCCATCGCCGCGCTGATCCTGTGCACCGGCGCAGCCGTCGCCCAGCCGGTCAAGCTGCCCCCCGCACAAGAGGCCCCGCGCACCCCCGAGCTGGCCACCGCCCACGCCCTGGGCAGCGCCTTCGCGGATCTGGCGGAGCAGGTCGCCCCCGCCACGGTGCACATCGAGGTGCGCAAGGTGCGCCCCCTGAGCACCGGCATGGAGCAGCTCTTGCGGGACTACGGCCTGCCTTCCCCTCCCGATACCAGCACCGGCGGCGGCACCTCCACCGGCAGCGGGGTCATCGTGTCGCCTGGCGGCCGGGTGGTCACCAACCACCACGTCGTGGGCGGCGCCACCCGCACCACCGTCACCCTGCACGACAAGCGCAGCTACGAGGCCCGGCTGGTGGGATCGGATCCCCGCACCGATGTGGCGGTGCTCCAGATTGAGGGCGAGGGGCCCTTTCCCTGGGTGAAATTCGGCGACAGCGACCGGCTGCGGGTGGGCGAGTGGGTGGTGGCCCTGGGGCACCCCTTCGACTTCCAGTTCACTGTGACCGCCGGCATCGTGAGCGCACGCGGGCGGCGCAACCTCGCCCGGGACGAGATCCAGGACTACATCCAGACCGACGCGGCGGTGAACCCCGGGTCGTCGGGGGGCCCCCTCTTCAACCTGGACGGCGAGATCATCGGCATCAACACCGCCATCTTCAACCCCGGCGCGGTGGCCGCCAACGCCGGCATCTCCTTCGCCATCCCGGCCAATATGGTGCAGCGGGTGCTGGGCGAGCTGGCCGAGACGGGGCGGGTGGCCCGGGGGGGCCTGGGGCTGGTCACCAAGGACCGGCCGGCAACCCCCGAAAACCCCCGGCCCGGCGCCGAGATCACCCGGGTGGTACCCGAGGGCCCCGCCGAGCGCGCCGGCTTGCGCCGGGGCGATGTGATCACCGCGGTGGGGGGAGAGCCGGTGGGCGGCTCCAACGACCTGCGCGGCATCGTGCTGGCCACCGCCATCCAGACCGACCTCACCCTCAGCCTGGAGCGCGGCGACGAGCTGCTCACCCTGCCGGTGCGCACCCGGGACGACCGCGACCTGGGGCAGACCGACTTCACCTTGCCCGAGGGTGCCGTGGAGTGGGGCGGCTTGATCCTGACCCCGGTGACCGAGGATCTGGCCGCCCGCTTCGGAAATGCGCCCCCCGAGCGCGAACACCCCGGCCTGATCGTGCTGTCGGTGGCGCCGGCCAGCCCCGGCGCGGCGGCCGGCCTGCTGCCCGGCGACATCCTGCTGCAGGTGCAAGGCGGCGACCTGCCCAGCGTCGAGGCCCTGTGGGAGCGGGTCAAGGGGCGCCGCAGCGCCACCGTCGGCTTCTGGCGAAATGGCGGAGAGAACCTGGCGATTTTAGGTGGATTGGAGCGCCGCGACGGCGCCCCGCCCAAGGGTCAGCCCCAGCGGTAGAAGCCCTGCCCGCTCTTCTGGCCCAGCTCGCCCCGGGCCACCATCTCGCGCATCAGCGCGGGGGGCTCAAAGGCCGGATTGCCGAGTTCGCGGGCCAGGTATTCGCCGATATTGAGGCGCACGTCCAGGCCCACCAGGTCGGTCAGGCGCAGGGGCCCGATGGGGTGGCGGTAGCCAAGCACCATGGCCTTGTCGATGTCTTCGGCCGAGGCCACCCCATCGGCCACCATGCGAATGGCCTCCATGCCCAGGCAGACGCCCAGGCGGCTGGTGGCAAAGCCCGGCAGGTCGCGCACCTGGATGCAGTCCTTGTCGATGCTGGCGCCATAGGCCAGGGCCGCGGCGCGCACCGCGTCCGAAGTGCCGTCGTGGTGCACAATCTCCAGCAGCTTCATGATGAAGACCGGGTTGAAGAAGTGCAGGCCCAACACCCGGCTGGCATCGGGGGCGGCCGAGGCGATGGCCGCGATGGAGATGGAGGAGGTATTCGTTGCGAAAATGCAGCCCTCGGGCGCATGCTGGCCCAATTCCGCGAAGAGGGCCTGCTTGAGGTCCAGGCGCTCGGGGATGGCCTCGATCAGCAGATCGGCGCCCTCGGCCACCGCTTTCAGGCTGAGGCTGGGCTGCAGCCGGCCGAGGGTGGCGGCGCGGTCCGCTTCGGTGCCCTTGCCCTTGGCCACGCCCTTCTTGAGATTGTCGTCAATGCGCGCCAGGCCCGCATTCACGGCGGCTTCGGTCGTGTCGTAGAGCCGCACCTGGTAGCCGGCCTGGGCCGAGACCTGGGCGATGCCATGGCCCATGGTGCCGGCGCCGATCACGCCGATGCGCTGAAAAGGAAGCAACGAGGTCACGACAGGTTCTCCACGATGGTGCTGACGCCCTGGCCCACGCCCACGCAGAGGCTGGCGAGGCCATAGCGCCCGCCGGTGGCCCGCAGGCCGTAGATCAGGGTGGTGAGGATGCGGGCGCCAGAGCAGCCCAGAGGGTGGCCCAGGGCGATGGCGCCACCGTTGATGTTGACCTTGGCCTCATCCAGGCCCAGCTGGCGGATCACGCCGAGGCTCTGGGCGGCGAAGGCCTCGTTGAGTTCGATCAGGTCGAGGTCGGCGATGGTCAGGCCCGCCCGGGCCAGGGCCTTCTGGGTGGCCGGAACCGGACCCAGGCCCATGACCTGGGGGTCCACCCCGGCCGAGGCGCAGGCCACCAGCCGGGCCAGGGGCCGCAGGCCCTGCGCCTGGGCGAAGGCGGCGGTGCAGACCAGCAAGGCCGCCGCCCCATCGTTGAGGGTGGAGCTGTTGCCGGCGGTCACGCTGCCCCCCGCCTGAAAGGCCGGCCGCAGGCGGGCCAGGGCCGCCAGGCTGCTATCGGCCCGGGGGCCCTCATCGGCCGAAAGCATCGTGGTGCGCTTGCGGTCCAAGGGCACCGCGACCGGCAGCATCTCCGCGTCGAAGCGCCCGGCGGCCTGGGCGGCCACCGCCTTTCGGTGGCTGTCCAGGGCAAAGGCGTCCTGATCCTCCCGCGAGATCCCCAGCCGCGCCACGATATTCTCTGCCGTATTGCCCATGGCCTCCAACGGAAAGAGCGCTTCCATCTTTGGATTTGGGTATCGCCACCCCAGCGAGGTGTCGTAGATGGTGACGTTGCCGGCCTTGGGGAATTGCGCGCCGCGGGGCATGGAGTAGGGCGCCCGGCTCATGCTCTCGACGCCACCGGCCAGAAAGGCCGCGCCATCGCCCACCTGGGCCGCACGGAAGGCCTGGTTCACCGCTTCGAGGCCCGAGGCGCACAGGCGGTTGACCGTCACGCCAGGCACGGACTGGGGCAGACCGGCCAGCAGGGCGGCCATGCGGGCCACGTTGCGGTTGTCCTCGCCGGCCTGGTTGGCGCAGCCGGCAAAGACCTCGTCGATCAGGGCGCCGTCGATGCCCGCGCGCTTCACCACCTCGGCCAGCACGGTGGCCAGCAGATCGTCGGGGCGCACTTCGGAGAGGCCGCCTCCAAAACGCCCGATGGGCGTGCGCAGGGCCTCGCAGATGACGACTTCGTTCACGGCTACCTCCGAGCGGGGCCCTCGGCCTAACGCGGCCCGCCCCCGCGAGGCGGTCAGTAGAAGGTCGCCGCCGGACCCGCGTTCTCCCGCCCGTCGATCTGGGCGAGGGCCGCCAGGGCGGCCTTGGCGGCCTCCTGGATATTGGCCTCGTCTCCGCCCAGGTAGACCCGCCCGAATGCTCCGAAGCTGCGGATCTCCAGCACGTCGATCTTGGCGGCTTTTTCGGCCTCGTTGGTGGCCAGCAACGCGTAGCCGGCGGGGTAGGTCTCCAGCACGTAGAGCGTGCTGCCCTCGTTCAGGAAATTGCCGTGGCGCATCCGGTTGACCAGCTGGCTGTGGTAGCCGGTGGTGCCGGTGATGGTCTGGCCCGAGACCACCCGGGCCTGCAGGCGATCGGAGAGCTTGAGGTCCAGGGCGGCGAGGATCTCCTCGCCGGCGGCGCGCACCTGCCCCTGATCGTAGTGGTGCAGCTCCAAGGCCCCGTACTGGCGCTCCACGATCTGCATGCCGGGCGTGCAGGAGGTGCGCTTGAGGGCGATGTCGGTCACCACGTTGATGTCCATGCCCGGCGCCACCTCGATGAAGAGGGAGGCCTGGCCGGTCAGGGGCGGGTAGCCGGAGCTGACGGTGCCCAGAAAGCCCGCAGTCTGGGCCTGGAGCACGTCGATATAGGTGAAGCACCGAAGGTCGATGGCCATGAACACCTCAGGGGGGGCGGTTCTACGGCCACATGGCCGGCCTTGTCAACCGCCCCTGGCGCCGCTGCGCTCCACCTGCGTATACTCTGCAGCCCCGGCTGTCCCGAGGACCCGATGCGACCCTTGTTCCTCCTCCTCTCTGTCACCCCCCTGTGGGCGGCTGGCTGCGACGCCGACTGCGGCAACCCGGCGCGCCTGGACGGCAGCTACCGGGTCCACGAGAACACCACCTCGGTGGACGGCTGGACGGTCACGGGCTTCGACGAAGACCAGACCGACGAACAGACCACCCTGCTCTACGGCGTCTTTGCCAACGGCCTCTCCACCTGGGACCTCAAATATGTCCCGGCCGACAAGGGCTTTCGCGTGACGGTCGACGGCCAGCAATACGACGCCAGCTACACGCCCGCGCAGGACAACTGCAACCGCTTCGACCTGGCCTTCGAGGGCTTGTGGACCAACCCCGAAAATGGCGCCACGCACCAGTTCACCTGGGATGGGCAGCTGGTGTGGACGGGCGACGAGCTGGGCGGCAGCTTCGTCTATGAGGACGCCTGGGGCCTGGATGGCAGCACCGGCACCGTCACCATCCCCGACGGCGAGATCCGCGCCACCCTCAAGGCCGGCGCCGCGGCCAGCAGCGACGACACGGGCGGCTGAGCCCGCGGCCCCGTTGGTCGGCCACCCCGACGGCGGTTAGGCGCCGCCCATGTACAACCTCCTGATCGCCATCGGCGCCTCCCTCATCCTCCTCGCGGTGGGCTGGGCGGTGGTGGGCAACGTCATCGCCGGCATCATCCCGGCCCTGATCGGCTTGGGCGTGGTCTACTTCTTGTTGGCCCGGCGCACCGGACAGCAGCTGCAGGCCATCATGAACCTGGCCATGGCCGAGTTTCAGGCGCTGCAAGAGGTGGCCGCCCCCACATCCCAGGCAGAGGCCCAGCGCCTGCGGGATCTGCAGCTGTCCAAGATCAAGGCCGGCAAGGCGATCCTCGAGACCGGCTTCGCCCTGTCCAAGTGGCAGTTCCTGGTCAAGGAGCAGCTGCACGCCCAGATCGGCGCCATCGAATATATGCAGATGAATTGGGCCCCGGCCCGGGAACAGCTGCTGCAGGCCTGGTCCCGCAACTGGCAGGCCCAAGGCATGCTCGCCTGCATCGACCACCGCGAAAAGAAGCACGACGAGGCCCTCAGCCGCATGGAAGGCGCCAAGGGCGGCGGCGACAAGGACCCCCTCTATTGGGCCCTCTATGCCTGGCTGGCCGACAAGGGTGGCAAGAAGGACGTGGCGCTGAGGGTGGCCAACGAAGGCGTGAAGAAGAACGAAGGCAGCACCGCGCTCAAGGCCCTGGCCACCGCGCTGGCCAACAAGAGGCCGATCTCGATCGAGGCCTTCGCGCCGGGCTGGTACCAGTTCTTCCCCGATCAGTCGCCGCAATACCTGGACGCCCAGAGCGCCAACAAGCGCGCCCAGCAGCAGGCCCCCAATGTGCGCCGGGGCGGCTACACCTTCCCGCACCCTCGGCGCTAAGCCCGTTCTAATCCACCCTTCCGGCACAATTTACACACCGGAGAGGCGAGATGTCATAGAGTGTATCCAGGCTTCACCTGGAGACCTCATGCGCAGCGAAAATCCGACCCTCCTCCTCGCCCTCTTCCTCACCGCTTGCGTCGGCGCCGGGGGCAACGGCGATGGCGGTGACGACACGGCCGTGGACAGCGGAGGTCTCAGCGATGGCGGCGGCGGGGCCGATGGGGCCGACGGGGCCGATGGGGCCGATGGGGCCGACGACGGCGATGATGGCGATGATGGCGACACCGACCCGCCCAGCATCACCGGCACCCTGGAAGGCACCGTACAGGTCGAGCTCTACTGCACAGACGAGGACGGCGAACGCACCCAGGTGAGCTTCGCCGACGCCTACAACGACGTCTTCCCCTTCGGCAAGATCTGGGTGGCCGCCTATACCAACGACGGCGCGCTGGTCTACGTCGGCAATACCACCGTCCACGCGCCGTCGGTGGCGGGCGACAGCTTCACCTTGGGCGTGACCCTGCCCGCGACCTCCGACGTGCGCGTCTATGCGGTGCTGGATCGCGAAGGCGACCGCATCCTGAGCTCGATGGAGCCCCTGGGCAACCACACCGACGCCGTCGAGGTCACCGACGGGTCCGTACACGCCGGCATCGACATCACCATTCTCACCCACGCTGGCGACTACTGCGGAGACGGCGGCAGCGATGGCGGCGGCGGCGGCGGCACAGGCCCCTACACCGTGAACCTCAGCGGGCCGGCCACCCTGGGCAGCTTCTACACGGCTGGCGACGGCGCCGCCCTGCTGCTGGATACCAACGGAAACGGCCCCTGGGCCGCCGACATCTTCACCCCCGACACCCCCACCTCGGGCGCCTGGGCCTTCGACGCACCCGCCAATTTCGGGCCCAGCCAGCTGGTCGGCGTCATCGACGACAACGGCAACGGGCTCTTTGACGGGGCCGACGTCTGGGGTGCGTATGTGACCGCGCCCGACACCGACGGCAACCCCATCCTGGTGGGCGCCGGCGACCAGGCCGGCCTCGAGATCCAGATCCCCATCGAGGCCGGCAGCAGCCCCCTCAACGTGGTGCCCTACAGCGTGATCTCGGGCAATGTGTCCATGGCGGGCGGGGGCACCTTCGACGATCTGTCCGCGGGCAGCACCGTCTATGTGGCCGCCCTCAAGTACCGCCCCTCGGTGGACGCCAGCATCACCGCCCTGATGGCGGATGCCTATGACGTCGAGGTGCTGGACTGGTCCGCCCTCACCGGGCAGAGCAGCGCCAGCTACACCATGGTGGTGCCCAGCAACAGCATCGTCTACCTGTGGGCCTATGCCGACGAAGACGTGGACGGCTTCGTCAACGAGACCGGCGAGGCGGTCGCCTCCGCCGGACAGGGCGCCAACGGCAGCGAGCGGGTGGGCACCAGCAACCTCAGCCGCGACTTCAACCTGGGCTACACCGCTCGGTAGAAGATCGGCTGAAGATCGCCTTCAAGGAGCGGTCTTGGGTCCGAAGGGGGAAGTGGAACCACTCCCCCGGAGGTGCCCGATGAACGCTCCCGCCACCGCCCCCACCCACTCCGAAGACAGCCTCTGGGCCGCCCTGGATGCCGCGACGGCCAAGGATCGGGTGCCGGAGCTGCTGGAGCGCGAGGCCCGGGACATCCAGGCCCACCTGGTGTGGGTGGGCCATGACCTCAAACGCGCCCGGGTGGCCGTGGGTGACCGCGTGGTGGCCGGCTGGATGCACAGCCCGGACCTGGAATTCGGCGTGATCGGCTTCACCCCCCACCAGGAGGTGCAGAGCCCCGAAGAGGGCGAGCCGGTGCGTGTGGTCTATGGGCGCGGCGCCGATGGCTACATCTTCGAGAGCATGGTGGTGGCCGAAGACGACGGCACCTGGCTGATGGCCATCCCCACGGCGATCGGGTCGCGGGGACAGCGCCTGACCGGCCGCACCCCGGCCTGCGGTGTCTGGTTCCTGATCTTGGACGACAACGACCAGACCGAGGTGGAGGTGCACGATCTGTCCACCCTGGGCGTCGGCCTGCTGTCGGGACCCGACGAGCCGGTGCGCGATGTGCAGGCGGTGCTGTCGGGGCGCCTGCAGCGGGTGGACGGCTTCGAGGTCCAGGTGAAGGCCGTGGTGCGCCATGTCTCGCGCCTGGCCGATACGCCGGACTGGCTGCTGACGGGCTGCACCCTGGAGTTCGCCGACGCTGCCCAGCAGGCGGCCCTGGCCAAGGTGCTGGCCGAATAGGCCGGCGCCCGCGCGTCCCAGGTGGGGACGTTAGCGCTCGTACCAGTGCGGGGTCACCAGGTTCTGGTAGTGCTCGACCTTGAAGGGGTTGATCTTGCGTTTGACAGCGTCCAACGCCATCAATGCGCTGACCTTGGTGAACCAGATATACATGTCGCGCTTGTAGTCGACGCGGCTGGTGAGCCCCTTGAGCAGCCAGCGGTTGTTCACCAGCTCCTTGTTCATGTCGTAGAGGGCGGCCGAGATCTCGTGGCGGGTCATGTACTTGCTGTCGAGCACCGGGGTCAGCCAGTCGAAGTCGTCGAAGTCGTCTTCGGTGATGTGGCCCTCGCGGATGGCCTCGTCGAAGATGGGCGTGCCCGGAACCGGCGTGATGGGGTGGAAGGCCGGAAAGTCCACATCGATGGACTTGGCCATGTCCAGCTGCTTCTGCAGGCTCTCGGGGCTCTCGTCCTTGACGCCCACGATGAAGGTGGCCTGCACGAAGACGTCCGGGTAGCGCCGCTTGAAGATGTCGAGGGCCTCGCGGGCCACGCCGCCGGTGTAGAAGCGCTTGTCCAGCATGGACAGGGTGTCGTCCTCGGCGCGCTCCACCCCGATCAGGATGTGGCTGAGGCCCGAACGGATCAGCTTCTCGAGGATGCCCTTCTTCTCGTCGCGCACGATGCAGTCGGCCCGCATGAAGGCGAACCACTTGGTCTTCATGCCCGAGCGCAGCATCTCGTCGGCGAAGGCGTCGTTGAACTTGGGATCGATATTCCAGGACTCGTCCACCCAGACATAGCCGCGCTTTCCGTAGCGGTGGTAGAGGATCTCCAGCTCCTCGAAGACCCGGCCCACGCTCTTGGAGCGCCACCGCGGCCGCAGCACGGCCTTGCCGTCGCTGTCGTAGTGGCGGTCGGCCATGGTGGTCCACCAGGCGCAGAAGCTGCACTTGCTCACGCAGCCGCGGCTGTGGTGGATGGTGGAGCCCCCGGGGCTGAACAGGTAGCGGCTACGCCCGTAAAGGTGCATGGGCAGCAGATCGTAGGCGGGCAGCGGGATGGTGTCCAGGTCGTGGATCAGCTTGCGGGAGCGGTTGCGCACCATCTCCTCGCCGTTGAACCAGGCCACGCCATCGACCTTGCCCAGGTCGGGGTCCTTGTTGCCCAGCTCCTGCACCAGCTCCAGGATGGTCTGCTCGCCCTCGCCGATGCAGATGGCGTCGATGTCGCTGCCGGCCTTGAGGTAGCGGTGGGCCAGATTGGTGAAGTGGCCGCCGCCCGCCACCGTGAAGGCCCGGGGGCAGCGCTCCTTGCAGAGACGGAAGAAGCGCAGGGCCTCGCTGGCATAGAGGGCGTGGTTTTCGCCGCAGCCGATCACATCGGGATCCAGCCGCTCCAGCTCATCGGCCAGCGACCGCCAGCCCAGGTGCAAGGGCATGCAGTCGATGACATGCACCTCTATGCCGGGATCCTCGCGCAGGGCGCCGGCCAGGGCGGGCAGGGCCTGCTGGAGCAGGAAGTTGTCCCCCTCCGAGGTGTAGGGCCAATAGGGACGGGGGGGTTGGACGAGGACGACGCGCATAGGGGGCCCATACCCCTTTGGCCCACCGGCGCCAGCGTTGGGGCAGCCCGTGGCAGTCTGGTGATTTCAACGGGGGCGGGGGCGCCCGCGTCCCTGCGGGGACTAGGTACGCGGCGCAAAGCTGGAGGCCCCTGTGTCCCGCCGGTCCGACGAAGCCGAAGCCGTGGCGGAAGAGCTGCTGCTGGAGCTGGGCGGCGCCCTGGCCCGCTATGGCACACCTGCCCACCGGCTGGAGGATCTGCTGAGCGCGGTGGCCCGGCGCTTGGGCCAGGAGGCCCGCTTCTTTGCGGTGCCCACCGGCCTGTTGGCCTGGTTTGGCAAGCTGGGGGAGCAGCAGGCGGGCATGGTGCGCCTGGACCCGGTGTCCACGGATCTGGGCAAGCTGGTGGCCCTGGATGTCTGTGTGCACCGCCTGCTGGAGACCGGCGACACCCGGGTGGCCTTGATGCGCCTGCGGGCCATCGTCGCCGCGCCACCCAAGGTTCCCGTGGTGATCCGCATCCTGGTCCAGGGACTCTCCTCGGCCCTGGCCGTGCAGTTCTTCGGGGGTGGCCTGACCGAGGCGCTGGTGGCCGGCCTGGTGGGCGCGGCCCTGGGCGGGTTGGGCTTCTTCCTCAGCCGCTTCGATCTGGGCCATGTCGAAGCCGTCATCGGCGCCAGCTTCGCTGCGGCCGTGGCCTCCGCGGCCCCGCTGGTCTTGGGTCCGCTGCGCGAAGATGTTGTGACCATCGCAGGTCTCATCTATTTCCTGCCCGGCCTCACCCTGACCACCGCCGTGTCCGAGGTGGCCACCCGCAACCTGGTCGCGGGCACGGCGCGCATGACCTCGGCCTTCCTGGTGCTCATCCAGCTGGCCTTTGGCGTGGCCCTGGGCAGCCAGGTGGTGCGCATGCTGCCGGGCCTGCCCGAAGGCCCCGTGACGCCGGTGAACGGGCCCGCCTGGTGGAGCCTGGTGGCCGTGGTGGCCAGCGGCCTCTGTTATGGCCTGCTCTTTCGGGCGCGGGCGCGGGATCTGGGCGTGGTGGTGCTGTCGGCCCTGCTGGCCTTTTCGACCGCCCGGCTGGGGGCCGACGCCTTGGGTCCGCTACTGGGGGCCTTCCTGGGCGCCTCGCTGGTGGGTCTCGCCAGCAACCTCTATGCCCGCTGGTTCAACCGCCCCGCCCTGGTGCCCCTGGTGCCCGGCGTCTTGCTGCTGGTGCCGGGCTCCTTGGGTTTTCGCAGCGTCGTGGGCCTGCTGCAAGGCGACACCCTGGCCGCGGTCAACACCGGCTTCCAGATGGGGCTGGTGGCCATCGCCCTGGTGACCGGCCTGCTGGTGGCCAACGGCGTGCTGCCGCCGCGGCGGGCGCTCTGAAGCGGGCCCTCAGGCCGCCGAAGCGCGCAGCCGGGCCGACACCATCCAGGCCCGGTTGAGGGCGCCCGCGATCGGGTGGGCGCGCAGTCGGGCCTCCAGCTCCAGGGCCTCATCGGGCTCCTGGGGGCTGCTGCTATGTTCGAAGGGCCCGCTGAAAGCGTAGTGACTGGGCCAGATCTCGTCGATGTCGAAGTGGGTTTCCAGCAGGGCGCGCAGGCTGGCCTCGCTATAGGTCTGCACCCAGCGGTCGCCGGGAACATGCACCACGCCGTCATCCCGGAAGAGGCACTCGATGCTGTCCTCTGCGGCGTCCATGGCCATTGCCCAGCCAAAGCTGGCTTCTACGCTACACAATAGCCGACCCCCCGGCTTGAGCACAGCAGCGAGGTTGGCCACCACCTTCGCCGGGTCTTCGACATAGCAGAGCACCTCCGCCGCCACGACCACATCCACCGGCGCCATCGCGGGCAGGGCCTCGCCGGTGCTCCAGTGCACGTCCAAGGCGCCCCGACCATAGAGCGGAGCCGACCGCACCGCCCGCCACAGGCTGCGCAGATCCGGGTCCACCAGCTCCACCTCGCAGCCCCGACCCAGCAGCCACAGGCTGAAGCGCCCCACGCCACCCCCCACATCCAGCACCCGGCAGCCCGGCGGCAGGTGGCGCTCCCAGCGGTCCAGGTAGAGGGCGCGCTCCACCCGCTTGTCGTCATAGGTGGGGGAGCTGGGGTCCATGAACTCCATCCACTCCGGGTGCTCCTCCCACAGGGCCGCCGCCCCCACGAGGTTGTCGAAACAAGGCGGCAACTCGACGGGATCGCCGTTGTGCAGGGCCTCCAGCCGCGGGTCGCCCGGGGGCATCCAGAAGGCTGCACCCGACCAGTCGGTGAGGTCGGCGCAGGCATAAGGCGGGCCGGCCGGCAGCAGGGGCAGGGTCGCGCCCGGCAGGGGGCGGGCGTCGCGCAGGCTCACGGGGGCTCCAGGTGGGCGGGCCCTGCCTGTGACCCATGGGCGCGGCGCCGGCAACGGCGAGGGCGCCAATTGCCCCAAAGAGAAACGGCGGGCGGCCCCGAAGAGCACACCCGCCGTTCGCGACGAGACGCAACCTCCGAGCCCCTAGCTGGGGTTCTTCGGCTCCGGCTTCGGCCGCGGGGAAGGACGCCAGTTCATGGGAGGCTCCGAGGCATGAGGGGTCAGGCACAACACCTGCCCCCTCAAAATGCCCGAATGGGACCCGGCTGTCAACCCGAGGGCGCCGGTGTGCACCCCGGGGGGGCGATCTCCAAGGCGCCGGGTTGGGCGAGGGCGGCGCGCAACAAGGCATGGGTGAGGCTGTGGCCGGGGCACTCGGCCTCGACCCGGCCCACCAGGGGGTGGCCGAGCAGGGCGAGATCCCCCAGCACATCCAGCAGCTTGTGGCGCACGACCTCGTCGGGCCAGCGCAGGCCCCCGGGGTTGATGGGCCCGTCGGGGCCATAGACCACCGCGTTGTCCAGGCTGCCCCCCCGCACCAGGCCCCGCGCGCGCAAGGCCTCGACCTCGTGCAAGAAGCCAAAGGTGCGGGCGTCGGCGATCTCCTGGGCGAAGCGCGGGCCGTCGATGGCGATCTCGAGCTGCTGCTGGCCCAAGGCGGGGTGCGAAAACCGGGTGCTGATGGCGATCACCAGGCCCGGGCCCGGCGATAGCCGCGCCCAGCGACCCGGCCCACCCACGGTGACCGGCTGCCGCACATGGGCGCAGGGGCGGGCACCGGGGCGGTCCACCGGTCCGGCCGCCTGCAGCGCCCGCAGCCAGGGTCCGGCGCTCCCATCGAGAACGGGCAGCTCGTCCCCATCTACGGCGATCTCGACGTCGTCGATGTCCAGGGCCGCGCAGGCCGCCAGCAGGTGCTCCACCGTGCGCAGCCGCCAACCCTGCCCTGCCAGCAGGGTGGCATAGGCGCCGGCCTCGACCGCGTCGATATGGGCCAGCAGGGGGGGGCGATCCCCCCAGGTGAAGACGCGCCCGCTGCCCACCGGGGCGGGGCGCAAGCGGGCGCGGGCGGCCTGGCCGCCATGCAGGGCCACCCCGCTCACGCCCACCTCCCGGGCCAGGCCGCGGCGCTGGCCCGGCCCCGGTGCGCCGGCGATCATGGGCTGTCGGGGGCCGGCCCCGGCAGGCCGTCCACCTTGTCCCCCACCTTGACGCCCATGCGGGCGAACCAACCCAGGTTCATCTCCAGGGCATACATGGCGCCCGCGCCCGAGAGCACCGGTCGGGTGCTCAGGGGCTCCATGTCCAGGATGGACACCACCCGCCCCGTGCTGCTCAAGAAGGCGATGGACAGGGGCAGCGGCGTGTTCTTCATCCAAAAGGAGCGGGGGCGCTCTTCGCCGTAGACAAAGAGCATGCCAGCGTCCGGTGCCATCTCGGTGCGAAACATCAGGCCGGCGGCGCGCTCGGTGGCGTCATCGGCCACCTCTGCCGTCGCCGTGGCTGCGCCCAGGCGGAGCTGGAGGGTGGGCAAGGCGGGCTGGGCCTGACCGGCCTCGGCGGCGTCGGCCGGGCCCCCCGTGCGCCCCGGGCGCGAGCAGGACAGGGCCGCGGTGAGCAGCAGCAGGCGAAGGGCGCGCATCAGAACAGGCTCCCCTGGGAAGACCCCTCGTCGGGCAGATCGATGCCCAGGTGGGTCAGGCCCCGGCGCGTGATGATCCGCCCCTGGCGGGTGCGCTGCAACAAACCCAGGCGGATGAGGTAGGGCTCGTAGACATCTTCGATGACGTCGCGTTCTTCGCCAAGGGCGGTGGAGAGGTTGTCCACGCCCACGGGCCCGCCCGAGAACTTGATGGCGATGGAGGAGAGGATGCGCCGATCCATCTCGTCCAGGCCAACCTCGTCGATGCCCAGGCGGTCCAGGGTCAGCCGGATCACCCCGGTGTCCAGGCTGCCGGCACCCTCGACATGGGCGAAGTCGCGGGCGCGGCGCAGCAGGCGGTTGGCCACCCGGGGCGTGCCCCGCGACCGGCGGGCCAGCTCGACCGAGGCCGCCTCGCTGATGCCCAGGTCCAGGCGCCGGGCGCTGCGCCGAATGATCTCGGCCAGCTCATCGGGCTCGTAGAAGTCCATGTTGAACTGGATCTGAAAGCGCTCCCGCAGGGGGCGCGTGAGCAGGCCCGCCCGGGTGGTCGCCCCCACCAGGGTGAAGCGCGGCAGGGGCATGCTGACGGATTGGGCGCCCGGCCCCTGGCCCAGCATGAGGTCCACCCGGAAGTCTTCGACCGCCGAGTAGAGCACCTCTTCGACCGTGCGGTTCAGCCGGTGGATCTCGTCGATAAAGAGCACCTCGCGCTCGTTCAGGCTGTTGAGGATGGCGGCGAGATCGCCAGAGCGCTCAATCACCGGACCCGAGGTGGGGCGGATGTCCACCCCCAGCTCTTCGGCGATGATGCGCGCCAGCGAGGTCTTGCCCAGCCCCGGGGGCCCGCACAGCAGCACATGGTCCATGGCGTCGCCCCGATCCCGCGCGGCGCGCACATAGACGCGAAGATTATCGACAACACGCTTCTGGCCGACATACTCGTCGAGATTTCTGGGCCGCAATGCGGGGTCTTCCCGACGGGTCTCCTCGGGGTCGGCATAGGGATCGAGGGGCCGCAGGGGGCCGCCGCGGGTGGGGGGAGGGCTCATGCTTCACCTGGAAGATGCACCGGTCAGCCCCGGGGCGCCAGCACGCGGAGCGCGGCGCGCAGCCGCTCCTCCACCGAGGCGTCATCGGGACCCGGCACATCGGCGTGGTTCAGGACCAGGTCGATCTCGGACTTGCGGTAGTCCAGCCGCGCGAGCGCCAAGGGCAAGGCGTCGCCGGGGCGGGCCTTGACGGCCTCTCCGCCCGCGGACGGCGCGACGAAGAGGGTCTCGGGCAGCTTGTTCTTGAGTTCGAGGCACAGGCGGCTGGCAGTGGTCTTGCCCACGCCGTGCACCTTGGCCAGGGTGGCCACGTCGTCCCGGGCCACGGCCTGGGCCAGGGCGGCCAGGGACAAGGACGACAGCACCGACAGGGCCATCTTGGGGCCCACCTTGTTGACCGCACGCAGGGTGTCGAAGACGTCGCGCTCTTGGGCGGTGGCGAAGCCGAAGAGGTCCAGCGCGTCTTCGCGCACGATGGTGGCCACGTGCAAGGTGGTGGGCTCGGCCGAGCCCGACAGGCGCAGGATGAGGGGGGCAGGCGCATGAACCTTGTAGCCCACCCCCTGCACGTCCAGCACGAGGTGGTCCAGGCCGGTTGCGGCCACGATGCCGCGCAGCAAGGCGATCACGGGGAGGCTCCGGGGATGCGGGCGAGCTGGCGCACAAAGCCCGCGTGCTGGATGTGGGTGATGGCGATGGCCGCGGCGTCGGCGGCGTCTTCGGGCAGGGGCTCGGACAGGCCCAGCAGACGCTGCACCAGGCGCTGCATCTCGGCCTTGCCTGCCCGACCCGACCCGCCGACGGTCTTCTTGACGGTCTGGTTGTTGTATTCACCCAGGGGCAGGCCGGCCTGGGCCACCGCGAGCAGGGCCACGCCCCGGGCCTGGCCCAGGCGCAAGGCGCTCTCGGCGGAGCGGTGCTGGAAGATGGCCTCGATGGCGGCCTCGTCCGGACGCACGGTGAACAGGGCTTGTTCGAGCCCCTGGTGGATGGCCAGCAGGCGCTCTGGGATGGGCGTGGTGCTCTTCGTACGCACGACGGCGCTGAAGAGCAGCTCCAGGCGACCCTTGTGGCGACGGACGGCCGCCAGGCCCATCGCGGTGCTGCCAGGATCGATTCCGAGGACGAGCACAGGCCGCCGGGGTCAGTGAACAGATGTCCAGTAAGCCGGGGAGCGGGTCGTGTCACCCCACGCCTCACCCCAGGCTCTTGCCGGCGGCCCCCGCCGCTGCGAGGATGGGCCATGCCCCAAGACCCCCGCCGCCTCCCCGTCTTCCTGTTGACCCTCAGCCTGGTGGGGGCCGCCCTCTACCTGGTGGGGGTGGCCACCGATGGCTGGCTGCTGTGCATGCTCACCAAGCCCCTGCCCATGGTGGGCCTGCTGGTCTGGATGGCCCGGGACGCGCCCGCCGACCGCTTGCGCAGCGTCGGCCTGCTGGGGCTGGGCCTGGGGCTCACCGGGGATATGCTCCTCGAAATGGGCGACCAGACCTTCATTCCCGGCCTGGTCGCCTTCTTGCTGGGCCACCTCGCCTATGTCTTCGCCTTCTCCAAGGCGGCCGGGCGGCTGGCCCCGCTGCAGGCCCTGCCCATGCTGGCTTTTGGCGCGGCCGTGGCCCTGGTGGTGGCCCCCCACCTGGGCCCGCTGCTGCTGCCGGTGGTGGTCTATATGGTCGCGATCTGCGCCATGGCCTGGCGGGCGGCGGCCTTTGCCGAGGCCCGTGGCGGCTGGGCCTGGGCCGCGCCGGTGGGCGCCCTGCTCTTCCTGCTCTCCGACAGCTTGATCGCCCTCAACCGCTTCGTGGCCCCCATCGACGGCGTGCGCCCGGCCATCATCCTCACCTACTGGGCCGGCCAGGCCGGCATCGCCGCCGGGCTGATTCGCGGCCGCTGAGGGTGGACCCCGCCCGGCCCCTCCGGCAGCCTCAGCCCCCCGAGGCGCCGCCGCCACCCAGCTGGAGGCGGAAGTAGAGGCCCGAAGGCGTGCCCTGAAGGCCTGTGGCCGCCCCGCCATCGGTGGCGGTCCAGCCATCGCCGGAGATGGGCAGCCAGAAGCCCATGGCGCCGCCCACCGCCAGGCCGCCGCTGTCCTCCCCCCACATCAGCTGAAAGACCGAGGCGCCGAAGTCCAGCGCCCAGCCGCCGCCTTCAAAGCCCTTGCGCTCGCCGCCCAGCAGGTCGAAGCCCCCCACGATGGCGGGGTCCGATCCGTTCTCCACCAGCACATGGCCCCCGTGGCCCACCGCACCCACAAAGGGGAAGAGCAACATGCGTCCGGAATTCACGACGGCATAGCCGATGTTGAAGCCGCCGCCGCCGCCGCCAAAGCGGGCCGAGGCCACCTCGCCCTCGCCATCCAGGCCCGACAAGGCGTAGCCCGTGCCGCCCAGCACCACCCGACCGCCCAGCAGGGCCAGGCCGCCCCCGCCCAGCACCAGGCCCAGGCCCGGCGGGTGATCCACGCCCAGGCTGTCGCCCAGGCCGCTGACATCGCCCAGCACGAAGCCCTGGGTCATATAGCCGATGCCCCCCCACTGGGGACGGTCGGCCCAGGCGGCCGTCGAGGCCGCAAGGGCGGCCCCACAGGTCAAACCGCGGATCATGGCCTTCATGGGTGCTCCTCTCGTGAGGGGGGGGAACCAGTCTACCGTAGGCTGCGCCCGCGCCGGCGCACCGTGGCCCTCAGATGGCCCCCTGCTCCATCAGCACCCGGTCGTAATAATCGATGATCTGGCGGACATAGGCCCGCTTGTCCGAGTAGCTGCCGGGGAAGAAGCTGCGCTTGAACCCATAGATGATGGTGTTGCGCAGCTGGGCGTTCGTCATATCGAAAGCATCGACTGCAAGCTCGATCTCGCGGCTGACCGTGGTGTGGCTGACCAGGCGGTTGTCGGTGCAGAGGGTTGCAGAGAGGCGCTGCTCCAGCATCAGGCCGAAGGCGTGCTCGCGCACATCCTTGATGTCGGGGTTGGTCTGCAGATTCGAGGTGATGCAGACCTCCACCGTGATGCGCCGATCGGCGATGTAGCGGGCCAGGCGCTGCACATAGTCCTGCGGGTCCACCACGCCGGCGCCGCACAGCTCGGGGCTGAACAGGTGGTAGCCATGGCCGATGCGGTCGGCGTAGAGCGCGGTGATCGCATCGAAGATGCTCTCGGGGCCATAGGCCTCACCGGCGTGCACCGTCTTCTTCAAGAAGTTCTGGTGGGCGTGGGCGAAGGCCTCCTGGTGGTGGTGGCCGGGGTAGCCGTCTTCACGCCCGGCCAGGTCGAAGCCCACGATGGGCACATTGTGTTCGTCCCGGCAGCGCACGGCCGATCGGGCCAGCTGCACCGAGGCCGTCTGGAAGATGCGGGTGTCGGGGCTGTCCTGCAGCACCTGGCAGAGCTGCGCATACCAACGCGAGAAGCCCGGCGTGAACCAGCGCAGGGCGCAGACCACGATGCCATAGCGAAAGGGCGGCTGGCCGTCTTCCACCACCGCAGGGCTCTTCTCGTGTTCGATGCGGGCGCGGCGCAGGCCGCGATCCACCGCCAGCAGCACGGCGTCGAAGCCCAGGTCCTCGTTCATGTGCAGCTGGGGGGCGAAGCGCACCTCGACATAGCGCACGCCCTCGTCGATATTGTCCATCGCCAGCTCGTAGGCGCAGCGTTCCAGCGCCTCCTCGTCCCGGATCACGGCGCAGGTATAGGAGAAACCCCGCAGATACTCCTCCAGGCTGCGGTAGCTGGGCTTGAAGACCAGCTCGTTGAGCCCCTCCACCGTGTAGCTGGGCAGGACCACGTCGCGGTCGCGCGCCATCTCGATGAGGGAGGACTCCCGCATGGACCCGTCGAGGTGCACATGCAGGTCGGTCTTGGGGAGGGCCCGGATGAGGGCGCTGCGATTGGGTGCGCGGAGTCGAGCAGTCATGAGGCGAGCTAACCCGGCCGCATGGGCCTCAGCACCCGCGCGCGCTACGAGGCCCCCTGCCACCGACCCGGACTCGATCGTGCAAGACCACATCCGACTCGATCAGCTGCTCAAGCTCGAAGGCCTCGTCCAGACTGGCGGCCACGCCAAGATGCTGATTCAAAGCGGCGATGTACGCGTAGACGGTCAGGTGGAGACCCGCCGGGGCCGCAAGCTCTTTGGGGGCGAGACCGTCGAGGTGGACGGCCGCAAGGTGGTGGTGACCGCCGAAGAGGGCTGAGAGCCGGGACACGACCACCGCCCGAAGACGGGCTACGGAACGGGCCATCGGTCTTCGGTGTCTGCCTGGCCCAAGACCCTGCGACTGCCCCGCCGAGGAGCCCGCTTGACGCCCTTTGCCTCCTTCTCCCGCCGTTGGCGCCTGCCGGCCCTGCTGCTCCCCTTGATCGCGGTCGCAACGCCCGCCCTGGCCCAGGACGCCCCCCGCCGCAACACCCTGCCCAGCCTCGCGCTGGCGCCGGTGGCGGCGGGCGCATCCGACCCGCTGCTTGGCGCGGCCGAGGCCGAGCTGGTGCGGATCACCGCCGAGCTGAGCGACGAGACCGAGCCCCCCTACTGGATTCAGGTCGGCATCCTGGACCGCCGGGTGGTGGATGTCCAGGCCACCCACGGAGCCGCCGTCGCGGCCTCGGATGTGCGCCAGCGCCTGGGCGACATCGACCTGCGGCTGGGCAGCCCCGAGCTGGACAACACCCACAAGATCCGCGATGCAGGCTGGTTTTCTGAAGAGCCGCGCGTCATGGTCGAGCTGCCCATCTCCAGCGAGCCGCCCCGCGCCACCGCCCTGGGCCTGTGGCGGGCGGCGGACGAGACCTACCGCGCCGCCCTGCGCCGCCTGATGAAGGTGCGCACCAATGACGCGGTCAAGGTGGCCCGCGAAGACCAGAGCGCAGACTTCTCCGACGCCCCGGTCGTGGTCGACCTCCGCGAGGTCAAGCCGCTTCAGATCGACATCGACGCCTGGCAGGCCTCGGTCCGCGAGGCCAGCGCCGTGCTGCTGGAATTCCCCCACGTCTACGACAGCAACGTCAGCCTGCGGCTGGAGGACGAGGTCCACTACACCTTGGGTTCGGACGGCACGCGGGTGCGCTACCAGCGCCCCCACATCCGGGTGAGCGTCTGGGGCGGCACCATCGCAGAAGACGGGATGGAGCTGGGTTTCTACGACTATGTAGACGGCGCCACCCTCGATCGCATGCCCGCCCCCGCAGAGCTGGTGGCCATGGCCCGCACCGTTGGCAAGCAGGTGGAGGCCCTGCGGGCGGCCCCCCTGGTCGACCCCTACAACGGTCCCGCCATTCTGCGGGGCCGCGCGGCCGCCGTCTTCTTCCACGAGATCCTCGGCCACCGCGTCGAAGGCCACCGCCAGAAGGACGAGGACGAGGGCCAGACCCTGGCCGACAAGGTGGGCGAGGCCATCTTCCCCGCCTTCTTGTCCGTCACCGACGACCCCACCCTCTACAATTGGGGACCCGTCGAGCTGGCCGGCTACTACCCCTATGACGACGAGGGCGTCGCGGCGGCGCGGGTGCCCATCGTCGAAGACGGCGTCCTGCGCAGCTTCTTGATGAGCCGCGCCCCCATCGAGGGCTTTGACCACAGCAATGGGCACGGCCGACGGCAGCCCGGATCGGCGGTGGTCGCCCGCCAGGGCAACCTCATCATCAAAGCCAAGGACGGCCTGCCCTATGACCAGCTCCGGCAGGCGCTGGTGATGCAAATCAAGGCCCAGAACAAGCCATTTGGGCTGATCATCGACGATATCTCCGGCGGCTTCACCCTGACCGGCCGCACCGAACCCAACTCCTATGCGGTCAAGCCCGTGACCGCCTGGCGGGTCTACCCCGACGGCCGCCCCGACGAGCTGGTGCGCGGGATCGACATGATCGGCACCCCCCTGGTCACCTTCCAGAAGATCGTGGGCGCCAGCGACCAGATGCAGGTCTTCAATGGGGTCTGCGGTGCAGAGAGCGGCTGGGTGCCCGTCTCTGCAGTGGCCCCCGACCTGCTGGTCAACGAGGTCGAGGTGCAGCGCCAGGCCAAGCAGAACGATCGACCACCCCTGCTCAGCCCGCCGGGCATCAGCGAAGACGGCCAGGCCGGCGGGGGTGCCCGATGAGCGCCCTGTTGCTTTGCCTGGGCCTGCTGGCCCCCCTGCATGCCCACGCTGCAGACACGCCAGTGATCCAGAGCGCCGCCGAGGCCGAGATGGCCCGCACCATCACCATGTCCTTGCGGGACCAGCCCCCCCCCTACTATGTCGCCTACGAGGTGCTGGACGGCGAGGTGGCCACCGCGTCGGCCGTCATGGGCGCGCTCACCAGCTTCGACCATGGGCCCTACCGAAGCCTGCGGGCCGAGGTGCGGGTGGGCGACTACAGCTTCGACAATGCCAACTTCAACGTCTCCTTTGGTGAGAGAGACGGCGTGCGCGTGCGCGGCCTGCCCCACGAAGATGTCGAGGTGGCCTTGCGCCGCGAGCTGTGGCTGGCCAGCGACAGCGCCTACAAGGGTGCGGCCGAGCAGTTCTCGGCCAAGCAAGCGGCGCGCCGCGGTCGCAGCGGCGAGCACCCGCCGGACCTCTACCCCAGCCCCCCCCTGGTCACCGGCCCCACGCCCCGACCCCAGGCCGATGGCCCCTGGGCCGCCGAGGTGGTGCAGCGCCTGACCGAAGGCCTCGCCGTCGAATCGGAGCTGGAGGAGGGCGGCGCCATCGCCCGCGACTGGCAGGGTGTGCGCGTGCTGGTGAGCACCGAAGGCACCCGCGCCTGGCTGCCCACCGGCCTCGCGGTGGTGCGCATCGAAGCCATCACCCGGGCCGTGGATGGGGCCAAGCTGCGCAACACTCGGTCCTGGGTGGGGCTGAGCGCCGCCGACCTGCCCAGCATCGAAGAGATGGCCGCCGAGGTGGACGAGATGAAGCGCTGGGTGCTGGCCTTGCGCGAGGCCCCGGTCGAAGCGGACTACCTGGGCCCGGTGCTCTTTGAAGAGGGCGCCGCAGTCGAACTCTTCCGGCAGCTCGCCGTGCCCGAGATCAGCGGCAGCCCGCCGCCGGAGCGCGCGCCGGATCCCTATGGCGAGGGCGAGACCGGGCCCCCCACGGCCCGCGTCGGTCGCCGCCTGCTGCCCGAGGGCTGGACCCTGGTGGACGACCCCACCGCCCGGCCCCGCAGCGCCGGCAGCTACACCCACGACCACCAGGGCGTGAAGGCCCAGCGGGTCGAGGTGGTGCGCGACGGCGTGATCCGCGACCTGCTGATGAGCCGCGTGCCCCGCGACGGCTTTGACCACAGCACCGGCCACGGGCGCTCCTTGGGGGCCGACCGCCGCGACGCCATGCCCGGCGCGGTCACGGTGCGCCCCGACCGCAGCCGCAGCGAGGGGCGCATGCGCCGCAAGGCCCTGCAGCTCGCCCGGCAGGCCGGCCTTGACTATGTGCTGGTGGTGCGTCGAATCGAACCGCCCGCCCTGTCGGAGGACTTCCATATGGCCTTCTCGGGGGACGGCCCGCTGCCGGGCCTCACCCGGCCCAGCGAGGTCTACCGCCTCTACCGGGATGGCACAGAAGAGCCGGTTCGCGGCTTGGAATTCCTTGGTGTCGATCGCCGCGTGCTGCGGGATATCACCATGGCGGGCGAGGTCTCCGATCCCGTCGGGGTGATGGACACCGCACCCGGACCGGGCCGATTCAGCATCGGCACCGTCGGCGGCCTGCCCGCCAGCTGGGCGGTGCCGGCGGTCCTGGTGACCGAGCTGGAGCTGCGCGGCGCGGGCGGCCAGGAGAAGCGGGTCATCGCTGCCCCCCCCATGCCCGTCGCGGCCCGCGTCCAGACCGCCCCCGAGGCCCCGGTCCCCCCTCCGGAGCCCCAACCTTAGGGCCCCCCCATGCGCCCCTCCGCCGACATCCCCCTGCGGCTGCTCGCCTATGCCGCGCTGGCGGTGCTGATCACCTGGCCGCTGGTCACCGATCCCGTCCACCTGGTGGTGGGCGGGCTGCGCACCGATGTGTGGAATAGCTTGTGGGGGCTGTGGTTCGTCGAGCAGAACGGGCCCCTGCCCGTGCACACCGCCCTGCTGGACCACCCCGCCGGCGGCAGGCTGGCGGTGGCCGACCCCCTGAATGCTGCCCTGGCCCTGCCCCTCACCCGGGCCTTCGGGCCGGTGGCCGCCTATGCCGGGGTGGTGCTCGGCAACCTGGTCATGGGGGGCTTCTTCGCCGATCGGCTGGGCAAGGCCATGGGCGGCGGCGGCTGGGTGGCTGGCGTGGGGTGGCTGCTGGCCCCCCTCACCCTGGCCCACCTCCACAATGGCAGCTCGGAGGCGGTGAGCGTGGGCTGGTTGCCCCTGGCCTGCCTCGCGCTGATTCGGGCGGTCGAAGGCGGCCAGTGGGGCTGGCGCATCGGCGCGGGGCTGGCCCTCTTCGCCACCGCCCTGGGCGGCTGGTATGCCGGCGTGGGCGCCTGGCTCTTTGCCGGAGCCCTTCTGGTGGCTGGCTGGGGGCGTGACGGCCCGCGACCGCGCCCTGCGCCTGCTGCCCGGCTTCGTCCTGGCCCTGGCCCTCACCCTGCCGGTGGCCGCGCATATTCGGGCCGTGGCCCTGGCCGCCGATGGCCTGGTGGACATCAAGCAGGCCGCCGACCTGGGGCGCATCCGCCGCACCCTGGGCGCGGCCGACCCCCGGGCCTTCTTTTGGCCGGGCTCCTTCCGAAGCCCCGACTTTGCCGCCCTGGAGGGCAACCCCAGCGATTTTGTCCACAGCACCTACCTGGGCTTTGTCTTGCTGGGCCTGGCCATCGCCCACAGCCTGCGCGGTGGCCCCTTGGCCCTGGCCGGCCGCACCCGGGCCTGGTGGCTGGCCATTGCCGGCGGCGTCATCCTGGCCCTCGGCCCCGTCCTGGTGCTGAATGGGCGCCCGGTGGGCCTGGGCAGCATGGCCTTCAGCCTGCCCCTGCCTTATCTCGCCCTGGAACCGCTACCCGGTTTTGGCAGCTTGTCCCTGCTCTATCGGCTCTCTGGCATCGCGGCCCTGGGCCTCTGCGCCCTGGCCGATCGGGCCCGGCCCGGCTGGGTCCTGGTCATCGCGGCCGAGACCCTGCTGCTGTCCAGCGCCCGGGGCCTGCCCGCCATCACCGAAGTGCCCGACCCCCAGCCCTTTGCCGTGCTGCGGGCCGATCCCGAAGGCGCCGTCTTGGACCTGCCCCCCACCGCCAGCCGCGAATACCTCTTCGAGCAGTCCTTGCATGGCCACCCCCGGGTGGGCTCCTTGAACTCGGGCCTGAACCTGCCCGGCCTCAAGCTGGGCCAGGTGGCCCGCAAGGTCCGAGAGGGGGACCTGCCGCCCGAGGCCCTGGCCGAGATGGCCCGGGGCTACCAGATCCGCTTCATCATCCAACACAAGAACCAGCTGATGGAGGATGAGTGGGTGGAGGCCTCCACCGCCTTCCGCAAATACGGAGAGGTGGTGGCCGAAGACGACCGGGTGCGGGTGATCAAGCTCTACTGACCGGGGGCGGCATCCTCGTCCACGATGAAGTCAGCAAGCTGATCTTCGAGGCTGGCCCCCAGCTCCTGGGTGCGGATATAGGCCGCCTCGACCGCGTCGGTGACGGTGGCGTGGAAGGCGCCGCGCTTGAGCACCTGCAAAGATCGGCTGGTGGTGCCGCCGGGGCTGGTGACCTCGTCGATGAGCTGGGCCACGTGTACGCCCTCGTCGGCGGCCCGGCGGATCATCTCGGCCGTGCCCAGCAAGGTGGCCAGCACCGTCTCTTGGGCCACGGCGCGGCTCTCGCCAATATAGGTGGCGGCCTCCAGGAAGGCCTTGACGAACTCGCCCACGATGGCCGGCCCGCTGCCGCTGACGGCGGTGGCGCGGTCCACCTGCGTCTCGTCGCCCACCGCGATCTCCTCGCCCATCACGCCCAGGACGGCCCGCACCCGCTCGCGGTCGGGGGCGCTGACATCGGCCGGCGCGTGCCAGACGGTCATGCCCCGGCGGATGCGGCAGGGCAGGTTGGGCATGCAGCGCACCACCCGCTTGTGCCGCAAGCCCCCTCTCAGCACACGCAGAGAGGCGCCCGCCACGATGCTCAGCACCACCGTCTCTGCAGGAATCACCCCAGACAGCTGCCGCAACACCGCGCCCAGGCTCTGGGGCTTGACCGCGAGGACGAGCAGATCGACCGAGGTGGCCACCGCCTTGTTGTCCGTACCCACCGCCACCCCCAGGCGCTCCTGCACCGCCGCCGCCCGGGCGGGGCTGGGGTCGCTGGCCTGGATGCGATCGCGGGTGAGCACGCCCTCTTCGAGCAGCCCGGCGATCAGCACATCCGCCATGACCCCCGCGCCGATAAAGCCGATGGTCCAGTTCATGGTCTTCGCTCCCAGCGATTCGACAAGGGGTCTAGTGTTGGATGGCCTGCAGGCGCCGATCCAGCTGCCAGTCTGCATCCCATTGGGGGGTGTGGCAGCTGGTGCAGATGGCCTCGATGACACACTCGGGGCAGCTGTCCCCCAGGCCGACGATATTGGACTTGGAGGGGGCCTTTGCGTGGTCGCCGCCGGGGCCGTGGCAGCTCTCGCAGCCCACGCCTTCGCCGCTGCGCCAGGCGCTGGGGTCGGTGGCATCGGGGGGCTGCAGCGCGTTCATGGCCAGGGGCGTGGCGTGGCAGGCCACGCAGCCCGATGCGGCGGGCTCCTTGGCCACCCGCTTGTGGGCCTTGTTGTGGGGGTCAGCCTTGTGCCAGGCGGCCTGGCTTGCATGGCAGCTGCTGCAGGCCGCGCTGCCCACCGTGGGTCCGTCGGGAAAGGCCAGCAGGGGCTTGGCGGCCTCGCCCGAGCCCAGGGCCTCGATGCGCGCCATCAGCGCATCTTCGCTGAGCGCACCATCCCGGAAGTGATCGATATGGGGCAGGCCCTTGCCCACCGAAAAGGCCACCGAGTGTTCGGCGTCATGGCAGCCCACACAGCTTGCGGTGGCGTCGTCTCGTTGCCCGTCGTGGGGGCCCGCGGGCCCGTGGCAGGACTCGCAGGTGACGTCGGTGAAGGGCGAGCCGTGATCGCCCAGGACAAAGCCGCCCTGGCCCATGCCGGTGACATGGCAGCCCACGCAGGCCGGATCCTCTGCCCGCTCTCGGGTGTAGAGGGTGCGGTAGGCAACCGAGTGGTGGGTGAGGGCCCAGCTGCGGGCCTCGTGGCCATGGCAGCTGCCGCAGCTCAGATCGCCCTGGTAGCCGGCAAAGTCTGCGAAGGGCTCATCGGGGTGCAAGCGCAGGCGCAGCACCGATCCCATGCCGGGGGAGAAGGGCGTATAGGCCTCGAAAAGCTCGACGGTGACGGGATCGGGCACCAGGGCGGGGTTCAGGGCGTCGGGGCTGCCCGGGGGAGCGGGCCGGGCCAGCAGCACGATGGGGGTGGAGCGGGCGCCCACCCCGCGGGCAAAGGCGCCGTCGGCGTCCACCATCAGCGGAAAGGCCGCCTGGTAGGCCTTGGCAAAGGCCGCGACCTCTTCCTCGGTGGACCGGCTGCTGGCGATGCCCAGCCAGGTCAGGCCAGAGAGGCCGGCCAGGGCGTTGACCTCGGGCATGACATGCTGGCAGTGCGGACAGCTGGGCGAAAAGTAGAATAGGGCCGTCGGGCCGGTGATCTTCTCGGCCACGGGCCGGGGCAGGGCCAGGCTCACGGGCTGGTTGGGCCGCAGCACATCGGCGGTCTGGGCGGCGATGGGCCCCGCGGTCCAACCCGCGAT
>JAGYJW010000059.1 GCA_018401435.1 Deltaproteobacteria bacterium | reverse complement strand
ATGAAGCTCGGGTTGCTGGCCTGGCCCCACCGGAAGGTGCCCTGGGACAACAAGCGCAGCTCCTGGGTCGCGGGCGCGATCACCACGCCAAAGGACAGGGCCAACCACAAGGCCTCGTCCACCAGCAGCTCGGCGCCCATGCCCACGGGCAGCTTGACGGCGAGATCGGTGGGGCTCAGCCCCGGCGCGGTGGGGACGGTGGGCATCTCCAGGACCAGGCCCAGCTCGCCGCGCAGGCGGGCCTTGTTGAGGCCCCCGCGCAGCAGCGTGCTCAGGCCCAGCTGGCTGGGCTCGCCGTTGAGGGCCTGGGTCCAGCCCAGTCCAGCGCCGAGCTGCACCGAGGGGCCGGCTGGACCCGCCACGCTCAACCAGCCCGCCAGATCCCGGCCCCCCGCGTCGACGTACTTGCTGTCGGGGAACTCAAAGGTGCTGGCCACCGACAGCACCAGCCCGAATGCGTTCCAGGCCGGATCCGAGAGGGCCCGGGCCTCGGCCCGGTAGGCCTTGTCCAGGCAGGCGCCATAGCGCTCGGCCCAGTCCGGGGCGTCGCTGGCCCGGTGCTTCTCGCAGGCGGCCACCGCGGCCCGGGCCGCCTGCACATAGGCCCGGTCGAGGTAGGGATCGGCCCCATCCAGCAGCAAGGAGCGCCAGCCCACCGCCAGCAGCACATCGCCCGTGCCATCCGTCGCCGCCGCCGTGGCCACCGACAGGTAGGAGCGGGTGAGCAGACGGGCGCCCCAGGAGTCCAGGTAGTCCTGGGCCGACATGCCGCGGGTGAGCCCGAAGCTGCGCAGGCCCAGCTCCAGGGCGCCGCCGCTGCGCAGCTTTCCATCCGAACCAAAGACCTGGCCGGCGCTGGCCGCGAAGTCGGCGGGAGCGGAGGGCTCGGCGAATAACGCGCCCGGGCGGTCCAGCAGCACCAGGGCGGGCGGCTCGGGCAGCACATAGGCGCCCCCGGCGGCCAGGCCGGCTTCCGGGGGTGGGCGCTCGCTGCGGCTGAGCCCGGCGCGGGGCGCCTCCTCGTCGGTTTCCGGGGAGGCCCCATCGGCGTCGGAGTCGGCGGCCCAGCCCGGCGCCCCCAGCAGCAGGAGCAGGGCGGCGACGGGGTTCATGGGGCCCCTTCTTCGGCCAGCAGCGCGATCTCGCCGGACTCTCGGGCGGTGCGCCGGGCCAACACCTGCCCACCCCGCACCAGGTCGGGCCGCAGCAGCTCGCGGCCCGCCTACCGTTTGCAGGTCACCGTGTAGCGGCAGGCCTCGGCCGCGCCAAAGAGCACCACCAGCCACTCCACCCCGCGCCCCGATGGCCGGGGACGGCACCTCTCGATCTCCGGGGATCGCCATCGGAGGTGATTCCATGAAGGTGGCGATGACTGCGCCCTCTCTGCGGATCTTCACCCGTCCAGTCCGCCACCACGCCATCGCCGATGCGCAGGCGCAGCATGCACAGGCCAGCTTGGGGGCGCAGGCGCGCCTCGCGCTCTCGTCGGCCATGGCGGCTCCGGCGGCTAGGGCTGGGGCGCAGATGGGGATGGGCTGGGGGCTCAGGCTGATGCTGCCTCCGCTGTTGTCGGTCATGGCGCTGACCGTCCAGCTGCCCCAGACCTGGCCCGCGCCGGGGTCGTAGCCATCCACCGTCATCTCGATGGTCTCGGCGGTGCTGGCGGCGAAGTAGTAACCGCTGCCGCCAGCTTCTTCTTGCAGCGAGGCCCGGACGCCATGTTCGGCGGCGGTGAAGCTGCCCTCGCCCGTCCAGGTGCCCAGGGCCTCCACCTTGAGCACGAAGACATGGCCGCTGCCCCGCCAGAAGACGCGCAGGTTGCTCGATCCCGTGGGGCTGCTGCAGGTGGGCTCGTCAAAGACCAGGGTCTGGTCCAGGGCGCCGCTGACCGTGATGGACAGGGGGGAGGGATTGTCTGGGAAGCCCTCGGGCTCGCCCGTCTCGCCGCCATCCCCGGCATCGCCGCATCACCACCATCGGCTGCGTCGGCGCCGTCGGTGGAGGCGCTGTCGTCGGTCTCGTCCTTGTCCCCGCAGGCGCCCGAGAGCAGCAGGCAGAGGGGGCTCCACAACCAGAGAGCGGGCAGCCGCATCGTCTCCTCCATTCAGCCCACCGACTCTACTTCATCCCCGGCGGCCCTGCCGGCGCGGGCGCATCGGACAGCCACTCAGCCAGGGCCTGCTCGCCCGATCCGCCCAGCTGGTCTGGACCGCGGGGGGCCACCAGGCGCTGCCCGTCGATCAGCAGCGGCAGAGGCAGGCTGCGCAAGGGGCGCCCGGTGACCGGGTGGGGGTGTTGCACCAGGGGCGCGTCTTGCAGGGCCTCGGCCACCGTGGCCATGGCGGCCGCCGGCACGCCCTGCCGCCACCAGGCGCTCGGCCCAGACCGCGGCGCTGCCTGTCGCGAAAAGGGGCACCAGCAACGCATCCACGGCCTCTCGGTGCGCCACCCGATCGACGTTGCGACCAAAACGCGGGTCCTCGGCCCAGCCGGGCTGCCCCACCTCGGCGCAGAAGCGCTGCCACAAGCTGTCGTTGCCGATGCACAGGGCGAGGTGGCCAGGGGGGGCCGGGTAGACGCAGAAAGGGTGGATGGAGCGGTGGGCGTTGCCCATGCGCGGCGCGGCCACGCCCGCATTCAGCCAGGCGCCGGCGTGGTAGGTGAGCAGGCTGCGCTGCGATTCGGCGATGCTGACCACCACCTCGCCGCCGCGTCCCGTGCGCTCGCGCCGGTAGAGGGCGGCGAGCACCCCGGTGGTGGCGTTCATGCCGCTGGCGAGGTCGGCGATGGAGGCCCCACACTTGGCGGGCGCCGCACCCGGCTCTCCGGTGGATGGAGCGTCAGTGTCAGAGTTACACCCATCCCAGATAGGGCCTGCATCATGAGATCATAGGCGGGGCGCGGATCGTCGGGGTCTGCAAAGCCCCGGATGCTGCAGTAGATCAGCCGGGGGTTGGCCGCCATCAAGACATCGGGGCCCAGGCCCAGCCGCGCCATCACCCCCGGCCTGAAATTCTCCAGCAGCACATCGGCCCGGGCCGCCAGCCGGCGCAGGGTGGCGCGGGCGCTCTCGTCCTTGAGATCCAGGGCCAGGGAGCGCTTTCCGCGGTTCACCGACAGGTAGTAGGTGCTGAGCCCGTCCACAAAGGGCGGCCCGAAGGCGCGGGTGTCGTCGCCGCCGTCGGGGTGCTCGATCTTGAGCACGTCGGCGCCGAGATCGGCGAGGTGCATGGTGGCATAGGGCCCGGCCAGGACCCGCGACAGGTCGAGGATGCGCAGGCCGGCGAGGGGGGGGCTCACGGTCACCTCCAAAGGACCCTTATCCGCCCCGGTCCCGGGCCCCGCCTGGATCTTCTTTGGGGGCGCACCGATATGCCCGGCGCCCCGGAGCGTTGCCCCCCTGAACCGCCCCTTCCCCGGAGCCCCGATGGTCCCCCAGCCCCATGTCGATGCCTGTCCGCAGCACCCGACCCTGGTGCCCGACCTGGCCTTCAGCGTGGGCCTCTTCGCGCGGCCTGCGGTCCTTCCCCGGTGCCCGGCGGACCGGCTGGAGGACTGGTCGCCCGGGGCGCGCATCGGCGAAGGGGGGGGCAGCGAGGTCTTTGCGGGCACCTGCCCCTGGGATGGTCGCCCGGTCGCCATCAAGCTGCTGCGCCCCGAGCTGTCCCGGCGCCGCAGCCTGCGCCGCGCCTTCGATCAGGAGGCCCGCATCCCCAACCTGCTGCGTTGCCCCGGAATGCCCGCGATCCTGCACAGCGGCGAGACCGAGGGCGGCCAGCGCTGGCTGGTGATGCCCCTCATCCAAGGCGTGCAGCTGGGCGAGATCCTGGCCCAGCCCCACGGCGATACCGACGCGCTGCGGGCCACCGTCGCCCTGCTGCGCCAGGTCGCCCGCACCGTGGGCAGCGCCCACCGCGGCGGCGTGGTGCATTGCGATCTCAAGCCAGCCAATGTGTTGGTGGAAGGTGGGCTTCGGGCCTGGGTGGTGGACTGGGGCCTCGCGCGGGTGGCCGGGGCTTCGGTCCCTGGCTTTCAAGCCGGCACCGTCACGGGCACCGTGGGTTGGATGTCGCCCGAGCAGGCTCGGGGGGACGAAGATGCGGTCGGGCCGGCCTCCGACATCTGGGCCATCGGCTGCATGCTGTGGACCTTGCTGCATGGCGAGCCCCCCCATGTCCACCCCGACCCCATCATCGCCCTGCGGCGCACCGTGCGCGCCCGCCCGCTGGGGGAGCCGCCCCCTCACCTGGACACCGTCTATCGCGGCCTGTGGCGTATTCTCGCCCGCTGCCTGCAGCCCAGGCCCGAAGATCGTTTTGCCGATGGAACGGTGCTGGCCGATGTGTTGCAGCGCTGGCTGGTGCGCACCGAGCGCGAAGGCCACCGCCCGGTGGGCAGCTTGCGCCAGCCCGGCCGCACCCGCTGGATGGGGGTCACCCTGCCGTCGATGGCCTCGGCCGCCGCGCTGGCGGGCTGAGGCCCTACTTCACGGCGAGATCGATGACGGTGCCGATGGTGAAGCCCGTCTGCTCGCGCTCCAGGCGAATCAGCGCCTTGGTGGCGTCCAGGCCGGCCGTCAGCCGATAGGTCTGGGGGCCGGCCGGCAGGGGGCCGGGGATGGGGTAGGACTGCACCCCGCCGCCGCTGGCCAGGGTCAGCTCCAAGGTGCCGCGGGTCCACTCGCGCTCCAGGTCGAGGTAGAGGCTGCCGGTCGCGGGGTCCACCACGCAGTAGGAGCAGCCATTGTCCCGGGGCTGCGGCAGCACCCAGGCCCCATAAGGCGTCGGCGACTCGGTTTTGGCACCTTCAGTGAGGGTGGCCAGGGTCGGCAGGGCTGGGAGGTCGGGGAAGCCAGCGCGGGGGGCCCGCTGCTGGGCGCAGCAGCTTGCCTGGCCGCTGGCGCACATGGACACCGTGACGGCTGTGTTGGGGCTGGGCCGGTAGTGGGTGCTGACGGTGGGGTCGTTGGGGCTCTGGGTGGCCTCTGCATAGACGGCGTCGAAGACCTCCTCTGCGCTGAGGTTCTGATCGCGGTGCCAACTGGCCGCCAGGGCGGAGGCCACCACCACGGCGCTGAAGGAGGTGCCGCTGCGGGGCGGGGTGCGGGCGCTGCTGGACTTGCCGTGGACATCGACGGCGTGGCTCTGTCCCATGGCCACCAGGGCGGGCTGGCTGTCGGGTCGGGACACCGCGAGGGGCTCGCCATCGACCCCACCCCGCCCACCGCCACCAGCAGGGGGCTGGCCTCGTGGTCCTGGGTGCTGCTGGTGATGCGGCCGCGGGGCAATACATCGGTGCAGGAGGGCAGGTCGGACTGGGGCAGCCCGGCCCAGGCGGCGGGCAGCAGGGGCCCGCTCTCATCGCCGCCCACGGTCTGGTTTCCAGCGGCGACCACCACGAGGGCGCCCTCGCATTGGGCCCAACGCAAGGCGTCCAGCACAGCGGCGCTGCCCGGGGCCTGCTGTCGGTCCGGCCGGGTCGCCCGGCCGATCTCGGTCAGCCCGCCCGGGTAGGTGTGATCCGGCAACCAGCCCAAGCTCAGGTTGATCACCGGGGGCGCCGCCGCCGTTGCGTTCCCAACTCAGCAGCTCCCGACGCAAGGCCCGCGCCAGCCAGAGCTGGGTGCCCACCTGGCCGTGGCCCAGGCTCTGGCCATTGGTGCTGGCCCAGGCCAGGGTCTGCCCGGTGGCCCAGATATAGGGCAGCGCCTGGCGGGTGGCCACGGTGAGGGGGCAGGTGGCGGGATCGGCCGGGTCGCTGCAGAGCAGGTGCCGGGCCGTGGCCGCCAGGGACAGGCCGTGCGTGCTGGGCAAGGCGGCCAGAAAGGTGGCGGGGTCGATTCCGTCGTCCACCCGCCCCGCCTCCAGGGGCCCCAGGGTGGGGGAGGTGTCCAGGATGGCGAGACGCACGGTGGGTGTGCCGCTGCCCCCTGCGCTGCCCGTGCCACAGCTGCCGCTGAAGTCGGCGACCCCGGTCTGCGCGAAGAAGGAGCCCTCTGCCCAGTGTCCGTATTCCTCCTCGAAGGAGACCGGCGTGAGCACGGCCTGCTCGGGCTCGCCCAGGCCGGCGGCGAGGGCCCGCCCAATGCGGGCCTCCATCTGCGGCACATCCGCCGGGTCGAGGGTGCCCTCGGCCATGCAGTAGCCGGAGAGGGTCTCGGAGATGTCGCCCAGGGACCCGCTTCCGGCGGCGCCGTTGCGGCTGCCCGGCCAGTCGTCGTCCTCGTCCACCGCAAAGGGGGGGTCGCCTGCCAGTCTGCCGGATCGATGCCCCCCACCGTCTCTGCAAGCTGCTGCAGCCAGCGGTCGCAGTCGCCATCCTCGCGCCAGGCCACCCAGCGGTTGAGCACCTGCCCCTCGTCGTTGACCGCGAGGTCGGTGAGGGTCTTGGCGCCCGGGGGCGCGGCCGGGCCTGCGCCGCCTCCAACACAAGAGGCGGCCAGGAGCAGGCCCAGCAGGGTGGGCGTCAGGGTGCGTGGAAGGCTGGGCATGGGTCTCTTCAGGGCTTGATGGTGATGGGCGCGGTGCTGTTGAAGGTCACGCCTTGCGCGTTGGTGCGCGACATATAGAGGGTGGCGGCGCTGCTGGACGCGCTCAAGTCGGTGAGGGCCGTCACGGTGCTGCCCTGCTTGAGCGGGCCGAGGGGGTAGCCCGTCAACGCGTCGCTGCCCTCCACCGTCACCATCAGCTTGCCATCGTCCCAGTCCCGCTCCAGGTCCAGGTAGACCAGGGAGTCGCCCACGTCGAGAAAGCAGTAGGAGCAGCCGTTGTCGCGGGGCTGGGGGTGCACGAGGGCGTCGTCGGTTGGGGGGGGCAGCTCCAGGGCGTCTACGGCCGGTGCGACCGGGGCGCCTTCGGGCTTGCCCAGCGCCACATTCTCCAGATCCAGGCCGCTGGGCGCAGCTTCGATGCAGCAACGGTTGTCGGCATTCACGCAGGCCCCCACCACCTGGCTGTCGTCCAGCCACGCCCCCGCAAAATAGGGCGAGACCTTGGCTTCGGCCGCGGCGGTCGGGGCGTCCCGGTGCACCTGGGCCATCAGCGCAGCGGGGTCGGTGTCGGGGGAGCGGGCCCAGGTCGCGGCGGCCTGGGAGGCCACCACCATGGCGCTGGCCGAGGTGCCCGTCTGGGCTCGTGTATACACGACCGGGCTGACCCCCACGGGGCTGATCGCCGTGGTGATGTTGTGGCCATAGGCCACCAGGGCCGGCGCGCTGTCGGGCAGGCCCACCGCCAGGGCCTTGGCATCGGCATCCACCCCGCCGACCGCATAGAGCAGGGGCTGAGTGTGCCGCTCATCGGCATTGCCACCCAGGTAGGCGCTGCAGGCGGCCGCGTCGCTGAGGGGGGGGTGGGCCCAGGCCGCCGGCAGCAGGGGGCCCCGCTCATTGGGGTTGCCCATGCGGTTGCCGCTCGCGGTCACGACGATGGCTCCCCGGCACTGGGCGTCCCGCAAGGCGTCGTAGACCGCCGCGGTGTCGGGGTAGAGCAGCCGGTCGATGCGGTTCCCGGTCCAACTCTGGCCCAGGGGGCTGCCGTCCAGCTCGGGCGACCAGGCCAGGGACAGGTTGAGCACGAGGCGGGAGCGCGGGTCGTCGCGCTGCCAGCGGATGACCTCGCGGCGGATGGCCTGGGCCAGCCAGGCCCGGGTGCCCACCTCGCCGTGGCTCAGGCGACCCCGGCCGTCGCGAGACAGCACGAGGTTGTCGCCCTGCCACTTGAAGGGCAGGGCGATGCGGCTGCGCAGGCCGACCCCGCAGGTGGCCGCGTCGAAGGGATCGCTGCACAAGATGCGCCGGCTGGCGGCGGCCAGGGCAAAGCCATGCTGGCTGACCAGGCCATCGAGGTAGGTGGCGGGGTCGCTGCCGGCAGGGATCTCTCCGGGATTGGCCCCAGTGGGCATATTGTCGAGGAAGACCAGCTGGGCGCCATCGGCGGTGTCCCCGCGGGTGGCGGCCGGGCAGCTGGCCCAGTCCGTGCGGCCCACGGCGGCCAGGTAGTCCTGCGCGAAGGCGCCCGAGACGACGGCTTCATCCAGGGCCGAGCGGGTGACGACGGCCCGGTCGGCCACCGCGCTGCCCCGCAGGTCCACCTGGGTCAGGTTGCTGCGGTCCCGGGCCACGGCCTCGGTGTGTCGAATCGCCGCCTCTTCGAGGTCGGCGGGCACGGGCCCCTCCACCAGGCAGTAGCCCCGAAGCGGGTCGGGAATGCCGGCGCGCGCTGCATCTTCGTTGTCGAGGTTGCCCGACCACCTGTCGGTGTCATCCAGGGCAAAGAGGGGCCGCCCGGTCCAGGTCTCGGCCGCCCGCAGGCCGGCACCGATGGAGCGCTGGAGATCCGAGCCCACGGACTTGGCCAGGCTGTCGCAGTTGCCGTCTTCGGTCCAGGCCACCCAGCGATTCAACACATAGCCCTTGGGGGTCACCCGGGGGGCTTCGGGGCTGCTATCCGTCGGTGCCGGGCGGGTGACCTGGGACTTGCCGTCGGTGCCGTCGGTGCCGTCCGGTGCCGTCGGTGCCGTCGGTGCCGTCGGTGCGGGGTCGGGGTCGGGTCTGCAGGTGCAGGCCGCCGGGGCGGAGCCCCCGCCGCCACGAGAGCCAGGACAGGGTGCAGGGGTGCGCTTCATGGGACCTCAGGGACGGGGAGTCAGGCTGCCCAATCCTCAGAGTCAGGCGTCCCGACGGGCGGCGAAGGAGCGGCGCGTTGGAAGGCCTCGACCCCTCTGACAGCCCCTCGCCATACTCAGCGCAGCGGCGGAGAGTGAGCCATACCCGTCCTCTACGGACGCACGCCGCGATGACCGCCTCGGAGCCCGCGCCCAGGAAGGCCCTGGGCCAGGCCCATGCCCTCCAGGGGTCTCGCCGCTGCGGGCGCCTTCACAGCTCGACAGCACCACCACCCGCGGGGCCTTGCCCCGGAGCCAGCACATCAGAGGCGCTGATGCGCCCGTTGTCCGCCGGGAGCAGCGCGCTCTGCCAGCCGTCGCCTCGAATGCGCCATGGCCGGCGTGATGCAGCAGCTCACACCCCATCCAGGGCGGCCCAGCACCTCGCGCCGAGCGTCCTCGCCGCTGACTGGTCCACCCCCACCCCCGGGCCTGCAAGGCGGCTGCGATGGCCGTCGCCTCTTGACCAGGCCGCCAGCGGAGTCCCGGGCCCGGATCGACCTGGGCCAGCTTCGGCTTCCGCCGCGTCCGGCCGGGGCATGATCCAGGCCGATGGCCACGGGGCGCTGCGCCAGCGTGGCACCCCCAGAGGCCAGGCCGGCAGATCGGCAGCCCGCAAGGCGCCGGTGGGCAGCAGGGTGAGGGGCGATCAGCGGCCGCGATGGCCGCAGCAAAGAAGGCAGGAACAGGCCTCATCCAGTCGGGCCGGGTCCAGGCGGTGAGCGGGCGACCTGCAGACCCCTGGCTGGATTGGGCAGAAGGCTACAGCCGAATCCAGCTCATACCAGGTGATCAGCAGCTCGCCTTCTTGGGGAGGCAGGTGCCTGCACCCTCCGCCCGCCAGCCAGCTCCAGCCCCCGATCCAGCAGGCGGGTGGCCTCTTCTGCAGGCAGGCACGCTCGGCCTGGGCCGCGATCAAGGCGGCATCGGAGGCGCAGCTCTGCACCGAGGGCCGCTGCGTCGCGTTGGAGGGCGCCATGGCAGCCCGCAAGCCCTCCCAGCGGGAGCGATCTTCGGGGCTCAGCTCGGCGATGCGGCCCGCCAGCGCCGGGTGCGCAGGTAGGAGGCCCGCCAGCTGCGCACGGCCGCGACAGCCGCCTCCGGGTCAGTCCACCTCCAGCAGCAAGGCGACCTGAGCCCGGGTGGCGGCGTCCCAGGAGCCAGGAGCTCGGCCGCCCTGGGCGGACCAGGTGGCTGTGGCGGGCGAAGGGGCCGTGGCGCAGGCGGCCAGGGCCCCCTCGAGGCTCGCCCAGGAGCGCACGTCGTCCGGGCGGGCCACCGCCAGCGCGACCCGCCACTCGTGGGTGAGGCTGAGCTGGGCGCGGGCGTGGCCTTGCAGCCGCAAGGCGGCGGCCAGGAAGGCCTCAGGCGCGCCCGCCCCAAGGCGCACCCGCCTCGATCTCATCCAGCCACAGGCGCTGATCGACATCAACTCGGCCTGCAGGCTGCGGGCTTCGGCCAGCTCTGCCCCGGCCGCCGCCCAGTCCTGCTGCAAGCTGCGCAGGCTGGCCGGAGTTAGAGGCCGGGCGTTGGCTTCATGGCGGTCGGCCCGGGCAGGCCAGCCTTGGGGCAGGCAGCGGCCTCGATGCGACGGGCCATGGCGGCGGGATCCTGGATAGCTCGACCCCCCGCTGGGGCCATCAGCCAGGCCCAGCCAAGATTTACCCTCCTCGGGCGCGATCAGCGGGATTGAGGAGTCCTGGCCGTCACTCTCCATCGAGGTGGCCAGCATCTGCCACGGCCTCGGCGGGTTGCCGCCCTGCATGCGCACATCCAGCGGCAGACTGCCCGCCTCCACCCGCCTGCAGGCGTCATCGGCCCGGGTGGCCGGGCGCTGGGCCTCCAACAGGCGCTCAGTGGCCACCCGCACATCCGACACCTGCCAGGCGGATCCACCTTCGGCGTGGAAGCGCACACCGGCGTCCGGGGCTGGGGCTGTCAGGCAAATGGGCGGCCTCCCAGGCCTGCCGCGCCGCGCCAGTGCCCCGACTCGACAACAACAGGTAGTTGCGCATGCCCGCGTCGTTGACTTGTTCCACCCCGCGGCTCGCGCTGGTGGGCCGCGAGGGCGACCTCCGGGTGGGCCAGGGCGGCTTCCGTGTCGCCGGCCCGAAGGCGAGGGCGGGCCAGCGCCGATCGGGCCTCTCGTACCGGTCTGGGGCCAAACTGGCCAGGAGCGTCGGTCAAGGCGCTGCCCTCGGCATAGCGTCCCTCGGCCATCGCAGCCTCGGCCGCTTCGATTGGACCCGGGGGGGGCGGCGCGCGCGGACGGGGGTCAGGGCCCAAAGCCGCTGTCCTCTGGCGGCAGCGGGCGCAGCTGCTCGGCCCTGCCCGGGCAGGGCGGCGGAGCCGGCAGCGCTGGCCACCTTCCAGCGCTGCAGTCCGCGCGACGGACCGTCCGTCCACCTCGGCCTGCGCCAGCGTGCCGGGGGCCTCCAACCACACCACGAGGCTGTCGCCCCGGGGCAGGCAGCTGCCATCGGCGAAGGTGGCCTTGCAGCCGGCATAGGCCACCGACAGCGGAGGGCCTGGGGGCGGCCCGCAAGACAGCCACCCCGCCGCCACGAGGACGGCAGGGCCAGGCCAGCAGGCGGGGGGGCGTCGGCGCGTCAAGGCGTGGCGGGCTTCACCGTCAACTCGGTGCGGAAGAAGGACCAGTCGCCATAGTGCGCCGCCCCGGCTCCCGCCGCTTGCAGCCCGCCCTCATCCAGGTGGGCGCCCTCTGGCCCCACCGCGAGGATGAGGTCGTGCTGCCCAATCCGGGCGAGCGGGCCACCCTCTTCCACCTGCCCGCGGGCCCGGACCGACCCGTTGGCGCTCAGCTCGACCCGGGCGTCCAGGGCCTGGGCCACCCCCCCCTCGGCATGCAGCACCCGGGCCTGCACCTCGGCCGCCGCATCGCTGCGGGCCCGCAGGGTGAGGGTGTAGCTGCCGCCCACGGTGGTCCAGGAGGAGGCCTCGGCCACCGCGCGTTGGGCCGCCTGCCCCTGCAAGGCGAGGTCGCCATAGTCGGGCAGGCTGCTGCCACCGGGCAGCACGAAGAGCAGGGCGGCGGCGGCCAGGGCGAAGCTGGCCATCAGGCCGGCCTTCAGGCCCCGACCCCAGCTGCGGTGCGGACGATTGGCCGGCGTGGGCAGCGCCTCGGGGGGCAGGTCGCTGCCCAGGGGGGAGAGGGCCAGACCGCCCTGCTCCCGGGCGCCCCAGGCCTGGGCCACCTCGTCCAGATCGGCCTCGAAGCGGGCCTCCTCCTGAAGCCGGGCGGTGCAGCTCGGGCAGCCATGAAGGTGGGCCTCGAAGGCGTCCTGGTCGGGCCGCGCCAGGCTGCCCGAGATCCAGGATTCAAAGAGGGCGCGTTCGGGGTGGGGGCTCATGCTTCATCCTCGATGGCTTCGCGCAGGGCCTTGCGGACCTCGCAGAGGGTCTGGCGAACGCGCTGGGTGGAGATGCCCAGCTCGGTGGCGACCACCTCGGCGGGCAGCCCGTGCTGGTGGTGGCTGAGGAAGATCTGGCGGGCCCGGGGGGACAGGGTCTCCAGGCGGGCCAGGGCCAGGGCGAGGCGCTGGCGGCTGAGGCTGCGGTGTTCGGGATCGGCCTGGGGATCGGCCACCTGGTCCAGGGCGTCGGGGCTGTCGCAACGCGCCATGCGGGCCTCGCTGCGCCAGGCGTCCAAGGCGCGAAAGGTGGCCTCGCGGATCACCAGGCCGGGCAGCTTCAGCGTCTCGAGATGACCGGCGCGGGCCTTCTTGATCACGCGCTCCCAGGCGCTCTGGGCCAGCTCCCGGGCCCGCTGCAGGCTGCATCCCCGACCCAGCAGGGCCACCACCACGCGGTGGTTGTAGAGCTCGTAGAGTTCGCCCCAGGCGGCATCATCCCCGGCCAGCGCGAGATCGCGCAGGGCGGCGAGGTGGGGGCTGTCGTCGAGGCCGGGCGCAGCCATCACGGAGGGTCCGCGGACGGGGTGGGGGAGGGCAGGGATGCTCGCGCGCAGGTCCATCATGGTGCAACAACGGGCGGGGGCCGTGGGCATATCGGTCCCTGCGCAAAAAAACGTCGATCGCGGCCCCAGGCTCATCCGCGACAGGGCCCCGGCGCCGGAATAGCGGCGCGCCATGCCCGCTGACCCTCCCGATGCGCCCCCGCCGACGGGCGCAGACAGCCCCCTGGCCCTGCCGCCCCGCTCCGAGGCCTTCCGCCGCTTCATGGCGGCCCCCCTCTTCTTTGCCCTGGCGCTGATGCTCGCAACCGGCCTTCTGGCCGTTCTGGCCTGGCGCGGCGGCGCGGCCGTCGGCGAGCGGGTGGACCTGGTCTTTGAAGGCTGCCCGGAGGCGCGCCCCCTGCTGCTGGCGCGGGCCGAGGCCATCGGCCTGGGCGAGCCGCTGCTGGACACCGACGGTGACCGGAGCACCCTGCGCGTGACCCTGCCCGGCCTGGAGGACGACCGGGTGGCCGTGCCCGCCTTGCTGCTGCGGCCCGGCCGCCTGCGCTTGCTGGCCCAGGGCGCCCCACTCGCCCAAGACAGCGACCTGACCGTGGCCCAGGTGCGCCTGGACGAGTCCGGCATGGCCTACACCTGGATCGAGCTGGAGGCCGAGGCCCTCACCCGGATCACCGAGGCGGTGGCGGCCGATCCAGAAGGCTTCATCGACATCGAAATGGACGGCGAGATTGTCGCCCGCAGGCCCAATTTCCGCGAGGTCGCCGACGGCGGGATCCGCATCATCGACGAGGGCGAGCAGCCCGCCCGGGACCGCATGCGCCGGGCGGTGGATCGCGCCATCCTGCTGACGGATGGCCCGCTGCCCTGCGTCCCCCGCCTGGCCGACCTGCGCCCGGTGGCCGGGGGCCAGACCCCCCGTTAGGCCGGCATCCCAGGCGAGCACAGGAGCAGGGGATGCAGTACCGGGTGACCCTCATCAAGGGCGATGGCATCGGGCCGGAGGTCACGGACGCCACCTGCCGGGTCCTCGCCGCGGCGGGCGCGCCGATTGACTGGGAAGAGGCGCCGGGTGGGGCGGACGGCGTGGCGCGTTTCGGCGTGCCCATGCCCGCAGAGACCCTGGCCAGCGTGCGGCGCAACCGGCTGGGCCTCAAAGGCCCGCTGGAGACCCCCAAAGGCAAGGGCTTCCGCAGCGCCAACGTGACCCTGCGCCAGGAGCTGGACCTCTACGTCGGCTACCGGCCGGTCAAGACCCTGCCGGGCATCCGGACCCCCTACAAGGGCGTGGACCTGGTCACCCTGCGTGAGAATACCGAAGACCTCTACGCTGGCATCGAACACGAGGTCACCCCGGGCACGGTGCTCACCCTCAAGGTCTCCACCCGCCGCGCGGCCGAACGCATCGCCAACTGGTCTTTCGAGAATATGCGCTACACCGGGCGTCGGCGCATCCACTGCTGCACCAAGGCTGCCGTGGTGCCCCTGGCCGACGGCGCCTTCCAAGACGCCTTCGAAAAGGTGGGGGCCGGCTACCCCTACATCCAGAAGGATCTGCTGCCGGTGGACAACCTCGCCTTCGAGCTGGCGCTGGACCCCACCCGCTTCGACGTGCTGCTGCTGCAGAACCTCTATGGCGACATCCTCTCGGACCTCGCCGCGGGCCTGGTGGGCGGGCTGGGCGTGGTGCCCGGGGCCAATATCGGCGACCGCATCGCGGTCTTCGAGGCCGTTCACGGCACCGCCCCCGACATCGCCGGCAAGGGCATCGCCAACCCCCTCGCCGTGCTCAGCAGCGCCTTGCTGCTGCTCGAGTATGTGGGCGAGCACCGCATCAAGGAGCGGGTGGAGCGCGCGGTCTGGGATGTGCTGGAAGAGGGCCGCCACCTCACTGGCGATCTCGGCGGCACGGCCAATACCGCCGGCTTCACCGACGCCATCATCGACAAGCTCTGAGGGTCCCCATGTCGGAAAGCCACACCAAGTACGCGGTCACCCTCATCCCCGGCGACTGGATCGGCCCCGAGACCTGCGATGTCGTGCGCGACGTCGTGTCGGCCCTGGGCGTGAAGATCGACTGGCGGGTCTTTGACACCCACGACGATCTGCTCAGCGACGCCTTGTTGGCCAGCGCCCGCGAGACCGGCGTGGTGCTCAAGGCCAAGGTGGGCGCCCGCACCGAGCTGGGCCACACCCCGGCCACCGTGCGCCTGCGCAAGGAGCTGGGCACCTGGGCCACCGTGCGCCACGTGCGCAGCCTGCCCGGGGCCCCCGCGGTCTTCCCCGACACCGACCTGGTGGTGGTGCGCGAGACCTCTGAAGACATCTACTCGGGCATGGAACACGAGATCACCGATGGCGTCTTTGAAGCCGTCAAGGTGACCACCCAGGCCGCCTGCGAGCGCATCAGCCGCTTCGCCTACCAATTCGCCCGGGACAACCAGCGCAAGACCGTGCACATCGTGCACAAGTCCAACATCATGAAGAAGTCCGATGGGCTCTTCTTGCGCACCGCCCAGGCCGTCTCCAAGGAATTCCCCGAGATCCAGACCCAAGAGGTCATCGTGGACGCCCTCTGCATGCGGCTGGTGCGCAACCCGCACCAATTCGACGTGCTGCTCTGCGGCAACCTCTTTGGTGACATCGTCTCGGACCTCGCGGCGGGCCTGGCCGGCGGCATCGTGGCCGGCGCCAGCGCCAGCTTTGGCGATGGGGTGGCCATCTTCGAGAATCCACACGGCAAGGCCCCCGGCATCGTGGGCAAAGACAAGGCCAACCCCATCCCCATGCTGCGGGCCACCCGGGCCATGCTGCACTACCTCGGCGAGGTGGACGCATCGGAGCGCCTGCTGGGCGCCATCCGGGGCACGGCCGCCGCAGGGGTGCACACCGCCGATATGGGCGGCACCGCGCGGTGCTCCGACGTGCGGGCCTCCATCCTCGCTCAGCTCTGACCGGTCGGCCCGCGCCGGCCCATGGGGGCCCCATGCTCGCTACCCTCGCCGCAAAGGTCCGCGCCGGCCAACGCATCGATCGCGCCGACGCCACGGCGCTCTGGGAGCAGGCCGACGACGCCTTGCTGCAAGAGCTGGCCTCGGTCTGTCGGGCTCGCTTCCACCCGCCGGGCCAGGCCAGCTTCCTGAAGATGGCCATCGTCAACTACACCAATGTGTGTGTGGCCCGCTGCGACTATTGCGCCTTCTACCGCTTCCCCGGGGCGCCGGACACCTACCTGCTCAGCCAGGAGGAGGTGGCCGCCAAGATCGAGGCCCTGCGCGCCTTTGGTGGCAGCATGGTGGGCTTCAACGGGGGCTTTCACCCCGACCTGGGGGTGGAGCACTACACCCGGCTCTTCGCCTTTGTGCGCCAGCGCTTCCCCGATCTCGCCTTCTACGAGATGACGGTGGCCGAATTCATGTTCGTCGCCAAGCGCGCCAAGCGCGACTACGCCGATGTGGCGGCCGAATTCGCCGCCTCGGGCACCCGCTGGATCACCGGTGGCGGGGCCGAGATCCTCGATGACCGCTTCCGCATGCGACACAGTCCGGCCAAATACAAGACCGAAGACTATTACGCCGCCCAGCAGGCCATCCTGGACGCGGGCATGGGCAGCACCGCCACCATGGTCATCGGTTTTGACGAGACGCTGGACGAGCGCCTGGGCCACCTGGACCGCCTGCGCGCCTTCCAGGATGCGGTGGGCGGCCGTCTCAGCAGCTTTCTGTGTTGGACCTACAAGCCCTACCACACGGATCTGGGTGGCGCCGAGATCGGCACCGCCGAGTACCTGCGCTGGCTGGCGATCTGCCGGATCTACCTCGACAATATCGTTCATATCCGCACCAGCGTCCTCACCCGCAACGCCGAGGCCTTGTTGGGTCTGCGCTACGGGGCCAACGACTTTGACCTGCCCACCGAAGACGAGGTCACCCAGAAGGCCGGGGCCACCATCTCCCATGATTTTGAGGATCTGTTGGATTCGGCCCGGGCCCTGGGCTTCGAGCCGCTGCATCGGCGGCCCCTTTCCCGTGGGCCCGGGCCAGCCAGCTCAGCCCGCCGAGAACAGGAAGGGGTAGCTGACGATCACGATGCCGTGACCGGCGGGCTCGGGGAATCTCATCCGCAAGAAGCGGCCCGTCATGCAGCTCTCCACCGCGCGATTGCCCAGGCTGCTGCTCTTGATGCTGGCCTTGGACACGGTGCCGTCTCCGGAGATGATGAATTTCACCGTCACCTTGCCGTTGAGGTTGGGGTGCTGGTTCAACTCACGCTGGTAGCAGTAGCGCAGCGCGCTCATATGCTGCTTGACCACGGCGTCGATCAGGCTCTTGTCCAGGGATCCCAGGGTGATGAAGTCAGCGTCGGGGCGGCGGATCTTGCCTTCGCGCTTGCCGTCGCCAAAGGTGCCGCCCTCCTCGCCATAGCGGCCGTCCCCGGTGTTGCGGCCCTTGGTGCCCACCCCGCCGATGCCATCCGCCGGACCGCCGCCGCCCAGGGCGCTGCCCCGCGAGCTGAGGCCGCCGCTGCCAAGCTGCACGCCCTTGGCGCCCACCAGCCCGCCGATGCCGCCCTGCAGGTCGGCGTTGAGGGCCGAGGACCCGAAGACGTCGTCGAGCGCCCCGTTGTCGGAGAGATGGCCCAGGATGCCGGCCTGCTCGGCGATCTGCTGGTCGAGCTTCTGTCGGTCCATGGCGCTGCGCTCGCCCCGGGCCCGCTCCATCTTGCTCTCCTTGCGCCCCGCCTTGCCTTCGGCGCCCTTGGCTTTGGCCCCCTCCTCCTTGTTGGTGGCCTGGGCCTTGATCTCGGGTGCGGGGCTGGGCTCGGGCACATGCAGCATCATCTGCAGGATGCGCTCGGGCACCTCGGCCACCTCGGCCTGGGCCGGCGGCGGGCTGGTGGCGACCACCAGGGCGATGAGGCCCGCGAGCATCGACACCGCCGACAGGGCGCCCACAAAGGGCGTGTCGATGGGGCCGGCAGCAGCCTTGGGCCGGCGGCCCGGCGGCACATGGCGGGCGGCGAAGATCACATGGCCGCTGTCGATCCAGGCGCTCATGCCCGCGGGCAGCACCACCTCGGCGGGGTCCTCCCCCGCAGCCGGCGCACAGAGGGGCTGGCGCTGGCCCTGCCCATCCTGCAGAAAGCCCGTCCAGCCCGGCGCCAGGCGCAGGATGAAGAGACCGGCCTTGGATTGGAAGAGGGGACGGTCCGCGCCCTCTCCCCCCGGCGCCGTGAAGGTGGCATGCAAGCCACCCAGGCTGAGCTCCTTGCCGTCGGGACGCAGGTGGGCCATGGCCATCGCCGCCCCCTCCCAGATCTGGACCACCTCCAGAATGGCCGGGCGATCGGGATCCTGGCCGAGCTTGGGAGCGGCGCGGCTGTCGCTGAACAAGAAGTCGAAGTCCTCGGGCTGGACGAGGCTCGGGATCGCGGGGCGCAGGAGGTCCTGGCCGGGAAGCAGCGTCATGGCGCACTCCGGGTGTGGCGGCGGGGCCGCTTCGGTGGGTTGGCCCGGGGTCTCGTTGGGGCCACAGGGTCAGACCGCAGCTTTGGGAGCCGGTTCCCCGATTCGGCAAAGGCGATGTCAAGTCGGCGCGAAGAGGGGGGCCCGGGCGCTGCCCTTCAGGCCGGCCGAGGCACCCGCCCGAGCAGCCGGTCCAGCCACGCCCGCGAGGCTGCGCGCGCATCGGCCTTCAAGCCTGTCTCTCCATCGGGCTGGACCCTCACGGGCCGGGCCTGCAAGCGCGATGCGGCCGCCTTGCGGGGCCCGCGTCCATGCCCCGCAAGCGCAGCAGGGGGGGGCCGGGGCTCGGCGGCGGCCCGGCTGTGGGGCTATGGGGACGGCGATGCGCGCTCCTCCCCCATCTTCGCTGGCCCTCCTGCTGCTGGCCCTGTGCTCCGGCCCGGCCCCCGCAGCCCCGGACGCGCCGCCCCTGGTGCCCATCCAGGTGATTGCCGTGCCCGAAGCCGCCGGGCCGCCGGCCGGGCCCAGCTGTGCCGAGGCCCTGGAGCGATCGGCAGCCCTGAAGGCCGCCCGGGGGCCGTCGAGAGCGAGTCGCCGCGGGAGCGCCCAGCCGCGGCCGCTGCGTCCCCGCCCGGGCCCATCCCTCCCCAGCCGACCCGCCGTCCGCCCTGCAGAACCCCCAGTCACCCGCGCGGATCTGGCCCGCCTGCCCGGCGCGACCCGGCGGCCCCTGCCCTTGCAGCCCCTGGAGGGCAGCCCCAGGCCATCGCCGCCGCAGGCGCGGTGCTGCGGCTGATGGCCGCAGGGCAGCCCGTGCGCCTGAGCTTTTTTGGCGCCAGCCACGTGGGGGGGGACTACTTCACGGGCCACCTGCGGCGCCTCTACCAGGCCGAGCTGGGCGACCGGGGCCATGGCTTCTTGTGGCCCGCCGCCCTCTATGCGCACCACCGGGCCAGCGACGTCAACCTCTGCCGCACAGAGGGCTGGCGGGCCGACTGGGAGGGCAAGGGCGACAGCCGCGCCGACGGGCTCAACGGCTTCTCTGGCGCCACCCTCTCCAGCGGCGACCCCCATGATTTCGGCTGGTTGGAGACCACCCGTGACAACGCCCAGGGCCGGTCCATCGCCCGACTGGACATCTTTGCTCTGGGTCAGCCGGGGGGCGGATCCCTGATGGTGCAGGTGGATGAGGCCGCCCCCCGGGTGCTGTCTACCGCTGCAGAGACGCCCACGATGCTGCACTATCGGGTGAAGGTCCCCGACGGCCCCCACCGCTTCCAGCTCCAACCCCTGGGGGATGGCGAGGTGCGCCTTATGGGGGTGAGCGCAGAGCGCGGAGACGCCGGCGTGCTGGTGGACAGCATCGGCATTCGCGGTCGCATGGCCCGCACCTGGCTCAGCCGCGACGCCGACCTGGTGGTGCAAGGCGTGCAGGCCCTCGCGCCGGACCTGCTGGTCCTGGCCTATGGCACCAACGAAGCCGCCGATACGTCCTACAGCATGGCGCGCTACCGGCAGGACCTGGTGGAGGTCATCCGCCTCGCCCGACGCGGGGCCCCGGGGGCGGCCTGCGTGCTCATGGGCCCCTCCGATCGCGGCATTGAACGCCAGAAGGGCCAGCGCTGGGCCATCTGGGCCCGCACGGCGCCGGTCGCCCAGGTGCAGCGCGAGGTGGCCCTGGCCGAGGGCTGCAGCTTCTGGGATTGGCAGCAGGCCACGGGTGGGCCGGGCTCGATGATCAGCTGGCGCATGGTCACGCCCCCGCTGGCCGCCTGGGATCTCATCCACTTCAGCCAGGCGGGCTATGAGCACCTGGCCGAGTCCTTTGACCAGGCCCTGCGAGACGCCGCGGCGCGCTCGGGGGGCGCCCGCTTCTGAGGCCCACTTTCGGTCTTCTGTGTCCTCCGCTTTGAAGGCAGGCGGCGAGCAGGTACACTACCCTCATGGCCCGCTCACCCTCCAACCGGCCAGCCGGGTGGCTGTCCGCTGCCACCCTGGCCTCCGCTGCCCTGGCCTCCGCCGCGCTGAGCTGCGGGCCCAGCTTGATGGACGAACCCAAGGACTATGTGGGCGGGCCCGAGGTCGCGGTGGCCACCCTCTGCGGCGGCAGCAGCGTCGCCGCCGACGACGAGTTCTGGGTCAAATACGCGGTGCTGCGGCAGCCCGCGGCGGTGGTGGATTGGAGCACCGAGACCCTGGCGGTCCAGGGGGCCTCGGTGGTGCGCCGCGCGGCGGGTCGCGAGACCGAACAGCCCGGCGGCCATTTCCGTCGCATCGAGACCTTCTGGCTGCGGCCCAGCCCCGGTGCGGCCCCTGGCAGCACCCTCCGCGTTGGCCCCATGGAGGCGCGCTACAGCGCCGGGGCCCAGAGCACCCGCATCCTCAGCAGCGAGCTCTGCACGGTGAAGATCAAGGGCTGAGGACCGTCTTCAGCCCTCGCTGCTGGGCCGTTGCGCGCTGGCCACCGCCTTGGGCCCGCCCTTTCGCCACTGGTCATAGGCCCGCTCCATCGCGTCGGCGAAGGTGTGGCCCATGATGTTCAAGCCGCGGTTGGTCAGGTGGTAGAGGTCGCTCCAAGCCAGGGCCGGGCTCTGTCCCAGCCAGTTGGCGAAGGAGCCGCTGCCCCCCATGGCCGACCGGGCGTCCCAGAAGGCGCAGCCCAGCTCATAGGCGGCCTCGCGCTGCAGCTGCACCATCTTGTCGAGATAGGGCTTGCTTTGGATGGCGCCGCGGTAGCGTTCGCCCTGGTCCAGCGGCGTGATGAGCAGGCAGGAGGCATCGGGGGCCCCGGCCAGCACCCGCATGGCGCCCTTCTTGTAGCGCTCCTTGTAGGCGCTGCCGTCGCCGGCCTTGAGCACGGGCAGGCCCAGCTCGTTGCCGCCCATCTGGTAGACGACGAGGTGGGGCTGGCGTCTCTGCACCTGCTGGGCGAGGTGGTTCTGCCCCTGGCGGAACATGCTGCCCGAGCCCGCTCCCGCCACGCCAAAGGTCTCCCAGGTCATGCCGGGGCCGGCGGTCTCCAGGGCCACCCCATAGAGGGTGACCGGGCCGTCGGCGCCGGTGCTGACGGTGATGGATTCGGCACCTTCGGGCACGTCGATGCCGTAGAAGCCGTCGCCCGCCACCTCCGAGGCCGTCTTGAGGTGGGCGCTGGGGCCACCCTGGGCCGCCGCCGTGAAGCTGCCGCCCCCGGGCTGCACCTGGTAGAAGACGTCGAATCGGTGCAAGGGCTGCTGTCCGGCGTCGGTCTTGGTGCCGCCCAGGACCGAGGTGGACGCGCCCCAGGCCGTCGAGACGGTGCCGGCCAGCCCATAATAGGCCAGCTTGCTGCCCCCGAAGGTGATGGTGCGGGTGCGCCAGTCGCCCTTGGGCACCCGCAAGACGCCGGGGCGGCTGGCCCAGCGGGCGTCCACGTGCACCGACAGAAAGCCCGGCCCGCCGTCGCCAAAGCGGTCCTGCAGGCGCTTGCGGGTGGTGCGGGTGATGCCGTCGCCGGCGATGGTGCTGTCGCCCCAATGCAAGGCGCGGGCGATGAAGCCGGCCTCGCCGGCCTCGGCCCGGGCCAGGGCGGAGAACCAGGCGTCCATTGCGCCGGGCGGGATCTCGAGCGGCGTGCCCCGGGCGGGCCTTCGATCGGCCAGGGCCGGGTCGTGACCGGGGCCCTTGGGCACGACGGGGCGCAGCTCGGGGCGAGCGGTGTCGGCGGGCTCGGCGTCGGCGTCGTCGGGCAGGCGGGCCATGGCCAGGCCGTCCCCATCCGTCAACACCTCGCCCTGGGCCTCAGGCTGGCCCGCGCCACGGCTGGCGCGGCATCGGGAGAGGGCCTCGGCCAGGGCGGCGGCGGGCTCCTCGGCGGGCTCCTCGGCGGGCTCCTCGGCGGTCTCGGCGGGGGCAGCTTCGGGCTCGGCCTCGGCCAGGCTGGGCTCTTCGGGGGCGTCCGCCTCGGGGCTGCCCGTGTCTTCTATCGGCGCCGGGACGGCGCCATTCCCGTCCACCGCCCGCGAGACCAGCACGCCGGGGTGGGTCTCCACCACGATGGCGTCGCCGGTGAGCAGGTGCACCAGGGGCACGGGCTCACCCGGGATCCAGGGCCGCACCAGGTCGCTGTCGGGCACCGCATAGGTGGCGGCCGCGACCACGCCAAAGCCGCTCACGAAGGTGAGCAAGCGGCGAAGCTCCTGCTGGTGAATGTCGAGGCGGCTCACCCGGGCTCCAGGGCGGTGGCGGGCGACAGGGCCGAAGGGAGGAGAGGCGCGCGGGCGCGGGGATCCAGACTGTACCTCCACATCATCACCAAGGGGAGGTGACGTGTCAAGACCCACCCTCTCTCACACATCAGCACTGGCACCTTCTGCGCCTGCTTCGCTCAGAATTGGTAGTAGACAAAGGCGAGGTCATCGCCGGTGCTCAGGCGCTTGACCGCCACGGCGACCAGGGCGGCGGCCCCCACCCAGACCAGGGGGTGCTGGCGCCGAAAGGCGGCCTCGGCGCGGGTGGACCAGGACTCCGGCAAGAAGTGGCTGGCATAGCCCAGGCCCAGGACCGCGAAGGCCAGCGGCGAGAAGCGGGGCATCAAGAAGGTCGGGTCCAGCAGGCCGGTGAGCACCTCCTGGGCCTCCGCGAGATCCTTGGCCCGGAAGAGGATGCGCGCCATCACCACGAAGTGGAAGGTCAGCGCCCAGCGCCAGGCCCATGCCCAGGCCCCCGGCAGCGGGTCGCCGGGCTTGCGGCCGGTGCGCTTGCGTTGGAAGCGGTTGATGCATTGGGCCAGCCCGTGCAAGGTCCCATAGACCAGGAAATTCACGCTCGCCCCGTGCCACACCCCGATGATCAGCATGGTGAGCATCAGGTTGCGGTAGACCTTCCAGTCCTTGTCGGCCCGCGCCCCCCCCAGGGGGTAGTAGATATAGTCCCGCACCCAGTTGCTGAGGGTGAGGTGCCAGCGCCGCCAGAACTCCGCCACGCTGGTTGCCCGATAAGGGGCCTTGAAGTTCTCGGGCAGCTCGATGCCAAAGAGCCGCGCCGACCCGATGGCCATGTCGGTATAGCCCGAAAAGTCGCAGTAGATTTGCAAGGTATAGGCGTAGAGCGCAATCAGCAGCTCGGGCCCCGTGAAGCGGTCCGGGTCCGAGAAGACCGGGTCCACGATGGACACGCGCACCACATCGGCCACCAGCAGCTTCTTGGCCATGCCCCGGCAGATCCGGTAGACGCCCGCGCCCACCTGGTCGCCCTGCAGCATCGGCAAGGCGCGCAGCTGGGGCAGCAGCTCGCTGCGCCGAACGATGGGGCCCGCCACCAGCTGGGGAAAGAAGGTCTGAAAGGCCGTAAAGCGCACCAGGCTGGTCTCTGCGGCGTCAGCGTCGCCCTTGCGGGCCATGCGCCCCACATCGATGACATAGGCCAGGGACTGAAAGGTGAAGAAGGAGATGCCCACCGGCAGGGGCAGGCTCACCCGCGGCAGGCGGAGGGGCGCAGAAGCCGGAGAGAGCAGCGCCACCAGCGTCTCTGCACCCCCAGCCAGCCAGTCCCAATACTTGAAGAAGAAGAGGGGCAGCAGCAGCAGCAGCAGCACCGCCGTGCGCCGCCACAGCTCGCCGGTGAAGCGGTGCCAGCGGGCCAGCCAAAGCCCGCCTCCCCAGGCCACCAGGATGACCAGCACCATCACCGGCAGGTAGGCGAGGCTCCAGCTCCCATAGAAGAAGAGCGAGCTGACGGCCAGAATGGCCGGCCGGGCCTGCTTGGGCAGCCCCCAATAGAAGAGCACCACAAGGGGCAGGAAGACGAGGTAGTCGAGCGTGTGGAAGAGCACGGCTTCGGCCTGCCTCGCCCGGGTTCAGGGGCCGCGGTCCCCGCGTCGCTGCGTGGGGGACCGCTTCAGCGGGCGGCGTCGTCTGAGGTGGGCAGGGCGATCTCGTCGATGCGGCCGACGGGGCCCGCCACGGTGGACCGCGCCGTGCACATCGGGTCGCTGACATAGTTGTAGTCGTGGGGCCAGGTATCGGCCGAGGTGGTCGGCGTGGCCGTGCCCTCGGCCCAGCTGCTGTTGGCCTGCAGAGACCCGCTGGCCGAGTCCGAGGTGGCGCTGAGCACCAGCATGGCGTTGTCGGGGTTGCGCCCGGACAAGGGGCTGTGGGTGTCGAACATCAAGACGCCATAAAAGGGGCCTTCGGCCTCCTCGCTGCGCTGCTTGAAGAAGCTGCCCCAGGCGATGCCGCAGCTGTTGCCGGTGGCCAGGGTCCAGGTGGACTCCCACGTCTCTTCACATTCCGAGCAGTTGTAGGTGGTGGGGTCCACGCTGGAGGCCTCGCCCTCGACCGTGAAGCTGTCCACGCACCACTCGCTGCCGCCAAAGAAGATGAAGTACTGCTCGTCCACCTCGATGTCGCCCGATGCCGAGGAGCTGCCCACGCCGTAGCGGTAGATCACCGGGGCCCCGCAGGCCTCAGCGGTGCAGTCCCAGATGTTGCGGAACTGCTCGGGCACCTCGTCGGGGCAGCCCGCGCCGCCGTCGCCGCCATCGGTGCCATCGGCGCCGTCGGTGCCGTCGGCGCCGTCGGTGCCATCGGCGCCATCGGCGCTGGCCCCGCTGTCGGTGTCCGCGGCACCCTTGTCTCCGTTGCAGGCGGCGGCCCCAAGGCCGAGGCAGATCAAGGCGAGCGTGCTGCGGGTCATGGTCATCCTCCAGATTGCGGCATCATAGCGCCCGGAGAGCCGCGCGGGGCAGCCAGGAGGGCCGACCGCCGTCAGGATGTCGTCAAGGGGCGGGCGCGGCGATGTCCTCGCCGGTGGTGACCGGCCACTCCACCGGATGCGAGGGCACATAGCCGAGCACCTGCCGGGCCCGGGTGCCATCCAGCACGCCCGAGAAGTGGAAGCGGCGGCGGTTCATCCCGTAGCGGAAGTCCCCGCCCACCAGGCGGCTGCGCAGGCTGTAGAGCGGGGCGATGAGGGGCTCGAGCACCGGCAGGCCCAGGCGCCCATAGCTGCGAATGGCCGTGGACAAGGGCAGGGTGTCCGCACCGGGGATGTTGAAGACGCCCTGGGCGTCGTGGTGCAGGGCCCGGTGCAAGGCGGCGGCGCTGTCTTCGATGGTGAGCACGTTGAGCATGGGGTCAAAGCCCGCCGGCCGGAAGCAGACGGGGCTTTGCAGGTAGTCGTAGAGCTGGCTGCCGGTGCCGGGCCCCAGGGCCTCGGCCATGCGCAGCACCACGATCTGCAGGCGCGACAGGCCCATGCGGGCGCAGGCGGTCACGTCGGCCTCGACCCGGTCGCGGATCCATTGGGGCGCGTTTCCGCCCAGGTACAAGGGGTGGTCTTCGCCGATCAGCACGGGCAGATCCCGGCCGCCCTGGTAGACGGCGGCATCGGAGCGCACCACCAGGCGGCGGACGGTGGGGTGGCGCTCGGAAAGCGCCATGATGGACCGCAGGGCCTCGACGTTGAAGGCGTGCACCCGGCGGCCCTCGTCCTGGGCGTGGCGGTGCATCGCCAGGTGAACCACGGCGTTGATCCCCAGGTCTCGGGCGACCCCAAAGAGCATGTCGTGCACCCGACGCTCCCGGGTGAGGTCCACCTTGGCCCGGTGCAGGCGGCCCGCGTGGCCATCGATGGTCAGATCGACCCCGTCCTCACCCAGCACCGCGAGGATCTGCCCCACCCGCGAATCCTCCAGCAGCAGGCGCAGCAGGCGCTCGCCGATGGTGGTGCTCGCACCCGTGACCAGGACATTGCACAGCACGGCGGCCCCTACAGGAAGATGCCCGGGCGCTCGGCGAGCCCGCGCTGGATGAGGGCCTGAACGGCGGCCTGGACCTCGGCGGCGACCTTGCGGACCACGGCCGGATCGTCGGCCTGCTCGGGATCGTGGCGCCGATGAACGGGGATGGGCTCCCCGTAGTAGATGTGGTAGCGCACCGGCAGGGGGATGAGGGTGGCCGGGATGGGCACGGCCTCGATGCCAAAGAGCTTGCCCAGGCGCCGGCTGCGGCCGATCTGGGGGAGCTGCTCCTCGGCCCCCACCACCGCCAGGGGCACGATGGGGCAGCTGTGGCGAATGGCCAGCTCGGCGTGGCCCACCCGAAAGGGCTGGGTGTGGTAGCGCTCGGCCCAGGGCTTGATGATGCCGGGCACGCCCTCGGGGAAGATGAGCAGCAGCTCGCCGGCATCCAAGGCGGCGCGCACATTGCCGCGGGAACCGCCGATCATGCCCGCCCGTGCAAAGAGCGTGCCCACCCAGGGCAGGGCCGGCACGAAGTGGTCGGCGATGGCGCGCACCACCCGGGGGGGATCGGTGTGGCGCAGCACATCGGCCCAGATCATGGCGCCGTCGATGGGCAGCTGGCCGCTGTGGTTGCAGGCCAGCACCGCGGGGCCCACCTCGGGAATATGCTCATGCCCCGTGCTCTTTACGCGAAACCAGCTGTTGTAGAGCGGCCGGGTGATCGCCGCCCCCAAGGCCACGAAGTCCGGATGCAGGCCAAAGGGATCATAGCCATGACCGGCGTCGTTGAAGTGCAGCCCGGCCAGCCGCTCCTTCTCGTCGTCGGGCAGGTTGACCGAGGCCAGGGCGTTGGCCACAAAGGGGGGAAAGGGCATGGGGGATCCTATTCCGGTGCCGCGGTCAGCGCCTGGGGCGCCAGGCGGACGGGGTGCTCCCCAGGTGCTGGGAGAAGGCCCGGGTGAAGGCCGCAGCGCTCTGGTATCCGCAGCGCAGGGCGACCTCCCCCACCGACAAGTCCGGCTGGTGCAGCAGCTCCAAGGCGCTGAGCACCCGGGCCCGGGTCAGCCAGGCCGACAGGGCGAGGCCCAACTCGGTGCGGCAGCGGCGCTGGATGGTGCGGTCGCTCACCGAGGCCGCCCGGGCCGCGTCCGCCAGGCCCACCGGGCGCTCCAGCCGGTCGAGCAGGTGCAGCAGGCCCCGGCGCAGGTCCACGCTCTGGCCGATGGGCAGGTCCAGGGGCAGCGGGGGGCCGCACCAGCGGTCGAGCAGGCCACAGAAGGTCACCAGAAAGGCCTGCTGCACCTCGGCCTCGGGGGGCCGCTCAGTCCAGGACGCCGCCTCGCGCATCAGCTCCCGCATGACGGGCGGCGCGGCAAAGAGCAGCGGCTGGTCACGATCCAGGGCGTGCAGGCGGGCGCTGCGGTCCCCCGGCAGCACGAGCGCGATCGCCCGGCTGTCCAGGCTGCTGCTCAGCCGATAACGCTGCCCGGCGCCGACACAGGCGACGTGGTCGGCGGGCAGGAAGCAGCGCTCCGCCGGCGTGTCCAGGCGAAGGGCCCCGGCATCGGTCAACAGCAGGAAGTTGTCGGCCGCTGTGGTCCACCGCCGCTCCGACTCGCCGGGCGCTGCGGCGCTCAGGTGGTGCAGCGTGGCGATCTCTGCGCGCATGGACCCCCCGGAGTCGGCCGGAGGCCGTGGGATGAGAGCGCCGCGCCGCGACCCGGATGACGCCGCGGTGGTCCCCCGCAGTCTACGACAGGGCCGGCGCACTGGATCAGCGGAGGTTGGCCGCCCGCTTGTAGGAGGTGGCCGCCCCCGCGAGGTCGCCCCGCATCTCCAGGATCTCCCCCTGTTGCGCGTAAAGCAGGCTTCTTCGCCGCGCATCGCCGCCTGCTCTCCCCAGGCCGGCCGAGAGCGTGGCCAGGGCGAGGTCGCCCAGCCCCGCGGCCGCCTGCCGACGAGCCAGCTCAAAGGCGGCGTATTGCACGACGTCCACCTCTGGCGCGCGCAGCAGGGCGGGCAGCAGGCGGTCCTGGGTGGCGCCGTCCCGCCGGGCCTTGGCCTCGACATAGGCGGTCAGCTGGGCGCTGGTGGCGGCGTCCCCGCTTGGCCGGCGCGGGCAGGCTGCCCACCCGCCAGGCCGCCGCCTTCAAGGCGATGGAGGCCGTCGCCGGGGGCCACGCTGCTGCCCTGGGGCACCGCGGGCGCGGGATCCGCCGCGGGGGCCCGCGCGGAGGCAGGGCGGCAGCGGCATCCGGACTTCTTTGCTGCGGTTGTCCTCCGGCGCTCCTGGCGGAGATCCCGGGCGGCCTCCAGCCTTGTCTTCGGCGCGCTCATCGACGGAGGCATCCCCCGGTCCGCACCCCGTTGCGTCGTCGAGCCGGGTCTCTTCGGACTCGGCATCAGAGGCGGTGAGATCGGCGTCGGCGACCGGCGCGGCCTTGGGCAGGTCGGCGGCGGCGGCCCCCTGCCGGGGCGGAGGGCGCGGGGCGGGGCGCCGGGGCCCGCGCTGGCGGGTTTGGCGGGCCGGCTGCGGGTCTCGGTCCCCGATTCGCCGCCTCTGCCGCGAGGGGCTCGGTGGGCGGCTCTGGGCCGCGCTGGTCTCGCGGCGATTGCCGGCCACCCCTCCGCCCGACCCCGTGCCGGCAGAGCGGCCCTGGCCGGGGCTGGCAGCCCCTTCCGTTGATATACCGTCAATATATCCAAGGTCCTCCAGCCTTCGCTTGGCCTGCTCCTCGGCGGGCGGGCTCTGCTTGGGGAGTGCACCCGCCAGCACCGGGGCGTCATCGGCCTCGCCCGCGCTGGCCCCAAGCCCCCCAAAGGCGGCGTCCTTCTGCTTGGCCTCCTTGGCGAGGGCGTCGGGCAGGCTGGGCTCCATCTCGGGCGCTTCGGTGGGGGGGATGGCCCCGCCGGTGGGCGCGGCCAGGGCGTCTGCAGGCGCGCCGGCTGGCGCGCCACGGAAGCCCACCGCCCCATCCTGGCTGCGGGTCGAGCGGTCGCCGGGATCCGCGGCCTCCTCCCAGGGCAGGTCGCCCTCGACGCCTGTGACCGGCGCCGCAGCGTCGCTGGACGCGGCCGGGGGGGCCTCGTCGAAGGGAGAGGACTGCTTCAGGATGCGGTCGGTGGCGGGCAGCAGGAAGAGCAGCACGGTGGCCGCCATCGCGAGGCCGCTCAGGGCTGGCACGAGCCAGCGCGGCCGGCGCCGGCTGCGGTCCAGATCTGCGGTGGCGGGGGTGGCCGCCGGGAAGGCCAGCACGTTGTTGGCAGGCGCATCTTCGGCTGGCGGCGGCGCAGGGCGGGCCGACCGGGCGAAGGGCCCCTCGGTCAGGCCATCCAGCAAGGCGTCGAGGTCCAAATCCGGGGCGGGCAGGCTGTCGGGGGCGAGGGCGGCGCGGACCCCGTAGGCGTCGGGGTCCGCGGGGTCGACCGCGTCCAGGCTTCTTGCAAAGTCCAGGGCAGAAGCCTGCTCCTCCGGGCTGAAGCCCCGGGCCAGGGGCCCCTCGGTCAGCTCATCCAGCAGGGCGTCGAAGTCCAAATCCGGGGCGGGCGCCAGGTCCGGCCGCAGCGCGTCGATGGCTTCGATCACATCTGGATCGAGGCCATCGGGCGGCGCTTCGCCGTGCGCTCCCTGGTCCAGCCGAAGCTGGAGCCAGCGGGCGAGCAACTCGGGCTGGGGGTTGGTCACGGCGGGTACCCGTTGCGGAAGGACTTGGAGGCGCGGTGCAGGATCACGTCGAAGTTCCCGACTTGGACGCCCATGGCCTCGGCGCATTCTTCGCGGCTGAGCTCGTCGAGCAGGCGCAGGCGCAGGGCCTGGGCGTAGCGGGGGTTGAGCCGCGACAAGGACAGCTCCACCATCGCGCGGGTCTCCGCCACCTCTGGGGCGCGGTCCGGACGGGGCGGGGGCTGGGACATGGTGCGTTCAATGGTCTCTTCGGTGGAGGTCTTCTCTTGGTTGCGGTGCAGGCGCTGGTGGGCGCGGTGCACGTCGATGGCGCGGTTGATGGCGATGCGGCGCAGCCAGAAGAAGACGCTGCGGCCTTGGGGGGAGTACTGCCCGATCTTTTCGAGGGCGATGCGAAAGGTGTCCTTGAGTACGTCCTCGGCCAGCTCGCGAATGGGCAGCCGCGGCAGGATGACCTGTCGGTACAGCTTCACGCCATACCAGCGGTATAGCTGCGCTGCGGCCTCCCGGTCGCCTTGCTGCAAGCGCTCCACGACCCGGGCCTCTTCGTCCGCGGGAGCGAGCTCGACCTCAACCGTCAAGGGGCGCCTCCTGGTTCACCCGCCCTGGAAACGGCGGCGGGGCTGGCAGCTTACACCCGCCATCGATCCACCGCCCCGCTGACAGGGGGTTAGGGGCTGCGGGCCGGCGGAGACGACGCGAGCAGGAACCATGACGCCCCCTCCTACTGGCGCGCCCCCCCGCTTCTCCTTGCGGCCCTACCAGCAGCAGGCCATCGCCGCGGTAATCGCCGCCCGGCAGCGGGGCCTGCGCCGCCTGGTGGTCTGCTTGCCCACCGGCGCTGGCAAGACCGTGATCTTCAGCGAGCTGGCCCGCATGGCCCGCCAACCCGTGCTGGTGCTGGCCCACCGCAGCGAGCTGGTGGAGCAGGCCCGCGACAAGCTCAGCCGGGCCCTGGGCGATCCCGCCGCCGTGGCGGTCGAACAGGCCGACCGCCGCGTCCATGACGGGGCCAGGGTGGTGGTGGCCAGCATCCGGTCGCTGCACGAGGGGCGCCTGGCCACGCTGATGGACGGCCGCCGCTTCGGGCTGGTCATCTACGACGAGTGCCACCACAGCGCCGCCGAGGGCAACCAGGCCGTGCTGCGGGCGCTCGGCGCCTTCGACCCGGACTGGACGGGCACCCTGCTGGGCTTCACCGCCACCCCCCAACGGGCCGATGGCAAGGCGCTGGCCGACATCTTCGAAGAGATCGTCTACAGCCGGTCGGTGCTGGAGATGATCGACGATGGTTATCTGTGCAAGCTGCGGGGCTTTCGGGTGGCCACCGCCGCCGACCTGCGGGCCCTGTCTGCCGGGGGAGAGGACTTCGCGGTCGAAGAGCTGGCCGAGGCCATCGACATCGAGGAGCGCAACGCCCTGGTGGCGCGCTCCATCCAAGAGCTGGCCCGGGATCGGCGCACCGTGGCCTTTTGCGTGACGGTCAACCACGCCACCCACCTCGCCCGGGCCCTGGGCGCCTTGGGCCTGCGGGCGGGCATCGTGCACGGCAACCTGCGCCGCGAGGACCGGCAGCAGGTGCTGGCCGACTTCCGGGCCGGGCGCCTGCAGGCCGTCACCAATGTGGGCGTGCTCACCGAAGGCTTCGACGATCCGGGCATCTCCTGCATCGCCATGGCCCGGCCCACCCGCTCCGAGGGCCTCTATGCCCAGTGTGTGGGGCGCGGCACCCGCCTGCACCCGGGCAAGGCCGACTGCCTGGTGCTGGACTTCGTGGACCTCAGCGATCTGTCCCTGGTCAGCCTGCCCACCCTGGCGGGGCTGCCCCGGGACCTGGATCTGCAGGGCGAGGATCTGCGCGAGGCCGCTGCCGCGATGCAGCGGCTGTGGTTTGACTACCCGGGCTTCGAGATCGAGGCCGGCGCCATCACCCTGGGTGAGATCCAGCGCCGCGCCGCCGCCTTTGACCCCCTGACCCTTCGGGTGGACCCCGAGGTGCGGGCCGTCTCTGCCCACGCCTGGGAGAGCCTGGGGTCCCGCGGGCTGGCCCTGCACCTCTTTCGCACGGCCAAGGCCGAAGGCCGGGGCCAGCTCAGCGAGGCCCTGGTGATCGACCATGGCGGCAGCGGCAAGCGCTGGCGGGTGCGCCTGGACGGCAAGGAGGTCGCGCGCTTCTCACGCCTTGAAGATGCGGTCCAGGCCGTCGATTACGAGGTGCGCCGCATGGGCCGGGTGGCGGCGGCCTCTGCCCTGGCCAGCGCGTCCTGGCGCAAGGCGCCCCCGCCGCCCGACCTGGCCGAGCGCCGGCCGCCGATGCCCCGCCTCTTTGCGCGGCGCTGGGGCGAGGCCCAACGCCTGCTCTGCTTCCGGCAGCAGGGCCCGCCGCCACGCCGAGCGCCCGCCGCGCCGGCCACGGGCAAGCTCAGGGGTTGAAGCCGGTGTAGGCGGTCAGCTCGCGGTCCTCGTTCACCGTGTCGCCCGACATGTCGAGCACCTTCACCGGGCCGAGGTTCTCGACATACCAGTAGGAGGCGACGCCGGTGCGGCTGTCGATGGTGCCGCTGCCATCCACCACCGAGTAGGTGTTGTCGATGTGCAGGGCGTCAAAGGTGCCGGCGGTCACCGTCACCGATTCGACGCCGATGACCTCCATGGTGCCGCTGGCCTGCCAGCTGCTGCCCGACACGCTGTCGGTGCTGGTGTAGTTGTAGGACCAGCGGTAGCCGGGCACCATCAGGCTGGGGTCGTCCAGGTCGGTGCGCGGGGTCGAGAAGGTGAAGGTGGCCGAAGTGCCCGAGGCGTCCTGGTAGACCCAGCCCGTCATCTTCACGGCGGCGCCGTCGCAGCGGTGGGTCTCTTGCACGGTGATATTGCCGCTGGCGCCCACAAAGGCGCGCTCCAGCACGGCCTGGCCGGTAGAAGGCGACCAGCTGCGAATCAGCACATTCTCGGTGTAGCTGTTGCCGTCGAGGGCTGCCGTCGAGAAGGTGCGGGTGGCCGTGGGGCCGGCGCCAAAGGGCCGATAGGCGTTGCAGCTGGCCTCGTCATCGGGCGTGCCATCGCAGTTGTCGTCGATGCCGTCCCCGGTGCCATCGGCGGCGTCGGGGTTGATGGCGGCGTTGCTGTCGTCGCAGTCCTCGCCATTGTCCACATAGTCGGTGCTGGGGCTGCAGCCGACTTCTGAGATGTCGGGGTTGCCGAAGTCGTCGCCGTCGCCGTCGTAGTACCAGGTGGGCGCCGAGGGGATGTCGCCGTCATCCACCTCGCCATTGCAGTCGTTGTCGTAGCCGTCGCAGATCTCGGTGGCGCCGGGGTAGGCGCTGGCCACGTCGTCGTTGCAGTCGCCGCCCTGGGCGACGTGGTTCTGGAAGCCGTCGCAGCCCACCGCCGTCGCGTCGTCGTCGCCATAGCCGTCGCCGTCGCCGTCGAAGTACCAGGTGGTGACGTCTGCGGCGTCTTGTTCGTCGGTCACGCCGTCGCAGTCGTTGTCGGCGCCGTCGCACATCTCGGTGGCATCGGGGTTGATGTCGGCGTTTTCGTCGTCGCAGTCGCCCTGCGCCTCCGAGAAGCCGTCCCCGTCGGCGTCCTCGATGCTGCCGCCATCGCCGCCATCGGCGTCGGCGCCCGCCGTGTCTTCCTCTCCGTCGTACTGGTAGACCTTGTCAGTGCAAGCGACCGACAGGGCGAGGACGAGGGGCAGCGCGGACAGGCCGGTGCGAAAGGACATGATTTCCTCCAGATCTTCAACGGGCTGCCACGGTATCCCGATTGGCAGGGCTCCTGCGACAAGGCGGCGGGGTCTTTTCTCGGCGATCCCCCGCGTCGGCAGCGATCAATCGCGCTGTGCGGCCCCAGGGGGAGGCAGCAGGGTGCCCCGCCCGAGGATCCAGGCGGGATCCACGGCGGCCTTGAGGGCGGCAAAGGCGGCCATCACCTGGGGCCCCACCATCTCGGCCAGCAGGGCCCGCTTGAGCTTGCCGATGCCATGCTCGGCCGACACGGTGCCGCCCAGGCCCACCGCCTTCATCGCCAGCGTCCGGTAGAGGGCCCGGGCCTGCACAAGCTCGGCGTCCGAGCGGGGCAGCAGGTTGAGGTGCAGGTGGTTGTCGCCGATGTGGCCAAAGCAGACATGGGGCAGGTCCACAGCCGCATAGGCGGCCATCATCTCCGCCAGGGCGGCGTCGGGCACCGCGAAATCGGTGCCCACCTTGGGCATGCCATTGCGCACCACCTGCTCGTTGATGGCGGCGGGGACGGCGTGACGCAAGGCAGAGAGACGCGCCCGCCCGGTCTCGTCCTCGGCGACGATGGTGGCGTCCACCAAGGCGCCGCCGGCGTCCAGGGCCTCCCACCAGGCATCGAGGGGGGCCTCGCCGGCGTGCTCCACCTCGATGAAGAGGGCGCCCACGGCGGTCGGCGGCAGGTCGGGCACCCGGTCGCGCACCAGGTCCAGGGCCCGGGCGTCGAAGTACTCGATGGCCCGCGGGTTCAAGGCGTCGGGCCGGGCGTCGGGATGGCCGGGACGCCGGGCCCCGGCCCGGGCCTGATCGACGAAAGCGAGCAGCAGGACTTCATCGTCAAAGAATGCTACCAGGGATAGCACCGCTTCGGGCAGGGGGACCAGGCGCAGGCGGGCCCGGGTGATGACCGCCAGGGTCCCCTCTTGGCCAATCAGAAGATCCAGCAGGTTGGTAGCGGGAAAATAGCCGGCGGCCGTCTTGACGTCGGGCTCGGTCCAGCCCGGCATGGGCCAGGCGGCGGGGATGGGGGTGCTGCGGTCGGCCTCGATGATCTCGCCGGTGGGCAGCACCGCCTCGACCCAGCTCACCCAGGGCCGGGTGGGGCCATAACGAAAGCTGCGGGCCCCGCTGCTGTTACAGGCGATGGCCGCGCCCAGGCTGCACTCGTTGCGCGAGGTGGGGTCGGGGGGGAAGAAGGCGCCACCTGCTTCGACCTGTCGCTGGTATTCGCCCAGGATGACGCCGGCCTCGGCCTCGGTGGGGCCCAGCACCCGGGCCATGTGCTCGGTGCTCAGCAGCCAGCCACCTTGGGGGACCGGGGCCCCGGTGGTGGCGGTGCAATGTCACCGTCACCGGCTGCCCCGCGTCGGTCGCCGCCCGCAGCAGCTCGGCCACCCGCGTGGGCGGTCCCGGGGCGGGCGAGGGCGGCGTGGCCCCGGGTATTGGACGTCTGAGGTAGCCTCCTCGATGACGTCAGATCGGTGATCAGCTTCATGGCCCCCGCCTCCAACGGGGTGGCTTTGCGCCGGCCTTGGCGTCAGGGGGCCCCAGATCTGATGAGGGCCGGCCGCTCGCCCACCCCGGGCCGCCGCCCGGCAGGGGTCGCCCTCTGCGGCGAGGTCACCAGGCTGGCCGCATGGCTGCCAGATCGGTCAAGGGCAGGCTCTCCAGCACATAGGCCCGATCGGCCAGGCTGGGGGAGGGGACTAGTTCGCCACCCGACTCCTCGGACAGCCGCCGGGTCAGGTCGGCCTCTCGGGCGGCGGGACGGCTGATCTGGGACCGAGGCGCCCCGGCGCAGGGCCGGCCCACCGGCTGCGCTCTATCGCGCTGCGCCTGACCCGTCCATCAGTGCACCACTGCGGGCGGTCGGGGCGGCGCCAGCCGGCGGGTGGGCCCCGCAGCCTGGCGCAGGGGGATGGGCGCGGGCCGGGACTGGCGGGGCCCAGGACAGGCGCCACCGCGGCCGCCGCAGCTCGGGCCTCGGCCTTCAGGCTCGCCCGACGCAGGCCGTCCGATCCACCACCAGGCTGGAGGTCAGGGCCGCGGGCAGCCCCGCAGGCGGCAGCACCCCTCCCCGCCAAGGCCAGCAGAGGCCGACGCCCAGCAAGAGCAGCAAGGCGGCCGCCCCATGCGGTGGGCCCCAGGCCAGGCCGGCCCCGCAGGCCGCTTCCCCCAGCAGGTAGCGCTGGTCCCAGGGGCTGCAGGGTGAGCAGGGCGAGGCCGGCCGCCAGGCTCAACAGGGATAGTAGGGCCGGCCAGGACCGCCCCTTTGCCGTCCAGGCCCCCACCGCCAGGCAGACCAGCAGCGGCGTGCCCAAGACGCCCGTGAACAAGCGCGACGGGTAGAAGGCGGCGGCATCGCCCAGACTGGCGCGCTCGCCGCTGTAGTCTCCTGCGAGGTTTCGGGTCAGGAAGGTCCATAGCGGCGAAATACTGTCGGTATACCAAGGAAATGCCACAATCAGCCCCCCCAGACCCGCCAGGAGGACGGCCCGGCGCCCCTTTTGCCCGGCGCAACCCAGGGCCAGCAGGAAGGCCGGCAGCAGGAAGAGGATCGCGGTCCACTTGGTCAGCAGGGCGAGGCCGTGCCGCAGAGCGCCGGCGGTCATGACCCAGCGCGGGCCGCCACCTCTTCGCTGGCCTCGGCACCCGCCAGCACCGCTGCGGCGCCGTCGCGCAGGCGACGGGGATTCCAGGTGGAAGCTGCCGCGCCCAGCGACCACAGGGGGCAGGCGGCGCACCGCCGCCGCCGCCAGCAGGCCCACTGGCGGCAGCCGGCCCTGGCAGGCTCAGCCTCCCGCCACCACCGCAGGCCCTAATGAAGGGCCAGGCGGATGCCAGGGCCAGGCCCACGGTGCGCCCCCAGCAGCGCTAAGCAGGGCTGCCAGCAGCGGACCAGCGGCGGGTAGGGGCGCTGCGGCGGTTGGGGCGGCACCGGCAGCGGGGCCCCTGCCGCCAGCCAGTCCTGCAGGTCCACGGCCCACAGCAGCAGGTTGGCGTCGTCATGGGCCGCCACGGGCTCACCCAGCACACACCAGGCGGCAAATCCGGCCGCCCACAGCCCGGCGACACCAACGAGCGCCAGCATCGGTGCGGGGCCGAAGGTGGGGACGGGCGGCGGCTTCACGGGCCGGGTGCTCCTCTGGATCGAGTGGGCTTTCCCCAAGGAAAGCGGGCCGATGCGGCCAAGGGGCTCAAGCCGGCCCTGCCCTAGCCGATTGGAGGCCAGCGGGTTGAGGGAAGCGCACACCCTGCGCCAAGCCTGCGGAGAGGAGCGAAGGATGCATCAGAACCTGGTACATACCGTGCAGTCACGCATGAGCGGAGGCGAGGTCGAGGTGCCGCTGCTACCGGTGGTGGTGTCCGAGGTGATGAGCCTTGTGGACGACCCGGACGCCGATGTCCGCCGACTCGCCGCCCTCATCCACCGCGATCCCAGCCTGGCCGCCCATGTGCTTCGAGTCGCCAATTCGCCGGCCTTCTCTGCCCGGGGTGGAGTGATCTCGTTGCAGCAGGCGGTATCCCGGCTGGGCATGCGCCTGTTGGGTGAGATCGCGGTCAGCGCCGTGCTGGCCCGCAGCGTCTTCAACGACCAGGCGGGCTGCCCCCAGATGCAGGTGCTGCGCAAGGAGTCGCTGGCCAACGCGGTGTGGGCCCGCGAGGTCGCCCGCGCCCGCCGCATGAGCGTGGATTCGGCCTTCTTGTGTGGCCTGCTGCGGCGAATCGGCGCGCCCGTCGTCCTGGCCGAGACCGTGCGGGTGGCCCGGGCCGAAGAGATCGACCTGGACGACGCCACCCTCAACCGGGTGGTCGAAGACGTCGAGGTGGATGTCGGTCTGCGGGTGGCCGACCTGTGGCGCCTGCCCTCGCCGGTGCGGGCCTGCATCCGCTTCAAGCGAAGCCCCCTGGCCGCGACCGAGCACCGGGACGCGGTGATCTCGGTGGCCCTGGCCGCCGCCCTGGTGCCCTACACCTGGGATCCCACCCTGGTGGGCGAGGTCCGGCAAAACCCCACCCTCGAGGTGCTCAACCTCTATGACGACGATGTGGAGGACCTGCTGGCCCGCCGATCCGTGGTGCTGCAGACCATCAACAGCATGAGCGCCTGAGCCATGCTCGACTTCGACCTGGTGGTGATCGGCGCGGGGCCCGCCGGCCAGGCGGCCGCGAGCCAGGCCCGGCGCCTGGGCGCCCGCACGGCGGTGGTGGAGATGGCCTCGCAGGTGGGGGGGACCTGCGTCTTTCGGGGCAGCATCCCCAGCCGCACCCTGCGCGAGACGGCGCTGCGCAACCTGCGGCAGCCCGGCGCCAACCCGCTGCTGCCCGAACAGGGCGAGGTGGAGATCGCCACGTTGATGGCGCGCCTGGGCGAGGTGACCACGGGTCATGCCGAGAGCATCGCCAACCGGCTGAGCCGCTCGGGGGTGGTGAGCCTGCATGGCCGCGGCCGCCTGGTGGACGCCCAGACCGTCGAGGTCACCGGCCTCGGCGGCGACAAGCAGGTGCTCAAGACCCGCAAGGTGGTGCTGGCCACCGGGGGGCGCCCCCGGGCGCCCGAGCACCTGCCGGTGGACCACGAGCATGTGTTGGACAGCGACTCGATCCTGTCGATGATCTACCTGCCGCGGTCGCTGATGGTGGTGGGCAGCGGGGCCCTGGCCTTTGAATATGCCTCGATCTTCGCCGCACTGGGCGTGGCCGTCACCGTGCTCGACCCCAATGACGAGCCCCTGCCGGGCATGGAATACGAGCAGAACCAGGAGCTGCTGCGGGGCTTCGAGCGCCGGGGCTGCCTCTATTCGGCCCGGGCCGATGTCTTGTCCCTGGAATGGGACGGGCTGGATGTGGTGGCCCAGCTGACCGGCGGTCGCGAGGCCCGCGCCCGCAAGGCGCTGGTGGCCGCCGGCATCGAGCCGATGCTCAAGGGGGTGCGCTGCGACGCCCTGGGCATCGACACCGACGAAGACGGCTTCATCCGCGTGGACGACAACTACCAGTCCAGCCTGCCCGGGGTCTATGCGGTGGGGG
>JAGYJW010000058.1 GCA_018401435.1 Deltaproteobacteria bacterium | reverse complement strand
GCCCGAGCAGGGCGCGCGGGTAGACTCGGCCCATGCGCGTCCTGCTGGTCCGCCCCCCACGCCGTGATGTCCGGGATGCCGGGCTGGCGGTGCCGCCCTTGGGCCTCGCCTATGTGGCGGCCAGCTTGCGGGCGGCCGGTCACGCGGTCGACCTGATTGACGCCTTCGTCCTGGGGTGGAGCTGGGAGCGCTTCGAGGCCGAGATGGCCCGTCAGAAGCCCGATGTGATCGGCCTCTCGGCGATGACCCCCGTGGCCGATGTGGCTGCCCGCGCGGCGAAGCTGGCCCGCCCCCACGCCCGGCACCTGGTGCTGGGTGGCCCCCACCCGACGGCCGTGCGCGAGGCGGTCTTTGACGAGATGCCAGAGCTGGACGCCGCGGTGGTGGGCGAAGGCGAGAGCGTGGCCGTGGCCCTGCTGGCCTGGTGGGCGGCCGGCAGCTCGGGCAGCCCTCCGCCGGGCGTGCTGGCCCCCGGGCAGCCCTTTCGGGCGGCGGTGGAGGCCCCCGATCTTGCCCGCTTGCCGCTGCCCGCGCGGGATCTGCTGCCCATGGGCGCCTACCGCTACCTCTTTGCCACCCGGCCGGGCTTTGCCACGATGATCACCAGCCGGGGCTGCCCCTTCCGGTGCAGCTTCTGCGACAAGAGCGTGAGCGGGTCCCGCTGGCGTGCCCGGCAAGCCGTCGATGTGGTGGACGAGCTGCAAGAGCTGAAGGAGCGCTACCAGATCGGCTTCGTCAACTTCTACGACGACAACTTCACCCTGCGGCGCAGCCGGGTGGCGGCCATCTGCGAGGAGATCCTGTCCCGCGGGCTGGACATCGAGTGGAAGTGCGAGGGCCGGGTGGACGGGGTCGATCTGCCCTTGTTGCGCTTGATGCGCCGGGCCGGCTGCCGCACCGTCGCCTATGGCGTGGAGAGCGGCAATGCCGACACCCTGGCGCTTCTGCGCAAGGACGTCACCCTGGACGAGGCCCAGGTGGCCTTCGCCGCCACCCGCGCGGCCGGCATCCGCAGCCTCGCCTACATCATCCTCGGCGCGCCCGGGGAGGGCATCGCCGAGGTGCGCCAGACCATCGCCTTCTGTCGCAGCTTGCAGGCGGACTATGTGCAGTTCTCCTCCCTGGTGGCCATGCCGGGCACCCCCCTCTTCCTCTCACACGGCGGGGGACAGGCCGAGCAGGGGGCCCGAAACCCCCTCGACTCCGACGCGCACCGCGCGGTGATCAGCGACCTGCCCCCCGAGCAGCTCCAGGCTCTGCTGCGCGAGGCCTGGCTGGGCTTCTACCTGCGGCCGCGGCCCCTGGCCCGCCTGTTGGGCGACGCGGTGGCCAGCGGCTCCATGAACGAGGCCTGGCGGCTGGGACGGGCCCTCTCGCGCTGGGTGGCCGCTTGACCCCTACCAGGTCAGCTCCAGCAGCCGCTGCTTGACCAGGTCGGCGTGGTCGAATTCCGGGGCGCTGCGGATGACCTCCTCGTAATGCAGGATGGCGCGCTCCTTGTCGCGGCGCGGACCATAGTAGATATTGCCCAGCAGGTAGTGGGCGATGGGGTCGGCGGGGCAGTAGGCCAGCGTGCTGCGCAGCTCGCCGACGGCCTCGTCCCAGCGCTGCTCCCGGTAGGCCAGCGACCCCAGGTTGTTGTGGCCCCGGCAATAAGACGGCTTGATGCGCAGGGCCTGCCGCCAGGCCCGCCGCGCCTCGTCGGCATCCCCCACCTCTGCCGCTGCTATACCAAGGTTATTCCAGGTGTCCAGGCGCTCCGGATCCAGCTCGGCGCTGCGCTGGTAGGCCTGCCGGGCCCCTTTGAAGTCCTTGGCGAAACGCCGCGCATCGCCCAATCCATACCAGGCCTCGGCCGCTTCGGGACGGCGCTGGGTGGCCTCTTCCCACAAGCGCACCTCGCTGCCCCAGACCTGCACCCGCAGCAGGGTCGCGCCGGCCGCCGCCAGCACCAGCATGGCCGCCACGGGCGCGGCGCGCCGGTGCCAGCTTGCGGGCAGGGACCAGGCCAGCGCCAGCACCAGGAAGAGGCCCGCCTGGTAGCTGCGGTGCTCGGAGAGATGCTCCTTCAGCGACAAGAAGGAGGTGCTGGGCAGCAGGGTCCAGGCCGCGCAGGCCAGGGCCAGGCCCGCCGCGCCGCCGCCGCCCCCAGGCGATGCCGCCGCCCACCAGCAGCAGCCAGCTCCAGCCAGGCCGCGAGGCCCCGCAGCGACAGGGGACTGACGTCGGGCTGATCGTGAAAGAGGGTCTGGCCCAGGGGCAGCAGCCATAGCCGCAGGTAGTGCAGCCAGACCTCGGCCGAGGTGGTCAGCTGCACGCCCAGGCTGCGGTCGGCCTCCTTGGGCAGCAGGTGGCCCACGGCCTGCACACGCAAGGCGATGCCCGCGCCCAGCAACAGCACAAAGGGCAGGTACCAGGCGGCCTTGCGCCGATCGAGGGGGCCGGTGCGCGGGGCCAGCAGCTCCAAGGTGGCCAGCATCGGCGGCAGCACCCAGCCCACCTCCTTGCTGCCGGCCGCGCCCAGGAAGGCCAGCCCTGCGGCGAGGCGCCAGGGCCACCCCGCCTTGCCCTCCCCTTCGGCCGATAGCGCTGTCGCCCAGGCGGCGAGGCTCAAAAAGGCAAAGAGCCCGCAGAGGGTCTCGGAGCGGCCGGTGGTATAGGCCACGGCCTCGGTCAACATGGGGTGCACCGCCCACAAGGCCACGGCCAGGCCGCCCACCCGCAGGGGGCGCGCGACCTGGAAGAGCCGGCCCACGGCGGCGGCCAGCTCCAGCGCAGCCCCGACCGAAAGCAGGTGCAGGACCACATTCTCGATGTGGTAGCCCCGCGGTTCCAGGCCGAATCGCGAGAAGTCCCAGGCATAGCTCAGGATGACCAGGGGCCGCGACACATTGTAGGCGAGCACCGCCCGCCACTCGGTCAGCGCCCGGATGGTCCGGTTGCCGATGACCTCGATCTTGTCGTCATAGACAAAGGGGGCGTCCAGGCTGCCGGCGTAGAGCAGGCCCACCAGCGCCGCCAGCAGCAGCCAGGCCAGTCGCCGCAGCAGGATCTCGCGGGTCATGGGGCCTCCGGGCTGCCTGCCATCATGCGCTGGTAGAGCGCCTCGTGGTGGGCGGCTACCACCGGAAAGGCCAACCTGTCATGGATATATCGCCGGCCGCGGCGCACCATGGCCGCCGCCGCGACCCGGTCGTCCAGCAGGGTGGCGATGCGAGCCCGCAGCCCCGCCACATCGCCATGGCGCACCAGCAGCCCGGCCCCCGCCTCGGCGATCACCTCGCCGCAGCCGCAATCATCCGACACCACCACCGGCGCGCCACATAGCAGGCCCTCAAAGGGCACCAGGCCGAAGATCTCCCCCGCCGAGGCATAGACCAGCACGTCGGCATCGGCGAGCAGCTCAAGGCGCTCCTTGCCGGGCAGCAGCCCCGCAAAGTGCACGGGGGCGCCCGGGGCGACGGCGGCCCGGGCCGCGGCGAGCCCGCCCATATCGTTGCCGCCCACCACCAGGGCCGCCCCCGCCGGCCCACCGCCCGCGAAGGCCTGCACCAGGTGCTCGACCCCTTTTCGTGGGCTCACCTGCCCCAGGTAGACCACCAGCGGCCCCTTGTGCGCGGGCAGCACCCGCTGCCGGAAGCGGCCCCGCGGGGGCAGCGCCTCGAACTCGGCCAGATCCAGCCCATTGGGGATGCGCACCAGCCGCTCCGCCGGGATCCCCCAGCGCAGGTGGGCCGCCGCGTCGTGGGCCGTCACCGCGATGCAGCGGTCGGCCTCTGCGGGGATCCGCCCGGAGACCGCCTGATCCCAGAGCCACTTGGCCCCCACCTTGCGCTCGTGGCGCTCCAGGGTGCCGTTGGCGGTCAAGGCGTAGGGCACCCCGACCCGCCGGGCCAGGCGGGCGCCCAGGTTGTTGAGCAGGTGCCGGTGCCCGTGCAGGTGGACCACATCGGGGGGATCGGCCAGCAAGGCCGCCTCGACCGCGCCCGCGCCCCGGGGCAGAAAGAGCTGCTGCCCATAAGCCAGGCGATTCGACAGGTTGGGGCTGGTGAGCACCCGCACCCCACGGTGGTCCCGGTCGAGGGGCAGGCCGGCCCGCCGCGACCCGTCAAAGGCGTCGGTCGTCCACACGGTCAGGCGGTGGCCACGCGCTACCAGCGCGCGGGACAGGCCATCCACGATCCGTGGGATGCCGCCATAGGCCCAGGTAGGCGGGAAATAGGGGGAGACCTGGAGGACGTGCATGAAGCGGTCAGGGGCTGGTTAGGGCGCTCGGCGCTGCGTTGACGGGGACGCGCCCCCCTGATTACCCTGCCTTCCGTCTTCCTGGAGGGAGCCATGCGCATCCGCCACTCTGCGCTCGCCACGGCCATCGCCCTCTCGGGCACCTTGCTCGCGGGCTGCGGCCCCGACTGCGAGAGCACCTGCAACACCCTCTACCAGACCAACGAGTGCGGTCTGCAGAGCGCCGGCTGGCAGCAGTCCGAGCTGCTCAACAAGTGCCTGGACGAGTGCACCTCTGCCCTGGACAACCCCGGAAAGATTCGAAAGGACTACAAGCCTTCCGAGTACACCCCCTCCAACCAGGACGACGTGACCTTCACCAACGATGAAGAGGTCGCCCTGTGGATGGACTGCGTCTCGGAGACTGCCTGTGATCTTCTCGCCGACGGGTACTGTGCCCCGGTCTGGTAGGTCGGCCCCCGCCGCCCCGCGCATCTTCGTCCTGCTGGGCGCCCTGGGCGCCTGGGTGGCCGGCTGCGAACCCACCTGCACCCAGACCTGCAAGAAGCTGCTGGCCTGTGAAGACGTCGAGACCCCTCGCGTCGGCCAGGAGGACTGCGAGCTTCAGTGCAGCCGGCAAGAAGAGCTCTACGACGGTTGGACCGACGAGTCCTTGCAGCAGGCCTTCGCCGACCAGAAGCGCTGCGTGATGGACGAGGAGTGCGCCGACATCGCCGACGGCGTCTGCTACGACGAGAGCCTGTCGGCCTGGTAGGGCGGCAGCAGGGCCCGCCCCACGCGCCTCGCTCAGCCGGGAATGGGCTTGCCGTCGGCGTTCACGGTCCAGCCCACCGGCGGGCGCTCCGAGACCGCTTCGGCGTGATCGCCCAGGTCCCAGCCGCGCTGGTGGAAGGCCTCGGCGATGCGCACCCGCAGGCGGTTGGACTCTTCTTCGCGGTTGGCCAGGGCGCGCGCAAGCTCCAGCCGCACCGTGGCCGGATCGGCGTCTTGGGACAGCAGCGCCTCGGCGGCGGCATAGCGGATGCCCTCATCGAAGTCCTGAAGCACCGCCGGCACCCGCTCGACGATCCGAGGGTCCTTGTAGTCGCTCAGCTTGATGAGGATCTGGCGCTTCTTTTCGGGCTTGAAGGGGTCGACCTCACGGCCGAGCATATCGAGCAGCACGTCCACGGCCGCGTCGGCACCCTCCAGCTCCTCGACTAGCTGAAGGGGCCGGGCGAAGGCCTGGTTCTTGCGAACCCACAGGCGGATGGGCTCGCCCACCCGCGCGGAGCCCAGGCCCTTGAGCAGGCTGTAGACCAGATCCTTTTCCTGGCTGTCCTTCATGCGCTGCTCGTAGTTGATCTCGAAGCGGCCCAGCATGCCGAGCACGGCCTCTTCGGTGCCGTTCTCTGCGAGCCAGTGGGCGCTGACCTGGCGGTCCTCGGCCTGGGCGTTGAGGTTGCGCACGCGCTTGGCGTGGCGTTTGACCTGACCTTCGCGGCCACCAGAGAGAAAGTCGAAGAAGCCCATCTCAGTCACGCTCCAGCAGGTCCGCCGTCAACACCGGGGCCGGTTTGTAATCACGGCCCCCAGGAGGGCAAGGCGCCGTCCGCACCGGGGGGTAGCGACCCAGTGACCTTCGCGGCACACTGGCATCTGAAGGAGAGAGGGCTCGGAGCACCGCTTGCAAGGCGACCTCCCGCCCTCTTTCCGGACCTGCCATGCGGTTCACCGTTGACGATCCGCTGACCTTCTTCATAGACTGCACGCCTGAATCGAGCAGACCCGCCAGCCGACCCCTGACGGCAAAGCCCGGTCACCCTGGAGAGACCCCCATGATGTCCCGGTGGCACAACCCCGCAGCCCCGCTCCTCCTCGCCCTCGCCCTTGTGTCGTGCACGGGTGAGAAGCCCGTGGACACCGGCGTCGTCTGCGCAGACCCCACAGCCAGCGCCGGGGCGGATCTCACCATCACGCTGGGTGCAACCGCCACCTTGGACGGCAGCGCCAGCACCGTCTGCGATACGACGGTTGACCAGGCCCTCTACACCTGGACCTTCGAGCAGGTGCCCACCGGCTCCGCGATCGATGTCACTGCGTTGTCGGACAACGCGTCGAATACCGCCATCGCGCCGGTCTTCGCCCCCGATGCCACCGGCGACTACGTGCTCGCCCTGGTCGTCAGCGACCCCAACGGCGAATCCTCCGCCGACTATGTGGTCGTCTCGGTGGTTTCGGGCGATCAGCCCCCCACCGCCGACTGCGGGCCCGACATCACCGGCACGGTCTCCGTGGAGAGCGTCTTTGATGGCACCGGCTCCTCGGACCCCGAAGGCGCCCAGCTCGAATACACCTGGACCCTGACCTCGGCCCCCGCCTGCTCGGCCCTGGACAGCACCGACCTGCACAACTCCAGTGGCGCCACGCCCTCGGTCGTGCCCGACTGCGATGGCGGCTACACCGTCAGCCTCGTGGTCTCCGACGGCGTGAACTACTCCAGCCCCGACATCTGCTACCTCTCGGTGGGCAGCGACAACCACTGGCCCGTGGCGGACGCCGGCGACTCCCTCGAGCTGGGCGGCTGCGCCGACAACCCGCTGCGGCTCGACGGCTTCGGTAGCTACGACGAAGACGGCGACAGCCTGACCTATGCTTGGACCCTCTACCAGGCCCCGGTCGGCTCTACGGTCACCGACGCCAACTTCGACGACCCCACCGCCCCCGACCCCGGCTTCACCTGGGATATCGGCGGCGAGTACATCTTCCAGCTGCAGGTCTACGATGGCGAGATCTGGTCCGACCCCGACCTGGTCACCGTCTACATCGACGAAGAGGGCCTCAACCGCAGCCCCATCGCCAACGCCGGTGACGACCAGGTCATCGAAGAAGAGGCCGATTGCACCGCCTCTTCCTATATCTGGAGCTGCGAGGACTGCTCGGCCTCCTGGGTTGAACTCGACGGCAGCGCGTCCACCGACCCCGACGGCGACCGCCTGAACTACACCTGGTCCGAGAGCACCCGCACCCTGGTCTTCTCGTCGCCCAACTCTTCGATCACGCGGGCCACCGTGCCCTCCCAGTCCGCGACCTATGGCTCGGCGAGCACCATGGTGTTCACCGCCAGCCTGGATGTCCGGGACTGCGCCGAATCCGACGTGGACACGGTGACCATCAACTATAGCTGCGAAGGAACGGCCAACTAGGCTTTCCGGGAGAACGACGCATGCGCATGTCCCGATTCGGGTTGCTGTTGCCCTTCGCCATGGTCCTCGCTTGCGGGGACAAGGAAGAGGTCATTGAAGACGTTGAGATCAACAGCCCGCCCGTCGCGGACGCGGGCCATGATCTCGACATCACCACCGATGACGCCATCAGCCTGGACGGAGGCGCCTCCTTCGACCCCGACGGCGATCTGATCACCTACGAGTGGTTCTTTGACTCCATCCCGGAAGGTTCGGCCCTGCGCCGGAACTACCAGTTCGATGGCAATGGCACCACCAACCCCCAGACCACCTTCCGGCCGGATGCCACCGGGACCTGGATCGTGGGCCTGCGGGTGACCGATACCAGCGGCGAGGTCTCCGAGGCGGACTTCCTGCTGATCAACCTCACCGAGGGCAACCTGCCGGTGGCGGACGCGGGCCCCGACCTCGCCGGCAACGAGGGACAGAACTTCACCCTCGACGGCTCGGGCTCCTGGGACCCCCTCGGCCGCGACCTCGACTACACCTGGGCCTTCGAGACCGTGCCCACCGGCAGCGCCCTGACCGGCCTCAGCGCCACGGGCAATAGCGCGGCCTTCACCGCCGATGTCGGGGGTCGCTACGTGGTGTCGCTGATCGTGGACAGCGGCGTGGGCACCTCCTTGCCCGACACCGCCATCGTCGATGTGTCGTCCAACAACCCGCTGGCCCCTGTGGCCGCTGCGGGCGACGACCTCACCGGCGAGGACTGCACCGCCCACAGCCTGGACGGCTCGGCCTCTTTCGATCCCAACGGCGACACCCTGCAGTACCGCTGGTCCCTGCAGTCCCGTCCCACGACCTCTGCTGCCAGCAACGCCAGCTTCTCGGATCGCAACGCCGCCACGACGACCTTCTTCCCCGACAAGGGCGGCGAATACACCCTGGCCCTGGCGGTTTACGACGGCAGCACCTGGTCGAGCCCCGACCTGCTCGTCTTCAACGCCACCGAGCGCAGCTTCAACAGCCCCCCCGTTGTCAACGCCGGCACCGGCATGATCGTGGACGGCGGCGAGGCCGAGTGTGTCGAGTCTGGCTACTCCTACCGCTGCGACGAGTGTGAGGATCAGGCCGTCACCCTGGGCCTGGACGCGACGGTGACGGATGCCGATGGCGATCCCCTCACCCTCAGCTGGTCGGCCACCACCGGCACCGCCAACATCGTGACGCCCAGCAGCCTGAGCACCCGGGCCGTCCTGCAGGACGCCGAGCCCGTCGAGCCCAGCGCCTGCGAGGCCAACGAGTTCGAGTTCCAGCTTCAGGCCACGGACTGCACCGGCGCGACCGCCAGCGCCACCGTCATGTACACCGTGAACTGCTGCGGTATCGTCGCCGCAACGCGATAGTTCGGCACCCCCTGGGGCTGCGCCCATGATTGGCAGCCTCTTCTTCGGCGCGACCCTCGGCTTGGGGGTCGCCTTTGCCGTCGACCCCGACGCCGGCCTGGGGGCGCCCGGAGTGGCGGTACCGCTTTACGCGCTGGACGGGCCTTGCAAAGACCCCCGCTACCCCGCGCTGGCCGGGGCATGGGCGGTGGGCTGCGGCCCCGGCGGGGCGGTGGATCGCGCCATCGATCTGCGCAGCGGGCGGCGGGTGGAGATCGCGCCGGCGCTGGACCGGCCCGGGCTGGGGGAGGGCTGGCTCTATGCGCCGGGGCAGGACGGCGGCCTCCTCCGGCTGGAGGGTGCGGCGGCCACCCCTATCGACGATATCGCGCTGATATATCAACGGCCCAACGCCCCGCCCGCCACCGATGGCCGGCACATCGTGGTGCTCTATGACGATGGGGTCGAGGCTTTCGTCGCAACGGAGCGGGCGCGCCGCCGCCACCCCGCGGCCCCCCTGGGCTGGCAGCCCCCGGCCCTGCTGTGGCCCCTTGTGGCCTGGGTGGAGGCCGGCGAGGGGGAGGATCTGTGGGTCCTGGACCTGCTCGGTGGCCCGCCCCGAGCCGCGGCTGCTGGCCGGCGGTCCGGGCGACCAGCGCCTGGTGGTGGCTGGCGGCGGCCGGCTGGCCTGGGTGGATGGCGGGGACCTCGTGATCCTCGACCCCCAGAGCGGGGCGCAGCAGCGCATCCCGGCCCACACCGGCTTTTCGGCCGCGCCCACGGTGGATGGCGACGCGGCCTGCTGGGAGGAGCGCACGGCCCACCAGGGCCTGGACATCGCCTGCACGGATGGCTGGGATCGCCGCGGGCCGGGCCACCAGCACCACCCCAGCCGCTTTGGACGCTGGCTGCTCTACCGGGACGGCGAGCGCGTGATGCTCTACACTGCCGCCACCCCATGAGAGCGGCTGCGCCCCAGCTCTTGCTGGCGCTGCTGGCGCTGGTCCTCGGCGTCGCCTTCTTCGTGCTCGACCCCTCGCGCAGCCTGCGGCCCGACGCGGCGCTGCGCCTGCTGTCGGGCCTCGGGGGCGCCCTGACCTGGGGCTTCGCCGCCCTGGGCGCGGGCGGCGCCCTGCTGTCGGGGGTCGATCCCAGCTTGCTGGAGGGCCGCCTGGGCTGGCTGCACGCCCTGCTGGCGGGGCTGCTGGCCTGGGGCCTGCTGATGCTGGGCATGGGCGCCTTCGGGCTGCTGCAGCCGGGGCCGATCCTCGGCCTGGGCCTGCTGCTGGGGGCGGGCTGGTTGCGCTGCCCGGCCCTGCGCCTGCCCCGGCTCTCCCCCGCCCTGGGCCTGGCCCTGGTGCTGGTGGGCCTGCCGGGCCTCATCGACGCCCTGGCCCCGCCCATCGACACCGATGAGTTGTACTACCACCTCGCCCTGCCCCAGCAGCTGCTGCGAGCCGGCGGCCTGGTGGGCGGGGTCCTGGACCCGTCGGGAAGCCGACCCTTGGCCTTGCACCTGCCCTTTGCTGCGCTGTTGGCTACTGCGGGGCCCGCCGCGCCCAAGCTCTTTCACCTGCTGCTCGGCCTGCTGCTGCTGCTGGGCTTGCACGAGCTGGGCCGGCGAGAGCTGGGAGACCGGGCCGCGGCCCTGGCCGTCCTGCTGTTGGCCGGCAGCTACAGCGTAGTGCACGACGCGGGCCTGGGCGGCCAACCCGCCCACCGCCCTGGCCGTGCTGGGCGCCACCGACGCGGCCCTGCGCGGTCGGGCGCGCGGCCTGGCCCTGGCGGCGGGCTGGCGCTGGGGCTCAAGTATACCGCGGCGGCCGCCATTCTCGGCCTCTTCCTGGTGGCCCTGGAGCCCAGCCCGGCGCTCTGGCCGCGGGCCCGCGGCCCCTGGCCCCGGTGAGCCCCTGGTGGCTGCGCAACCTCGCCGAGGGCCTCCACCCGCTCTTTCCTTTCGCCGGCTGGCCGGGCGAGGGTGCGACCTACCAATACCTGGAGCGCTATGGCGCCGGGCGCGGGCCCCGCGACCTGCTGCTGCTGCCCTGGAATGCCCTGATGACGGCCGAGCTGGACAGCAACCGCTTTCTGGGGCGCCTGAACCCGCTCTGGGGGCTGGGCCTGGTGCTGGCACCGGTCGCGGCCTGGCGGCCCGGCGTGGCCCGGCGCCTGGTGCTGGCCGGGCTGGTGGTTGGGCTAGCTGGGCCGCCGGCCCCCACCGGCTGCGCTACCTGTTGCCCGGCATCGGCATCCTGGCCCTTGGGGCCGCCGCCGGAACCGATGGCGCGGTGGGCGCCAGGCCCCCACCCGCGGGCCGTTGGGCCTTGGGGGCGGTGGCGGCCTGCTGGATCCTGGGCCTGCCCGCCAACCTCGGGCCGGCCTGGAGCGACGCCTTCCGGCGTCTGCCTGCCGCCAGCGGGGCGACCCCCGCCGACACATACTACGAGGCCAGCCATGGCCCCTGGCCCGCCGTGCGCTGGGCCAACACCCACCTGCCCGAAGATGCGGTCGTGGCGCTGTTCTTTGACTGGAGCGGCGGCTTGCTGGAGCGCCCCTTTCACCTGGGCAGCGTGGAGGATCACGTGCCCTCCCGGCACTGGCTGAAGACCCATGGCGACCAGAGCCTGGTGGCCTTGCAGGCCCGGGGAGTGAGCCATGTGATGGTGCGCCGGGTGCGCTTCCTCACCAAGGCCTACCCCTTCCTCAGCCCCGAGACCCTGCAGGCCGACTTCAACGGGCCCGTGGCGGATCTGGACGAGCTGCTGCTGCAGGGCGCCACCCTGATCTTCGAGGAGAATGGCAGTCGGATCTACCGAATCGACGGGCCTGCCACCGCGCGATGAACAGAGGCGCTGCAGCTGCCTTGACAGATTCAGCGGCCTCGATAAACTGCCGGTGCTTCGGGGGCCTGCGGGCGCTCGGAATTTTGCGAAAGTGGCGGAATTGGTAGACGCGCTAGATTCAGGATCTAGTGGGCTAACGCCTGTGGGGGTTCGAGTCCCCCCTTTCGCACCATCTTGGCCGCCGGATCTTCGGGTCCGGCGGCTTTTTTGCGTCCCGAATGCGCCCTTTCTGCCGCGGCTGGCCCTTTCAAGTGCGGTCAAGGGCCCGGCCTTCAGATAGCCTGGGGGCTCGGATCACTCCCTGGAGGACCCATGCGTGCCATCTTGATTCCCCTGCTGTCCGGCCTCTTTGCCCTGGCCTGCACCCCCACCATCGCCGACGACGGCAAGAGCTCCGAAGACGACGGGCTGGATGTGGGCGGCGGGGCGGACGGCACCGACGGCACCGATGGCACCGACGGCACCGACGGCACCGACGGCGACGAGGTCCCCGAGCTGGTTCCGGACTTCAGCCAGTGGTCGGGGTCCCGCACCCTCATCATCGACGCCGAAGACGACCGCTACGACTGCGACGAGGACCTGGGCGAAGAGGGCTCGGAGCTTCGGAGCGGCGCCACCTACGAGGCCCTGCTCGACCTCTGCCCCTCCTGCGACCACATCTACGAGATTGACGTGGACACCGACGAGGCCTGCGGCATCGGCATCGAGTCGCCCACCTTCCGGGGCATCCGCCTCTCTGAAGACTCGGCCGAGGTCGTGCGTTTCGTCGAGGATCGTGGCGAGCTGTCCTTGGAAGAGCTGGACGACAACGCCGATTGGGACGGTTGGACCCTGGACTTCGCCTATGGTTATGGAGACTGGTGGGGCACAGTGGAGCTGGTCGGCACCGTCACCTTCCCCGAGCTGGAGCAGTGAGCCGCGGCCCGGCGGATCGTCGTTCCCTCTATGAGGGCCGCATCGTCCGCCTGGGCCTGGAGACCGCCACCCTGCCCGATGGCCGGCGGGTGGACCTCGAGATCATCCGCCACCCCGGCGCCGCCGCCGTGGTGCCCCTGCACGACGATGGCAGCGTGACCCTGGTGCACCAGCACCGCCACGCCGCCGGTGGGCTCATCTACGAGGTGCCGGCTGGGGTGCTGGAGCCGGGTGAGGCGCCGGCCGTCTGCGCCGCCCGCGAGCTTGGCGAAGAGGTGCAGCTGCAGGCCGCCGACTTGCAAGAGCTGGGCTGCATCTTCACCACGCCGGGCTTTACCGACGAGCGCATCTGGATCTTCCTGGCCCGGGGGCTCAGCGCCAGCGCCGCCCAGCCCGATGCCGACGAATATATCCGCGTGGTGCGTATTCCCGGCGGTCAAGCCCTGGCGATGATCCGCGACGGGCGCATCACCGACGCCAAGACCATCTGCGCCTTGCACCTCGCACTGGCGGGTGCTTGAAGCCAATCTGACCCACCGCAGGGGCTGGTGCGCCCGACTGGGTACAAGGCGCGCTATCGTGGGCACTCGGATGTCGCTCGGAGCGTCCATGTCTCGCGTTCAAGCACAATTGCTGGCTCTGTCGGTGCTGCTGGTGGCCTGCAAGGGCAGCGCCAAGTCGGAGAACGACAGCGGCAGCTATCGGGGCGACTATGACTACGGCGACGGTAGCGACGGCAGCGACGGCACCGATGGCGCCGATGGCTCGGACGGCGGCTGGGCCGACACCGGCTTTGACGACGGCTATGGCTCTGAAGACGAGCTGAGCGAGCGCGTCCTGCGGCCCGCCAGCACCCCGCGCTATGTCTTTGTCGCCAACGCCGATCGCGACACCGTGACCCGGGTGAGCGTGCCCTCCTTGGCAGTCGAGACGGTGGCAGTGGGTGTGCGCCCGGGGTCGGTGGTCACCACGCCGGATGCGTCCATGGCGGTGGTGCTCAATGTGGGCTCCCACAGCGTCAGCCTGCTGGACACCGAGACCCTGGCGGGCACCGAGGTCGAGATTCGCCCCCACCTGAACACGCTGGCGGTGGACCCGACCGGGGCCTATGGCGCCATCTGGTTCAGCGAGGGGGCGGTGGACGATGCCGACCCCGAGCCCGAAGGCGCCCAGAGCTACAACGAGGTCAGCCTGGTGGACCTGGCTGGCGGGCAGCACCACCCCCTGGTGGTGGGCTTTGATCCCCGCGGCGTCTCCTTCACCCAGGACGGCACCCTGGCCGTCATCGTCAGCGACGCCTGGCTGGCCCTGGTGGACCTGACCACCAGCCCGCCCACGATGGAGCGGGTGCGCATCGCCGAAGACACGGCGGATCCCCCCGTGGCCGAGGAGCTGCTGCTCACCCCGGACGGGCGCTATGCCTTCATTCGGCAGTACGGCGTGAACAAGCTCAAGCTGGTCGATCTCGCCGAGCGCACGGTGGTGGACCTGCCCGTGGGCGCCAACCCCACCGACCTGGACATCAGCCCCGATGGGCGCACGGCCATCGCGGTGGCCCGCACCGCCAGCGAGCTGTGGCTCTACGACACCGAGGCCCCCCTGAGCACGCCCCGGGTGGTGGACATGCCTGCCGAGGAGGTCTTCGGGTCCATCGCGGTGAGCCCCGATGGCAGCCAGGCCATCCTCTACAGCACGGCTGCGGGTCGGGCCCGCTACGGGGCCTGGGCCCTGGCGGATGAGGACCCCGGCACCGTGACGGTGCGCCCCCTGGTCAAGCCGGTCACGGCGGTCTTCCTGAGCGAGGACGGCGGCACGGCCACCTTCTTCCACGACAAGTCCGATGAGGGCGCCGACCCGGGCTCCCCCTTCCGCTACCAGTGGGCCTTGACCCTGGTGGAGCTGCGCAGCCACTTCGCCAACCCCATCCTGCTGGCGGCAGAGCCCACCGAGATGGTGGGCAGCGAGGACGGCCTGCGCGGCTACTTCATCATGGACGAGAAGCCCTGGCTGGAGGTGCTGCACTTCGACACCCTGCTCTTTGACGAGGTGGTGCTGCGCAGCAACGCGAGTCACCTGGGCATCCTGCCGGGCACGGACACCGCCTATGTCAGCCAGGACCACGAGCTGGGGCGCATCAGCTTCTATGACAGCGCGACGGGTGATTTGCGCACCATCACCGGCTTCGAGCTCAACGCGGGCATCGAGTACTGATCAGCGACGCAGATGTCGCACTTTGATGGCCCTGGCCGCCGCCGCCCGGGCCAACATTGTCGAGAATGGGCCAGCAGCGCCCATCGACGAGTCCTGGCACACCCCTTGCATTGACTTGGGACGAACCTGGAGGATCCATGACTTTCCGCCTCCCCCTCTTCTTGGGGGTCCTTCCCCTCACCCTCATGGGCTGCGCCGACTTCGAGCTGGCCTCCTCCGATGAAGGAGGCGCCCGGGGCGACACCGGCAATTATGCGCCGGGCGACGGCGCGGGCTCCGACGACGGGTCGGACGGCTCGGACTACGAGCCCGAGGAGGAGGATGACTTCCTCACCCTGCCGCCCGCCACCACCGACGCCTATGTCTTTGTGGCCAACCCCAACCGCGACACGGTCACCCGCATCGCGGTGCCCAGCCTGGGGGTCATCACCGCCGAAGTCGGCGTGAACCCGCAGGCCGTGGCCACCACCGAGGACTACCGCACGGCGGTCACCTTCAACCAGGGCAGCGACGACGTCAGCATCATCGACGCCGCCACCCTGGGCGTGACCACGGTGGCGGTGCGGGCCAACTACAACAGCATGGTCATGTCCCCCGATGGGGCCTGGGTCGCCGTCTACCACGACGAGGACCGCGGAGACGAGGGCGGCAGCAGCGGCGCCCAGAGCTTCAACGAGGTCAGCTTCGTGCGCCTGGCCGACGCCAGCCACCACCCCATGGTGGTGGGCTTCAACCCCCGCGAGATCCAGTTCACCCAGGACGGCAACCTGGCCGTGGTGGTGAGCGATGCCTACCTCGCCCTGGTGGACCTGACGGCCGAAAACCCGGTGCCCGCGCGCATCCAGATCGCCGAGGACCTGCTGGACCCGCCGGTGGCCGAAGAGGTGCTGCTGAGCCCGACGGGCGACTATGCGCTGGTGCGGCAGTTCGGCGCGACGGAGCTGGTGGTGGTGGACCTCATCACCCACGACGTGCAGCGGGTGGATGTGGGGGCCAACCCCACCGACCTGGACGCCACCCCCGACGGCAGCCAGGCCGTCGCGGTGTCTCGCGACGACAACCAGCTCTGGGTCTACGATCTCGCGGATCCTTTCGGCACTCCGCAGATCATCGACCTGCCCTCGGGCGAGGTCTTCGGCAGCCTGGTGATGAGCCCCGATGGCAGCAAGGCCCTGCTCTACAGCACGGCCAGCGGTCGCTCCCGCTACGGCAGCTGGCAGCGCAGCGACGACAGCATCGCCGTGCACAGCCTGGTCAAGCCGGTGAGCGGCCTGCGGGTCTCGCCCACCGGCGGCACCGCCCTGGTCTTCCACAACAAGGGCGAGAATGGCGACGTGGACACCGACTCGCCCTTCTACAACGAGTGGGCGCTCACCCTGGTGGCCCTTTCGGACTTCTTCAGCAACCCGCTGCGGCTGCCCAATGCACCCACCGCCTTCTCGTCCACCGAAGATGGCGAGACGGGCTTCTTCATCATGGAGACCGAGCCCTACCTCGAGGTCATCGACTTCGACACCCTGCTCTATGACGAGGTCCAACTCAAGAGTTCGCCGGTGCACCTGGGCGTGCTGCCCGAGACCACCACGGCCTTCGTCAGCCAGGAGCACGAGCTGGGCCGCATCAGCTTCTACGACGCCGCAACCCAGCAGCTGCAGACCATCACGGGCTTCGAGCTCAATGCCGGCATCGACACCGAATGAGGATCGCCATGAACACCCACTCTGCCCCCACCCTGCTCCTGTTGGCCGGACTCGGCGCCTTGGCCTCCGCCTGCAATCCCTTCGGGGATATGGGCGGCGATGGCGAGGCCTGGCTGGAGGTCTCCACCTGGAGCCCCAACCTGGTCGGCATCAACGACGGCCTCTACATCCAGCTCCCCGAGGCCGGCGCCCTGGCCCGGGTGACCGACGACGGCAAGTACGGCCTGGTTGACCTGGCGGGCGCCACCCCCATCCGCATGGTGGGCACCCCCGACAGCGAGCAGGTGCTGGTCTTTGCGCGCTGGCCCACCTGCGAGGACCCCAGCGAAGACATCGTGCTGGTCGAGGACTGCCCCGAAGACAAGCTGGGCTATGGCGCCGAGCTTGCCATCGTGGCCGATGGCAAGCGCAGCGGAGCCGCCAGCATCCCCGCCCATATGAACGCCCTGGCCTTCTCGCCGGACGGACAGACGGCGGTGGCCTATCTGGACTACGACATCGGGCTCGACATCGAGATCTCCGGCATCGTGGACCTGACGGAGGTGGTCTTTGTGCCCCTGGACGGCGGCGACCCGGTGGCCGTCTCCATCGGCTTCTCGCCAAACAACATCCTCTTCTCCGCCGACTCCGCCAAGGCGGTGGTCATGAGCCGGAGCAAGGTGGTGGTGGTCGATCTCGCCACCTTCTCGGTGCTGGTCGAGTATCCCCTCACCTTGGATGCCGACCAGGAGGTGGACCCCCAGGACGCCGTGCTCTCCCCCGACGGCAGCACCGCGCTGGTGAGCATCCAGGGCTCATCCCTGCTTTACAAGCTCGACCTGGAGAGCTACTCCATCGACATCGAAGACCTCGATGCTGCACCGGCCGATCTCGCCGTGTCTGCATCCACCGACGAGACGCTGATCGTCTACTCGGGGCTGGCCCAGATCGACCGCCTGGAGCACGATCGCTACGAGCTGGCCGAGCCGGTGGAGCTGGATGATCCGGCCACCGCCATCCTGCTCAACGACCAGGCGGCCGTGGTCTACAATGACCGGGGCGGCAGCTATGACGTCTACAAGCTCGACCTCGAGACCAATGCCCTGACCGAATACCGGGTGGCCAACCCCATTCAAGCGATGCGGCTGAGCCCGGGCGGCCTCTATGCGGTCGCCACCCTCATCCCCGAGAACACCTACTCGGGCGGCCTGGATGAATACCAGGACCGCAACTGGGGCCTCGCGGTGATGAACCTCAGCGGCGACGAGGCGGTGAGCCTGGTCCTGCAGAGCGAGCCGGTGGGCCTGGCCCTGGTGGAAGGCGACAGCACCACCTATGCCTTGCTGCTGCTGGACGGCCTGGACAAGCTGCTGAAGGTGGACCTGGCCAGGCCCAGCCAGCCGGTCGAGATCGACCTGCCCGCGCCCCCCACGGGCATCGGCGCCCTGCCCGATGGGCGCTTCTGGGTCACCCACCAGTCCGGCCTGGGGCTGGTGAGCTTCCTGGATCCTGCCACCGACGAGCCTGTGAGCGCCGGCGGCTTCGCCCTGGCCGGCCTGATGGACGACGCCGAGCTGCCCCGCCGCAGCAACGAGGAGAAGTGATGCTGACCTCCCTGCTCTCACTCGCGCTGGCCGCAGCGCTGCCCACCGCCCAGGCCCACGACCTCTCTGTGGACGTGGGGACCTTCGGCGCAAATGACAGCAACTACGAGTATTTTTCCGAAAGCAGCCAGATCGGCACCTGGGGCTTCCGGGGCGGCTTCGGCTTCACCAAGAATATCAGCCTGGTGGCGGGCTGGCAGACCGGACGGGTTGGCCTGGACGTCTACGCCAGCGGCTATGGCGATGGCTACGAAGACGACTACGCCTATGGCTACGATGACAGCCTGCTCTTCAGCACCCAGATGACGCACAATCGCTTCAGCCTGGGGCCCAAGCTGGAGCTGCCCATCCGGCCCTTTGTCTCGCCCTATGTCACGGCCCAGGTGGTGGGCTGGGCGGCCACGGCCCGATTCGACGACGACCCCTTCAACGAGGGCAACCTCAACGAGCTGACCTTCAAGGCCTTCGCACCGGGCGGCATCGCGGCCCTGGGCGTGGACCTGCGGCCCATCCGCATCCGCCAGGGCATGCGCGTCGCGACCCATGTGGAGGTGGGCTACGGCATCACGGGCAAGCTGCGCTTCAAAGACAAGAACGCGCGAGACGCCGGCGCCGACAACGGCCCGGTGTCCATCGGGGATCTGCGCTTCCAGGGCCTCTATGCCAGCGCAGGCGTCGGCCTGCACTTCTAAGGCGGCTCAGGCGGGCGGGGCGGCATCCACCGCTTCGCCCGCCGTCGCGACGGCGGCGCTGCGAATGGGGGGCTTGTTCCGCATCACATAGAGCAGCCAGGCCCCCAGCAGCGCCATGGCCACGGACAGGTATTGGGCCGGGGTGAAGCCCAGGTAGCGGGTGTCGGTGGTGGGGTGCCGGAAGAGGTCGAAGGCCAGGCGCAGCGGCCCGTAGCACAGAAAGGTCATGCCCACGAAGAAGCCCGGCGGCCGGGGCTTGCGGTCCAGCACCGTGAGGAGGCCGCACATGGCCAGGGCCCAGATGGCCTCGTAGAGCCCCATGTCGTGGTAGCCCACCTGCTGCCAGATGCTGGCGGGGATGGACTTGTTGACGGCCATGGTGGCCAGCTCGGGGAACCAGGCGGCTTGTTCGTTCATCCAGGCCAGCTTGGCCGTGGGGTCGAAGCTGTTGGGGTTCATCATGCCCTTGACGCCCAAGAAGAAGCGCGTGGTGGACCCGGGGTGGTCATGGGCGACAAAGCAGCCGGTGCGGCCGAGGGCCCAGCCCAGCGTGAAGCCGTAGAGGCAGGCATCGGCGAAGCCCCAGACATTGAGGCGCTGCAGCAGGGGCTTGCCCTCGCCCTTGAGCACGCGGTTCTGCCTCTGGATGGCGGCGTTCTCCCGGCGGAAGAAGATCAGGCCGAGGATGGCGCAGCCGATGAAGCCGCCAAAGCTGGAGAGGCCGTGCCAGAACTTCACCAGGATGATGGGATCATCCAGGATGTCCTGGGGCTCGTACATGAGCAGGTGGCCCCAGTGGCCGCCCACGAAGACGCCCACCACCAGCCAACCCACGAGGCGGTTGATGACCTCGGGATCCAGCCCGTCCCGGCTGGCCTTGCGCATGGCCAGCTTGGCCCCAAAGACAAAGCCCAGGGCCACCAGGATGCCGAATCCATGGATCGCGAAGCTGTCCGTGATCGGAAACTTCACGACCTCGAAATAGGGAATCAGCGGCTCCATCGGGGCTCCAGACGGCGAAGTGCGGGGATGCGCAGGGCGCACTAACACCCGGGCGCCCGCTGGCCTCCGTCCCCGAGCGGCTCAGCCGCCGCCATCCCCCGTGGGCAGGCGCAGCTCGAACCAGCAGCCCGCCGGCCGCGGGTTGGGCAGCCGGAGCTGGCCCAGGTGCCCCTGCAAGATGGCTTGGGCGGTGGACAGGCCCGGATCGCCCCCCAAGCCGTCCGATCCGCGCTTGAAGTGGCGGGTGAGCAGGCGGCGCAGGCGCAGATCCTCGATGTCGGGGCCCGCCGCCCCAAACCGGATCACCAGCTCTGCACGCTTCAGCCAGAGCCCGCCGCCATCGGATTCCAGGGCGGCCCGCACCTGCACCTGCCCCGGGCGCAAGGCGGCAATGGCCTCCACCACCTTGAGCAGGGCCACCTGGAGCTGTTCGGGATCGCCACTGACCGTGCCCAGGCTGCCGTCAATCTGCACCGCAGCCGGCGGCGAGACCTGCGTGGCGGCGGCGCGGATGAGTGCCGCCATGTCCACCGCCTCGGGGGGGCGATCGAGATCCTGCAGCACCGATTCGCGCATCAGGACCACCACCTCCTTGACCCGATCCAGCCCCACCACCACATCATCGAGGGCCGCCGGAGGGCTGTCCGTCCCCCGATTGAGATCCTGGCGCAGCAGGTCCACGCTGGTGTCGAGGTAGAAAGCAATGTTGTTGAGCTCGTGCACGAGCTCGGTGACCAGCACCCGCTGCTCGACCAGGGCGCGCCGGTCTGCGGAGAGGTCGGTGGTCGCGACAGGCGCGGCCGAGGGGTCGGGGACGTGGGGCATCGGGGCGCTGGGCGGGGGCGAGAGGGCGAGAGGGCGAGAGGGAGGCGACCGGGGGAGCAGGCGCGGCGCGTCCCCTTCGGGAAGCGGCCGCCTACGATAGCAGCAAAGGCATGACCACTGACAGACACCGCTCCTACACCGGAAGACACTGGAAGCTTGCAGAAAGTCCCGCCGGGCCGGCGGCCGGCCAGGCAGGCGCGCTGCCCTGGGTGGCCCAAGCCTGCCTGGAGCGGCGGCGCCGGGGCGTCGCTGTCGATCGCTGGTTGTCGCCCAGCCCCGCAGATCTTCACGATCCCTACGCGATGATGGGCATGGAACGCGCGGTCGGCCGCATTCGACTGGCCCTGCAAAAGGGCGAGGCCGTGCGGATCGTGACCGACTACGACGTGGACGGGACCACCTCGAGCCTGATCATCCAGAGCTGCCTGCGGGCCCTGGGTGACGCCCAGAACCTCAGCTACCACATCCCCGATCGCTTCGACGAGGGCTATGGCTTCTCGGTTGCGGCAGCGCGACGCGCGATCGCCGACGGTGTCGGCCTGATCATCACCGCCGATATCGGCGTGCGGGATCATGAGGCGGTGAGCGCCGCGGCCGCCGCGGGGGTGGACGTCATCGTCTGCGACCACCACCTGCCGGCTGGCGATGCGGTGCCCGCCGACGCCTTCGCGGTGCTCTGCCCGCCCCAGGCCGGCTGCGCCTACCCCAACCCCGCCCTGGCCGCCTGCGGCGTGAGCCTGAAGCTGGCCCAGGCCCTGCTGGCCGAGCACCCCAAGCGGGAGGCCCTGCAACGCAGCCTGCTGAAGATGGCGGCCATCGGCACGGTGGCCGATGTGGTGGACCTCGGCACTCCCGAGAACCGGGCCATCGTGGCCCTGGGCCTGCAAGCCTTGCGGCAGGACCGCCACAGCCCCGGCCTGGTCGCCCTGCTGGAGGTGGCCGGCCTGACCGAAGGCCCGATCTCGGCCTCAGACCTCGGCTTTCGTATTGGACCTCGCATCAACGCCGCGGGGCGCCTGGACAATGCCATGGAGGTGATCAAGCTCTTCGACGAGCGGGATCCGGCGCAAGCGCGGGAGCGGGCCAAGGCCCTGGACCAGCTGAACCAGCAGCGGCAGGGCATCCAGCGCCAGCTGGTCAAGCAGGCCCTGGCCGGGCTGCCGGCCGAGCCCCCCGCCTTTGTGGTGGCGGCCGGCCCGGAATCGGAGGGCTGGCACCGGGGCGTGGTGGGGGTGGTCGCTGCCCGCATCCGGGACGCCTTGCACCGCCCCGCGGCGGTCCTGTCCATCCAGGGCGCGGTGGCGGTGGGCAGCGTGCGCTCGGTGCCGGGGGTTCACGCGGTGCGGGCCCTCGACGCCGTCTCCGATCTGCTTCATCGCTATGGCGGCCACCCCGTCGCGGCGGGCTTCTCCATCTCTACCAACGATATACCAGCGTTACAGGCCCGTCTGGCAGCATTCGTAGACGAATACGCCGGCAGCGAGGCGCTCGTGCCCACCCTGGAGCTGGATGTGGTCTGCCCCGTCGGCGACCTGAACGAGGCCCTGGCGGTGCAGCTCGAGCGCCTGGGGCCCTTTGGCAAGGGCAACCCCGAGCCCCTGCTGCTGGTGCCCGGCCTTCGGCCCGAGCGGCTGCGCCCCCTGGGCCAGGCCGGCAAGCACCTGCTCTTTCAGGCCGGCCCGGTGGAGGCGGTGTGGTGGAGCGGCGATCGCTTCGCCCGCGACCTGCAGGAGCCGGTGGACCTGGCGGTGCGCCTGGGCTTCAACCACTGGCGGGGGCGCCGCACCCTGCGGCTGACGGTCGAGGACGCCCGCCCGGCCCAGCCCAGCTGAGGGGCGCAACTTGGGGCCCCAAGGGGGCCTCAACGTGGGGCTCAGCCGGCGTCGGGCACGTCCATGCCCTTGGCCTCGGCCATATTGCGCAGGGTCTCGACCAGGTCCTTTTCGGCTGCGCCGGGGGGCGACTGCAGGACGAAGACGTCGGGCACGACGCCCAGCACATCCCAGGTGTGGAATTCGAGGTCGACCTTCCAGCCCAGGGTGGGCAGGTCGATGCTCATCTCTTCGGGCAGAAAGCCGCCTTCGGAGTGCATGACGTCGGGGTAGCGCACCTTGAGCACCGGCTTGCCGAGGTCGGTGGGCTTGGGGCCATCGACCGCTGCCACCTCGATCTGGCGCACCAGGGCGACCCGGGGGTCGAGCACCGCCCGCATGCGGTAGCCGGGCACCTCCTCCTTGCCGAGCACCACCTGCACGCCGCCCGGCACCGGGCGGCTGTCGAGCACGGTGGCGCCATCCAGCGGCAGCCGGCCGGTCAAGATGTCGAGGAGGTCGGCCACCCCCACCACGCCACCTGTCAGCTCCTTGAGCACGTTGAGGGCGTCGTCGCCGCGAAAGAAGGTCGCGCTCTTCTGCACCCAGGCGTTCATGGCCTTGCCATCGGTGGCCAGCAGCAGCATGGGCGTGCCCAGCGGCGTGTTCACATCCAGCCGGATCTGGTCGGGCCGGTTGATGACCAGGCCCGCGCTGGTGGTGCCTTCGACCCCGGGGCCGCTGATCTTGAGCTTGAAGCGCCCCCTCAGGGTGCGGGCGGGCGCCGCCTGGCGGAAGGCGGCCACGGCGGCCTCGGGGTCGGCCTGGGCCAGCTGGACCTTCTTCTTGCCCCCGCAGCCGGCCAGCACCAGGGCCACCATCAGGGCGTGGTTCCAGCGGGGCATCGGGGCTCCAGGCAGCGGGCGGAGGTGGGACGGGGGCGGCTCCTTCCCATTCGGAAAGGACCCAGGCCGCCTAACGTGGTGGGGGCGGCGAGGGGCCGGGGTCGCAGGCCGACAAGCGCTGGCGCGCGGCATCCAGGGCGGCGGCCTGGACCTCCTCTGCCGGGCGCAGGGCCTGGCCCGCCAGCAGGCGGTCGAGCTGCCCGGCCCAGGGGGCGCCGCAGGCCCGCTCCACCAGGGAGATCAAGGTGGCCTGGGCGGCTGCGCGATCGGTCCCCTCGCCCCGCGACAGATCCAATCGGGCCCGTGCCAACGATATATCACTGGAATAGGGGTCGAAGCGCGCGGCCCGATCCAGGTGCGCGCCTGCAGCGACCCAGTCCCCCCGCTCCAGGGCCAGCAGGCCGGCCAGCAGCGCGCTCCGGGCTTGAACCGGCGCCGCCGTCGCCGGCAGGCTCGGACCCCGGGGCGGCGGCGTGGGGGGCAGGCGCGGCGCGCAGGCCGCCCCGAAGACGAGGGCCAACAGCGCCCTCCTCATGAGTTCGGAAGCTCGCGTTCCCAGAGCTTCTTCGCGCCATGGCGCAAGGGCAGCACGGTGCCGGCCACGCAGACCGCGGCCACCAGCAGCAGCGGCACGATCACCCCCACCCACTCCCAGGCCAGCAGCGGGCGCTCGTCCACCACCGCCCGCAGCAGCAGCACCACAGGCCCGGCCTCCAGCAGCACCACCACGAAGGTCAGCAGCAGGGACAGCACCATGAAGAGCACACCCGCGGGCCCCGAGGCCACCCGCGCGGCATTGTCGGCCTTGAAGTCCGGGTAGACCGCCCCCAGGCCGATGGCGAAGCCCGAGATGGCAAAGCCCAGGCCAAAGGCCGTCGCCATCGAGATGACGATGAGGAAGGGGCTGGCCCCCAGGATCAAGGTGGCCGCCGCCGCCAGGGTCTCTCCCACCAGGATCATGGGGATGACGCCGGGCCACAGCTTGGCCCAGAGGTATTCCCGGGCGGTGATGGGGGCGGTGCGCACCAGCCAGAAGCCGCGGCGCTCGGTGGACACCGCGGTGAACTGGAAGCGGGCGGCCACCGCGGCCATGATGAAGCCCACCAGGGAGTGGGCGCCAAAGGCGAAGAAGTTCTTCCAGAAAGGCGCCCAGGGGCCCCGAAACATATCCATGGGCATGGCCCAGATGCTGGCCACGGTGATCACGACGATGCTGCCCACCAGAAAGACCTGGCTCCACTGGCTGGGGTCGCGGATGAAGACCTTGATGTCCTTGATGACGATGGCCCGGGCCACCGGCGGCAAGGGGCGCACAAAGACGGCGAGCACGCGGTCCAGGCCGACGGAGCGGGCCAGCCGGGCGGCCCGCGCCTCTTGGGCCCGCGCGCGGCCTTCGTCGTAGAAGGCGTTGGTCATCCAGCGGGCGATGCCGGTGGTGGCGATGCCGCCCAGCAGCAGCAGGGCCAGCTGCATCCAGGCGAAGGGCCGGTCCATCAGGGCCGCCAGCAGCAGCTCCGACGCCCAGCGCGGCGGCGCGAGGATGGGTACTGGAGCCTGCAGATCGGCCACATAGGCGGCCACGCTCTCAAAGCTCTCGGCGTCGGCGAGGCGCTCGGGGCGAATCACCCGCAGCCCCACCACCGACACCACCAGCATGGCGATGCCCAGCAGAACCAGGGCCTCGCGCACCTTCCGGGCCGGAAAGACCCGCACCAGGGTGGTGGCCACCACCAGCCCAAAGGCCGCGGGCATCAGCACAAAGCCGGGCATCGCCGCCAGCACCGCGAAGACATAGGGCCAGCCTGCCTGGTAGGCCCACCCATAGGCCGCAAAGACCGGCAGCCCGAAGAAGGCGAGCATCCAGCTGGACTGCGCGATGGTGTCGGCCAGCCGCGCGAAGTGGAAGCCGGTGCGGCTGACCGGCAGGCTGAGCACCAGCTCCAGATCATCGGAGAGGTAGAAGGTGGACAGCGCCGTCACGACATTGGAGAAGCACAGCAGGCCAAAGAGGCCCAGCAGCAGGATCTCCAGCAGCTTTCGGCTGAGGATGGGCCCGAAGATCTCGACGCTGTGAAAGGCCCCCACCAGCCAGCCAAAGAGCAGGAAGATGCCCACCCAGAAGCCCAGACCCAGCAGGCCGAAGAGCAGGTAGGTGGCCCGCTCTCCTTTGGAGGCCCGGCGCCAGCGGTTGGCCTGGCCCAGGAAGCGGGGTGAAAGCAGGGCGAAGACCGCCCCGAAGGCGCTAGCGCCCACCGGCGTCGACTTTGTCCCCGGGCTCCGACACGGGCTCCCAGGGGCTGGCCAGGCTCTCATCGCCCTTGGCGACGGTCTTGCGAATATAGGCGCGCAGCAGCTTGTTGCGTTGGGCCCCGCCCATCAGCGACCGCAGATCCTCGTAGAGGGCGGGGTCGCGGGTGAGCATGCCGAGGGTGCCCTCGCCGTTGTTGATGGACTCCGACGTGCTGCGCAGGTTGGAGCTGGCCGCCGCCAGATCGGTGATGATGCTCGCCTTCTCCTTGTCGTAGATCAAGGAGTGCACGAGGCTCTCCTCGTTCTGGACATCGTCGGCGATGGTGGCCAGCGCCCTGGCCAAGGCGCCCATCTCTCGGGCCAGCTCTGCCCCGTCATTGTCATAGATCAGGTGGTGGGCGAGGCCATCGCCGGTGCGCAGCTCGTGGGTGGTATCGCGCACATCGGTGGACATGGCCTGCAGATTGCCCAGGGTGATGTTGACCTTGTCGGTCATGCCCTTGTCGTAGATGAGGGCGTGCAGCAGGCCGTCGCCCTCCTTGGCCGCCAACAGGATGGATTCGAGGTGCTGAAAGGAGGTGGCCAGGCTGGCCTTGGCGGCGTCGCTGTCGCCCCCCAACATCAGGTCCACCTTGTTGCCGATGCTGGAGGTGCTCTCGAGGATCTCGGTCACCTTCTTGGTGTAGTCCAACACATCGAGCTGCGGCCGGGTGGTCAGCCAGTCGTTGTCTTCGAGGACGGGCTCGCTCGGATCGCCGATGGAGAGGGCCACATACTTATCGCCCAACACGCCCACCGTGTCGATGCGGGCCTCGCTGTCCTTGCGGATGCGCTCCTTGTACTCCTCCTTGATCTTGAGCTCGACGAACATCTCCTTGACCCCGAGGTCGTCGGAGAAGCGGATGGCGGAGACCTCACCCACATCCCAACCTGCCAGGCGCACGACGGCGCCCGCCTTGAGGCCCGAGACATCCTCCCAGGCCCCATTCAAGGTGTAGTAGCGCTTGAGCAGGTCCATGCTGCCGCCGACCACGAAGAGCACGGCTGCCATCACGGCGAAGAGCACCGAGACGAAGACGCCGACCTTGACCGTGCGGTTGCTTTTCTGGCTCAAGCTTGCTCCTCCGGCGGGTGGGGATGGTACCGCATCTGGGCCGATTCAGGCGCCCTAACCCCTGCCAGGGTCGGCCGGACGGGGGGCGCCCTCTGCCCGCAAGCCGGTCACCGATTCGCGCACCTTGGCGCCCACTTGCCGGGCCATGCCCGCGGGGCTGCGGGGCAGGGGCAGGACCGCGCTGGCGGGCAGGGCCACAGAGCCCGGATCCTGCCAATCGCGCAGCTCTGCCTTGCGCGGTCCCGAGGGGTCGGGCCGGATCCAGGCGAAGGCCCGCAGGCCGTGGCGGCGGGTGCATTCCAGGTCGTGGAAGCCCGGCGCCCAGTGCCCCGTGTTGAGGTATTCGACAGGGCCCAGCAGGTCGAAGCGGGCGCCATGGGTGTGGCCCATCACCACCCGCCGGCAGCGGCTGATGGCGGCCAGGGTGGGAGTGCGGGCGCGGATCATCGCCTCCACCTCGCTCACATCGGAGTCCACGGCCCGGGCATAGAAGAAGAAGGGCACCAGCAGCACCGACAGCACCAGGACGATCCACCAGGCGCTGATCTCGGCGAAGAGGTTGAGGCCCGCAATCACCTGGAAGCTGCCCCAGCCGATCAGCGCCAGCAGGAAGGCCCGGTCCAGCCACAGCTCGCGCATCACCTTCCAGGGCCGGAAGACCGCCGGGTGGGCATCCACCGACTGCAGGGCCAGGGTCATGCCCGCCGTGGCCTGGGCCTTTGCGGCGAGGCGGGTCAGGCGGTCCTCGAATTGCAGCGGGTCGTCCACCGGAGGCAGGGTGCCATCCCGCAAGCTGACCACCAGGGCAGCCATCGCGCTCCACAGCCAGGTGAGCAGGATGAGGGGCTGCTGGCGGGCGATGACCTTGTAGAAGAAGGTCACCCACTCCCAGACCGAGCGGACGAAGGTGTCGGCGACATGGGGGTTGAACCAGCCGATGCCATTGCTCAGGTACTTGCCCGCCAGATCGCCGAATGGCAGCCGAACCCGGCGTTTGCCGCGCACTTCGGTGAAGGGGCGCAGGGGGTCGTGGCAGAGGCAGTAGGGGTCGAGCTGGTTGCCATGGGTGATCAGCGTGTCGCCCTCGGAGCGGTAGAACCACTCGCAGACCCGCACATCCCAGTCCTGGTCGGGTGGCAGGTCCAGGGCGTCGATGAAGGCCTGCTGCACCTCGGGCCAGTGCATCTCCAGATCGTGGTTGCCGATGACGTAGACCAGGCGATTGCCGGCCAGCACATGGTCGCGCAGGTCGGCGATGAATTCGGGGTGCTGGCTGAGGATGCGCTGCATCTTCCAGAGGGATTTGGCGCGCTCGGCCCCCAGGCCCCGGGCCCGCTCCAGCCAGCCCACCGAAAAGCCCAGCTCACGGGCCTCGACCCGGTTGGGGGTGGCCACCACGCAGTCGAAGTCGAAGATGTCGCCGTTGAGCACCAGCTCCATGGGCTCACCCCCGGATAGCGCGCGGGCGTGGGCCAGGAAGCGGCGCAGACTGGCGTCGGGGAAGTGCTCGCGCAGCTTGTAGCGCCGCCACAGGGGGCGACGGGGGTCCTCGGCCTCGGCGTCTGCGAGGTGCAGATCACTGACCACGAAGCTGTGGCGCGGACTTTCGGACGGCGACAGCACAGAGCCTCCCTGGGGCCCTGGCCCTTAGCCCAAGGGGGCCGGCCGGGCTCCCTGACCAGGCGATCAGGGCAGGTTGAACTCGTAGCGGAAGTAGACCGAGCCCAGGACGGTGCAGTTGGTGCTGGACCAGACCCAGCGCGCGCCGATGCCGGTCAGCGCCGTGGGGGTGGTGCCCCAGTAGCTCGACACCTGGCTGGCGTTGCAGACCGCGGGGGTGGACCAGGCGCTGTCGTTGAAGGCCACGTTGGACCAGCCGCTGCCGCCGCTGGTGCTGTAGACCCAGGACCCGTCGCCGGTGATCGAGACGCGGGTGCCGTTGACATAGACGGCAGCCAGCCAGCCGGCGATGGCCGCGCCGGTATCCTGCACATAGGCGCCCAATACATGGTTGCCGGAATTCAGGGTGGTGGTGACCGTGTTGGTGGTATTCCAGCCGCCAAAGCTGCCCTGGCTGCTGCCATCGACGTAGCCGGTCCACACATCATCACCGGTGGCCGTCCAGGTGATGGTGTAGTTGATCTCGTCGCAGTCCACGATGCCGTCGCCGTCGGCGTCGAAGCCCTCATCGGTGCTGCCGTCGCAGTCGTCGTCGACGTGGTTGCAGGTCTCGGTCGCGCCGGGGCTCACCGCCGCGTTGGCGTCGTTGCAGTCCGTGCTGCCGCTGACATGGCCGGTGGGCTGGGAGCAGGCCCGGGTGGCGGTGCTGCTGCCATAGCCATCGCCGTCGGCGTCCCGATACCAGGTGGACTGGCCGGTGATGCCCGGGTCGGCGTCGTCGATCAAGCCGTCGCAGTCGTTGTCGAGCAGGTCGCAGATCTCGGTGGCGCCGGGCCGGATGGCGGCGTTGCTGTCGTTGACAACAACTCACGCACCGCGCCAATCGCGATCCGCCAGGAGCAGCTCAAGGTGCTGGTGCTGCCGCCATAGCCGTCGCTGTCGGCGTCCTGGTACCAGGTCGAGCGGCCCACCACGTCGATGTCGGCGTCATCGATGTTGCTGTCGCAGTCGTTGTCGATGAGGTCGCAGATCTCGGTGGCCGAGGGGTTGATGGTGGCCAGGCCGTCGTCGCAGTCGCTGTCGTTGGCCACCGTGCCGCTGGGTTGGCTGCAGCTGAGGGTGCGCGCCCCAGCGTCGCCATAACCATCGCCGTCCCCATCATTATACCAGGCGCTGGCGCTGCTGGTATCCAAGGAGCTGTCGGCGTCGTCCACCAGCAGGTCACAGTCGTCGTCGATGCTGTTGCAGATCTCGACCGCGCCGGGGTGAACCTGGGCGGAAGCGTCGTCGCAGTCCGTGTTGTCCGCGAGGTAGCCGCTGGGTAGCACGCAGGCGCGGGTGCTGCTGGCGGGGTCGCCATAGCGGTCGCCATCGCTGTCGCGGTACCAGGTGCTGGCCGTGCTCAGATCGAGGGCGACATCGGCATCGTCGGTGTCGCCATTGCAGTCGTTGTCGATGCCGTCGCAGATCTCCACCGCCGCCGGGTGGATGCTGGCGTCCGTGTCGTCACATTCTTCGCAAGCCACCCAGCCGTCGCCATCGTCATCGGCCCAGGCCACGCTGCCATCGCAGTTGTAGTCGTTGGGATCGGTGCAGTCGGGCTCGGGCGCGCCGGGAAAGAAGGAGATGTCGGCGTCGTCGCAATCCCCGGTGCGGCTGGCGTAGCCCATGGGCAGATCGCAGGCCTCGACGGTGGCCCCGTCTCCACCCCAGCCATCACCATCGGCGTCCAGGTAGTAGGTCAGGGTCACATCCTCGTCGATGTCCCCGTCGCAGTCGTCATCCACCTCGTTGCAGACCTCCACCGCCCCGGGCGACACCGTGTCGTCGCTGTCGTCACAATCCAAGGCGTTGCCGCTGCTGCCTTCGGGGGCTTCGCAGGCCTCGATGGGGGCGTCGGGGTCGCCATAGCCGTCCCCGTCCAGGTCGAGATAGAAGGTGTAGAGCAGATCCTCGTCAATCCCGCCATCGCAGTCGTCGTCGATGTCGTTGCAGATCTCGATGGCGCCCGGGAAGACCTCGGGGTTGTCGTCGTCACAGTCATTGGCGTTGCTGACCACCCCCGAGGGCAGATCGCAGGCCTCGGTGGGGGCGTCGGGGTCACCGAAGCTGTCGCCGTCCCGGTCGAAGAAGCCCGTCAGCCCGACGCCCTCGTCAATGCTGCCATCGCAGTTGTTGTCGATGCCGTCGCAGACCTCGGTGGCGCCGCCGTTGACCGTGGCGTCGGTGTCGTCGCAGTCCTCGTCGCCGGCGAAGCCGTCCCCGTCGGCGTCGATGGCTGCGCCGTCACCCAGGCCGGCGGTGTCGCTTTGCGTCTTGTCGCCGGTTCTGCAGGAGAGCGCGAGGAGCAGCAGGGGCAAGGACAGGCGCATCGGGACCTCTTCAAGGGGGTGGCCGCCGCGCGAGAATAGCCGAAGACATGGGCGTCCCGCGCAGGAATCGGCGGCGTGGACCGTCGGAAGAGGCCACGCGGGCGATGCGCCGGGCCCGGATGTGCTAAACCGGCCGGTCTCTGGAGGTTTCATGCTCCCCCTTCTGCTCTCCCTGGCCTGCGCGCCCTTTCCGGACGGCCTGCGATCGACCCCCCCGGGCGATGGCCCCGTGGTGCGCGTGGACTGGGACGCCGAGCCCCTGCCCGACATCCCCTTCCCCAACGATCTGGCCACCCGGGTGGACCGCCACAGCGTCACCGGCCTGCGTGTGAATGTGCCCACCGAGGCCCACACCGAAGAGGAGCGGGACGCGCGGCGCAAGATCAACACCCTGGACGGCTTCGGCATCTACGCGCCGCTCGCAGTGGGCTTCGACAAGCCGCTGGACCTGGACAATATCGCCGCCCGCCACATGCTGGACCGGCGGCCGGGGGTCGATCAGTTCGATGACGACGTGTTCTTCGTCATCGACGTCACGCCGGGCTCTCCCACCTACCTGCAGCCCGTCATGATGGATGTGGGCCAGGGCCGCTACCCCATGGATGTGGCGCGCACCGACCGCTACTTCCCCAATGACACCCGGGCGAGCGAGCCCTCGGTCATCTTCGACACCTACGACGAAGACAAGGATGGCGACGGGGTGCTGGATTGGGGCGAGGACATCGACAACGACGGCTACCTCGACATTCCCAACGTGTGGCCCGAGGGCGGCGACCACCGCGAGGACATGCTGACCTTCTACGAGAAGATCACCGACACCTTCATCACCCGGCCGGCCCGCCCCCTGCGCGAAAAGACCACCTATGCGGTGGTCCTCACCGAGCGCATGGTGGGCACCGACGGCAGCCCCGTGCGCTCGCCCTGGGACTACGTGCACCACCTGCGGCAGACCGAGGCCCTGGAGCCCATCCAGAAGGCCCTGCCCGACCTGGGCCTGACCCTGGACGACGTGGCCTTCGCCTGGACCTTCACCACCGGCAACCAGACCGGTGACCTGGTGGACGCCCGCCGCGGCCTGCTGGGGCAGGGCCCCCTGGCGTCGGTGGATGGCATCGCCAAAGAAGGCGTGCGCAAGGCCCACCAGATGAATGAGATCGAGGGCGAGAACCCCGTCATCCTGCCCCTGGAGCGCCTGCTGGGGCCGCTGACGGATCTGGGCGTCTTCGAGGGCCTGATCGCCGAGATCATCGCCGAGAACTACCTCGCCTTTGGCGACGGGCTGATCGGCGGCGAGTTCATGACCGCCAACTTCTTTGGGGACGACGACCAGGTGCAGGCCGCCTGGCCCCTGGTGGACGACTCCAACGACTACTGGCAGATCGACAGCCACAACGGCACCTACTCGGCGCGGGCCGAGCGGGTGGCCTTCACCTGTGTGCGGGCCAAGGGCGTGCCCCAGCCCGCCCCGGTGGTCATGTTCGGCCATGGCTATGGCAGCAACCGCTTCGAATTCCTGACCTTCGCCTGGGTGATGAACCGCCTGGGCTTCACCGCCTGCGCCCTGGACTATCCGGGCCATGGCCTGGGCCTGGACCCGGAACAGGAGGATCTGGCCCTCACCTACCTGACCAATGCCGGGCTGCTCCCGGCATGGACCCACCTCTCCGACGGCCGCGCCCGCGACCTGGACAATGACGGTCGCATCGACTCGGGGGGCGACCAGTGGTCGGCCGATGCCTTCCACACCCGCGACATGGTGCGCCAGGGCGCCCTGGATCACGCCCAGTTCTTTGACAGCCTCAAGGCCTGTGGCACCGGCACCATGACCCTGCCCGACGGCAGCAGCGTCACCAGCTGCGACTGGGACAACGACGGCACCCCGGACTTTGGCGGCCCGGACGTGGACTACTACGCCATGGGCGGGTCCTTGGGCGGCATCAACCTGGGGGTGGCCCTGGCCATCACCGACGGGGTCAAGGGCTGGGCGCCGGTGGTGCCCGGTGGCGGCCTGCTCGACATCGCCTTCCGCACCCAGATCGGCGGCGCGGTGGAGGCCATGCACGGCCGCTTGATGAGCCCGCTCTTCCTGGGCATTCCCCTGGACGATGGCCGCATCCAGATCACCCAGATGGTGAACTCGGTGGCCGATATGGTCAGCCTGCCCGTGGCGGTGGTGGACAGTCTGCCGGCCAACGGCAAGGTCATCATCGAGAACCTGGTCAATGGCGAGGTTCGCGAGGGCTGGATTCCGCCCGATGGGCGCTTCCGGCTGGGCATTCCCGTGCTCGGCATCTGCTACGGGATGCAGTTGGCCTGCGAGGCTTTGGGAGGGAATGGGCCGACCCCCAACATCAAGTATATGATCGAAGACCCCACCACCGCCGGCGACGCCCTGCGCATCCGCTTCTTGGATGAGGCTGGCGAAGAGGTCTACAGCTTCGACAGCTGGGAGACCGAGGTGACCGTGCAGGGTGTCACCTTCCCCGCCGGTTCGGCCATGGTGGCGGCGGCGTCGGGCCTCGGCCATGTGCGGGCCAGCCCCCAGGCCCGGCGGGTTGCCTTCGTCTTCGCCAATATCCTCGAGCCCGGCGACCCCATCGCCTATGCCCGGGCCTGGGACGAGGAGCCCTTCGAGCTGCTGGGTGGCCAGCCCCGCAACGTGCTGCTGCTGCCCACGCCCGGCGACCCCATCGTCAACATCAGCACCGGCATCGCCCTGGGGCGCGCCGCGGGCTGGTACCCCGACGAGGTGGACGATCGCTACGGCATGAGCATCGACCAGTTCCTGATCGACCGCAAGGTCGTGCAGGGCCTCGAGGAATTCGGCCCCTACACCTGCGCCGACGGCAGCCCCTGCCTCTTTGACGCCGACGATCTGGACGAGGGGCTGGACGACAACAACCCGCCCAGCGACGCCCCCCTGCGGGTGACCATCGACCACAGCGCCGGCCAGAGCGGCATGCGCCTGCCTTATGCCAGCCCGCGCGGCGTTCACGGCTATGACATGCCCGAAGAAGGCGACTCCTTCTATTGGGCGGTCTACGCCTTGGATGGCATCGCGTCCTACTTCGCCCACGGCGGCCAGGAGATCATCGATGACGTCTGTCTCGAAGATTTCAGCTGCGACTTCATCCCCGCCCTGCCCGATGACGGAGGTGGCCGTTGAGCCCCCTGCTCGCCCTCTTCCTGGCCACCGCCGCCCTCGCCGCCGATGACGACGCCGACGACAAGCCCGTCGCCTTTGTTCCCAGCAACAAGGATCCATTCACCACCTGGGGTGAGCTGCGCCTGATCGGCGCCCAGCCGCCCGACCTGGTGCTCAATAGCGATGGACAGATGCTGGGGCAGGACTTCCACCTGGACAGCCGCCTGCGGGTGGGCCTGGCCGCGGGCAGCCCGGTGTGGCGCTTCAGCACCGAGTGGGACCTCTTCGAGGGCCAGCTGGCCGGCGACACCTGGGACATCCCCACCGACGAAGACCGGCGCGAACGGGACGCGATGGGCGTGCTGCGCCAGGGCAGCTTCGACGCCCGGCGTCTGGCTGTGAATGGCCGCCTGGGGCCCATTGGCATCGAGGCGGGGCTGGTCACCAGCCACTGGGGCCTGGGCATGGTGGCCAACGATGGCGCCCATGATCCCACCTTTGGCCGCAACGACTTCGGCGACCGGGTGATCCGCCTGCGCCTGGGCAGCCGGCCCTTTGGTGGCGGCAAGGTGCCCCTCATCGTCGCGGTGGCCGCCGACCGGGTCATCGAAGACGAGATTGGCGAATGGACGCCACTGGGTGCAGAGACGCCCGAAGACCGCGGGCAGGACGCCTGGCAGGTCATCGGCAGCGTGCTGTGGAATGACGTGGCCAAGGAGCAGAAGGCCGGTCTCTACGGCGTCTGGCGCTACCAGACCGAGGCCGATGGCGAGCGGGTCACCAATGCGGCGGTGCTGGACGGCTACTGGGACTGGCGCTTCGTTTCGGGCGAGACCGAGGTGCGCGCCGCCATCGAGGCCGCCACCATCCTGGGCCACACCAGCCGCGCCCAGACCTATACCAGCCGAGACGGCGTGAAGGTGCGCTCGGGCGGCATCACGGGCCTAATCGAGGTTGACAACGACCAGGTGCCGGTCGAGGGCCTGCTGCGGGGCGGCTGGGCATCGGGCGATGGCAACGCCGACGACGGCACCCTGCACGACTTTGGCTATGACCGCGACTTTGACGTGGGCATGGTCATGTTCGACGAGGTGCAGGGCGCGATTGACGCCGCCACCTGGACGCAGCTCAACGACAGCAGCCACTCGGGATCGCCCCCCGAAGGCGTGGACGCCCTGGTCACCGAAGGTGCCGCCAGCCACATGCTCTTCGTTCAGCCGGTGCTGATCAGCGAGCCCGTCGATTGGCTGGAGCTCAAGCTGGGCTGGCTGGCCGCCTGGAGCACCCGCCCGGTGTCCCAGCCTTTCAGCACCTACCGAAATGGCGGCAATCCGGCCAACCACCTGGGCAATCCGACCTCGGGCTACAAGCTGGGCGGCGAGCTGGATTGGAGCGTGAAGGTGGGCGATGAGCCCCTGTCTGCGGCAAAGCTGCGCCCCGCCCTGCTGGTGCAGGGTGGCCACTACTTTGCATCCGAAGACATGGGGGGCGGGACCCACAGCCTGATCATGGCGACGGGGCAGCTGCGCTGGTGAAGGCTTGGGTTGGGTGCTGACACCGTCTGGGCGTCAGGCCTCGGCGGCATCCGGTGGGCCCAGCGGGCTGCGGTCCACCGGCAGGCCCCGGCCTTCGCCGCCTCTTTCTTAGCCTTCGCCCAGCCACTCCAGCAGATCGGCCACGCCGGCCGGGCTGCGGGCCAGCTCGGGGGCCAGCAGCCGCAGGGCCTCTTGCAGATCGGCGAAGGCGCCTTCGGGCTGATCCTGGTGCAGGCGGGCCTGCCCCCACCCTTGGGCCCGGACAGGCCGCGGCGGTTCCAGGCCCGGGTGCCGCGCTCCTGGTCCTGCTGCAGCGCCAGGGCGATCTCGGCGACCGCCAGGAGTCGGCCCAGCGGCCCAGCTCGGCCAGGCAAGCGGCCTCGTTGGTGCGGGCGGCGGCGAGGTGCTGGAGATCGGCGTCCTCGCCGGCCTCCTCCAGCCGCTCCCGGGCCTCGGTGCTGGCGGCCAGGGCGTCGGCGTAGCGCGCCAACTCGAAGAGCGCGCCCGCATGGTTGATCAGGTCCAAGGCCAGGTCTGCGTCAAAGGCCCCGGGCTCGGCCGCCACCAGCTGCCGGCGCAGGGTCAGGGCCTCGTCGATGGCCGCAAGGGCCGGCTCGCCCTGCTCTTGCTGGCCCAGCACGCCCGCCAGGTTGGACAGGGCGGTGGCCAGGCTGGGCCCATGGGCCAGGGGCGCGGCGTCGGCCAGGCGCCGGTAGATGCGCACCGCGGCCTCCAGCTCGGTGCGGGCGCCGGGCAGATCGCCCTGCTGCCAACGCTGGCTTCCGGCGTTGACCCGCACCATGGCCAGATCCGCCTCGTGTCGGCCGGGGTTGCGGCGGCAGAGGTCCCGGTAGAGGGTGGTGGCCTCCTCCAGGCAGGCGGCGGCCTCGCGGGAGCGCCCCAGCTGGGCGAGGTCCATGGCCTGCTGGTTGAGGGCGGCCGCGAGGCTGACGCTGGCGCTGTCGGATCCCGGAGGGCCCAGGCCCGGCGGCGGGCGACGACGCCTCTCGGCACGGCGGAGGCGTCTTGGAACTGGCCGCAACGCCGCAGGTCGGCCGCGAGGTTGACCAGGGCGGGGGCCAGGGCCGGGTTGGCCGCATGTGGGTGGCTGGCCTCCTCGGTGCGCAGGGCGGCCACCATGCCGCGGTTCAGGCGCAGCGCAGCCTCGGGCTGGCCCAGATCCGAGCGGGCCCGCGCAGCGGCATTGAGCACCCAGTACCGGTCTGCTTCAGACAGCATGCCGGGGCCCAGGGCGCCCAAGCCCGCCACCGCCGCCTCGGAGACCTCCAGGGCGGCGTGGCGCTGCCCAAGCTCGGTCAGGCAGTCGGCCAGTGAGGCCTGCGCCCTCACGAGATTGGGCGCATGGTCAGGATCTTCGTCGATGGCTCGGGTCCAGCCTGCCAGGGCCTCCTGGTAGCCGGGCGGCCGCGGCGTCCAGCTTGCCCTGCTGGGCGAGGTGGTCGGCCTGGGCCTCCAGGGCGAGGGCGCGGCCGGCCGGGTCGGGGGCGACCGCACCCGCTCCTCCAAGGCGGCCAGGGCGCCGGCCAGATCGCCGCGATCGCTGCGCAGGCTGGCCAGGCCGTGCAGGCGGCACTGGGTCCTCGGCTGCCGCTGTCGCGCCGAGGCCCAGCCGCCCCGGCAACAGGCTCAGACTCTCCCTCGACCGCGGCCCGAGGCGGCGCCGCCCTGGCCGGCATCCTGCAGGCGGGCGGCCAGGTTGAGCAGGGCCTGGGCGAGGTGTTCGGCGCAGTCCTCGGACCAGGCCTCCACCAGCCAGCGGGCGCGCTCCACGGCGGCCTCCGCCCCTTCCAGCGCCGGGCCCGCCTGGCCCGCCTCGGCTCCTCGGCCCGGCTGCGCTCGACCAGGGCCATGACCAGCCCGGGCAGGTAGCTCTCGGGGGCGGCCTCGAGCTGGGCCCGCAAGGCCGCGCCGGCCTGCTGGCGCAGTTCGGGATCGGGGCTCCAGGCGCCCCCGGTCGATGCCAGGGCCAAGGCGGCGGGAAGCGCCTCGATCTCCCCACACAGCCAGCCGAAAATATGCACCACCAGCCCATGATCCTGCAGCGCGCCCTCCACCTCGCCCGCGTCCATCTCGATGGCGGCCCGCAGCAGCAGCAGGCCCGCGATGCAAGGAAAGGCCCGGGCCGGCCGGTCGAGCAGATAAGACAGGGCCACCTGCAAGGCGGCCTCCACCGCCTCTTCTTCGTCGTCCCCCGCCAGCTCCGGCCACCGCGCCCGCGCGGCTTGCCGCTCCGTTGTGTCGAGGAGATCGTCCAGCCAGGCCTCGGCGAGGTCGGGGGGCTCCATGCCTTCAGCGCTCCTGGGAGCGAATCGCGCAGCCCGATAGTTTGTAGAGGATGCGGGCGCCCACATTGGCATCCCACTCGTCGCCGTCGGGGCCCGGGGCCACCTCGCAGAGGTCAAAGCCCACCACCCGCCGCTGCTCGCTCAGCATCGCCAGCAGCAGCTGGATCTGGCCAAAGCTCAGGCCGCCGGGCACCGGGGTGCCGGTGTGGGGGCACAGGGCCGGGTCCAGGCCGTCGATATCGAAGCTGATGTAGACCTGGGGGGGCAAGGCGTCGATGATGCGCTGGGCTGTGCGCAGAAAGGGCTCTCCCGATGCCGCCGCCCGCTGCAGGTCGCGGTCAAAGAAGGCGGCGATGCGGTCGGGTTCGGCCTTCACGCGGCTGAGCTCGCGCCCGCCCACATCGCGCCAGCCCACGCCCACCAGGCGGGCCAGCCCCGGCAGCTTCAGGGCGTTGTGAAAGATGGAGGCGTGGCTGTGTTCAAAGCCCAGGTAGGCCACCCGCAGATCGGCGTGGGCGTCGATGTGCAGCACGCCCACGCCGGCAAAGCGCTCGGCGATCGCCCGGATCAGCCCATAGGGGCTGCTGTGGTCGCCCCCCAGCACGGCAGGGATGCTGCCCTGGTCGAGAATTCGCACAGCAGCTTCATAGACGAGGGTGTTGACCGCCTCGCTGGCGGCGTTGACCCGGCCAATCTCGTCG
>JAGYJW010000057.1 GCA_018401435.1 Deltaproteobacteria bacterium | reverse complement strand
CGCGCGCAGCCAGGCCGCCAGCTCCTCTGCGCTGCGGCCCGCCGCCGGGTTGCTCACCGGCTCGAAGCGGCCCTGGCGCAGCACCGGCCAGTCGGTCACCGGTGCGGCGCAGTCGGTGGGCTTCAGCGCCACCCAGTGGGCGATGCCCTGGACCTCAAAGGCGGCGATCAGGTCGCGGTGGCGGGTGAAGCGGCCGATATGCACCACGACCTCCTCCCACCGGGCGCGCTCGGTGGCCAGGGGCTCGGCCACGCCCAGCATGCGCACCTGGCGGCAGTCCCCGCACCAGGGGGCGCTGAAGGCCAGCAGCAGGGGCTTGTCCTGGGCCACGGCGGCGGCGCAGCGATCCCGAAGCACGTCGGCCAGCTCGGCGTCGCTGCGCTCCACCCAGTATTCGGTGGCCCCCGGCGGCTCTCCGGCCACCTCGACCGGCCCCGAGCAGGCCAGGATGAGGGCGAAGATCGGCGGGGCAAGGGCGGCCCAGAGGCGGGACATGGGCGCTCCGAAGTTTCGGGTCACCGGCCCCCCCTGCCCGAAGGCAGGGGGGATGGCGGCGGGCCATGCAAATCGAATGCACCGGGCGACGCCTCTCGACGCGCCCCACCGGCTTTGAAGGCCGGGGCCGGCACCAGCCTGGCAACACCCGCCACAGGGGGGCTAACGCGCTGACCTAGCGCACGCCCCAGCTGCGCAAGAAGGCGCGCAGATCGGGCTGCGGGCCGATGATCTCCTCCCCCTGCTGGGGGGTGCCGGTGGACACCAGGGCCGCCCGCAGATCCATCGGCGCAAAGGGCTGGCCCCGCAGCTCCAGGGCGGCGGCCTGGGCCACCACCACCGCGGCCACCACCAGGGGCGAGGCCCCCGAGGTGCCGTTGAAGCCCGAGGTATAGGCCTGGTCGGGGTCGTTGCCGGGGAAGAAGAGGTCGGGGCTGGGGCAGTAGCTGTCCACCGCGGTGCTGTGTCCCAGGGTGGCGATGCCCGAGTACCAGGCCTGCAGATCCAGGCGGCTGCCATGGCTGCTGCCCCCGGTCCAGGAGCGGGCGAGGCCCGGGCTGCCGGGCGGCGCGCCGCCGCCCACCAAGATGGCGCCGCTGTCTTGCAGGCTGCGGTCGAACCAGCCCCCCCAGGCCGGGTCGTCCAGATCCTGCCCGCCATTGGCAGAGGGCTCGACCACCACGATGCCTTCGGCCACCGCGAGGCTGATGGCGTCAAAGGTGGCGGGCTCGGCCTCGGCCGGCGCATAGTCGTCGTTGGCCAGCACCTGCTGCTCAATCAGGATCACGTCGCCGGGCTGCAAGAGGGCTGCGGCGCCATCCACGGCGTCGGCGATGCTGTAGACGCTGGGGGCCGAGTAGGGCGAGACCATGAGCAGCCGGGCGTCGGGCACGAGGCCGGTCATGCCATAGCCGTTGTCCCCGGCCACCAAGGTGCCGGCGACCATGGTGCCGTGGCAGGGGTAGCGGTTGGGATCCCAGCCCCAGGCAACGGGCCCGGGCACGGCGTCCAGGTCCTCGTGGTCGGGGTTCCAGTCGTACTCGATGTCGGCGATGGTCACGCCCAGGCCGGTGCCGCCGGGCCAGCGGCGGGCCTCGATCAGGTCCAGGCCGTCGGGCGCGGGGGCGACATAGCCCTGCTCGGCCCGCAGATCCGGCGTGGCCGGGTCGAGGTCGACCGGGGGCTGCACCGGGGCGAAGGCGAAGTAGACCTGCTCCACCCGGGGGTCGGCGAAGAGCCTGGCCGCGCGGGCCTCTGCGGCTGCGCGGTGGGGCAGGTCCAGTCGGCGGTAGAGGCGCAGATCGGCCAGGTCGCCCGCGGGATCCGCCTTGGCCTGCCGCGCGGCCAGGGCGTCGGGGCTGCGGCTGAAGAGCGGGGCGCTGCCGGCCAGCAATTCTTGCAGAATCGAGAGGTCCCCCGGACCGGTCACCTGCCCGTCTACAAAGGCCAGTCCTTCATCTTCAACGAGTTTGACCACCAGGCGGTCCGGCTGGCGACCCGCCTGCCAGGTGGGCGGCGCCCGCTTCTGCGGGGGCCGGCGGCTGGGGCCTGCCGCCTGGGCGACAGCGATGAGGAGGAGCCAGGCGGGCGAGGGCATGGCCCAAGCTACCCGACCCTCGGCCCGTCCGCCCCTGGCGCCCAGGCGCTGTGCCAGGCGCCGTCCACCAGCACGATGCGGGTGGGACCGGTCACCGGGTGGGGGCTGGGGTGTTCGGGGTCACCAGGCAACAGGACGGCGATGCCATCGGCGGCGGCCTCGCCCCGGGTGGCCGGGTTGGCGCTGCCCCCCACCAGGCGGGGCTGGATGGGGTGGGCGGGCGGCGGCAGCGCGTCCACGGCGTCGGGGCCCCGCGCCAGGGTCTCGGCCAGCTCCTCCAGCACCCGGTAGGTCGGCGGCGCCAGGAAGAGTTCGCGCTGGTGGTGCAGCGCCACGGCATCCTCGGGCCGCAGCCAGCGCGTCTGCACGGTCTCGATCTGGCAGGGGCTGGCCCCGGCGACCTCTTCGCGGCTGACCCGGGTGAGCAAGAAGCGCGTGTCGTAGCGGCGGGGCTCTTCTTCGGGGGTGATCCACCAGGCGAAAAAACGCACCCGGTCGAGATCTGCGACGAGGTCGGGCCGGTCGGCCAGGGTGGTGCTGCCCGCCAGCAGGGCGGCGCGCAGGTCGGGTCCGGGCAGCCCCTGACCCAGCCAGACGCCGGCCTCTTCAAAGGTCTCGCGCACCGCCGCCACCGCCCAGGCGGAGGCGCCGTCCAGCCCGGGGCAGGCACCCACGAAAGGGTGGCTGTGGTCGGCCTCTTCCACCCGTCCGCCGGGGAAGACCCAGGCGTCAGGAAAGAAGCCGGAGCGGCCGGAGCGCCGCAGCAGGAGCAGCTCGGGGCCGGCGTCACCGGGCCGCAAGATGAGCACGGTGGCGGCCGGCCGGGCGGGCGCGGGGCTCATGGGGCGGCCGCGTCGTCGGCACTCCGGGGGCGAGCGCGGGGCTCGACCACCTGGGCCCGGGTGATGAGATCGCGCAGGTGGTCGATGAGCAGCTCGGAGTGCACATCGGCCTCTTCAGCCCGCATGGCCTGCAGCAAGGGGCCGGGGTCGCTGTCCAGGGGGCCGGCGGCGGCCCGCCGGTCATCCCAGGCGCTGCACAGCCCCACCAGCCGGCTGACGGGGTGGCGGTGGCCCCAGCGAATGACCTGGGGGCTACCGCCCAGATCATCGCCCAGCTCTTGCTCGAAGACCACCACCAGGCGGCGGCGCAGGCGGTCGTGCAGCTCGGGCAGGCCCAGCAGCTGGCCCACCGCATGGAGCGGGTGACGGTCGCGCTCCAGGCGGTCGGAGGGCGACAGGGCGGTGGGCACCCGGCGCAGGGCCGGGGGCAGATCCGCCTTGCCGGCATCCGCCAGCAGGCCGCAGATGGCGAGCTCGCGCAGCACGGGCCGAGGGGCGCCAAAGCGCTGGCCCATCAACACGCAGAGCAGGCTGGTGTGAACGGGGTGGCGCAAGGCATAGGGCACCATGCGGCGGGCCTGGGTGAGGGCGAGGGCGCGCAGCGGGGCCTCCTCGCACAGATCGACGAAGGCGTCGGCCAGCTGGCTGAGCTCGATGAGCACGGCCGGCGACGCGCCCCGCTCGTGCAGCCGCTGCACCGCCCGCACCCCCCGCAGGTAGAGCCGCAGGGTCTGCAGGCTGGCGTCTTCGCGGTCGTCGGCCTGGTCCCGCCGGGGCGGGCTCACCCGGATGGCCCGCAGGCCCGCCTCTTCGAGCTGGAGGTTGATGCGGTCGGGCTCGGCGCTGCCATCGGTGGGCTGGCCATCGATGATGCGGATCGTGCGCATCAGGCTGGAGGCGCCCACGGAGGCCCGCAGCTCCATGCCGCCGCAGCCGCGGTCATTCAGCCACTTCTGCAGGCCGTCGAGGGGCCCCCGCAGGCTGCGCGGGGCGGGCACGGCCACCCCTTGCACCACGAAGCGGCGCCCAGCCGGGGCAAAGGCCACCTGGCCCCTCCCGGCGACGGCGTGCCCGATCTGCTCGCAGCAGGCCAGCAATGCCGCGTCGAGGGCCGGGTGGTCGTCGGGGTAGATCTGGCTGGACCGAACGACGTGGTCCACCCGGACAGCAAGGCTGAGAAGGAGCTGCTGTAGAGCCTTTTCGTCTGATGTATCGCTCATCGCGTGCCCCCCATCATGGCGCGGATCTCGGCCCGTTGGGCGGGGTGGGTGCGGCCCAGGCGCTCCAGGGCTTCGCGCCCGGGAGGACCGGCGGCCATCAGGCCCTTGAAGGCGCCGCTGAGCAGGGCGCGCAGCCGGGGGGCCTCGTCGGGTTTGCGGTCCTTGTCCACCCGCTCTGCTGCCGCCAGGGCGAGGGCCTCCAGCGGGGCCACGGCTTCGGCGCGGCGAATGTGCACAAAGGCCAGGGCGAGGGCCCGCAGCTCGTCCTCATGCAGGTCGAGCTTGCCCAGCGCGCCCTGCAGCCGGGCCAGCACCTGCTCGGCGGCGGGGGCATCGCGGTAGACCGCGAGGTAGCGCAGGGCCTCCAGGCGCACGGCCTGCGCCTCGTCCTCCAGCCCGGCGCGCATGACCTCCTTGATGCGGGCGGACTGGTGGTCGCGCAGGGCCAGCAGCACGGCCTCGCGCACCCGGGAGTCCTTGCTGCCCACCCGAGCCAGCAGGGGTTCGACCAGGGTGGGGTCGGGCCGGCGCCGAATGGCCAACAGAAGCACCGCCAGGGCCTGCTCATCGCTCTTGCGCAGCAGGTCCTTGAGGCTGGTCTCGGTGCGCTCGCAGAGCATCAGCAGGCCATCGGCGATGGGCTGGCGCAGCTCGGCCTGGTCCACGGCGGCCCCCAAGGCGCAGAGGGAGGCCACCTCGCCCGCACCGGCCAGCTCGCAGAGGGTGAACAGGGCGCCCTGCCAGTGGTCCACCGAGGGGTTGATCCGCATGCCGTTGATCATGGCGGCGCGTCCGGCCTCGTCCCACAAGGCGCGCAGCCCCTCGCGCACCACGGTCTTATAGGCGAAAGAGGGCAGCAGGTCCTCGTCACCGAGCACCAGCAGGCGCCGCGCCAGGGCCACGGCCACCCGGGGGCGCCCCAGCTCCAGCTCGGAGCGCACATGGCCCACCACCCCCAGAATGAGCCGCTGGGCTTCATCTTCGCTGCGGGCGTTGCGCAGGGTCTCCATCAGGCAGCGGCTGACCTGGTCGTCGGTCACGTCGCTGCGCTGGGTCACGGTCTGCAGCAGGCGCGCCAGCACCTTGTGTTCGGGAGCGGCCATCAGCTGGTTGTGGGCGGGGCCCTGGGCCAAGGCGCCGGTGGGGGCCCGGCGCAGCTGGTCGAGCAGATCGCCCACCTCGGTCTGCAGGCCCTCTTCGGAGAGGCCCTCGACGCCCAGCTGCATCACCAGGCGGGCGCCCAGCTCGGCTGGCGACAGCTCGTCCACATCGGACTCGTTGGTCAGCCGGCGGCCCACCATCTCGAAGTGCACATGGCGGAAGCCCACCTGCCAGGCGGCGGCCTCCATATCCTGGTCGGCGCTGGATTTTTCGCGCCAGTCGTCGGCCAGCAGCATGGCCAGCGCGTGCAGCTCGCGGCCATTCACCGAGGGCTCGATGCTCACCCGGCGCAGGCCCTGTTGTTCGTAGCCTTCGAGCATGGCCAGCGACACCAGGTCATTGCCCAGGACATCGCCGGCATCGCAGCGCAGGTGCTCGCCCTCGACGTCCAGGCGCACGACCTCGCCCAGGTCGAGGGCGAGGCGCATCTGGTCGACATAGGCGCTGGCCGTCTGCCGGGCGGCGTCGGCATTTCCGGCGCGCAGGGCCTCGCGCATGACCGCGATGCGGCCCATGGCCCCGCGCACCAGGTCGACCCGCTTGGAGGCGGTGCGGGCTTCCCCTGCAGCTTGGGCGTCTCCGGCCACGAATCCTCCGCTTCCTTGGGGTTGCCCAGGCTATCGCGCGGGGGCCTTCCGGGCGAAGACCACCAGGTCCAGGTCGCCGGCGGGCCAGCGCCCCGTCTCTTCAAAATCCTCGCCGGCGGCCGCCGCCCGGTCCGCCACGGCCGGCAGCTCGCGCAGGTCATAATGATCGCCGAGGAGCTGCATCTTGACGTCCCGGGCATCGGGCCAGCCGCCGCCTTTGGGGCCCACCCACAGCAGGGCCTGGCTGTGGTCGATCAGCTCATAGGTGCCCACGGGGTCCAGGGTCACGCCCCGGGCCTGGGCGCCCTGCAGGCCCTCGCGCACCGCCAGGGCCACAAAGCCCTCATAAAGCCGCTCATCCTCGCTGAAAACAGCGATGGTGGGCCCATCTGCGCCGGGGGCCGCCGATCGCCGCGCAGCGAGGTCTCCGGGCTCCCGGGGCAAGGTGGCGATGGCTTGGGCCAGGGGCCAGCGCTCGTGGCTGGGGGGCCGCGCCAGCAGGTGCCGAGGCGATACCAGGGCTTCGGGCAGGCCGCGGGTCACCACACCCTGGCCCGGCAGCCAGCCCAGGCCATCCACCCCAAAGGCCCACAGCCCACCCAGCAGGCCCACCCAGCGCAGCCGCGGGCTGGCCGCCACCATCAGCGCCAGCGGGGCCAGCAGGGGCAGGGTGTAGTAGGCCTGCTTCTTGGCGATCAAGGTGAAGAGCAGGGCCGGCGGCAGGACGGCACAGAGCAGCACCAGGCGCTGGGGGTGGCTGCCCCGCTCGCGGAAGGACCGCAACACAAAGGCCCCAAGGGCCAGCAGCATGGCGCCGCCCAGCACCAGGCCCGCCTGCCCATCCACCAGGGTCAGGGGATAGTAGAGCGCCGAAAACAAGCCCCCCGTCGCCGTGATGGTGCCCGCCGCGTCGATCTCCCCCACCGGCGCCTGGCCCAGCAGCTCGTCGCTGTGGCGCAGGAAGAACTCCCGGTAATAGGCCGCCGTGAGCAATATGCCGAGACCGCCCGCCAGGGCAAGGTTCACGCGGGCGCGCCGGGCCTCGGGCCCCCACAGGGCCGGCAGCAGGGGCAGCAGGGCCGGCAGCAGGAAGAAGCCCACGGTGAGCCGATCCATCATCAGGCCCAGCCCCAGGCAGAGCCCCCAGCCCAGGGTGGCCCGGCGCTCGCGCAGCCCCGCGCTGCCTACCAGGGCCGCCAGCCCCGCCGTCGTCCAGGCAATCACCGCGAGATTGGGCTCGTAGCGCACCAAGGCGCCAAAACTGCCAGGGCAGAGCAGCACCAGCAGCGGGGCCCACGGCGCCGCAAAGGCCCGCCCCAGGCGGTTGCTGCCCCACAGCAGCACCCCGAGGTGCAGCAGGTTGCTCGCCACCAGGGCGCCCCGGCTGAGGCCCACCACCGCGAGAAAGGGCCAGGCGACGGCGTGAAAGCCCCAGGGCCAGTAGCCGGTATACATATACCAGCGCAGGTGCCACAGATCGCCCGCCTGCAGCGCCCCCCACAGGTCATAGGCGTTGCCGACGTGCAGGAACTCGTTCTGGTAGCCATCCGGCAGGGGGTTGTGCTGCACCCACCAGCCGCACCAGAGGGCGGCGAGCAGCCAGATCAGGGCGAGCCAGCGGGCTTTCATCGACGCAGGCGCCGGGGTGACGGGGCGAGAGGGGGCTCAGCGCACGGCAATGTGCTGGGTGTAGATCCAGGGCATCCACACCATCCACGGTGCCGGGTCCGCCCCCAGGAAGGGCGCGAGGTGCAGGGGCAGGATGTCGTAGCGCACCCGGTAGGCGCCCGGGCCATCGGTGGGGTGTTCGCCGCAGCCTTCGGCCCAGGCCGAGCCGTCCTTGAAGACGGTGGCCTGGATCTCGGGGCCCTCTTCGGCCCGGGGGCTGCCGGTGGCCAGCACCGGGCAATCCACGACGAGAACACCCGCTGCGCCCTCATCTCCGGGCTCGACCACGCTGCCGTCGCCGGTCTCCAGCCGGAAGTCCCAGCTCGCCGGCGTGCCCAGGACCTCGAAGACCGCGGCAAAGCGGCCCTGGGCCAGGGCCTGCTGCAGCACCATCGGGTCGTCGGGGTCCGCTCCGGCGGGGACGCGCAGGTGCTGGCTCATCCAGCGCAGGCTGCGCCGGTAGGAGTCGCCGCGCTCCCCATCGGCCAGCTCGACGGGCATGACGTTCTGGTGGGCGTCCGTACCCAGCGTGCCGATGATGCGGCCATGCGCCTGCAAGGCGTCCCAGCGCTGCACCGAGGGGGTCTGCTCGCCAAAGACCGTCAGCACCAGCAGGTCCGGCTCGGCTCCGGAGGTCGGATCGGTGAAGATGCCCAGGTTGTCCACCCAGCCCAGGGGCTCCAGGCCCAGGTCATCCCGGCGGATGTTGGGGTCAAAGGCGGCGTGCAGGTTGAAGAGCTCGACCCCGGCCAGCCCGTCGGCCACCAGGGCCACGAGGCTCGCCAGATCGCGGCCTTCGGTGTGGGCCACCAGGGGCAAGGCGCCCGCAGCCGCGATGGCGGCGAAGCTCTGTGCGTCCTGTCCCCGGGCCAGGCCGCTCTCCACTGCCAGATCCGGGTCCAGGGGCGCCATCATGCCCGCCGGCATCAGGTCGTCCTCGTAGCCGGGGCGCAGCAGCACGCTGCGGCCATCGCCACAGGCCCAGCGCGCGCCGATCTTCTGCCCATCCACCTCCAGCCAGCTGTCCCGGCTCTCGTCCAGGTGCATGCGGTCGAGGTAGGGCTGGTCGGCGGCGTGGGTGGGGTGGTCGGTCAGCCAGCCCACGTCGATATTGGCGGCGCAGAGCCCATCCCGCAGGTCTTGCAGGCAGGGCGCGTTGGGCCGGCCATCGGGAAGCGGATCGCCATCGCAGGCGTCATGGGACCAGGCCGAGTGCAGGTGCACGATGCCGCGCCGGGTCTGCTGGCCACGCACCTGGGGCAGAAGCTCGGCCTGTACGCCACCCTGGGCCCACGGCGCAGCCAGGCTGGTGGGGGCGGCGGTCTCTTCCGAGGCGCCGTCTTTGCCGCCACAGGCCGCCGGGCCGAGCAACAAGCCGGGGCAGAGGAGCAGGACGGGCGAGCGCAGCAAGGCCATGGGCCCATGGTACTCCCCCGCGGCAGGAGCGGCGAGGGCAGCGGCGAGGGCGGCGGCGCAGGCAGCGGCGAGGGCAGCGACGCGCGGCAGAGGCCGGTCGGGGGAACCGATCTGCAATCGCCATCCCTGGGCGCGGGCGCTACACTGGACCCAACGCGGACCCATCTGCCGCAAATCCGGAGGTTTCATGTCGGCAACCCAGCTTCACCGCAAGTCCACCACCGGCAAGGGCGGGGGGGGCAACAGCGGCAAGAAGGCCAGCGGTGCCGGCGCAGCCAGCACGGACCAGCGCATCAACGAGGTCGCGGGCTTCGGCAATTCCTGGCTGGCCACCGCCCTGGTGGGCGAGGCTGCCAAGAGCACCGGCGCCAAGGAGCCGTGGATGCTGGGCCTGCAAGAGGACCCCGAAAAATACGTCTTCGCCGAAGATGGCGACGATGTGGACACCACCAAGGGCACCCGTCCCACCCAGAAGGACGCGCTGCCCGGCCTGCGGCCGAAGCACGAGGGCAGCCAGTACGAGGACTTCCAGTCCGGCAAGGCCTTCGTTCAGGGCCAGGGCGACAGCCACGCCGTGGACCCCAATGACGTGGCCCAGGGCGCCTTGGGCGACTGCTACCTGATCGCCGGCATGGCCGCCGTCGCCCGCGCCGACCCCGAGGCCATTCGCAAGCTGATCAAGGACAATGGGGATGGCACCTTTGATGTCACCCTCTACATCCGCACCAGCCGCTATGGCCGCCCCCGCCCGGTCACCAAGACCGTGGACTCCCGCCTGGCCGTCAAGTCCACCGGACGCCCCCTCTACGCCAACACCGGCGACAAGGAGGGCGGCGAGGTCGAGATCTGGACCGCGCTGATCGAGAAGACCCTGGCCCAACACAAGGGCAGCTACGATCTCATCAGCGGCGGCAACATCAACAGCGACGGCTTCGTCTTCGGGGGCGCGACCGAGCTGCTCACCGGCGGCTACGAGAACTACCAGCAGGTGGACGGCATCGACAACGATGACATCCTGCTCACCATCGCAGTGGCCCTCGAAGACAAGAAGCCCGTGGTGGCCTCGACCCGCAACATCGAAGGCGAGGAGGCCCTCACCCGCGAGGCCAACGCCAAGAACGTCTATTGGAACCACGCCTATGCGCCCGAATCGGTGGACCTGGACCGCGGCACCATCACCCTGCAGAACCCCTGGGGCAGCAGCCACGTGACGGACCTGAAGGTCGAGGATTTCCGCCGTTACTACAAGGCCATCCGCGTGGGCGCCGGACGCTGATGCGGCCGGGCCTGCCCCTGCTGGCCGCGGGCCTGGGCCTGGCGGCCGCTGGTGTCACCCGGGCCGCCAACCCGGCCGACCCGCCCCCTGCCGCCGCCCCCGACCGGGCGGCCGGAGCCACCGTGACCGAGACCATCGACGAGACCACCGTGGGCGACCTGGACGGCATTCGGGTGCCCATGGGCAATATGACGCCGGGCACCTACACCCTGCCCGACGGCACCGAACGCAAGGGGCTGATGTGCTCCCTGGTGCTGCCCGGCGGCGGTCCGGGTGTCTTTGTGGGCGAAGGCAGCGAGGTCACCGTGGGCGACAGCCGCTGGCGCGTGATCGCGGTGGTCAAGCCCGCCGGCGCGCTGGGCAGCGTGACGCTCCAGAAGCTCTGAGGGCCATCAGGGCCCGAAGTCGGGGGCACGCTCGGGCCTCAGCCGGCCGTCTTCGGTGAGCACGCCGCTCTGGCGAAGCTGCTGGGACAGGTGGCGGGCGTGCTGGTCCAGCACGCCAGGGTTGGGGTGCAGGTTGCGGTGGGCGGCGGGCAGGCCCGGTCGGCCCAGGGAGAGGCCGCGCAGGGGCAGGCCATCGGGGCTGCCCCGGCGGTCCGGCCAGCGCACAAAGAGGGCGGGCACGCCGGTCCGGGCGAGGGCCTCGCCCAGCTTGCGGGCCTCGAGACGCTCGGCCTCCGCCGTCCAGGGGTTGGCGGTGCTGCGAGGCCCCGAGGCCGCCACCGAGGCCCGCCACAGCCGGTAGAGCGCCGACCGCGGCAGCAGGTTCCAGTGCAGGCGCAGGGCCAGGGCCGGGTGTACGCCGGGCAGCTCCGGCGGCTGCGGCAGGATCTCCAGCCACTGCAGGGGTCGGCCGACAGGGTGGCCCGCAGGTGGGGGTGGCCCGGCCCCGCCTCGTCCAGCCAGGGGCGCAGGCCAAGGTTGGTGATCGTGATGAAGATGAGGTCTAAGCCTTCAATCTCATCGAGGCTGAGCCGGGCGAGGGCCAGGGATTGGCTGGCCGTGTAGCCGCTGTGGCCGAGGTTCCAGACCTCGACCGGCGTCGCCAGCCAGTCCCCCAGGGCGGCCTCCAGCCGGGCCGGCAGCGCCTGGTCGTCATCGACATCGGAGCCGAAGATGCTGGATCCACCCACCCACAGGATGCGCAGCCCGGCGTCGGGCAAGGGGCCGGGGCGGTCCGAGCCCCGGGCGCGCCGGGCATTCACCCGCAGGCGCATGCGCGGGTTGTCCCAGTCGCCGGGCCGCAGGCGGTAATGCAAGGCGGGCTCGGGGCTCTGCGCACAGGCCTCGGGCTCGGCCCGCTGGCGGTAGAGGCTGGCGGCCACCCGGTCCATGTCTCGCCCGCTGAGGGCCAGCAGCCCATCCGCCAGCACCAGGCCCGCCAGCCCCGCGACCAGGGCCAGCAGCAGCCGAGGGCCCCAGGGGGCCAGCCGGGGGGCCGGTGGACTCACTCCCAGCCCAGGGTCTCCGTGCGGGTCAGGGGCTGGCCGTGCTTCTGGAACTCCCGGCGGGCGGCTTGCAGCATGTGGTCCATGGTCACGGCGGGGGGCACCCCGTCGCGGCGGCCCTGCTCTGCGGCCAACACCGCGGCGTGGGTGGCGATGGCATGAATCACCGCGCCGGTGGTATTGAGCTGGGCCAGGAGATCGACCTGGATGCCGTCCTGGGGCAGGGTGTCGGGCAAGGAGCGCCGCCAGATCTCGCCCCGAGCGCCCGCGTCGGGCATGGGGAAGTCCACGATGAAGCGCAGGCGCCGGATGAAGGCCGGGTCCAGGTTGGTCTTGAGGTTGGTGGTGAGCACCGCCACCCCCCGGTACTGCTCCATGCGTTGCAACAGGTAGCCCACCTGGATGTTGGCGTAGCGGTCGTGGCTGTCCTTGACCGCGGACCGCTTGCCAAAGAGGGCGTCGGCCTCGTCAAAGAGCAACACCGCGCCCCCGCCCTCGGCTGCATCAAAGACCCGGGCGAGGTTCTTCTCGGTCTCACCGATATATTTGTCCACCACCTGGGACAGGTCGATGCGCCAGAGGTCCAGGTCGAGGTGCGAGGCGATGGCCCGGGCCGCCAGGGTCTTGCCCGTGCCGCTGGGGCCGCTGAAGAGCACGGCCAGCCCGTCCCCTCCCCCGCTGCCCAGCATCCAACGGCCGTAGATGGTGGCGCGGTGGCGGGCGTGCTGCACGATCTCGGCGAGCAGCTGGCGCTGGCCCTCGGGCAGCACCAGGTCCTCCCAGCTTGCGCCCTTGCCGATGCGTTCGGCCAGGGGGCCCATGCGGGAGCGGGCCAGCACCCTGCAGTGCTGAGACGCACCTTCGGGGCGGTTGCGCGCCACCCCCAAGGCCACCTGGCGGGCCACGGTGTCGATGTCCAGGGGCTCCAGGTTGAAGGTGGCGGACAGGTGCAGGGCGGCGTCGATGGGGTCCTCGCCCTGGGCCAGGGCGGGCACCCGCTCCATGGCGGCCTTCCAGACCGCCCGCTGGTCGGCCTCGGTCGGCCCCGGCACCGACAGCACCGCGATGGGGCGCCCTGGAATATGCAGCACCTTTGGGGTGGCGATAATCGCGGAACAAGGCAGTGTTTGAACCAGCGCCCGCACCGCGGCCTCGCGCACCGGGTCGGGCGCGTCGGGGTGCAGATCCAGCAGCACCACCCGCGGGCTCAGCATGACCTCGCGGCCCAGCAGCCGGGTGATCTGGCTGAGGGCCTTGGACTCCAAGGGCAGCCGGGCGATGGGCAGGCGGATGAGGCCCTTGCCGGTGCGGGCGGTGGCCGACGCGGCGACCGCCACCTGGGCCGAGGCCGCGAGGCCGGTGAGCTGCACCACCAGCGGCAGCTCGGAGGGGTCGGCCAGCAGGCCCGCCACCTCGTCGGCGATCTCCACCCGGCCCTTGTCCAGCGGGTTCAGGGGGGTGCCGGGCTCCACCAGGTCCACCAGGCGCCCATCCAGCTCCGAGACGCCCATCAGGTGCTGCCACACCCGCTCGTCACAGGACAGCCGGGCGAGGGTGCGCACCGGGCCGGGATCGAGGTGGATCAGGCTCCAGCGCCGCAAGGCCGAGCCCTCGCTGACGGCCCGCCAGCTGCCCCCGGCCAGGGCCTTCAGCGCCAGGCGCACCGTGGGAAAGGACAGGTCGGGGTTGCCATGAATCTGGCCACAGAGGGTTGCCGTGGCGCCCTCCAGCTCCATGGCCACGCAGAGCACCAGCAGATCCCGCTCAAAGCCCGTCAGGGCCAGCCGCTCCGCCAGATCCCGGATGGCGGGCGGCGGCAGGTCGTCGGGCCAGGCCGGCCAGGCCCCCTCCCAGGGCGGATCCGGCGGCACCTGGCCCTCGGCCAAGGCGGAGAGGCGGGCCACCACCGCCCGCATCAGCGCGCCAAGGAAGCGGTGGTTTTCACTGAGCCAGCTCATGGGGCCTCCCGGCGGGGTGCAAGAAGATAGCGCCTCCCGCGGAGGTGTGGATGGCGAGCCCGGTCCTGCTGCTGCATGGGGTGCCCACCGGCGCGGACTGGTGGCGGGAGCTGCGGGCGGTCCTTGCTGAGGATCCCCACCCGCGGCTCATCCTGGCTCCGGACCTGCCGGGTTGCGGCGGCGTGGCCCCCCTGGCGGATCAAGGCGTGGAGGCCCACCTCGCCTGGCTGGAGGGCTGGCGCCGGGCGAGCGCGCTGCCCCCCTGGTCGCAGCTGCACCTGGTGGGCACCGACCATGGCGGCCTGCTCGCGGCCCACCTCGCGGCACGGCAGGGCGCCCGCAGCCTCAGCCTGTGCTCCACGGCCCTCGGCCTGGGCTGGCTGCCCGCCCGCATCACGGCCTGGCCGCCCCTGGACGCCTGGTTCTACCGGCGCCACGGCGGGCGGCTCTGGCTGTCCCAGGCGGTGGCCCCAGAACGCCGAAATGAAGTGCTGGAGCGCTTTTCCGGGGTGCTGACCGACCCGGATCTGCCCGAGCGCATGCGCCAGATGGCCCTGGGCCTGGGCATCCGCGCCGGGCTGGGTCTGCCGGCGCGGCTGCGGGCCGCTGGCATCCCGGTGCAGCTGATCTGGGGGCGCCGGGACCACCACTACCCGCTGCCTTCGGCGCGCATCCTGGCCCGCTGGCTGGCGGCGCCCCTGCACACGGTGCCGGGCGTGGGCCACGGCCTGCCCATCGAGGCGCCCGCGGCGCTGGCGGCGCGCCTGCGACCCTTCTGGGAGGCGGCGGAGGCCCGCTGAGGCTGCCGGCTCAGAAGCCCAGCGACCCGAAGATGGCGTCCCGCACCACATCGTTGACCAGGGTGGCCAGCACCACGCTCACAATCAGTCCGATGGTGGCCAGACCGACATCGCGGCCCATCATCACGGCGGCCGCCTTCCAGCTGCGCCCGCTGGACTTGCGCAGGGCCATGGCCAGCTCTCGACCGCCCAGCAGGCCCAGGAAGACCCAGGTGGTGCTCATGGGCACCTTGCTGTGCATCTTGAAGTAGAAGAGGATCAAGGCGTAGACAAAGCCGATGATGGTGGCGGAGCGGACATCCACCACGCCGGACTTCTCGTCCACGATCTCCTGGATCTTCTCGCCGCCCATGCGAAACAGGATGCCCAGGCCCAGGAAGATGGCGCCGGCAAAGGCGCAGAACTCCACGACGTCCAGCTGGCGGGGCAGGTAGACGGCGATGTTGGCGGCGTCCTGCATCAGCCAGACGCTCCACAACACGCCGGTGGAGGCCCACTGCAGGGGGCGCCAGATCGGGTGGGCCTCGCCGGTGAACCAGCGGTCGAAGGCCTTGGACAGGGCCATCCAGACGCCGATGGCGATGGCAAAGGCCAGGACATAGCCCGAGAGGCTCTTGGTCAGGATGGCGGTGACGCCGTCGGCCTCGGTGGCGAAGCTGGAGAGCAGCAAGAAGGTGGTGGACACCGGCATCTTCAGCCGGGTCAGGATGATGAGGAAGACCGGCGCGGCCACCTGCAGATAGGAGAAGGTCTGGGGTGCCTCGGCGAAGCCCTTGCTGGCCAGCCGCTCATAGGACACGTCGCCGCTATAGGTCACCCAGGAGTAGCCCACCGTCACCAGGAAGATGCCGCCGATGAAGGCCCAGAGCACCCACCACTTCTGGTTCTTGTTCGAAGCCAGGAAGGTGCCGATGGTCTGGATCGAGTCGTTGGCGACGGCGGCGTAGCCCGACAGCAGGAAGCCCACCCAGCGCGCGATGGGCGGCATCTGGTAGGTGGCGCCGGTCACGAAGAAGGCCAGGCCGACGAAGATCAGGAAGGCGCGCTCGCGCTGGAGGAGCTGTACGAAGCGCTCGGTGAAGCCTGTGGGCTGCATCTCGCGAATCTGCTTGAACTCTTCCATCACCCCATCTTCATGTTCGGGCATGAGGGTCTCCGCGCTGTGACCAATCGGCATGGCCCGGCTGTATTGCGCCGCAGGGCCCGCGAGGCCCGAGCCACAAAGAGTCCCCTACCCCTTCACGCCCGCTCCACAGAGCTGTCACAGAGCGGGCTCCAAGGAGGAGGAGATCTCCGCGACAAGGCTGGCCTCATGTTCATTCTCGACGAGGATCGCGAGATTGACCGATAGGGGGGTCCTGGCCTGGATCCGCCCGGATTCGGCGCCACCGAAGCCCGGGTTTCGGGCCTTCCCGATGGAAGTGCCCGGTGGCCGAAGTAGGGTGTGGGGGCAGGAGGACAGCGTGCCCACCCACTTCACCCAAGCCGATGATGGCCGCCCGATGCTCGATCTGCGGGAGGCCGCCAAGGCGCGCCTGCCGGATCTGTCGGGGCTTCCCCCCCTCACCGACCGGGAGCGGGCCCTGGCCGCCCGCACCTGGCGGGGCCGCATGGTCAACGAGCATGTCTCGGCCCAGGTCTTTGCCGGCCTGGTGCCCCAGCTGATGCGGGCCGCCGCGCCCAGCAGCGTGCAGGCCCTGGTGCCGCGCATGATCAGCGACGAGCTGCGCCACGCCGAACAGTGCGCCGGGGTGGTGATGGCGCTGGGCCAGGACCCGGTGGCCCCCTTGCCCACCCTGCACCCCCTGCCCACCCACGACGACGCCCCTCCGCTGGAGGCCCTGCTGCGCAATGTGCTCAGCGTCTGCTGCCTGTCCGAGACCATTGCGGTCTCCATCATCCGGGCGGAGCAGGCCGAGCTGGAGGACGGCGCGCTGGGCGAGGTGCTGCGCAGCATCCTGGCCGACGAGATCAACCACGCCCGCTTTGGCTGGCAGCTGCTGGGCAGCGTGGCCGACCGCCTGGACGCGGATCTGAAGGCCCGGCTTTCCAGCTACCTGGTGGACGCCTTCATCCACCAGATCGAGCACGAGGTCCCGCGCCTGCCCATCAACCTGGGCCTGCGCGAAGAGCTGGGCCAGGCCGGCGTCTGCGACGGCGCGATGGCCCGGCAGATCTTCTACGCCACCATCGAACAGGTCATCGTGCCGCAGCTGCAAGCGGCCGGCCTGAACGCCGCCGCCGCCTGGAAGCAGGCCTTGTCCGAAGCCAACCCCAGCACCGACACCCTCAGCCACTGAACGGAGCCCGATATGCGCGACCGCGAACTGCTCATCAGCAAAGCCCTCCACGCCGCGGCGACCGTGGCCCTGGCCTTCAACCTGGGGGCCTGCGTGGACAAGGAGGAGCCCGCCGCCGATGGCACCGGGGATCTCTACGGCACCGACGGAGACGCCGATGGGGCCGATGGCACCGATGGGGCCGATGGCACCGATGGCACCGATGGCACCGATGGGGCCGATGGAAGCGACGGGGGCGACACGGCGGTGTCGGATGCCGAGCCCGACTGCACCGATGCCAGCGATCCAGGCTGGGCCGAGTGCTGCGAGGAGCGCTCCGCCTGGTGCCAGGAGCAGTTCCCCGACGACTTCGAGGCCCAGGCGACCTGCACCTACGGCCCCGACTACGACGGCAGCACGGGCTGCATCCCTTGGGGCCCGCCGGTTCCCCCGGCCTTCAAGGGGCTGCGCACCCTCTGAACAGGCTTGATCGGTAGACCTGAATATCCATTGATCCTACCCCAGCTCTGCGGTGTGTTTCGACCGTTCCCCGGCTCGTAGACACACGATGAGGACGCGGCCATGCTTGCCGGGACCTGTCGCTGCGATGGGTTGCCGAGAGAGGGAGGGGAAGAGCCTGGGCGAGCGGGTCGTTATGTTCTGCCCGGATCGGAAGGATCCCGGGCATCACCAGTGCGTCGCGGAGGCTCCATGACTTCGCGGAAGGGCCGCGCCTTCCCCTGCGCTTTGAGGTTGTGGGTAGGCGGTCCGCCCGTCTGGGCGTTGGACAGAGACTCGCCGTCTCGCAGCACCCGGTGCCGCACGATGCGAACGAGGTTGTAGGCAATGAGCGGAGGACGGCGAGCGACTCTCGACCCAGGCCGTGCTTGACCCAGGCCCAGGTGTCCTCGTTCCATTGCGTGTCGGGGTCGAAGCGAGTCGTTCTCGATCCCCACAGTAGGCGCGGATGGCGGCCATGCACTGCGCTGGCGTGAGCCCTGTTTATGAGTGAACTGGTGATGAAGGCCGGTCATCGATCACGGGCGGCTTTCCGGCCTTGACGATCGTCGTTCATGACGCCAGACCTGCCGGTAGTCGCCTTCGTAGTCCCCCAGCTCGTCGATCCGGCCGAACTGTCGGTGCACCTGGGCCTTGTTGCGGACCTCCTGGGTCTCGGCGATCCACCCGCCCGGCGGGGCGCATCGGTGCCCTGACCCCGCGACCATGGACAGGCGCCGGTGCAGCGCGCCCGCATTGCCCTTGAGCGCGGCGATGTAGGGGATCCCCGACACCGCCAGCATCGCGAGGACTCTCGGTGGTGACAGAGCCAGCATCCACCGAGACACTGGACCGTAGCGTCCATGGCTCGAATCAGCTCCCCGGACGAAGCCCTCGAACATCGGCGCTTCGCCGCGTGCGCCGGGATGACCACTTGATGCATGGCCACCTTGGCGGCGGAGGCGACGTGCACGGCTCGGAGGGCCTTGACCGGGTAGACCTTCCGTCGGGCCCGGGTCCATGTCCGGCGGCTGAAGGTTTCCCCGCGTGGTCTTCGTCGCGTTGCGCCGAGCGGCGCTTCCGAGGCGGTCCGACGCGGGACAGCAATGCCGGTGGACTCCGGGTGCTTGGGCTCGCGGTCGCGCTGGGCACTTGCCGTCGTGGCCACAAGCAGAATTACGAATCGCGGTCCACCCCTGCATGCGCTTTGCTCAGCCACAGCTCCTTGACTTGGTCGAGGACCGGAGTCAGGGCCGCGGGGCTCAGCCGCCGGACAAGGTGTACAGCGTCGTGTGTCCGTGGGCGAGCCACTGTGCAGCCCGACCAGTCATCGGCTTCGCGCCAGGCGCTCGACATCCAGCACGCGTGCGGGAATAACGGTCGGAGGCCCAACTGTGAGTTGAGCAAGCCCACCAGCGTAGCGAACCCGCGGGCTTGCAGCGAGGTCCTCGGCGTTGCCACCGCTCGGGCGTCGAGGTTATCCACGGGAAGCGGGCGAGGGGATTCAGGGTTCTTCGTTTCCTCAACATCCTCCTGCTCCGTAGGTCTTCGGGCCGGCAGGTGAAGGTTGCTCACCCAAGCTCTTCCTTCTCTCGCGGCAGGTCCGAGATCTCTCGCCGGATGAGCACGCACCTTCCTGCTGCCCGCGATCAACCGCAGAAAGTACGGCCCGGGGCGGCGGGGACCTCACGACGGCTGCAGGCTGGTTGGCGGTGGGCCGGAGGGACTACTGGAGCAAGCCTGCCCTCTGAAACTAGGTGCCGGGTGTCGCATGTTGGAGCCTTCCGCCGGAAACTCCGGCATGCGACCTCAGCACTAAAACGAGAGGTCCGACTCGGTGAGAATGGACACCGGGCCTATCTTTTCGAGGGCGTCCACATCCAGCCTGGCCCGCTCCCCCACGATGGCCACCGTCATCGGTCGGGCGCTCTCCCGGGCCAGCCAGGCCTCGGCATCGGCGGCGGTGGCGGCCGCGATGGCGGCCAGGCGCTGAGGGCGGGGATCGGCGGTGTAGCCCAGCCGGCGCCAGCTCTCGACCACGCCGGCGATGGACCGGAAGGACACCCGGTGGGCCTGCAGGGCCGCGATCGCCGCGGCCTGGGCCCGGGCGAAGCGGCTTGGGTCCACGGCGTCTCGGCGCAGCAGATCGCGCATCAGGGTTGCCGCAGCCGCACAACGTTCCGGAGCGGTCGCCGCGGTGGCCCAGCGCAGGCTGTCGTCTTCGGGCCAGCTGCCGGTGGAGAGGGCCCCCCGCACGCTATAGGCCCAGCCGCGCGCCTCTCGGACCTCTTGAAAGAAGAGGCCGCCCGCACCGGAATAGAGCTCCTGCACCAGGGCCCGCACCGGGGCGTCGGCCAGGCGCTCGGGGGAGGTGGGCTGCAGCAGGTGCAGGCTGGCCTGGGCCCCAGGGCGGTCCACCACCAGCACACGATCCTGGGCTGGCCGCAGGTGCCGCTCAGGCGCACGCTCGGGGGAGCGCGTCGGTGAGGGTGAAGCGGGCCGCGATGGCCTGCTCCGCCGCAGCGGCCCCCGACGCCGACAGGCTGCGCAGGGCCCCGCGGGTACGGCGCAAGGGCGACAGCCAGTCCGACAGCTCCCCTTGCAGCACGATGTCGGATAGCTCCGCATCGCCCAGGGACCGTCCGCGGTGGCGGCTGCCCTCGCCCTCCAAGGCCCACTGGTTGAGGGCGTCGATGGCCACATCGCGCTGCGCCTTGCGGTCTTGCCGGCGCCGCAGCAGGTCGGCGAGGTGTCGGGCCCGTTCGGCCGCAGACACGGGGGCGCCCTGCAGGCGCGAGAACAGGAGATCGAGCCCCTCGTCGAGATCGTCGCTGCGCCCACCCAGCTGCACCGACAGGCTGCGTTGGCCTACCCGCCAGCCCATGCCCAGACCCAATGCAAAGAGCCGGTGTTGCAAGGCGCTGTGGTCCAGCCCCGCCACGCCCGCGATGCCCCACAGGCCGAAGGCCGCACCCAGACCCCGGTGGGCGTCGGTGCCCAGCTCCCAGCGCAGCTCCAGGTGGCAGAGGCGGTTGCAGGGGTTGGGGACATGCAGGTGCGCGCCAAAGGGCGCGTCTGTGCAGTGGTAATCGGCCCCCTCCGCCAGGGACTGGACCGCCAGGGCTGGGGCCGGCACCGCCAGCACCGCGTCCACGAGGCCGAGCGCGCTTCGGGAGGGCGGCCGGGGGTGGTCGCCCGTTGCGCCACCTGCACCGGCGCCGGCAGCCCCGCGCCTTCGCAACGCAAGGACGCGGTCCGGGGCCAAGACAGCGCTGGGCCACGGCAGCCACATCAGCGGGCCCCACCCCCAGCAGGCCGGCGGCGGGGCGTCCGCGTCGGGCCAGGCCTCGCCATAGGTCAGGCCCGCACCAGCCAGGCGGCCCGGCTCTCGCTGCGCTCCAGGGCCCGCTCGTCATTGCTGGAGATGTTGCGCGCGATGGCCAGCAGCTCGTCGGGATCGAAGTCCTGGTCCTTGATCCGGTCGATCTCGGCCAGCAGCAGCGCCGCCATCTCGGCAGGGTCCGCCGCCCCGAACAGGACCGACCACACCGCGCATTCCTGCTGCCGCAGGCCCTGCGAAAGCTGCCCGCCGCCCGCACCCGCTGGCTGTGCACCAGGGACACCGACAGCAGCCCCGTTGCGCCATTGCCGCAGCTCGTCCATGCAGGGCGGCTGGTGGGGGTGGGCCCGGGGCGCGGTGGCCCAAACCAACAGGCACTCGTCATCGGCCTCGTGTTGCACCGCGATGCGACGCTCTCCAGAAAGCGGCGCGGGCGGCGGCGGATCCGCCGGCAGCGGCCCCCCGGGATCGGGCAGCTGGCCCAGCGTGTCTTCGAGCAGGGCCAGGGTGGCGGCCAGATCGATCGGCCCCGACAGGCACAGGGCCATATTGCCGGGCCGCACCCAGGTGCGCAGGTAGTCCTCCAGCTGGGCGACCTGGGCGCGCTCCAGCTCTTCGGCGCGGCCCAGCACCGGCCGGCCATAGGGGTGCTCGCCCCACAGGGCCTCGGCCCAGGCAAAGGCCATGGCCCGTCCGGGCTGGTCCCAGGCGCGGCGCAGCTCCTCACAAACGGTCGAGAGTTCAGTTCCAAAGCCTCGCATTACCGGATGCGAAAAGCGGTCGGCCTCGAGCTGGGCCCAGGCGGCGATCCGGTTGGGGGGCAGGTCCACGCGGTAGCCGGTGCGGTCGAGGGAGGTGGCCGCGTTGAAGCCCCGCCCTCCCAAGGCCCCGGCCGCCTGCTTCAGCTCATTGGGCACGGCAAAGGGCCAGGCCTCGGCTTCGGCGGCGTCGAGGGACCGACCGGCCGCGGTCCGGGACGCCGCATCGGGGGCCTCGGCCGCCTGCTGGCTGAGGCGCCGCACCCGGTCAGGATGGGCGCCTCGGCCGCCAGTCCAGCGTGCCGACGCGCCTGCTGCCCTTGTTGGCGAGCATATGTTCCAGCAGGTGGGCCGTGCCGCTGCGCCCCGGCGGGTCCTGGGCGCCCCCTGCCCGGATCGAGAGGCGCCAGGCCACCGTAGAATCGGCGTCGAAAGGGTCGAGCCAGACGGCCATCCCGTTGCTCAGGACGCTGCGGTGCGGGTTCAGACCGGGCGACTTCGGATCGTGCATCCCTGGCCCCTATCGAGCCCGGTCCGCGGCTCCCAACCCTCGAAGCGTCGCGGGCCGCTGCACGCGCGGTCGACTTTCGGTAAAATAGGGGGAGGAGGTGCCGGATGGCGCACCAGCTGGATCCGGAAGCACTGCTCGCCCTCGCCCGCGCCCGCGGCGAGGTCGCGCGTTTGGAGGCAGAGCTGGGCCTGCAAGCCCGGCCGGCTTCTGCGCCGCCCGGCGGCGAAGTCGGCCTGGATCCAGCCCTGGTGCCGCTGCTGGTCGCGTATGCCAGCGATATGATCAGCGTTCACGCGGCGAATGGCGACTACCTCTACGCCTCGCCGTCGGCGCAGAGGCTCTTTGGCTGGACGCAGGCCGATCTGGTGGGCACCAACGCCTATGCCTATTTCAACGCCGAAGATCTTGCGGCCATCGTGCAGTCCCACGCCGCCCAGTCCACCGGCGAGGGCCCGACCCGGGTGGCCTACCGCCTGCGCTGCGGCGACGGCAGCGAGCGCTGGGTCGAGACCACCTCGCAGTCCCACCTCAACGCCGAGGGCATCGAACAGATCTTCTGCATCACCCGGGACATCAGCGCCCAACGCGCCGTTCAAGAGGGCCTCCAGACCTCCAACGAGCGCCTGCGCCGCTTCGCCGGCATCGCCGCCCACGATCTGAAGGGGCCCCTGACCACCATCGCCGGCTGCGCCGAATTGGTGGGGATCCTGGCCTCGGATCGCTTGCAGGCGGACGAGCTGCGCCGCCTGGAGCAGATCACCCGGGCCGCCCACCGCCTGGGCAAGCTGGTGGACCGTCTGCTGGATTGGGCACTCATCGAAGCGACCGATGAAGAGCCGGTTCTCACCGATCTCCGCGCCCTGGCCGTCGATGTCGTCTCGGATCTGCAGGCCGACATCGACGCCCGCGGGGCGGTGGTGGAGCTGGGCGCCTTGCCCCAGGCCACCGTAGACCCGCGCCTGGCCGGCATGCTGCTCCAGAACCTGGTGGGCAACGCGCTGAAATTCCAGCGCCCCGGCCTGGCCCCGCGGGTGCAGCTGCACGCCACCGACGCCGACAACCGGCTGCAGATTCGCGTGCAAGACAACGGGCTGGGCGTGCCCGAAGATCAGCGCCGCTCCATCTTCGAGATGTTCACCCGCGTCAACGGGGTGGACCGGCCCTCGGGCCACGGCATCGGCCTGGCCATGTGCGCGCGCATCGCCGAACGGCATGGGGGCCGGATCTGGGTCGAGCCCAACCCCAGCGGGGGGAGCACCTTCGTGGTGGACCTGCCCCTGCGCAGCCACGCCGCCTGAGCCCCTCAGTCGGGGGCCAGGGCCCGGGTCAACAGCTGGTGGAAGTGCCGCAGGCCGTCCTCGCGAACCGGGGCATAGCGCCCGCCCCGGTAGGCCCGCGCGCCGATGCCCCGCTGCACCCGCGCCACCACCTGCTCGTCCTCCACCTCGGTCTGGTGCAGGCCCTGCACCGCCGCGGCCAACGCGGCTTCCGTGGCCGCCCCCTCGGGCTCCCAGGTCCAGGTGCTGAAGCGCACCCGGCTGGCCGCGGGCCCCAGCGGCTGCACCGCGTTGACCGAGATGCCCCAGGGGTAGATGTTGAGCATCGTGCAGGGGAAGAGCCAGAAGTACCAGGCCAGCACGCGTTGACCGGCCTCGGGGTGGCCCGGCGGGGGCAGCATCGCCCGCTGCCCGACCTCGGCGATGCCGATCTGCAAGGTGCCAAAAGGCAGGCGGTGGTCCTGGTAGGCCCCCATGTCCAGGGCCGCGTTCAAGGCGGGATGCACAAAGGGGATGTGCAGGCCCTCCAGGTAATTGTCCAGGTAGAGCGCCCAATGGGCCGCCACCAGGTGGTCCTGGTGCAAGGCCGGCACCGGGCGCAGGCGGTCGAGGGGCAACCAGCCGATCCGCTCCAGAACGGGGTCCAGCAGCGCATTCAAGGGCATCATCGGCGCGATCGCCCCAAAGCGCAGCGGCCCCAAGCTGCCCAGGCCCAGCTGGGGGAGATGCGCGTCGGGGCCAGGAAAGCCGGCCAGGCCCTCAAAGCCCGGCGCCGCCTCGCAGCGCCCGTCCAGCCCGAAGCGCCGCCCATGGTAGGGGCAGCGCAAGCGCTTGCTGGGGCCGGGCGCATCCACCAGCAGCGCGGCCCGGTGGGTGCAGACATTGGACAGCAGGCGCTCGGCGCCCTCGGCGTCCCGGCTGAGCAGCACCGGCTCGTCCAGACAGCCCGGAAGCAAGGCCCCCGGCGCCACGCCGGGCCCGGCATCGGGCAGGGCCGCCCCGATCTCGGGGTCCAGCAGGTGCCAGCCCCGGGCCAGGACCCGCTCCACCAGCGCGCCATAGGCGGCCGGCGACAGCCGATCGGCCGGGAGCATGCGATCGCCGGCGGGCTCGCTCACCGGGGCAGCGCCGGCCAGGCCGGATCGAGCCCGCTCTGCTGGGCGCTGATCTCCCACAGGCGCCGACCGGTCCGCGGGTCGGCCGTCGCGGGATCGGGCAGGGTCACCCGCCGCTTCACGAAGTACTCCCCCGACATCGCCGCCACGTCGCTGGAGGTCGCCGCCCACACCACCGTCTGGGCCGCCTCTTCGGTGCTGATCTGCAGGGGGCGGGTCAGCGCCAGCACCGCCTGCACCAGCAGCCCGTTGGCCTGGCCAAAATCCGAGGCCACAAAGCCCGGGTGCAGGCAGTTGGCGGTGACCGGGCTGCCCCGCAGGCGGCGGGCCAGCTCTGCGGTGAAGACGATGTTGGCGAATTTGCTCTGCTGGTAGGCGGGCCAGCCGGTGCTGCCATAGCGCAGCCGCTGCAGATCATCCCAGTCGATGCGCCCCCCCTTGTGTGCGGCCGAGGCCACATTCACCACCCGCCCGGCGGGGCCTGCCAGCAGCAGGTCGATGAGGGCGTGGGTGAGCCGGTAGTAGCCCAGGTGGTTCAAGGCCCAGGTGCGCTCGAAGCCCTCCGCCGTCTGTTCGCGGGTGGCAAAGAAGGCGCCAGCGTTGTTGATCAGCCCATCCAGCCGGCTGTGCCGCGCCCTGAACTCCGCCCCCACCCGCTGGATCTCGTCATGCAGGCTGAGATCGGCGAGGATGAAGGAGCAGCGCCCATTCCCGGCCACCTTCAGCTCGGAGACCACGGCCTTGGCCCGCCCGTGATCCCGGCCCACCACCACCACCTGCGCCCCCATCCGGCCCAGGGCCAGGGCGCTGTCGCGGCCCACCCCCGCGGTGCCCCCCGTGACCAGGAAGACCCGGTCGGTCAGGCTGGCCGAGGCTGTGGCAGGGGGCGTCGGGGCGGGCGGCGACATGGGCCGACGATAGCGCAGTCGACGGACCGGCGGGAGGTGGCCGCGCCGCGCCCGGCGCCCTAACCATGGGGCTGCGGAGGCCAGATGACGGACTGCGACGCGGTGGTGATCGGCTCGGGATCGGGCGGGCTGACAGCGGCCCTGGCCCTGGCCCGGGCGGGCAGGTCGGTGCAGGTCTTCGAGCAGCACAGCCTGCCCGGCGGCTGGATGCACAGCTTCGGCCTGGGGGGCTATCGCTTCAGCCCCGGCGTTCACTACCTGGGCGGCCTGCAGCCCGGCGGAGACCTCGCCCGGGTCTATTCGGGGCTCGGCATGGCCGAAGACCTCACCTTCCTGGAGCTGGACCCCGACGGCTATGACCAGGTGTGGGTGGGCGATCAGCGCCACCGCTGGGTGGCCGGGGGCGAGCGAAACCGCGCCCATATGGCGGCGGCCTTTCCCAAGGAGGCCGCGGGCGTGACCGCCTACCTGGACGACCTGGCCGCCATCGGCCGCAGCCTGGCGGGGGCCGAGCGCATCGGCGGCCTGCGGGACGCAGCGGGCTGGTTGCGGGAGGGCGGCCCCCTGCTGCGCTGGGGGCTGCGGCCCCTCGAAAAGCTGCTGCACCACCATGTTCAGGACCCGGTCGCCCGCGCGGTGCTGTCGGTGCAGGTGGGCGATACGGGCCTGCCCCCCTCCCGCATGCCCACGGTGCTGCATGCGGCGGTGATGCAACACTACGCGGCGGGGCCTGGTATCCACTGGGCGGCGGCGGCAGCTGGCCCGGGCCTATGCCAAGGGTCTGCGGGCAGCCGGCAGCAAGCTCAACGTGAATGCGCCTGTGGACTCTATTTTGACAGAGGCCGCCCCAGGCGGTGGGCGCCGGGTGGCCGGGGTGCGCCTGGCCAGCGGCCAGGTGGTCCGGGCGCCGGTGGTGCTCAGCAACGCCGACCCCCACGTCACCTTCACCCGCCTGCTGCCCCCCGAGGTGGTGGGCGACAAGCTGCTGCGCAAGGTGGGGGGCCTGCGGTGGAGCCTGACGGCGCTCAGCCTCTTCTTTGCCGCCCGCATCGATCCCGAGGCCCTGGGCCTCAGCTCGGGCAACCTGTGGTGGCTGGCAGCACCCGATGTCGAGGCCTGCTACCGCGTGGGCCAGGATGGGCCCTTGGACCAGCTGGACACGCTGCCCGGGCTCTTTCTCACCGTCACCAGCCTCAAGGACCGCACCAAGCGCAAGGGCGACATCCACACCCTGGAGGCCTTCTGGATGGTGCCCTATGACCCCTTCGCGCCCTGGGCCGGCACGAAGACGGGGGAGCGGCCGGCGGCCTACCTCGCCCTCAAGGACAAGCTGCAGGCCTTGATGCTGCGCACCTTGGAGCGGGCCCTGCCCGGCATCGGCGCCGGCATCGTCTTTGCCGAGCTGGGCACCCCCCTCACCAACGAGTTCTACTGCGCCTCCACCCGGGGCGGCCTCTACGGCACCGAAAAGAGCCTCGGTCAGCTCGGCCCCCTGGGCTTTCTGGGCGACACCCCCATCGGCGGCCTGCACCTGTGTGGCGCCAGCACCCTGGCCCATGGGGTGGCCGGCGCCGCACAGACGGGGTTGATGGCGGCGGCCCGCGTCTTGGGCTGCAAGGTGCCCGAGCTGCTGGACAAGGATGGGCCCGCCCTCACCCTGCTGCCCGCAGACAAGCCCGCCGCCTGGCCCGCCGACCTGCAAGCCAAGGCCCACCGCGCCGCGGGCCTGCGCCCATGACCGAGAGCCAAGCCCTCGCCTATATCGAGCGCCTGCACGCCATCGTAGATGAGCTGGCCGCAAAGGTTGCTGCCCGGCACGGCCCGCGCTTGCATTGCACCCGGGGCTGCAGCGCCTGCTGCACAGACGGGCTCACGGTCTTTGCGGTGGAGGCCCGACGCATCCAGGCCGCCTTCGCCCCCTGCTGGCCGAGGGCGAGCCAGGGCCCACCGGCGCCTGCGCCTTCCTCGACGGAGATGGCGCCTGCCGCATCTACGCGGCGCGGCCCTATATCTGCCGCACCCAGGGTCTGCCCTTGCGTTGGCTGGAAATCGAAGAGGACGAGGCCGGCGAGACCCAAGGCTACGAGGCCCGGGACATCTGCCCCCTGAACGCCGAAGGCGGCCCGCCGGTGGAGGCGCTGAGCCCGGCGGACTGCTGGGATGTGGGGCCTTTCGAGGCCCGGTTGGCCGCGGTGCAGGACGCGGTGGATGGGGGGGCCGGCCAGCGGGTCCCCCTTCGCAGCCTCTTCTCGCGGGCGGCCCGCGAAGGATAGGGGCCCCCCATGCGCGCTCCTGCCCTGCTCCTCCTCGGCCTCGGCTGCCGCTCCGACACCCCCCCGCCCGACGGCCGCAGCGCCCACGCGGTGCTGCTGCCCCTGCTGCAGGCCTTCCCCAGCCAGGAGCTGGTGGACGCCGATGGCCGGGTGGACATCCCGCAGGGCGGCTTGCCCCAGAGCATCGGCGGGATGCCATTTCCCATCGATCGGGTCAATGGCCGCGACGGCTTCTCCCCCAGCCAGACCAGCGTGGTGGACCTGGGGGTGGACCTGGATCCATCCAGCCTGCCTGCCGACCTGGAGAGCGGCGGCAGCGTGCAGCTCTGGGATCTGGACGCGGGCATTGCCTGGCCGGCCCGGGTGGAGCTGGACGCCTGGCCCGACAACCCCGAGCCCGCCGTGCTCCTCATCCGCCCCATGGCCCCCTTGCCCATCGGCCACCGGGTGGCGGTGGTGCTCACCGACGCCTTGCGTGCCGCAGACGGCGGCAGCCTGCCGGTGGACGCCTATGCCGCCGCGGTGGCGGGCCAGCCCATCACGGGGCGATGGGCCGACAGCGCGGCGCGCATCCGGGATCTGGACGCCGAACTCGCCGATCTGGGCGTGCAGAATCGGCTGCTGGCCTTCAGCTTTCCCGTGGGCGACCCCACGGGCCCCACCCGGCAGGTGGCGGCCCAGGCCCCCTTGCCCAGCACCTGGGACTGGGAGCGGGTGGAGGAGGCGGCCACGCCGGGCGAGCTGGGCGAGGGCATCTGGAAGCGGGCCCGGGGCAGCTTTCCGACCACCGGCTGGCTGGCTGAGGATGGCCGCTTCATCCTGGACGATTCGGGCGGCTTGACGCCTGGCGCCACCTGGCCCGCCGAGCTCTTCGTGCTGCTGCCCGAGTCCCTGCGCGACGCCCCCCTGGAGTCCGCCCCGGTCTGGCTCTTCGGCCATGGCATCTTCTCCAGCCCCTACCTCTACCTGGGCGATCCATCCGACCCCAACAGCGTCATCGCCCTGGCCAACCAGGCCGGCGCCATCGTGGTGGCCACCGCCTGGCCGGGCCTGGTGACCACCGATGTCTCCATCCCCCTGGAGGTGGCGGCGGACTTCGGGCGCTTCCCCATCCTGACCGACCGCCTGGTGCAAGGGGTGGGCAACCAGGTGGCCCTGTCCCGGCTGCTGGTGGAGGGGGCGCTGCTGGAGGACCCGGTCTTTGCCGGCCGGGCCGACCCGGTGGTGCAGACCGGGGGCTTGCGTTGGTTTGGCATCAGCCTGGGGGGCATCGCCGGCGCCGTCACGGTGGCCGTCAACCCCCACATCTCCCACGCCGTGCTGCATGTGGGCGGCTCGTCCTGGTCCACCATGCTGGAGCGCAGCGACACCTGGGAGACCTTCGAGTCCTTGATGGTGCGAGGCCTGCCCAGCCCCCGCGACCGCCAGCAGCTCATCGCCGCCAGCCAGCTCTTCTGGGATGGGGCCGACCCGGCGTCCTTTGTCGAGGACCTGCGCGGGCGCTCCATTCTCTGGCAGGAGGCCCTGGGGGATGAGCGGGTGAGCAACCGCACCACAGAGTCCTTGCTGCGGGGCCTGGTCCCCTCCCCTGCCGTGCTTGCCCCCTGGCCCGAAAGCGGCCTGCCGCCGGGATTCTCGGTGCTTTCGGCCGAAGATGGGCCCCAGCTCTCCATCTTCGACCCCCAGGTCCCCCTGCCGGACCAGAACCGCCCGCCCCCCTGCAGCACCACGAGGCCCCGCCACTGGCCGGGCATGCACCAGCAGGTGATCCGCTTCCTGGACCCCGAGGATCCCGGCGTCGTGGAGCACTTCTGCGGGGACGCCCCTGCTCGGCCGACAACCCCGGCGGCTGATTCAGCCCTTGCGGCGCGGCCGGTCCTCCGGCGTCGCGGTGGCGGGGTCCTCGGGCCAGGCGTGGCGGGGGTAGCGGCCCCGCAGCTCCTTGCGCACCTCGGCATAGGATCCCGCCCAGAAGCCCGCGAGATCGGTGGTGACCTGGGCCGGGCGGTTGTTGGGGGCGAGCAGCTGCAAGGTGACGGGCAGGCGGCCCCCAGCACCGCGGGCCCCCGGGCGCTGCCCAATAGCTGCTGGATGCGGGCGGCGAGCACAGGGGCCTCGTCGGGCCGGCCATAGACCACCTTGGCGCTGCTGCCCGAGGGCAGGGCCAGGCGGTCGGGGGCCAGGCGGTCCAGGGCCTGGCGTTGGGGCCAACTCAAGCGGGCCAGCAGCTCGTCTTGCAGGTTGACCGCGCGCAGCTCCGACATGGACCGTCGCCCGTCACAGGGCCGGCAGCAGGGCCACCGGGTCGAGGGCGGGCAGGTCGAGATCGGGCTGGTGCAGCCGCAAGAAGTCCACCCGGGCCCGCAGCTGGGCCACCCCCTCGTCCCCGGCCAGGAGGCGGTCGGCCTGGCTGAGGGCGGCCTGGCGCAGCAGCTCCGAGGCGGCGTCGGAGGGGAGGGCAGCCTCGACCCGCTCCTCCAGCACCAGGGCCCCGAAGATGCGCTGGTGGCGGATCACCACGGCCTCGCGGTCGGCCTCCCAATCCAAGCGCTGCACCCGGTGCTGGGGCAGGTTGGCCGGGTCCAGGGCCGCGGCCAGGCGCACCCGCAGGCCCATCGGGCCGGCGTCCAGCGACACCGCCACCATCAGATCGGCGTCGTGGGCCTGGTGGGGCGGATCCAACACGGCGCCCTGGCCGCTGGACAGGTGCAGGCGCTCGATCGCGGCGCCCGCCGCCGGAGCCTGCCAGTCCGGGAAAGCCCGCCACCAGGCAGGCCAGCACGGCCCCCTCGTCCAGGCGCCCCGGCGGTGTATCCCCTGCCCGCAGCAGCTGGTCGCGCACCTGCCGCACGGTGGCCCAGGGCGCCGCGGTGGGCACCCGAGTCTTGGGCGGTCCAGCAGCTCCAGCCGGCTGGAGATCGTCCATTCCCCGCGGCGCCGAGCCGTCCTGGGCCCGATCCCGAGGTGCCGTTCACCGCCGCCGGGCCACCGCGCCGGCTTTCGCCCGCAAACGGCCCCGGGCCTGGCCCTCCAAGACCACCCGGCCCAGGCGCGAACATGCGGGGGGCAAGACGCCAGCCGCCGCCCCGGGGCGCTGGGCTGGCCGCCCTCGACCGCCCCAGGTCCTCGAGCAGGGCAAAGCCCGGCGCAAAGGCGGCTTCGGGCGGGGCCTCCAGCCAGCCGAGGTCAAGGGATCGGCCCCCAGGCCAGCAGCTCCAGCGGGGTGGGGGCGAGGTCGGCGCCGGTGGCTCGGGCGGGTCGGCGTCGATGCTGTGATCCTCGCGCTCGGTCCACAGGCGGCGCACGCGCCTGGCCCCGGTGCGGCCGGCTTGCCCGCCCGCTGGTCGGCCAGTACAGAGATGACCCCCGCTCCAGCCGCTCGATGCCCAGGGTGGGGTCATAGCGGGGCGCGCGCTGCTGCCCGCTGTCCACCACGCCCACCACCCCGTCCAGGGTCACCGACGTCTCTGCAAGATTGGTGGACAGCACGATCTTCCGTTGGGTGCAGGGCGCCAGGGCGGCGTCCTGCTCCTCGGGCCGCAACCGCCCGTGAAGGGGCAATACGCGCGCATTCACGCGACCATCGAGCAGGGCCCGGCAGCGCTCGATCTCGGCCACGCCGGGCAGAAAGCACAGCAGGTGGCCATCGGTCGTCTCGTCCAGCAAGGCGCGGGCGGCAGCGCTCACTCGCTCTTCGATCCTGCGCCCATCCGGCACCGGGTCATAGGCGATCTCGATGGGATAGGCGCGCCCCGGGGCGGTCAGCACGGGGCAGCCCCCCAGGTGGGCGGCGACAGGCCCCGGGTCGAGGGTGGCCGACATCACCAGCAGCTTGAGGTCGGGGCGGGCGTCCAGCTGCAGCTCGCGCAGCAGGGCCAGGGCGAGGTCGGCGTGCTGGCTGCGCTCGTGAAACTCGTCCAGGATGACCACCGACACATCCTCCAGGAAGGGGTCGGCCTGCAGGCGCCGGGTGAGCAGGCCCTCGGTCAGCACCTCGATGCGGGTGTCGGGACCGATTCTGCGCTCAAAACGCACCTGGTAGCCCACCTCTCCGCCGGCCTGCCCCCCCCGCTCGAAGGCGATGCGGCGAGCAGACAGTCGCGCCGCCACCCGGCGGGGCTGCAGCAGGATGACCCGGGGGCGCTCCCAGGTGGGCCGCGGGCCATTCGCCCAGGCCCGGGACAGCTCCTCCCGCCGGGCAGGGGCTCCGCCGCCCAGCAGGAGGAGGAACTGGTCTCGGGCGTCGGGCCCGGCATCCTGCAGCAAGGCGCAGCAGGCCGCGACCCCCGCTGGGCCCTCGGGCAGGGGCGCGACAGCCAGCCGGATTTGCCCGTCGCGTGCCGCCGCTTGCAGGGCCCGCAGCACCGGCGCGAAGGGGGCAGGAAGGCTTCGGGGCAGGGCCATGCGCAGCAACCGGGGGCCCACCGGGGCGCTCGGCGGGGGCGGAGATTCGCCGCGAAGGATGGCCGCTTCGCTTTCAGGGGAGAGGCGCCGGTAGCGCTCCTGGGCCGCCCGCACCCCGTTCATGGCGAAGTGGCATAGGCCGGGGGCGCCCTGCCGGCCTGTTGAAAGTGAATGGCGTAGCGGCTGGTGAAGAAGAGCGTGGGCTTGCTGCCTTGCACCAAACGCAGGCCCCGGCGCCGCGCGCCCTGCACGAAGATGAAGTCGCAGACCGGGGTGAGGGCCCGGGGCATGCTCGTCCACAGGGATAGCAACGAAAAGCCCGAGCGCGCCAGCAGCAGGCAGGAGGTGTCGGCGTGGCCGCCCTGGTCGATGCCGGGGGCGGCGTTGGAGGACAAGGCGGCTGCCGTCCACCGCCATGATCACCCGGCGGCTGGCCACCGAGGTCGGCGCCGGTGCTCTGCTGCAACGCAGCAAGCTCGGCGAGGTGGTCGGCACGAAACCAGTTGTCGGCGTCCAGAAAGGCGATGGCGTCGAAAGCCTGGGCCACCGCCCACGCGGCGCCATGGGCCCGGGGCGTGTTGCCGTTGTCGCCGTGGGCCTGGGGCAGGCGCAGGTGTTGCACGCCCCAGCCGTCCAGCGCGTCCTGGGGGTGGCCATCGGCCACCAGGATGTGCGTGACGTCGGGGTGGGTCTGCTGGCGCACGCTGTCCACCGCCCGCCGCAGCCAGGCCAGGGGCTCCTGGTAGTAGGGCGTGACGACGGCGATGCGCATGGCGGTCAGTAGGTGGTGATCGCGGGCTTGAGCCAGTCCACCAGGCCCTTCACGCCGTCGAGGTAGGTCTGCTGCACCGCGCGGGTGATGCGGCCGGGGGGCCCCACCTCGCGGCGGTCCACCTCGCGGATGGGGGTGACCTCGGCGGCGGTGCCGGTCATGAAGATCTCGTCGGCCACATAGAGCGCGTCGCGGCCAAAGGGCACCTCGGTGAGGTGGCCCAGCTTCTCGTACTCGATGATGTCGATGCAGGTGCGCCGCGTGATGCCGGCCAGGATGTTGACCACGGGCGGCGTCTTGATCTGGTCGCCGCGACAGACGAAGAGGTTCTCGCCCGTGCCCTCGGCCACATAGCCGTGCTGGTCGAGCATGATGGCCTCGTCATAGCCGTTGTCGTTGGCCTCGTAGCGGGCCAGGATCGAGTTGACATAGTGGCCGATGATCTTGGCGCGCTGCAGATTCGAGTTGACGTGGTGCCGGGTGAAGGAGGAGGTGGCGGCGCGGATGCCGTTTTCGATGCCCGCCTCGCCCAGGTAGGCCCCCCACTCCCAGGTCGCGATGGCCACGTGCACGCGGTTGGTGCGGGCGCCAAGCCCCATGGCGCCTGAGCCCAGAAAGACGATGGGGCGGATATAGGCGCCTTCGAAGTCATTGGCCTTCAGGGTCTCGATGCAGGCGTCGTGCACCTGCTCGGGGGTGAAGGGCATGGCGATGCGGCACATTTTTGCCGAATCGAAGAGACGCCGGATGTGCTCGTCCAGCTTGAAGACGCCGCCGCCGCCGCCGGGCTGGCGGTAGCTGCGGATGCCTTCGAAGACGCCCAGCCCATAGTGCAGGGTGTGGCTGAGGACGTGCACGGTGGCCTGCTCGTAGGGGACAAGCTCCCCGTCGAACCAGACAAAGCGGCTCTCGATGCCCATGGGGGCCTCCAACAGAGACAAAGGGGGGGCCGCCGATGCGGCCAGGCGTTCAGGGCGCGAGGGGTGCGCCGTCGGCGTTGAGCATCACGATGGGCAGGCCCAGGCGCTCTTGGAGCGAAGGCCCGATGACCGCGGCGTCGCCCACCACGAGAATGACCAGCTGGTCGGGATCGACCCGGGCCTGGAAGGCGGCGTTGGCTTGGGCCACGGTGACCGCCTGGTAGGTGGGCATGAAGTCCGTCAGCCAGGTCTCGGGCAGCTTGTAGCGCAGGATGTCGGCGGTCTGGTCCAGCAGGTAGCCGGGGCTCTCGAAGTTGAGCGGCCAGGTGCCGATCAGCCCCCCGCGCGCATTGTCCAGCTCTTCGGCCGTGATGGGCCGCTCAGCCCGGGCCTCGCGCAGCTCGCGCAGGATCTCGACCACGCCGGTGGCGGTCTCGGGGGTGACCACGCTGGTGCTCGCGTACCACAACCCCGGCAGGTAGTTGTGGGCCACCGAGGTCCGGGCGCCATAGGTGATGCCCTTGTCCTCGCGCAGATTCATGTTGATGCGGGCGGTGAACTGCCCGCCTACCGCGAGGTTGGCCAGGTTGAAGGCCGGCCAGTCGGGATCCGTCTCTTCACCCACGAAGGCGCCGATGCGCAGCACAGACTGTGCGGCCCCGGGCTTGTCCACCAGGTAGACCACCGGCGGCCCCTGTTGGGGCACCGACGCCAGGGTGGGCCGGGCCAGGGGCGGGGCGCTCTCGGCCGCGGTCCAGCCGCCGAAGCGGGACTCCAGCAGGGGCAGCACCTCGGCCATCGTGGTGTCGCCGCCCACCAGCAGCAGGCTGGTCGCGGGGCTGAGGTTGGCGCCATACCAGGCCCGGAGGTCGTCGGTGGAGATGGCCTGGTAGTCGGCCTCCTGGGTGAGGCGACCGGCATAGGCGTCGCCATAGGTCAGGCGGGCGAAGACCCGCGCGGCGATGTCGTTGGGGTCGTCGCGCTCGGCTTTCAGGTCCTGGATGCGCTTCTTGCGCATGAGGTCGAGGTCGGCCTGGGGAAAGTCGGGGGTGGCCAGCACCGTCTGCATGAGATCGAGGCTGGGGCCGAGGTTCCGGCGCAGGCTGCGCAGGCTGATGCCCGCGCCGTCCAAGCCCGCCCAGGTGCCGAGCGAGCTGCCCAGGCGCCGGCCAGCCTTGGCCAGGTCTTCGGCGCTCTGGCCACCGGCGCCCTCATTGAGCATATCCATGGTCATGCTGGCCAGGCCCGATTTGCCGGGGGGGTCCGTCCAGCCGCCCCGGTCGCTCACCAGGTTGACCCACACCAGGGGCACCTCGTGGTTCTCGACCAGGAAGACCTCGATGCCATTGGACAGGCGGGCCTTCTGGGGGTGGGCAGGGTGAAGGCGCGGGCCGCCAGCGGGGCGGGCAGGCTGCTGCGGTCTTCGGCCGCAGGCTGGGCCGAGACCGTGCCCGACTTGCCGTCTGCGGGCGCGTCTTCGGCATGGGCGAGGGGGGCGGCCAGCAGGCCGCAGAGGCAGAGGAGCAGGGGGCGCATGGAAGTCATTTCAGGGCTTCTCCGCCTGGGGCGCGGCCGGCTCGGGCACGACGTGGAGGACCACCCGCTTGCCGGGCAGCAGGGTGGCGCGGGCGGCGGCGTGAACGCCTTGGGGGCTCACGTCCAGGTAGCGCTGGAGGTCTTCTTGAATGAAGTCCGGGCGCCCCACCAGGGTGTTGTAGGAGCTGAGCTGGTTGGCCTTGCCGCTGATGCTCTGCAGGCCCTCGAAGAAGCGAACCTCCCAGCTGGTGCGGGCCAGCTCGACCTCTTCGACGCTGGGGCCATTGGCCAGCAACGAGGCGATCTCGGCGTCGATGGCGGCCACCAGCTCGTCGGTGCTGTGGCCCTCGGCCGCAGTGGCCTCGATGATGAATTGGCTCTGCAGAAAGGCGCTATATTGGAAGGCCTGGACATCCTTGGCGATCTGTTGGTCCTTGACCAGGGCCTTGTAGAGCCGGCTGTCCTTGCCCTCGGCCAGCAGCCCCGAGATGATGTCCATCTCGGCGTCGCCGGGGGCGTACATCTTGGGGCTCAGCCAGGCGATCCAGACCTTGTCGTGGGGCACCTGGGATTCGTGGCGGACCACCTTCTCTTCGGAGAGGGAGGCGGGGGCGTCGGTCACCCACTGGGCGTCGGGGCCCCGGGGGATGGGCCCGAAGTACTTCTCGACCAGGGCCTTGGCCTCGGCCGGGTCAAAGTCGCCCGCCAGGGTGAGGGTGGCGTTGTTGGGCAGGTACCAGGTCTCGAAGAACTCGCGGGTATCCGCCAGGGTGGCGGCCTCCAGATCCTCGTGTTTGCCGATGGTGGGCACATGGTAGGGGTGGCCGGCGGGGTAGAGGTTCTCAAATAGCCAGACCCAGACCATGCCGTAGGGGCGGTTCTCGTAGCGCTGGCGGCGCTCGTTGCGCACCACGTCCTTCTGGTTCTGCAGGCGATCTTCGGTGAGGGCGGGCAGCAGCCAGCCCATGCGGTCGCTCTCCATGAACAGGGCCAGGGGGAGGTGCTCGGCCGGCACGCCTTCGAAGTAGTTGGTGCGGTCGAAGCTGGTGGTGCCGTTGATGCGCGCGCCGACCGCCTGCAGGGGCTTGAAGTAGTCGTCGTTGTAGTGCTCGCTGCCCTGGAACATCAGGTGTTCGAAGAGGTGGGCGAAGCCGGTGCGGCCTTCTTTCTCGTCCTTGCTGCCCACCGCATACCAGAGGTTGACCCATACGAAGGGCACCGAGTGGTCCTCGGCCAGGATGACGTCCAGCCCGTTTTCGAGCTCATAGCGCTCGTGGGGGATGGACACGTCGGGGGCGGCAGCGGCGGCCACCGGGGGCGGCGCCTTGGGGCCACAGGCCACGGCGGCCAGCAGCAGGGCCAGCGCTGGGGCCCGAAGGGGGGGATTCATCGCGCGCTCCGGGGTTTCGGAGAAGGGGGTATCCGGCTGACCGGGCCTGCGCCTGCGAAGCTCAGCGCGGCGGCCGGGTCCGGGGCAGGGCAGGGGACGGGGGTGGGCCCAAGGCGAGGCTGCGCACCCGGCCCAGGGTGCCCGCCAGGCCCTGCATGGGCGCCAGCCCCTCTCTCTGGAGCTGCAGATACTCGGCGAAGGTGACCCCGGCAAAACCCCAGAGCACCCAGGACTGGGTGATGCGGTTGATGAAGGCGTTGCTCAGCAGGTTGGCCGCTGTGGCGCCGATCATCAGCGCCATGCTGTAGGCGGCGAAGCTGCGGCTGAAGCGATCGGGGCTGCGCTGGAACACCGCCCAGGAGGCCCGCACCACCCAGAATTGCATGGCGATATAGGACAGCATCGCCACCGGACCCACCTGGAAGGTCATGGTCAGGTAGTCGTTGTGGGTGTCGATGAAGCCGTCTTTGGCCGGCGCATAGGGGTTGGTGGCGGCCCGGGTCAGCAGCCAGTGCTTGCCGATGCCCAGCCCCAGCAGGATGTCGCTGGCCGGGTGGCGCAGGTATTCGCCGATGGCCGCCGTCCAGATGCCGATGCGCCCGCTGCCGATCTTGCGGCGCACCAGCACGTCGTCATTGGGAAAGAAGAAGAGCAGCACATCCTTGAAGCGGTCCTGCATGGCTGGCGTGGCGATGACGAAGACCACGCCCACCAGCACCAGGGCGGACAGCTCTCGGCGGCGGCCCGTGATCCACATGAGGGCCGAGGACACCAGGACGAAGGAGACCAGGCCCGTGCGCACATAGGTCAGGTAGAGGCACAAGGCGGCGGCGCCGGTGTAGCCGAGCATCAGCAGGCGACGCCGGCTGTCGGGCTCGACCAGCACCCACCAGACCCCCAGGCTGCCCAGAATCATCATCATCAGGGCGTGGGGGTGCACATTCATGTAGCCGCCCACCAGCCGGTGGTAGCCCTGGATGTTGATGGTGGCCATCTGGCCGCGGGCGAGGTGGTAGAGGCTGATCGCGATGGGCACGAGGCCGACGGCGGTGGCCCCGATCACGAAGCGCCGACGCTTGGACCGGCTGTCCAGCAGCAAGGACACGGCGAACATCAGCACGAAGGGGCTGAGGTAGCGGGCGAGGATCTCGGCGGCCGACCGCACCTCGAGGTTGCGCACACCGCCGATCACCAGGACCAGGCAGTAGGCGATGAAGGGAGGCAGGCAGGGGTGGTCTTGCAGCTGCCGGGCCCGCAAGGCGATCAGGCCCAGGGCCAGCACCGTGATGCCGCCGGTGTAGAGCTCCATCAGGTTGAGGCTGAAGACCGAGCCGGGCACCCACCACAGCAGGTCCATGAGGATGCGAAGCAGGAACCAGGCCGTGATCATGAGGGCGGGGCGCACGATGCTGGCCAGGGTGGCCGAGAGGCCGGCGACCAGGGCGAATTGCGCCACCACCGGCAGCTTGAGCACCGCACCGGTCAGGACCAGCAGCATCAAGAGGCCGACGCCCAGCGTCAGCAGCTCTGCGCGCAGCCCCGGGCGGGTGGCCTGGCTTTTGATGGCGTCCAGAATCGCCACAAGCACCCACTTTCAGGGGACCCCCGCCCCTAATGCAGCCCGCCCGGGGTGGCCATGGGCGGGCGGCTCAGCAACGCCAGCCGCCCAGGCGCAGCCAGGCCGCCACATCGCAGAGCATGCGGGTGAAGGAGGGGGCGACGAAGAGCCTGTCCTGGTAGCGGGTGGGATCGTAGGGGGTGGTGGCCATGGCCTCCAAGCTCCATTGCTGCAATGCAGCATTGGCCCCGAAGCCCCGCAGCTCGCCGATGCTGCTGAGCAGCCCGGCCCCAAAGGCCCGGGGCTGGCCCCCCTCGTCCACGAGGCCGAATTCCAGGGTGTACCAGTAGACCCGCTCGATGCGCTTCATCTCGGCGTCGTCGGCCACCTCGGCGGCCTCGCCCACCAGGCTGTTGAGCTCGGCGATGCCGGGGTGGACCAGGGTGGCGGCATGGCCGACCAGCTCGTGGATCACGTCGGGTTCGGGGGTGTAGCGGGGCTGGCTGTGGTGGCGGATATACTGGGTGGAGAGAAAGACCCGGCGGCCCAGGTAGCGCAAGAAGGTCTGGGGGCTCACCAGGCCGGCGACGGGCTCCATGCGAAAGCCGGAGATGGCCTCCAGGCGCGGGTTCAACTGGGCAAGCTGGGGGATGGACCCCGGGTCGAGGGGCAGCACCTCTTGCAGGGCCAGGACCTCGCGGCAGGCCAGGGCGGGGTGGGCGCGCAGCAGCTCTTCCAGCACGTCGCGCCAGACCGCCTGCTCCTCGTCGCTATAGGGCGCGGCGGGCACCGGATCGCCGCTGCGGTAGGCCAGGGCGATCTGGGCGATGGTGTCGCGGCGGGCCCGGTAGACGGGGTCGCGAAAGCCCGGGTGGTCGGGATCGAGGGCGACCAGGTCGGCGGCGCCGCCGGCATGGCGGGTGAAGGGGGGGACGCGGTGCATCGGGACTCCCGGGCAGCGGGCCGAATATCGGATCAGCCCTT
>JAGYJW010000056.1 GCA_018401435.1 Deltaproteobacteria bacterium | reverse complement strand
CGCGGTTCGCGACTGGACCTAACCGCCAATTCGACTGCCCCCAATAGCCCACCACCACCCCGCCGCCAACCCGCAGATCCCTCTCACCATCCCGCCGCAAAGCGGCATCCCACGCCCATTCCCACCCAACCCCCGCCACCGCTCGACAGACCCGCATAATCCCCTTCGCCCCCTCAACCCAACAACCGCATCAGCTCCTCCGTCCCAAAGCGCGCCGGCGACCCCGTGCCTTCCAGCAAGGACGCCACCAGGGCCCGCTTCTCGGCGTGCAGCTCCAGGATGGCCTCCTCTACGGTTGCCTGGCTCACCAGGCGGTAGACGGTCACTGGCTCGGATTGGCCGATGCGGTGGGCGCGGTCGGTGGCCTGGTCCTCGACCGCGGGGTTCCACCAGGGGTCCAGGTGCAGGACGACGGTGGCGGCGGTGAGGTTGAGGCCGGTGCCGCCGGCCTTGAGAGAGAGCAGGAAGGCATCGGTATTGCCGCGTTGAAAGGCCTGGACACGGGCCTGGCGCTCGCTGGCGGGGGTGGATCCGTCCAGGCGCAGAATCGTGCGGCCCTGGGCCGTGAGGGCGGCCTGGACCAGGTCCAGGTGCTTGGTGAACTGGCTGAAGACCAGGGCCTTGTGGCCGCCCTCGTGGGCCTCGTCCAGCAGCTCCAGCAAGGCTTCGAGCTTGCTGGATGGCACGGGGCTGTCGGGCTCGGCCAGCTTGGGGTGGCAGGCGAGCTGGCGCAGGCGGGTGAGGGCGGCGAGCACGCGGAAGCGGCGCACCTCTGGGTCGCCGGCGTCGGGTCCGCTGAGTTCGGCGATGGCTTCGAGGCGGGCGCGGTTGTAGAGGGCGCGTTCGGCGAGAGACAGCTCCACGACCACCACCTGCTCCTGTCGCGGGGGCAGCTCCGGGGCGACGTCCCGCTTGAGTCGGCGCAGCAGGAAGGGGCGCAGCAGGCTGGACAGGGCGGCCTGTCGGCGGGTGTCCTGCAGGCGCTCGATGGGGATGGCGAAACGCTCGCGAAAGGCGCCGGCACTGCCCAGCAGGCCCGGCGCGACGGCGCGCATCAGGCTCCACAGCTCGCCGGTGCGGTTCTCGACGGGGGTGCCGGTGAGGGCCAAGACAAAGTCGGCGGGAAGCTGGAAGATGGCCTTGGCCCGGCGGGTGTCGGGGTTCTTGATGGCCTGGGCCTCGTCCAGCACCAGGGTGCGCCAGGGCTGTGCAGAGAGGGCCTCCACGTCGCGGTGCACGATGTCGTAGGAGGTGATGAAGACGGTGTGGGGGCCGGCTTCTCTCAGCAGCTTCTCCCGGCCGGAGTCGCGGTAGGCCAGCACCTGCAGACTGGGGGCGAAACGGGCGATCTCGGCCCTCCAGTTGAAGCCGACGGAGGTGGGGGCCACCACCAGGGCGGGGCCCTCCGATGCCCGTCTCAGCAGCAGGGTGATGGCTTGCAGGGTCTTGCCCAGCCCCATGTCGTCGGCAAGGCAGGCGCCGGGTGCCCAATGGGCGAGACGGGCCATCCACTCGGCGCCCACCTGCTGGTAGGGGCGCAGCTCGGCCCGCAGGCCAAGGGGGGGCGACAGGGTGAGGCTCTGGGCTTGACGGACCTTCTCGCGGTCGAGGATCCACTCGGGTGGCGGGTCCACCTCGGCGCCTTCTGCGGCCAGGCCCTCCAGCAGGCCGCCGGCCAGGGGGCTCAGCTCCAGGCCCTTGCGTCCGGTCCAGGTGGCGGCGGCGAGGTCTTCCAGCTGGTCGCGCAGGCGGTCCGAGATGCGCATCCACGCCGCATCGTCCACCCGCACGAAGCGCCGGCCCTCGCGGATGGCGGCCAACAGAACGGCCAGGTCCACCACCAGGCCGTCCACGTCGGCAAAGCCGGTGAGTTGCAGCCAGTCGCGGCCGGGCCCCATGCCCAGGTTGAGGTCGCTGGCCTCGGCGGGGCGGCTGACCCGACGGCGCTCGCCGGCCCACTCCACCTGAACGGCGTCGGGGCGCTCTTGCAGGCACTGGACGAGATCGAGGGCCTCTTCGGGGTCGTCGATGTAGCGACGCCAGCTGAGGTAGGGGGGGGCAAGTCCGGGAAGCTCGCCCAAGACGTCAGCGAGATCCGCCGTCTCGACATCCAAGGGACGGCGCACATAGACGCGTCCGTCGGGGCGCACCACGCTCAGCTCTTCGGGGCCCTCGCCGGGCGGGAAGGCCGGGCCATCGGGCAGGGGGCGCACCCGCAGATCGATGGCCAGGGTGCCGTTGCCCATGGCGTCGAGACGCACCAAGGGCCGGGGGTCGCGGGCTACGGGCTCGCCCCGCAGGCCCGCGTCCAGGTGGATGGGCAGCAGGCGGCTGATGTCTTGCACCCGCTCCAGCAGCGGGCCCACCGCCTCGGGGGGATAGGACCAGCCCCGCTGGCTGAGGGCAAAGAGCAGCTCCATGGCGCCGGGGGGCATCTCGGCCACCAGCAGGCGGCCGGGCTCGAACTGGGCGAGGTAGTTGCTGGTGGGGGCGCGCTTGAGCAGGTCCTGGGCCTCGTTTTCGGTCAGACGTTGGGGCCCCAGGCGCAGGTACATGGTGAGCCCACCCACGCTGTCGGCGGTCCAATCCAAGCCGGCCTGCACCCGCCGCACGGCCACCGGGGCGCCCTCGCTGTCCAAGACCCGGGGGTGGCCCTCCAGGGCAAGGGCGGCCTGAAAGGGCGCGTCCAAGTCGTCTTCGGGGGCGTCGAGGTGGCGCAGCACCTCGCGGTCGGCGTCCAGGGCCAGGGCGTGGGGCCGGGCCGACCAGGCGCTGCGGGATTCGAGGCGGCGCGCCAGCCGGCCTTGGTCTTGAAGGGCACCATGCTGATGGGCAGCAGCTCGATGCCGTTGCTGCGGGGCACCCGAAGCTGCCAGCCGGTGATGCGGTCGGGGTCGGGGGCGGCCTGGGGCGAGGGCAAGGCGCCGACCTGCTGCAGCACCCGGTCGAAGTGGCCCAGGGCGCGCTCCCAGGGGTTGGCGGACAAGCTACGGCGAATCTCCTGGACCACTGGGGGAGTTGGGGTGGCGCAGAGCGCATCCAACACAGCGTCGCAGGCCCCCAGCACCATGGAGCAGCCGGCCTTGCGGGGGCCGGGGCAGTCGCAACGCAACAGCGGCTGGCCGGGGCCGGGCCGCAGGTTGAGGGTGACGCTGGCGGGCTGGCCGGACCCACAGGCCGGGCGCCTGGGGTCGAGAACAAAGACCTGCGGCGGATCTTCATTGATCAGGATGCGTTGGGTGGGCCGGGCTTGGGGCCGGGCGGGCTCGGCCTCCTTGCGCAAGGCCGGGCGGGCCTCGCGCAGCTGGGTCCACAGCGCGGCCAGCACGGATCGGCGGGCGCGACCTTGCGGTGGACCTCGGCCTCGGCCTCGGCGGCGCGGGCTTGAAGCACCGCGGCCTCCTCCTCTTTGAGCCAGGCCAGGGCGCGGTCGATCAGCTCGTCAGGGGGCGGGCTGACGGCCGCGGGCCTCGGGGCAGGCCGATGAGCAGCTCGGCGACGGTGGTGCCATAAGGCGCATACCAGAACCAGTTGCTGGACCGGCGGTCCACGCCGGGCAGGTCGGCGGCGCGGCTGGCCAGGGCAGGACCCAGGCCCCGGGCCGCCCAGGCCAGCAGGGCGTCCATGCCGGCGGCGCGGGGCGGGCTGTCGGGGTCCTCGGGGCGGCGCGGGGGCGGGATTCGCCGAAGCTGCGGGGGCGGGCGCCTTCTGGTCGAGGTTGCGCAGACCCAGCAGGGCGGCGGCGACATGTTCGCAGCCCGTCAAGCCATCGCACAGGCTGCAGCTGGCGTTCACGGGCTGGTCGGGCTCGTCGAACCAGACCTGCACCTTTGCGCGGGTCAGGCGGCCGACGGTGGCTTGCAGGCGCTGCCCGTCCACCACCAGCGCGGTCACCTCCTCCTGCAGCAGCAGGGCGACGCCCCGGCGCAGCTTGGCCGCCCCCACGAGGCGCTTGATGGCGGCATCCGAGGCGGTGAGCACCATGGTCAACCGTCCAGGACGTGCCGGTCGAGCACGAAGCAGGTGAACTGCCCCGAAAAGACGGCCCGGTCGCCCACCTGGCCGGTCACCGTGATCTTGCGCTTGCGGCGGTCGCGCTCGTCCAGCCGGGCGAGGAAGTCCACGACCTCACCCACCGAAACTGGCGCCAGAAAGCGCACATCGGCGCTTCCCAACACAACGTTGGGGTCGTTGACGGCCAGCATGGCGGCGTGGTCGGCCGCCCCGAAGACGAAGCCCCCGTGCACCAGGCCGCGGTCGTCGGCGGCCATGTCGGCGCGTGTGTGCAGCTGCACCGTGGCGCCGCCCTCGGACAAGGTGCCCGGGCTGCCGCACAGGCCCAGATCGAGGCCCAGGTGGGTGTTCCGGTCCATCTCAGCGATCCCCGCCCACGGTGAGCAGGCCCATGCCCTTGGCCATCTCGTCCATCTCGTCCTTCTTGTCCTCGTAGTAGATCTGCGTGGCCATGCCGATGAGGGGCAGGATCACGGGGAAGGCGAGGCAGAAGGTGAAGACGCCGAGGAAGGCCAGGGCGCTGGCGATGAGGAAGACCATGCCAGCCTCGCCCAGGTTCTTGAGCACGTAGTGGACGGAGAGCTTGGCGTTGTCCACCGGGCTGTAGCGGTCTTCTGCAGCCAGGGGCATCAACATCTCCAGCAGCACGGCGGCGATGCTGGCGCCGATGCCGGCGGCCATGCCCCCCAGCCAGGTGGCGCCGATGAAGATCACGCCGTTGACCACGTCGTTGCCGATGCGATCGAAGCGGAAGAGGCGGCTGATGTCGGGGCCCCGCGCCTCGGCCCGGGCGTCGCGCAGCTCGCGGTGGGCGTTGGGCATCAGCACAATTCCCAAGCCGCCGGTGATGAGCGACACGAAGAAGAAGACGCCGTAGAAGACCACCCAGCCCATCAGGTTGGGCTTGAGCGCGTCCCAGGCGCGGCGATAGAGGGCGATCGGGTCCACGGGGGCTCCGGGAAGGTCGGGGTGTTGTGGGGGTCTCATCCAGGTGGAGCCCAGGTAGCCGGGTCCGATGGAGCTTGCATGGTGCGGAGCGGCTGCCTGATATTGGGCCTGACGGGCTGCCTGGGTCAGACCGGGGGGCCGGGCGCGCTGTCGCCGGCTGCGGCCTTGCCCTGGCTGGCCTGCGATGCGCTGCCCACGGGCGAAGGCGAGGGCACCTGGTATGACGCGGATGGCACCGGGGCCTGCGGCTTTGACCCCCCGGATCCCGACGCGCCCCTGCTGGTGGCAGCCATGAACGCGCCGGACTGGAACGGGTCGCTGCCCTGTGGGGCCTGCGCCCGGGTGCAAGGGCCCCAGGGTGAGGTGGTGGTGCAGATCGTGGACCTGTGCCCCGAATGCCGCGCGGGCGATCTGGACCTCAGCCCCGAGGCCTTCGTGCGGCTGGCCCCGCTGGTGGATGGGCGCATTCCCATCACCTGGGCGCTGGAGCCCTGCCCCGTGTCGGGCCCCCTGGCCCTTCGGGTGGCCGATGGCAGCAACCCCTATTGGCTGGCGGTGCAGGTTCTCGACCACCGCAATCCGGTGGCGGCGGTGCAGGTGCGCTTTGACGACCGCTGGTATGACCTGCCCCGGGCGGACTGGAATCATTTCATCGCCGACCAGGGCCTGGGCAACGGGCCCTTTGTGCTGCGGGCCGTCGATGTGCACGGGGACGTCGTTGTCGACCGATCCGTGGCCCTGCGGGAGGGGGTGGCCCAGGCCGCGCCGGCGCAGTTCGCGGTCTGTGACGGGGCAGAGCCGGAGTCGGCGGAATAGTCCCCCGCATGGCCAGTCGCGGACGCTCCAACTCCTTGCGCTTCACCGCCCCCACCAGCCGGGGCACCGAGCCCGCGCTCGCCGCGGAATTGCGCAGCCTGGGCATTCATCGGGTCAAAGAGGGGCCGGGCTGCGTCTGGTTTCACGGTGGCCTGGCCGAGGCCTACAAGGCCCTGCTGTGGTCGCGGGTGGCCAGCCGGGTGCTGATCGAGCTGTCCCGCTTCCAGGCCAACCACGCCGACGCCCTCTATGCCGGGGTCAAGGCCATCGACTGGGGCGCCCACCTGGGCCCCGACGACTTGATCTCGGTGGATTTTGTGGGTGGATCCCGGGAGATCCGACACTCGGGCTTTGGCGCGGTGCTCACCAAGGACGCCATCTGCGACGCCCTGCGCGAGGCCACCGGCCGCCGACCCTCGGTGGACACCCAGGACCCCGACCTGCGGGTGCATGTCTACCTGAACAACGCCGTGGCCACCGTCAGCATCGACCTGGCCGGCCGCGCCTTGCACGAGCGGGGATCGGCCGGTCGCCGGACGGGCGAGGCCCCCATCAAGGAGACCCTCGCCGCCGCCTTGCTGCGCATGGCCGACTGGCCCCGGATTGCCCGCCGCGGCGGCGCCTTCGTGGACCCCATGTGCGGCTCGGGCACCTTTCCCCTGGAGGCCGCCGGCATGGCCCTGGGCCTCGCGCCCAACCTGGAGCGCCGCCATTGGGGCTTTCATTGCTGGAAGGGCCACGACGCGGACCTCTGGGCGGCGGCCATCGGCGCGGCCCGCCAGGCCCGTCTGGACGCCCGGGGACGCAGCGTCTCCATCCTGGGGGCTGACCGCGACGCCGCGGTCATCGACGCCGCGCTGGACAACGCCGCCCACCTGGGCCTGGCCGATGTGCTCACCCTGGATCGCCGCCCGCTGTCGGCCTGCAGCCCGCCCAAGGGTGCCGACGACATCCCCCGGGGCCTGCTGATCGTGAACCCGCCCTATGGCGAGCGCCTGGGCGCCGATGAAGACCTGGGGCCCCTCTATGCGGCGCTGGGGGATGCCTTCCGGCGGCGCTTCTTGGGTTGGAATTGTTATGTGCTGACCGGCAATTCCCAGCTGGCCCGCAAGGTGGGATTGAAGGCCAGCAGCCGCATCCCGGTGTGGAATGGCCGCATCGAATGCCGCCTGCTGGAATACCCCATCGCCGATGCAGCCCCCGAAAAGATCGGTCCGGGCTGGCGGGGCTGAGGGCTCAGGCCCGCAGCAGGCGGGCCGTCTCTGCAATGAGGGCCGCCACCGCGCGATCACAGGCGGGAGAGGCGCTGTCCAAGTGCACAAAGCCATGCAGCAGGCCCGCGCAGTCCTGGTGCTGCACCGGCACGTCCGCCGCCCGCAGGCGCTGGCCATAGGCCTCGCCCTCGTCCCGCAGGGGGTCGAAGCCCGCGGTCACCAGCAGGGCGGGGGGCAGATCGCGGAGGTCGGCGCAGAGCAGCGGCGAGACGTCGGGGTCGCTGTCGTCGGGGGCCGCATAGGTGGCCTTGTAGAAGTCGATGGCCTCGCCGGTGAGCATGAAGCCCGCGGCGAATTCCTGGTGGCTGGCCTCGATTCGGCGGAAATCCGTTGCGGGGTAGATGAGCAGCTGGAGCGCGATCTGGGGCAGGTCCTCGCCCGCGCGCCGCCGGTCGCGCAGCTGCCGGCAGAGCACCGTGGCAAGGTTGCCGCCGGCGCTGTCTCCCCCCATGCCGATTCGGGTGGGGTCGGCGCCCAGGGTGGCGGCCATGCCGGCCAGCTCGACGAAGCTGGTCTGGGCCTCCTCAATGGCGGCCGGAAAGGGGTGCTCCGGGGCCAGCGGGTAGTCCACTGCCGCCACCACCAGCCCGCCTTCGGCGCAGAGTCGGCGGCAGAAGCGGTCGTGGGTCTCGAGATCGCCCAGCACCCAGCCGCCGCCGTGGAAATAGACCAGCAGGGGGGCGGGTGCGGCCGATGGGCGGTAGATGCGCACCGGACAGCCGCTGTGCAAGACCCGATTCTGCACATCGAAGACGGGCACGGGGGGCCCATCCACAAGGTGGATGCTGCGCCGCATTCCCCGGCGGGCGTCGGCGATGTCGCCCACCGCAAGGCTCTTGCCCGCGGCCTTTTCCAGTCGGAGGATGAGGTTGAGGTGCGGGTCCAGCTGGGTGCCCCGCTGGTTGTGCCGGCTGCCCCCCGCCAGGCGGTCGGCCGTGGCCGGACCCAGGTGGCGCAGGCGCCGAGAGGCCCGCTTGAGCGCTCGGTCCAGGGGGCCCAGCACCAGGGCGGGGGGGGCTTGGCGCCAGGGCTTGGACATGGGCACTCCTTGCCGGCGCCTTATCCGGCGGGCGCGGCTTGCGGCCTCTGCGAGGTGAACGGAGGGCGGCCGGGGCCCCGGGGCGCCCGCCGCGTCGGCCCCCCTTGCCTCGGCGCGATCCCGGCCTATCTTCTGCGGGACGATGCGGAGGCCGCGCTGGTGCTGCCTTCGCTGGACCGACTGAGCCCCTTGGCGGCCGGCCCCGACCCGCACCTGTACAGGAGGCCCCATGGCCACCATCGAGCTGACCGCCCAGAACTTCTCCGAGATCATCGAGAAGAACGACACCGTGCTGATTGACTTCTGGGCCTCCTGGTGTGGGCCCTGCAAGTCCTTCGCCCCCACCTTCGAGGCCGCCTCCGACGACAACCCGGATATGGTCTTTGCCAAGGTCAACACCGAAGAGCAGCGCGAGCTGGCCTCGGTCTTCGGCATTCGCAGCATCCCCACCCTCATCGTCTTCCGCGGTCAGGTGGGCGTCTTCCAGCAGGCCGGCGCCCTGCCGCGCCAGGCCCTCGACAGCCTGGTCGAGCAGGTGCGCGAGCTGGATGTGGACGAGGTGCGGGCCAAGGCCAAGGCCGCCCAGGACGCCGAGGGGGACCCCGAAGCCCAGGCCTGATCGCCGCCTGAATCCGGTGTTGGAGCCCCTTGGGGGGCCCGGGCGGTGGCCTGGGCCCCTTTTTTGTTGCCCGCGACCGGGAGGGGACATAGTCTGCGTAGATAATGAAAACGACTTTCATTATCAGTCGCACGGAGCAGCCCCGGATGCCGGCATTCCCCAGGAACCTCCAGGCAGCGCGCGCCGCGCGACCGGCCGCTCCACCGCGGGTCGGGGTCTGAGCCCATGGCCCTGCCCCCCGCCCTGCTCAGCCTGTGGACCGCGCTGATCGCGCCCTTCACCGATCCGGCCAGCCGGACCTGGTGGGGCGCGCTGCTGGCCTCGGCGGCGGTGGCGGCGGTCTATGGCCTGTGGAAGCGGCCGGGGTGGACCTGGGCGGGCGCGCGGGCCCTCCTGCGCCACCCCTCCACCCGGCTGGATGTGCAGCTGCTGCTGGGCCGCCAGCTGCTCACCCTGCTGCGGGGGGCCAGCGGCCTGGGCGGCGCCTGGGTGCTGGCCACGGCCCTGGTGCGGGCCCTGGATGGGCACTTCGGGGCGCCCGAGCTGTCGGCGCCGCCTGCCGCACTGCTCACGGCGGTCTACAGCCTCAGCCTCTTTGTGGCCTGGGATCTCAGCCGCTTCTGGCTGCACCGGCTGATGCACCGCTGGCCGGTGCTGTGGGCCTTTCACCAGGTTCACCACAGCGCCGAGCGCCTCAGCCCCCTCAGCTTTCACCGCATCCACCCGGTCGAGTCTGCGCTCTACCAATTGCGCGGCGCGCTGGTCACGGGCCTGGTCAGCGGGCTCTTCTTCTACCTCTTTCGCGGCGCGGCCAGCGATCTCACCCTGCTGGGCGTGCCAGCCCTCGGCTTGCTGCTCAACCTTTCCACGGGGAACATCCGCCACAGCGAGCTGTGGCTGCCCTTTCCCAGGGTGGTGGAGGGGTGGCTGCTGTCGCCGGCCCAGCACCAGCTTCACCACAGTGTCGAAGATGCACACCTGGACTGCAATTACGGCACCTGGCTGGCCCTCTGGGACCGCATGGGGGGCAGCTTGATTCGTGCCGACCGGCCCCCCCGGGCCTTCGGCCTGGCCGAGGGCACTCGAAACCACGGCGACGACCTGATCTCGGCCTGGCTGGGCCCGGTGCGGGCCGCGGGGCGCCTGCTGCTGCGCCGGCCGGGGCCGGGGTCCTGGCCGCCCTGCTGCTTCTGCCGACCGCCCGGGCCGCCGAAGCCGACGACGCGCCGCCCGAGGACGACTTTGGCGAGGGCATGGTGGTCTACTCCGCCGATGGCACGCCCCGGGTGGCCGGGTCGGCCCAGGTCGTGGACGAGGCCGCCCTGGAGGCCTTTGAATACAACGACATCGAGCGGGTGCTCACCCAGGTGCCGGGCATCTCCACCCGGGGAGAGGACGGCTTTGGGTTGCGGCCCAATATCGGCATTCGCGGCGCCAATTCCGACCGATCGGCCAAGATCACCTTGATGGAGGACGGGGTGCTGCTGGCCCCGGCCCCCTATGCCGCGCCCGCCGCCTACTATTTCCCGATGACCACCCGCATGACGGCGGTGGAGGTCTTCAAGGGGCCTGCTGCCACGCGCTTCGGGCCCCACACGGTGGGCGGCGCCATCAACCTGCGCACCCGGCCCGTGCCCGAAGGCGCCGAGTATGCGGTGGACCTGTCCGGCGGCATGTACCAGAGCGCCAAGGCCCACGCCTGGGGAGGCGCCCAGGGCGACCACCTCGGCGGCCTGATCGAAGGCGTGCACCTGCGTTCGGGTGGCTTCAAGACCCTGGACACCGGCGGTCCCACCGGTTTCGGCCGCACCGAGCTGATGGGAAAGGGCAAGCTGCGCTTCGGGTCGGCCCACAGCCTGCAACTCAAGCTGGGCTATGCCCAGGAGCGCTCGAACGAGACCTATACGGGGCTGACCGCCAGCGACTATGCGGCCGACCCCTACCGCCGCTATGCCGCGACGCAGCTTGGGTTGATGCAGTGGGACCGCAGTCAGGCCGAGCTGTCCTGGACCGCAGAGCCCACCGATGACCTCAAGATCCGCACGGTGGCCTACCACCACTTCCTCACCCGGGACTGGCGCAAACTGGATGGCTTTGCTGGCGGCCCCGATCTGCACGACCTGTTGCAGGCTGACCCCAGCACCGGACAAGGCGCGGTCTACCTGGACATCTTGCGGGGTGAGGAGGATAGCGCCTCGCCCGAACAGCTCCTCGACATCGTCACCAATGACCGGCGATTCCATGCCTTTGGGGTGCAGAGCACCTTGCTTTGGGATCTGAATGGCGACCGGGTGGGCAGCAGCCTGGAGGCCGGCCTGCGCCTGCACCAGGACCTCGTGCACCGCACCCAGACCTTGCGCCCCCATGCCATGACCGATGGGCGGCTGGTGCGGGACGGCGGCCCCGCGGAGCTGCTCACCGACAGCGACGCGATGGCCCGGGCCCTGGCTGTGCACCTGCACGAAGATCTGCGTCTGGACAAGCTTCATGTCATTCCCGGCCTGCGCGTGGAGACGGTGCAGACCACCTTCCAGGAGGTGGGCGAGGCCGCCGAAGCCTTGCAGACACGGGTGACCCCGCTGCCATCGGTGGGTGCGCTCTACGAGATCACGCCGTGGGTCGATGTCTTTGCGGGCAGCTACCGGGGCTTTTCACCTGTGGCCCCCGGCCAGGACCCCGCTGTCCTGCCCGAGCTGTCCTGGAATAGCGAGGCCGGCTTCCGCCTGGACCAGGGTGAACGCCACGCCGAGCTGGTGGGCTTCTTCAACGATTACCAGAACCTCACCGGCCAATGTAGCCTGTCGGGTGGTTGCGATGTGGCCCAGGTAGACCAACAGTTCAACGGCGGGGCCGTGCAGGTCTATGGCGTCGAAAGCACCGCCGGCCTCGTGATCCTGCTGCCCGCCGGCCTGTCCATCCCCCTGGACGCCAGCTACACCTGGACGGAGAGCCGCTTTCAGACGGGCTTTGTCTCGGGTTTTGACCAGTTCGGCGCGGTGGAGATCGGCGACAGCTTGCCTTATGTTGCACGGCACCAGGCCAGCGCGCGGGCCGGCCTGAGCGCCGAAAAGGCCGATCTCACCCTGGGGGCGGCCTGGCGAGACGGAATGCTGGACGCTGCCGGGCGCTTTCCCGTGACCGAGGCCGATATCCCGCCCCTCTTTCTGTTGGATGCATCGGTGCGGGTGCAGGCCACCCGGCGGCTGGAGCTCTATGCGGTGGGCACCAACCTGACGGCCTCGCAGGCGATCACGTCTTGGCGGCCCATGGGCGCGCGGCCCACGGCCCCGCTCACCGTGATGGTGGGGCTCAAGCTGCGCCCGCCGGAGCGCGCCGGCGGCTGAGGGCCAACAGGGGCAGCAGGGCCAGCAGGCCCGCGGCGCCGGAGCTGCCCGGAAGATGCGCAGCCACAGCCTGTCTTGGGCGCGTCGTCGCTGGCGATGGGGGCGCCGGTGTCCCCGCCGTCGTCGGCCCCGTCGGCGCCCGTGTCGCCGCCTGCCGGGTCCACCGCGCAGGCGGCGGCCACCGCGTCGGGATCGCCCAGGCAGAGGTGGACCTTGACGCTCTCGGCGGCGGGCTCTGGGTAGGTGCCCATGAGCAGGTAGCCGCCGGCGGGCTGGTCCCCCAGGTCGATGGTGCCGGCGCTCTGGGGCGCGAGCTGCACGAGGGCGTCCAGCACCGGGCCGTCGTCGGCCCCGCCTTGCACCGGGTGCAGGCTGAAGATGAGCCCCGTGGGGTCGTCGGCAAAGGCCAGGGCCAGCGGGCCGCCCGGGTGCTCCAGCCGGTAGTAGGTGGCGGCCAGGGGATAGAAGCGGTTGTCGTCGTCCAGCAGCCCGTCTTCGGCCTCGACCTCCAGGGGCGGGGCCCCCAGCTGGGCGGCGAAGGCCCAGCCCTCGGTGGTGGCGCCGTTGCGCCGGCCCGTGGCGAGGTTCCAGGTGGCGAAGGTGGTCCAGGTGTCCGCGAGGTTGTCTCCGCCGGCCTCCAACACGTCCATGATGGCGTCCACGCCTTCATCGTCGCCGCGGCCCTCCATGGCTTCGAGCAGGGCCACGCCGCTGCCCTCGCCCAGGCGCTCGGTCATCATCTCGAAGAAGAGGGCGGTGCCGTAGATCCAGGCGGATCCCACCCCGGTGGGGGGCCGGTCCAAGGAGCGCCCGGGGTCGTCCAGATAGGCGTTGCAGAAGCCGATGAAGTCGCGTGAGTCGGGGTCGAAACGGCGTTCTGCCCAGGTCGCCGTCCCCTCGCTCATCCAGTCCGGCAGCCGGCCGGTATAGGCGTATTGCACGCCATGAAAGAGCTCGTGGCTGGTGAGCACATCCACCGCCACGTCCAGATCGCTGTAGCCATAGCCGGCAAAGTCGTTCTCGATCAGCAGAAAGCCGGCGCACAGCCCGCCCTCACAGCGATCGGTCTCAAAGCGCCCGTCTGCAGAGAGGGCGAAGTCGATCATGTAGACGTCCAGCGCTCCGCTGCCCCCCAGCTCGCCCAGGCCCAGGTCGGCCTCGCTCAGGGGGGCGCGAAAGCCCAAGGCGGCGTAGAGGTCGAGGGCGGCTTCGGCGCGTTCGGCCACGCGTTCGGGCAGGTCCGGGGCCCCCGAGCCATCGGCGTCGGTCATCACCGTGACGCTGGGCCCGTCCACGCTGAAGTGCACCCGCACCCGGCCTTCGGCGCTGTCGACATGGTCCAGGACATCGGTGCTGTCAAAGGACCAGGCGCGCCCGTCGGCGGCGGGGCGGGCAGCCAGGGCCGACGCCCCGACCAGCAGCAGCCAGGCGCCCGGGACCATCACAGCAGGTACCGCCAGCGCAGGGTGATCACGCCGCTGTCTTCGCCGGGCTGGTCCCGCGCGTCGCAGTCCTCCTGGCCGGTGGCGTAGTAGGTCTCCACCCGCACCTTGATGATGTGGCCGTCGGCGAGCTGGATCAGGTGGGGCACGCCGGTGGTCTTGACGCAGGCCGAATAGGACCACCAGGCGCCCATCGTGACCTGGGGGCTGTTGGGCAGGCCGCTGCTATCGTTGATGATCTCGCAGCTGTCGGTGTAGTAGTCGTCCGGGGCGAAGCGGATGCCCTCGGGAACCTCGGTCACCGCCTCGTATTCGGACTCCAGCAGCGCGGCGGCGCCCACGCAGGAGGGGCCCGAAGACCCGCCGTTGAGCCGCAGGATGAAGCGGCGCAGGCCCATGTCCCAGTCCATGCTCTCCAGCGCGGCCTCATCGTCGAGATCGACGCGGGTTGCCCCGCTCTCGCTGAACTTGATGTAGGTCCAGGGGTTGTTGGCCGCCTGGTTGTAGCCGCCGGCCGAGGCGTCCACGACGGTGACGAAGTCCTCGCCTTCGGTGGTGGTGGTCACCTCGCCATCGCTGATCTTGTCGTCGTGCAGGCTGAGGTCGAGGATCAGCGCGTCTATGCAGGGCACATCCGTGGCCTCTGTGCAGGCGGGGGTGAGCTCGTCGTCGCCGTCGGTGCCGTCGGTGCCGTCGGTGCCGTCGGTGCCATCGGCGCCATCGGCTCCGCCGAGCCGCTGTCGGCGTCGTCCTTGTCGCCGCAGGCGAAGGCGAGGCTGAGCAGCAGGGGCAGGGAGTGGATCAGGCGCATGGTTTCCTCCAGTCGGTGCGGCAGTCTAAGCGTTACCAGAGCGGTCATGCAGATCTCGATCCTGTGGTTGGTCATCTCCGCGGCTTTTGCCGGCCTGCGCCTGGACCCCCAGCACCCGCCCACGCCAATCTCGGCCGTGGCGGATCGCTACGACATCGGTGGCTTCGCCTTTGACGTGTTGCCCGGTGTTCTCGTGCATCTGGACCCCGATGTCGCGCCGCCGGATGGCGCGCGCTGGCTGGGCGGGCGGTCCTGGCGGGTGCCGGTGGTGGACGCCGCGGCGGCGATCGCGCTGGCCCAGCTCCTGGATGGCCAGCCCGGCATGCTGGCCTTTCCCGATGTGCGCATCGACCATGTGGCCGCCGACTTCGACGACCCGGACTACCCCGGCCAGTGGTACCTGGAACAGCTCGGCATGGACGCGCTCTATGCCGTCAGTCTGGGCGATCCGGCGGTGCGGGTGGCGGTCATCGACTCGGGCATCGACATCGCCCACCCCGACCTCGCCGACGCCGTCTATGCGCCCTATGACGCCCATGACGACGATGACGATCCCTCGCCCGAAGCGGGCGAGTTCTGCGGCAGCGGCAGCGGCATCTGCGACGAACATGGCACCGCGGTCAGTGGGATCGTGGCGTCGCGGGCCAACAATGGCGTGGGCATCGTGGGCCTCTGCCCGGCCTGCACCCTGGTGCCCATCAAGCTATTGGGGGAGACGTCGGGTACGGTTGGCGCAGACATCGCCGCCTTTGAACATGCCATCGCCCAGGACGTCGGCGTGATCAACAATTCCTGGGGATATACGCGGGCCATCCCCGTGCCCCAGGTGCTGGAGGAGGTCATCGGCCGGGCCAGCCGCGAGCCCCGGGACGGGCTGGGCGCGCTCGTGGTCTTTGCCGCCGGCAACGACGACCGCGAGATCAACGACAACGAGCTTCAGGCCTTGCCCGACGTGCTCTGCGTGACCGCCACCGACAGCTATGGCCGTTACACCAACTACACCAACTATGGCGACGCGGTGGACATCGCCGCCCCCAGCGCCACGGTCAGCATCGCGCCCGAAGGCGGGCGCACCACCAATTTCGGCGGCACCAGCGCGGCGGCGCCGGTGGTTGCGGGCCTTGCAGCCTGGGCCCTCTCGGTCGATCCCACCCTGTCTGCGGCCGAGCTGCACGCCTTGCTGGTGGACAGCGCCGTGCCCTCCCCCCTGGTGACCGCCGACGAGAATGGGCACCACCCCTACTATGGCTATGGTGAGGTGGACCCGGCCGCGCTGCTTTCTGCGCTGGTACCCGCCGATTCGGGCCAGCCGACCTCGGTAGATCCCGCCGCCGAGGACCCCAAGGGCGGCTGTGGCTGCTCCGGCCTGGGGGCCAGACCCGACAGCGCGCTGTTGGCGCTGCTTCTGGGCGCTTGGCTTGTGGGTGCCCGCCGCACCCAGAGTCAGATCTACACCCATCGGCGATGCGCCCAACCCGCCGGGTTTTCGGGCATGGGTCACCTGGCTGCTCATCCTGGCCAATGTAGGCATCCACCTGCTGCTCACCCTGCCGCGATCGGTGCTGCGGGCGGATCCCGCCGATCCCCGTGTGGACGCCTATGTGCGCGCCCTGCCCCAGCTGCTCACCCAAGGGCCGGATCCCGGCGCCGCCCTCGCGCGCATCACGGAGGGCGACCTCTTCCTCTTCGCCCATGGCTTCAAGCCCGCGGCCCCCGCCGCCCTCGATCTGCTGACCACGATGTTTCTGCACGGCGGGATCATGCACCTGGCCGGCAATATGCTCTTCCTTTGGATCTATGGGGACAATGTCGAGCACCGGCTGGGTCGGCTGCCCTACCTGCTGGCCTGGCTGGGCACCGGGCTGGCGGGCACCCTGGGCTTCTGGGCCTTTGCGGGGGACTCCATGGTGCCGCTGGTGGGGGCGTCTGGGGCCATCTCGGGGGTGCTGGGCCTCTACTTCGTGCTCTTTCCCGCCAACCGGGTTCGGCTGCTTTTTGCTCTCCCACCCTTCTTTTTCCGCGAGCTGCAGGTGTCGGCGCGGCTTGTATTGGGCGCCTTCGTCGTCTTTGACAACCTGGTGCCCTGGCTCATTGCCCAGACGGGCTCCGGGGTGGCCCATGGGGCGCACCTGGGCGGCTTTGCGGCGGGCGCGCTGCTGGGCCTGGGGGTCTCCCGCAGCGGCTTCGGGCTGGCCCGCGGTCGGGCGGGAAACCAGGCCTCCGCGGCCGCTTTGCGCGCGGCACTGACCTCGGGCGATCGAGACGAGGTGGTGCTTCTTGCCGCGACGCTGGATCCGGCCGCCCGGGCCGCCTTGCCCGCCGCCGAGGCCCTGCAGGTGGCGGCCTGGCTGGCCAACGCCGGTCAGCCCGCGGCGGCCTTGGGTTGGCTTCGGGGCCGCCCCGCCCTCGGCCAGGACCCCGTCCTGGCGGCCCGGGCCAGCCTGCTCACCGGCCGGGTGCTGGTGGAGCAGGGCCACCCTTCGGCCGCCATCCCCCACCTCAACCGGGCGGCCCGGCAGCAGCAGGACCCTGCGGTGGCCCGGGCGGCGCAGGTGATCCTGGCGCGGCTGGGGGGCTGAGGCAGCCTCATGCGGACCGCATCCGCCGCCACTCCCGATGTACGATGTGGGCCAGGGGCGCGATGGAACCCAAGAAGGGGATGAGCAGCACGTAGGGCCACAAGGGGGTGCCGGTCTTGCGGGCGTCGGGGCCCAGGGCCGTGCTCAGCAGGGTGAGGGCGATCACGAGGTCCAGAAAGACCTGGGTGGACCAGCCGCCGGCCAGCGCCACGTCCAGAAAGCCCCAGTAGCCGAGCTGCCAGGTGGGGATCATCGAGTAGGCGGTGAAGGCCAGCAGGACGACCAGGTGCAGGAGGAATCGTCGCATGGGGGCTCCGGGTGGATGGGTCCAGCCTACTGGAGTTGACGTGGCGGGGCCCCTGTCAGCATTCGCAAGGCCAGCTGGCCGAGGCCCTTCAGCAGGTCGCCGATGGGTGGCGCCCGCCCGGCCCAGTGGGCGCAGCCGACGGACAAGAGCGCGGCGTTGCCCGCCAGGCGCCGCTCCAGCCGGTCTCGGTCGGGGCCATAGCAGGGGCGCAGCAAGGACCGGCGCACCCAGAGGTCCCTGCCCAGGCGCGACCTGCGGTGCACCGAGGCCCACCGGGCGAGGGCGGCGGGCTCCAGGGGGCAACGGGCCAGGAAGCGCCCCAGGTCGCGACCGCATTCGATGGCCTGGGCGATGCCTTCGCCAGTCACCGGGTCGATGCCGATGGCCTCGCCCACCAGCAGGCAGCGGCCCTGCACCGGGTGAACGGGGGCCTCCCAGCCGCGCTCGGCGAAGCGCTTGTTGCGCACGGCGTCCAGATCGAGGCCCCGGGCCGCCAGGTAGGCGGCCATGCGCTCCTTGAGCGGGATGTGGTCGGCGGGCGCCATGCCGCGCTCGGTGCCCTCGGCCACGCGCAACAGGTAGAGGCCGCGGCACCACAGGGCTTCGCCGTCTACCAGCGTGGGGAAGTCCCAGTAGTAGCCGGGCAGATCGGGCTGGGTGGCGTCAAAGCGCAGCACGTCGCGGGCCGGGTCGCCGGGGGCGGCTGCGGTGTCCACCTCCAGCACCATGGCCCGCAGGCGACCGACCGGCAGGCCCAAGGCGCGCCGCACCTTGCTGCCCACGCCGTCGGCGCCGATGACGGCGGCGCAATCAAGGACGCCTGATGTGGTCTCGATGCGCACGCTGCCTTCGTTCTCGACGAGGGACTCCAGGGCGCAGCCCTCTTCGATGCGCAGGCCCAGGGCGCGGGCGCGGTCTGCCAGGGCGGCGTCGAACTCCTTGCGCCGCAGCACCCGGCCCAGCAGCCCACCGCCGGCTTGAATCGAGGCCTGGCGGGTGTCCAGCCGGATGGCCGAGATGGGCACATGGGGCACATTCGGGGCGGCGTCCAGGGACTCCAGCACCTGCCAGCCGCGCTCGCCCAGGGCGCCGGCGCAGATCTTCTCACGGGGGTAGCGCGCCTTTTCCAGCAGGACGACGCGGTCGGCGAGGTCGGGGCGGGCGCGCAGCAAGGCGATGCCGGTGGTCAGGCCGGCCGGTCCTCCTCCGATGATGGCGATGTCGGCGCCGCGCATGGCCAGGGACCTCCCAGGCCCGGCGCCTATCCCGGGCGCCCCCAGCCCAGCAGCCGGTCGATGGCCCGGTGGCTGGCGTCGGGATCCAGGAAGGCCAGGTAGAGGGCCGCGATGGTCATCGAGAAGGTGCCCACCGGCAGCGACCAGTAGATGAAGCCGTGAAAGAGCAGGCCCACCGGCAGCAGCCAGCGGCGCAGGCGGGGAATCCACAGGCCGATGGCCAGCAGGGGCTCGATCAGGATCGATCCCCAGGTGCTCAGCTGGATGAGGGCGTCGGCCAGCAGGCCCTGGGGCAGATCGGACCCGGTGTAGAGGGTCATCAGGTAGTGCTGCATCCGGGCGCCCGACAGGTAGCCCGGCGTGAGCTTGGCCCAGGTGCCGTAGAGGTAGATGGCCGAGACATGCAGCCCCAGCAGCGGCAGGGCCCACAGCTCACCCTGCTCGGTCGGGGGCGGCTGGCCCGCCCGGTCCGCCCGACGCAAGGCCCACCATCGATCCAGCGAGAAGGAGCCACCACAGGGCGTGAGCGCGAGAAGCGCCACCCCCAGCGCCAGGGCCCAGGTGTGGTGGTGGGTGTAGGGCTCGTGGCCCAGCAGGTGGCCCACCCCGATCACGATGGCCAGGGTGCTCGCGCCGGCCAGGGCCGTGGCCACCCGCGAGAACGCGCCCACCAGCATCATTCCCGTCGAGAGGTAGAGGCCGATGCTGAGGGCGATGAAGGCGCCGGTGGGCATGTCGATGCGGTTGGGCTGCCACTCGCGAAAGAGCTGGAAGTCATGGGCCCAGCGCGTATAGACGAGCAGGGCGAGGCAGATGCGCAGCAGGCCCAGGCTGCGGGTGCTGCCCTGCCTGCGGCTGAGGGCGAGCAGCCGGTCGGTTGGCCTCATCCCTCCCCCTGGACAATGGGCGCGCATAGGTTGGTGTCGGCCTTGCGTTCGGTCTTCCAGCCGCTGCGGCGCGCGCAGCGGGCCTTGACGCGAATGTCGGCCCCTGGCCGCTTCTTGCACATGCGCCGGCCGATGCGATCGGCCTCATCGGCGCTTTGCACCCGCCAGGTGCTGCGGGGGGCGTCCCGGGGGCGGTCGTAGCCGAGCACCGCGAAGCGATCGAGGTGGATGCTCCCGCCGTCTTCATCCACCTGCCGGTAGTCCACCGTGCAGACATCCAGGCCAAAGCCCGTGAACATCACCCACTGGGGCAGCAGATCGCTCTGGTGCCCCAGCACCTGGCGGACCAGGGGACCGGCCCCCAGGTAGAGGGCGCCCAGCCCCAGCAGGAGCAGCCGGAGGGCATCGCGGGGGCGCGGCGGGCTTTCCACGGGAGGCCGGGATGGAGGGGCGAGGGGGGTTATCCCGGGTCGGTCCGCCCATCGAGTGGCCCCGCGGCAGACGCCAGGGGGCAGACTTTTCCCGTTCATCTTACGGTGACCTTTCAACTTTGCCCCATCGGCCGGCCGCTTTGGTAAGGTCAGCTGCAGAGCCGGGCAGGACCGTCCTGCCCATCCCCTGCGCCCGCTGCTTCGGAGTCCCCCATGCCGCGCATTCTCAGCCTCCTGTCCCTTGTCGCCGTCGCCTGTGGCACCGCCCCCGCCGACCCCGAGGTGCAGGCCCCCATCGACGATGTCGACGCCCCCCTTGTGGCCCCGAATGTGGTGCTCAACGCGCCCATCCCCGCCGACGCCGCGGTGGTGCCGGGCCGCGTGATCGTCGGCCTGCCCCAGGTGGAGATCCTGCAGACCCTGGATGCGCCCGGCCTGCGCGGCGGCCCGGCCCGCTTGCAGCTGGTCGAGCAGCTCGGCGGCCTGTCGGCGGCGGTCTATGCCCTGCCCGAAGGCAGCGATGTGCGCGAGGCCGTGGCCGATCTGCGGGCCTCCGGGCGCTTCCTCTATGTCGAGCCCGACTATGTGGTGGAGGCCTTGGCCACCCCCAACGACCCCTACTACAGCTACCAGTGGCATTTTGCGGCCATCGACGCTGCGTCGGCCTGGGACCTGAGCACGGGGGCCGGCACGGTGGTGGCCGTGCTGGATACAGGCGTGTCTTCTGGGCCCTATGACGGCATCGCAAGCATCGGCGCCGGCTACGACTTCATCAACAACGACAGCAACGCTTCCGACGACAACGGGCATGGCACGCACGTTGCGGGCACCATCGCCCAGGCCACCAACAACGGCCAGGGCGTGGCCGGCCTGGCCTATGGGGCCACCATCATGCCCATCAAGGTGCTCAGCTCCGCGGGTTCGGGCAGCACCTCGGGCATCATCAACGGCATCAACTACGCGGTCAGCAATGGCGCCCAGGTCATCAACATGAGCCTGGGTGGGGGCGGCTATAGCTCGAGCTTTGCGACTGCCATCCAGAACGCCGCCAACGCGGGTGTCTTCGTGGCGGTCGCCTCGGGCAATTCCGGCGGGTCCACGGTGGAATACCCGGCGGCCTATGCAGGTGCGGTGGCCGTGGGCGCCACCGACTACAACAACGCGGTGACCTACTACAGCAACCGGGGCACGGCCCTCGATCTGGTGGCGCCGGGCGGGGATAACAGCCAGGACGCCAATGGGGACGGCTATGCCGACGGGGTGTTGCAGGAGACCTTCGAGAGCGGCTCCTGGGGCTACTCCTTCTTTGAAGGCACCAGCATGGCGACCCCCCATGTGGCGGGGGCCGCGGCCCTGCTGATGAGCCAGGGAGCCACGGCGGCCGAGGCCGAGACGCTGCTCAAGAGCACGGCCACGGATCTGGGCAGCTCCGGCTTTGACACCAGCTCGGGCTACGGGCTGATTCAGCCCGCCGCGGCCCTGGCCGCCTACCTGGGTGGCGGCGGTGGCACGGGCGGCGGCACGGGCGGCGACGGCGGCAGCGGTTCCGACGGCGGCGGCGGCGGCGGCGAGACCTATACCACCTGCTCGGGCTACGGCGCCCTCTACACGGGCAGCCTGGCGGGTCCGGGCAGCGTGGCCTACGAGCCCGGCGGCTCGGACTTCTATGTGGGCGGCCGCAGCACCATCGACCTCTGCCTGGGCCACGGCTCCGACGACGACTTCGACCTGGTGCTGTACAAGTGGAATAGCCGGCGCGGCTGGCAGGCGGTGGCCAGCGCCAGCACCACCGGCGGCTCCGAGAGCTTGAGCTACCGGGCCGCCAAGGGCTACTACATCGTCGAAGTCAGCGCCTCCGCGGGGTCGGGCAGCTACGAGCTGGGCCTGTCCTACTGATGCAAGGCCGGCCGGCCGCCGGGCTCAACCCCGGTAGCCGGCTGCCCGCAGCGCGGCCTCGATGGCGCGCAGCTGGCTGGCCTCGCCGCTGGCGGTGACGCCCTCCCAGCCGACGTCCAGGGCGCTCTGCCCCTGGGCGTCGCGTCGGTTCGGATCTGCGCCCGCGCCCAGCAGCAGCCGCACGGCGGCTGGGTTTCCGCCATAGGGCGCCACGGCGAAGAAGAGCGCGCTGCGCCCATTGTCATCGAGATCGTCGGGATCGGCCCCGGCCCGGCTGAGCAGGGCATAGGCCTCGCCCCAGTCACCCCGCGACACCGCCGCCCACCACAAAGCGCGCCGCTGCCGCTGCTGCAGCACCGGGGGCAAGGCGGCGGACGCGGGCGCGGCGGCCCAGGCCAGGGCCTCGCTCCAGCGCGGTGGATCGAAGCGGCGGGCGCCGACCTCGGCCGGGCGAAACCAGGCCTGAAGGCGCCTCCCGGCGTCTCCTTCGGCCCAATCCAACAGGGCGACCGCCTGTCGCGTCGGGTCGCCGTCGGCTGTCACCAGGAAGCTGCCGCGCGCGGGGTCGTGCTCCAGCTGGCGCCAGTCCCAGGGCCCGGACCCGAGCGTCACGGTGGTGGCCTTGTCCAGCGCCGGCCGCCAGGCTCCATCGGCCCAGCCCAGCGCCTGGCGGAGGGCGGCCCAGGCGGTCGCGGCGTCCACATCTGCGGCCCGCTCGTGCTGGTCCACGGTCAGCTTCACAGGGCTCATGGGGCGTCCATATCCGCGAGATCGGGCAGCTCTGGCTCGTCTTGGGGTAGGGGTGGATCGAAGATGGCGACGGCGTCCAGGTCCTTGCGGCGCAGATCCGGCACGGTGCAGCCCGGCGCCGGGTAGCCGATGGGAAAGAGCAGGAAGGGCTTCTCGTGGCTGGGCCGCCCCAGCAGCCGGCTGAGGAAGGTCATCGGGCTGGGCGTGTGGGTCAGCGTGCTCAGCCCCGCCTGGTGCAAGGCGGCGATGAAGAGGCCGGCGGCGATGCCGACGCTCTCTTTGACATAGTAGTGGCGACGGGGACTTCCATCGGGAAAGAAGCCGCTCTGTTGGGCGAAGAGCACCACGATCCAGGGCACGGTCTGCAAGAAGGGCTTGCGCCAGTCCGTGCCGATGGGGGCGAGGGCGTCCCTCCACTGCTGCGGCATGCGCCCGCCCTCGTAGCTGCGGTGCTCCTCGTGTTCGGCGGCGATGCGGATGCGGCGCTTCATCGCCGGATCTGACACCGCCACAAAGGTCCAGGGCTGCTGGTGGGCGCCGCTGGGGGCGGTGGAGGCCGTGGCGATGGCGACCTCGATCAAGGCCCGGGGCACCGGATCGGTCGAGAAGTCGCGAATGCTCCGTCGCGTCGCGAGCGCTTCCGCGAAGGCCTGGGCCTGGGCGAGGGCCGGGCCGGGCGGCAGGCGCGGCCGGGTATAGGGCACCCGGGGGGCGCGATCGGACATGGGGGCTCCGGGTGGGGCTCAGGGGGCGGGCTGGCCCATCTCCATCGGCCAGACCTCGGCGGGCGTCAGGCCGAGGGCCTCGCGCAGCGCGTCGTTGTGGGCGTTCACCAGGTCCTGGGCCTGGTCTGCCGCCATGGTTGTGGCCGGGTAGCGGTCCAGCTGGGCGGCCCGGCCCCGGGGGATGGCGCCGGCCAGCAGGCCCAGGGCCGCGCCGCCGGTGCCAGCCAGGATGACGCGGTTGGCCAGCAGGGCCTGGTCGCGGTCTTCTGCCAGGTTGAGCAGCACCATGCCGCCCACGATGGCCCCAAAGCCGGCGCCTCCGAGGGTGAACCAGGCGGTGCCCCGGGCCTTCTTCTTGCGGATGTCCCTTTGAAGCGCCTTTTCGAGGTCGGTCTGGTGGGTCTCCCGCAGGAAGTCGGTCACGCTCAGGCGCTGCACCCCCTGGTAGACTCCCCAACTGCGGCTGACCTGCAAGGGGTCCTGCATGATCATCGAGGACTGGGCCCAGCCGTAGCGGCTGTAGGGGTAGCCAAAGCCGCCCATCAGGGACGTGCCGCCGCCGATCAGCTCGACCTCGTCCCGAATGGACAGGCGCTGGGTCTTGTAGCTGCGCAGGGCGTTGAGCTTGTCGGGGCTGAGGTCGGGCGGGGCGGGCGCCTGGATGGGCACCGCGAGGGGGCGGCCGGGCACGGGATCGGCCCAGGCCGGGCTGCTCAACAGCGCGAAGAGGGCGATGAGCCGCTTCATGTCGCATCCTCTGGCCACTCGGGCCGCTGCCCCGCTACCAAGGCCGCCATGTCGGCGGGCAGCGGGGCCTCCAGGTCGATTGTAGCCCCGTCCGGGTGCGGCAGCCGCAAGCGCGCGGCGTGCAGGCACTGGCGCGGGAAGCCCACCCGGGCCCGCACCCGGGCGGTCGCGCCCTCCTCCAGCCACTCCAGGAAGGTGTCGTCGGGTTCGCCATAGAGCTTGTCGCCCAGGATGGGGTGGCCGACATGCTCCAGGTGAACGCGGATCTGGTGGGTGCGGCCGGTGTGGATGCGACAGGCCACCAAGGACAGGCCTTGTTCGGGGGTGCGCGCCAGCACGCGCATCGTGGTCCAGGCCCGCTGCCCGTCGGCCCGCACGCCGCGTCGCAGGCGCACCTCGCTGCTGGGATGCTCGCCCAGTGGCGCCTCCACCTCCTTGTGATCCCAGTCAGGGAGCCCCTTCACGACGGCGATATACTCCTTGGCCAGGGCCTCGGAGCGGCTGCGGAAGTGCTCTTTGAGCCAGACATTGGTGGCGGGATCCTTGGTGAGCACCAGGATGCCGCTGGTGTCGCGATCCAGGCGGTGAACCAGGTCCACGCGGTCGTCGGGCCGGGCCTCCTTGACCATGCCGATCACCGCCCAGGCCCAGCGGTCGCCGGCCGGGTGCACCAGCAGGCCCGCGGGCTTGTCCAGGGCCAGGATGCGGTCGTCTTCGTAGAGGATGGTGGGAAAGACCGGGGGCGGACCATCGGGGGCGAAGCCGGCGATGCCGATGTGCAGCACCTCCCCCGCCCGCAAGAGGCTGGAGGGCTTGAGGCTGCGCTCCGAGGAGTGCACCTCTCCCGACCGGATGGCCCGGGCGGCGGCCGCTCGGGACAAGGTGCGAAAGCGGGTGGCCAGGAAGAGGTCCAACCGGCGCCCGCTGGCCCGCTCGGGGATCTCGACGGTGCGCAGGTACTCGGCGTCGGTCTTGCGCTCGCTCATGGGGCGGGGTCCTCTCCCAGGGCGGCCCGGGCCAAGGCGGCGGATTCGGCTGCGGGGCCATCGGGGAGGGGCGCGCCCGGCGGCAACAGCAGGGGGTCGCCCTCTCCCAGGATGAGCACGCCATGCCCATTCAGCACCGATCGCGCCCATGGCTGTGCCCGCCGCCCAAAGGCCAGGGGCACCAGGCTGGCGGCGCCATCCTGGGTGTCGGGCACGCCGGCCAGCTCGGCCAGAGTGGCGGGCAGATCGGTCAGCTCGACGGGGGTGGCGATGCGGGCGCCTTGGGGCAGCCGGCCAGGCGCCCGGATCACCAGCGGCACACAGACGCTCTGGGGGTCCAGCACCGGCCCCACCGCCGTCCAGGCCGCCGGGCCATGCGCTCGCCCCGGCTGCCGGTCACGGCCACCACGGCGCGATCCAGCAGGCCCAGCGGCTGCAAGCCTCCAGCAGCCGCCCTGCTGGGCGTCGGCCGCCGCGAGGCTGCCCATGCGCGTGGCCCGAAGCCAGGCGGGATCCTGGATGCCGTCCAGGTAGTCGAGCACCGCTGGCGGCGTGGTGCTGGGGTCGATGCGGCCTTCGGGGCCCGCACCCCGGGCGTCTCCCTCGTAGAAGGCGGTGTCCCAGGGCGGCGGCGGAGACCAGGGAAAGGCCGGTCCGTGCAGCTGCACCCAGAGCAGCGGCGGCCGCGGGGCCCGCTCGGCCTGCTCGGCCGTCCAACGCAGGGCGAGATCCACCGTGCGGGCGTCTTTGCGGGGTTGGGGGGGCCCCTGCGACAGCCCGCCAACCAGCTGACCCGCAAGGCTCTGCCCCATGCCGGGAATAAGCCCCACATCCCCATCGTGGACGACCCAGCCCCGGCGGGATCCCTCCGCCATTCCCGCGTCGGGGTTGGCCAACAGGGCGGCGGTGGTCCAGCCCGCATCGCGGAAGGTCTCGGCCAGGGTGGGGGCGCCTTGCGGCCAGGGGCGCGTCGGATCCTGGGCGCCCGGCTGCCAGGCTGCCCGTCCCAGCTGGATGCCCCGAGCGGCGCCGACCGCGTCGGGGGCTGGGGGTCACGGCCTGGTCAAAACGCACGCCCCGCCGGGCCAGGTCGAGCAGGTGGGGGAGGGCGCGGCTGGCCTCGGGCGCCTCGAGATCGGCGCAGCCCAGCCCATCTACGGTGACCAGCAGCGCGGCGGTAGCGGTGTCGGGCGGCCACCCATCCGTGGGCACGCGGCGCTCGGCGGCGGCGATTCGGGCACCGAAGGCCCCATCAACAGGAAGACGGCCGCCATGCGGGCGCGCGGGCTGCGCAGGTTGAACACCGCCGCCACCGCCAGGGCGATCAGGCTGAGGCCCACGGCGAGCCCCACGGCCGGCCCCCAGGAGCTGGGGGGCCGCCACGCTCAGGCCCGGCCACCGCGGCGGCTCCGATGGGAAAGCCCCACCAGCGAGGGTTCTCCGCCAGATCGATCCGGATCTGGCCCCGCAGCCGCGACAGGGCCAGGGCCCAGGGCAGTCCCGCCACCAGGCCCACCAGGCCCAGAAGCAGCGCAGCAACGGTGATCCCAAGCAGGCGCGCGGCCGACGAGGCCGCCAGCCCGTCCCCCGCCCATGCAGCGAGAAAGTCGGCCACACCGGCAAAGGCGCCGCCGACGGCTGCCCCGCCCACGACGCCCGACGCCGCCCCGTCCGAGGCGGCGCGCGGAGATGCTGCGGCAGGCTGAGACGTGGGGATGGCAAGCTCCGTGCCGACCGCGATTGCACCGTGGACGCAGCGGGGGGGCCCGCGTGCTGTTGGCATGGTAGGCTCCGCGGTCCGGCGCCAGCGCGTGCCCTAACCGACCCCAGGCCCCGTCCGCAGCCGCGCGAGGTCCTCCTCCGACTTCCTGCTGCTGCCCGGCCTGAACGCGAGGTCCCCATGTCCGTCCGTCTTCACCGCCTGTTCGCCCTCGCCGGTCTCGGCCTGGGGGTTGCCTGGAGCGCGCCGGCCGCCGCCCTGGACGCCACGGTGCCCCCCCTCGTGAGCAAGGGCGTCGATCCCCTGATCGTCCTGAACATGACCAGCCTCATCTCGTCAGAGATGGACTTCATGGGGGACTTTGAGACGGTCAAGCAGCTGGACAAGATGCCGGCCGGCCTGGACGCCAGGTGCCTGGGCTCCGCCAGCTGCCTGTCCGGCATCGCCAAGGCCAACGGCACCGACGCGATCGTGGCGGGGGCTGTGGGCGCGACCGGCAACAAGTTCGACCTCTTCCTGGTCTATGTGAAGGGCGGCGCCATCGTCCGGACCAAGGAATACACCATCGCCAACGTGCCCTCGATCATCGCCGACAGCATGTCCGGCTACGTCAAGGAGCTGATCACCGGCAAGTCGCCTGCCGCCCAGGCCGCGGTCGCCGCCGGCACCATGGACGCGGACATATTCGAGGACGAGGAGGAGGGCTTTGGCTCCGTCGCGTCGGTGGCCACCGGCGGCAATTCGCGGCGCATCGACACCTCGTCGGGCGGTCGGGGCAGCAGCGAGCTGGACGACTTCGACTTCGAGGCCGATCCCGAGGCCGAACGCAAGGCCGCCGCCGCCAAGGCCGAAGAGGCCCGCAAGGCCGAAGAGGCCCGCAAGGCCGAAGAGGCCCGCAAGGCCGAAGAGGCCCGCAGGGCCGAAGAGGCCCGCAGGGCCGAGGAAGACCGTCGCCGCAAGGAAGAGGCCGCCGCCGCCGCCGCCCTGGCCGCCAAGAAGGCGCAGCCGGTCGAGGAGGAGGAGGACTTCGAGGACTTCGACCTGTCCTTTGGTGCGGCCGCCATCGAGGTGGTGGACGAGGACGGCGAGTCTGGCGGCCGTGGCGCCGTGGCCGCTGATTTCGAAGAGTTGGACGAGCGCCCCAGCCGGTCCTCTTCGTCGTCGGGCCGGTCTTCCTCGTCGTCCAGCCGCTCGTCCTCCTCCGACAAGCCCAGCTCCTCCAGCCGCGCCTCCAGCAGCCGCTACGAAGACCTGGACAAGGACAACAGCCGCACCCGCAAGCCCAGCTCGGGCAACGACAACGCGCCCACCGCCGTGGTTGCCGGGCGCATCGGCTACTCGAAGTTCCAGGGCCTGGGTTTTGTGACCTATGGCGCCGAGGTCAGCTTCATGGCCACCAAGACCCTGGCCATCCTGGGCGGCGTCGAGGCCTATTCCACCAAGCGCGCGGTGCCCGAAGAGCTGCAGGACCAGGGCGCGCCGCCCGAGATCTGGAATACCATCCTGCCCTTCAACCTGGGCCTGGCCTACCGCTTCCTGGATGGGTCGGTGCAGCCCTATGCCGGCGCCGATGTGATCATGATCCCCGGCTATGTCAAGGACACGAGCGGCCTGGCCACCGGCCTGCGCCTGCGGGCCGGCGCCGACTTCATGGTCTCGGACAAGTTCGGCTTCAACCTGAATACCAGCGTGGGCATGTGGGCCGGCCAGAACTTTGAGCAGGTGGATACCAGCTCCAGCAACGCGGCCTTGGTGCCCCAGTTCTCGGGCGGCACGGTCGTCCACTTCTGATTGGCCCTCATGGAAGCCTCGCCCCGATCCGTTGCCTGGATCGGAGGTGACCGATGCGCGCAGCCCTCGCCCTCTTGCCGCTGGCCTTGGGTGCGCTGCTGGCGGTGCCCCTGGTTCGGGCTGCCACCCCGGATGACGCACCGCACGGCCGCTTTGGGGCGCCCTCCCCGCCGGCCCCCGAAGCCGCGAAGGTGGTCCCCCAGGCCCTGACCCAGCTGCCGCCGGCCCGGGTGCGGGTGGAGCTGAAGTCCTCGGCCTCGGCCGACGCCACCCTCGCCCTCAGCCAGCAGTCCCGCGAGCTGACCCGCTGCTACCAGCAGGCCCTCACCCGCCTGCCCGACCTGGAAGGCACCCTGTCCATCCAGCTCCAGATCCAGCCCGATGGCCACACCCAGGGCGAGGTGCAGATCGACAGCACCGGCGACTGGCGCCTGGTGTCCTGTGTGCAGGAGGAGCTGGGCGACTGGATCATCCCGCCCGATACCGCCCGCCGCCTGCGCTTTGACCTGGTGCTGCGCCCCGATTGAGGGGCAGGGCAGGACGGTGGCCTACTCGTCGTAAATGAAGCTGTCGTCCCCATTCGTGGCGGTCACCAGCACGATGGTATCGGCCTTGACCCCGGGGTCCAGGGCGGTCCAGGCGGCCAGCAGGGCGGTCGCGTGGTCGGGTGAGTAGGCGATCACGCTGAGGATCTGCTTGTCCCAGGCGTCTTCGCTGGCGACATTGGCCGTGCTGAGCAGGATGTCGCCCAGCTTGTCCTCGAGCAGGTCGCTGGCCTGGGCCTCGGTCCAGGGGTCTTCGCGGGGCCAGCCCACCGCGCGGGTCACGCTCACACCCAGGCGTACGCCTTCCAGCTCGACCAGCAGGTCGGTCTTCTTGCCGCCGCTGTTGCTGTAGGCGATCTCGGCCTCGGTCTTGAGCAGGGCGGCGGCTTCGCAGCGGTAGAGCACCTCATAGGCGAAGATCTCGGAGTAGAGCGAGCTGCCGCCCAGGTTGCCGTCGTCCCAGATCTCCTGGCCCCCCGGGCTCAGGCGGTCGTAGTCATAGACCTCGGTGCCAAAGTCCAGGGTGGTGTCGAAGAACCAGGCGTCGGTCGAGGACAGCTCGACGCTGTCGATGTCGCCGCAGTCCCCGGACAGCAAAGTCCGATGCCGCCGGGGTCGCCGCCATCGGTGCCGCCGGTGTCGGGTCTGAGCCGTCGGTGCCGTCGGTGCCGTTCGCGCGTCCGGCCGCCTGCGCCGTCCGCGCCGTCCGCGCCGTCCGCCGTCCGCGCCGTCCTGGCACCGTCAGTGCTTGCCGACCAGGGTGCCGTGCCGCCGGTGCCGCCTTGCCAGCCACGTCGGTCACGCGCCGGTGCAGCACATCAGCAGGAAGAGGAGGGTCGCTTTCATGGCGCGGGTCTATCCCGACCGGGGAGGCTGCAGGGACTCAGGGCAGCATGCCCAGCAGCAGACCGTCGTGATCATGATCAACGCCGCGAGTGCCAGGGTCGCCAGACCCAGCATCAGGCGCAGCAGGCCGCGGTGCAGGCCCGGCTGGCTGGCGAGCAGCGCCGGGCCCGCCAGCAGCCGCAGCAGGCCCAGCCCCAGGAGCAGCGCAGCAGGGTGCCCAGCCCGGGGTCGCCCGAAGGGCCACCAGGCCGCCATGCCGCCCCCACCACCGCCAGCGGCAGCAGCGCCCCCGGGCCAGGCCCGAGGCCAGGGCGGCGCAGCAGGCCCCGGCAGGCCCACCAGAGCCCGCAGAGGCCCAGGGCCAGGATCCGGCGCGAAGCTGCCCTTGCAGGCGGATTCGGCGGTCCAGCGCGGGGCCTTCGACGGGTGTATGGCTCCGCAAGCCCTGCAGGGGTGGCCTCACCGCCGCCGCCTGTCCAGCCGCCTGGCCCGGGTGAGGGTCTGCCCAGGCAGACGGCGACCGGCCGGGCGCAGGTCCGCCTCCGAGTGGGTCGCCACGGCCGCCTGACAGCGGGTCGGTCCCAGCGGATGCCGCCTGCCGGCGCATTCTCCTGCAGGGCCTGGCGGGCGAGAACCAGCGCGGCCTCTGCCGGACCCGGCCTGAGACCCTGGGATCCTCGGCCAAGGTGGCCAGGTGCTGCGACTGGGCGTCCGGCTCTGCCGCCGCGCCCCTGCAGGCCGAGCGAGCGCTGCAGCCCGCGCAGCCCCCATCATCGGGGTCCCGCCGGGCATCCAGCCAGCCCATGCGGGCCCGGCAGGCCTGCTGCCCCGCTTGAGGAGCGGGCTCCAGCAGCACCACTCGCAGGCCCTCCACTCGGCCCTCCGGCCGGTCCGCTCGGCCGCCCGCGCCCGGGTCAGGGGCGTCTTGGGCCGGGCCACGTAAGAGCAGCAGCGAGAAGCAGGGGGGCATCCTGGCGCGCCTGTCCTGCAGGGCCGCCTGATTGGGGATCGCCCTTGGGGTCTGCTTCTGCATCCAGTCAGCTGAAACCCTTCAGGTCGCAGGCGCTCCGGCCGTTGGATTGAGCGACCCTGATGACCCAACGCGCTGCGACAGGTGGGCCCGCGCAAAGACCCACGGCCCCAACCCGGGCGCCGACTCTACCCAGCCAGGCGGCATGTCCCTGCCCGTGAAAAGGAGTTTGTCATGACCTTGATTTCGTTGATGCTGGTGCCTCGCCTGCCGCCTGCAAGGCGACACCAAGAGCGAGGCCACCGACAGCAGCGACCCCAATACCAACGATGTCACCGTGGACATGGATGGTGACGGCTTCGCTGCGGAGACTGACTGCGACGACGAAAACGCCGCCGTCAACCCCGACGCCGCCGAGCTGTGCGACGGAATCGACAACAACTGCGACGGCGAGATTGACGACCCCTCTTCCCTGAACGCCAGCACCTGGTACACGGATGCCGATGAGGATGGCTTCGGTGATGTCGAGATGGGCGCCTTGTCTTGTGAGCGCCGGTCGGCGCCGTGTCGAATGCCGACGACTGGGTGACGACACCGATGCGACGCGCAACCCCGAGACTCCTTCGGTTCGCCGACTCGACGGCGACAACTACGGCAACGGCGACCACCGCGCAGCAGTGTCTGCAGCCTGACGGCTATGTCTCCACGACCAGACTGCAATGACGGCGACGCCACCATCAACCCCAAGACCGTGTGGTATGGCGACACCGACGGCGACGGCTACGGCGACGCTCCATCGTGGTCGAGAGCTGCGAGCGCCCCGAGGGCTTTGTGGCCAACGCCGAGACCAGACGACGCCGATGCGACGTTGAGCCCCCGAGACTTCTGGTTCGCCGACCTCGACGGCGACGGCTTCGGCAACATCGACGCCGCCATCGCCCAGTGCGAGGCCCTGAGGGCTTCAGGCGCAATGCCGACGACTGCAATGACCTCGCGATGGTGCCACTCGCCCGAGACCCTCTGGTACGCCGACGGCGACGGCGACGGCTGGCGACCCGGCAGCGCCATCGCCCAGTGCAACGCCCCCTCCGGCTGGCCAATGGCGACGACTGCAACGACGCCGACGCCAGCCTGACGCCCCTGACCGACTGGTACACCGACGCCGACGCGGACGGCTACGGCGCGACATCGCCACCCAGGTCCAGCAGTGCGAGGCCCCGATTTCGGGCGTGCGCAACGGCGATGACTGCGACGACAGCAACTTCGCCATCAACCTGACACTGCTGGTTCGCCGATGGCGACAGTGACGGCTACGGCGACCCGGGGCTGTCATGCGGAGCAGTGCGTGCAGCCCCGGGCTATATCGCCGACAACAACGACTGCGACGACAGCGCCGCCGACATCAACCCCGACACCGCCTGGTTTGCCGACGCCGATGGCGACAGCTACGGCGACCCCTCCCTGGTCACCATCCAGTGCGTCGCCTGGGCCATGTCCGGGACGATCGGGACTGCAACGACGCAGACGCCAGCTTCAACCCGGATACCAGCTGGTTTGCCGACACCGACGGCGACGGCTTCGGGGACGCTGACGCCAATATGAAGCAGTGCATGCAGCCCAGCGGCTATGTGCTGGACGACAGCGACTGCGACGACGCCGACGCGGCGCTCAACCCCAATTTCACCAGCTGGTTCGCCAGACGCCGATAGCGACGGGCTGGGTGGCGACCCCGCCACGGTCACCATCGCCTGCGCCCAGCCCAGTGGCTTCGTGCTGGACGACCAGGACTGCGACGACGCCAATGCCGCCCTCAGCCCCGGAGACCCCTGGTCTGCCGGATGCAGATACGGATGGCTACGGCGACGCATCGGTTCGGGTGCTGTCCTGTCTGCAGCCTGGCGGCTATGTCTCCAGCGACAGCGACTGCGACGACAGCGACGCCGTGATCAACCCGACCACCAGCTGGTATGGCGACGTGGACGGTGACGGCTACGGCGACCTCAGCGCGATGATCCAGCAGCGCCCAGCCCTGGGCAGCGTGTTGGACGCCACCGACTGCAACGACAGCGACGCCCTGATCAACCCCGACACCGCCTGGTATGCCGACATCGACCTGGATGGATTCGGTGACCCCAGCAGCGAGATCGTCCAGTGCGCCCAGCCCCTGGGCTATGTGATGGACGGCCAGGACTGCAACGACAGCAACGCCTCCATCAACCCCAACTCCAGCTGGTACGCAGACATCGACGGCGACGGCTACGGCGACGTCAGCTCGATGATTCAGCAGTGCAGCCAGCCCGCAGGCTATGTGGGCGACAGCTCCGACTGCAACGACGGGGGCAGCGCTGGCAGAACCCGGCCACCTCCTGGTACGCCGACGCCGACAACGACGGCTACGGCGACCCCTTGGTGAGCATGGTGCAGTGCGCCCAGCCTTCCGGCTACCTCATCGACAACACCGACTGCGACGACAGCGACGTCAGCATCAACCCGCAGACCCCCTGGTATGTCGATGCCGACAGCGACGGCTTCGGTGACAGCGCCACCACCCTGGTGCAATGCACCCAGCCCAGCGGCTTCGTTCGGGTGTCGGGTGACTGCGACGACGCCGACCTGCAGATCAACCCCGACACGACCTGGTTCGCGGATCTGGACCTGGACGGCTACGGCGACGACCTGAACAGCATCGTGCAGTGCACCGAGCCCTCGGGCTACCTGCTGGTGGCCGGCGACTGCGACGACCTGGACGACACCGTCAGCCCCGATGCTATCGAGATCTGCGACGGCATCGACAATGACTGCGATGCAGGCACCCCTGAGACCGGCATGGTGTCCTTTGAGGATGTCACCGGGCTGATGGATGTCAGCAGCTACTTCTCGGGCGGCGGGGTTGGTGCTCCGGTGAGCGTGGTCCTGGCTGACCCCGGCGAGCTGAACTTCTGCGATGGCGACTACTACGTCAACATCGAGGTCACCGCCAACGCCACCCTGCGCGGCATCAACAACCCCACCCTCCACGGCGAGGACGCCGCCCCGGTGGTGAGCGTCTACACAGACGGCATCACGGTGCGGCTGGAAGGTCTGACCCTGAGCGACGGCATCGGCGCGGCCTTCAGCTACTACACCGGCGGCGGCGGCCTGTTCTGTGACGCCCTGGCCAGCGTCGAGATCGTGACACCATCATCTCGGACAACCGCGCAATGCAAGGGGGCTGGCAACGGCGGCGGCGTGGCCATCAACGAGTGCTCCCTGGACATGCTGGACAGCGAGATCAGCTACAACGCGGCCAGCTCGGGTGGTACCTCTTCATCACCAAGGGCTCGGTGCTCATCGATGGCACCACCATCGACCACAACACCGCGGCGACGGGTGGCGGCGTGGCCATCTCCGAGACCTCCACCGGCTCCACTCGATATGATCGACAAGAGCCTGGTCACCCGGAACAGCAGCACCGGGCAGGGCGGTGGCATCTACGTCCTGGGCTCTCTGGCGCCTATGCCAACCTGACCTGCACCGGCACGGTCGCTGGCGACGCCGGCGTCACCGGCAACACGGCGGGCAGCAACGGCGGCGGCGTCTACGCCTATGCCAACGGTTCACCCTGACCCGACACCTGCGATCAGTCTGGGCGCGACCGCCGACAACAACAGCCCTCGGACATCTACATGAGCAACCACCTGACGGGGTCCATCGGCTACAGCAACTTCGTCGCCAACCAGACCTCACTGACGGCGGCCCTGCCGTGCACTGAGCCACAGCGCTCTCCTGGACCCGGCGGGCCACCCGCCGGGTCTCTCCTGTTGGATCTCGGGCCTGAAGGGGGTTGGCGGACGATCGGAGGGCGGACGGGCTAAAGATGTAATGTTGATCCGCGCAGAGGCTCCCCTGTCCACCCCGACCACCGCCCCTCACTGGTCGCTCTACGCGCTGGATCGGCTGCCGCTGACCCTGGTGCTGCCGACAGAGCCCACAGACCCCACCGGCCCCTGGGCCGGGCGATGGCGCACCTTCGAGCTGCTCGATGGCCCCGCCCGCATCCTGATCGAGGGCGCCACCACCCTCAGCCTGTCGCCCAACCCGACGGGCCTGCAGCTCGATGTCTATGAAGACACGACCCTCTCCCAGCGCATGTATGTCCGCACCAGCGTGACCGCAGGCTGCGACGACGACCTGATGGTGACCCCGCGCTGGTGGCGCTCCCAGTTCATCTCGGGAACCTATGCACCCGCCGGGGATTTTGAAGAGACGGCGGGCGCCCACGAGGGTGAGGTGCACGCCGATCACCTGCGCATCGTGGGTGTGGACGACAGCCGGGTGCCCCTGCCCGTGGGCGCGCCGGTCACCAGCGGCTGGGGCATGTTGGCGGCCCTGCCCCGCCTGGCTGCGGCGGGCATCCAACAGAAGCGCTTCACCCTGCTCGAAGGCCTGCTGCTGGTACGAGAAGAGCAGCTGCTGCGTCGGGTGGACAGCATCACGGTGAACCTGGCCGACGGGCCCATGCAGCTGGACGGCTGGTTGCACCGGGGCAGGGGCAGCTTGCCCCTCTACCTGTGGACCGGCCCGGGGGGCTTCCCCCTGCTGGCGGGCTCCTTGGCCCGCTTCCTGGTGGCCGAGAGCTTCACCGTCCCACCCGGAGGCGTCTGAAATGTCCCAGAAAACGGCGCCGGGCGGGCTCTCCCGCCGAGACCTGCTGCGCACCGGCGCCACGACGGCGGCGGTGGCGGGCCTGGCCCGATCCTCGCCTTCGGTGGGTGCGGTGGGCCGCAGCAGCCCCAACATCCTGCTCATCCTGACCGACCAGCAGTCGGGTCGCGCGGTGGGCGCACACGGCAATTCACAGATCCGCACGCCCTATCTCGACGGGCTGATCGCCAGCGGCACCTCCTTCACCGAGTCCTACTGCGCCGATCCCACCTGCTGTTCGGCCCGGGCCGCCATCCTGACTGGCCGCCCCAGCTGCGAGAGCGGGGTGCTGATCAACCCGATGCACCTGCGCACCGAGATCCCCGATCTGGGCGCCTGGTTGGAGTCCCAGAGCAGCTACGACACCTACTATATTGGCAAGTGGCACCTGCCGGGGCGCGACTCCTGGCGCAGCTTCCGCATGATCAACCCCTCCAGCATCAACGGTGAGTGCTCGGATCTCAGCCAGGTTCGCAGCTTCGAGGGCCTGCTGCAGAATCTGGATGGGGCCAACCCCTGGTTCACCGTCGTCTCGCTGCTCAATCCCCACGACATCGCGCAGTGGGTGTGGATGGAGTGGCAGGGGGCCCACGCCGACGCCTTGGGCCTGACCGAGGCCGAGCTGCCGCCCCTGCCGCCCAACTTCGATCTGCGCCACGAAGAGGCCGCGCTCTTTCAGGCCATCAAGCGCAATACCACCGCAGAGACGACCTGGCAGCGCGAAAAGTGGCAGATGTACCGCTGGTGGTACAACCGCCAGGTCGAGAATGTGGACGCGTCGATTGGCCGGCTGGTGGACCTGGTGCGCAACTCGCGCTTCGCTTCGGACACGCTGATCCTGATGACGGCCGACCATGGCGACATGGTGGGCGAGATGAAGCTGGTCAACAAGCAGTCCTTCTACGAGGCCTCCGCCCGCGTGCCCTTTGTCGCGTCCTGGCCCGGCGTGCTGCCGGCCCGGGGCGTGGACCGCCGGCACCTGGTGTCGGGGCTGGATGTGGTGCCCACGGTCTGTGATTTTGCCGGCATCGCGCCCCCGCCCTTCCAGCGGGGCCGCAGCCTGCGGCCGCTGCTGGATGGCAGCGCGACGGAGTGGCGGGAGTTCCTCCAGATTCAGAGCAATGTGGAGGGCCGGGCCATCCGCAGCGACGGCTACAAATATGTGACCTACCGCGATGACCCGGTAGAGCAGCTCTTTGATGTGCGTCGAGACCCCTACGAGCTCAGCAACCTCGCCTCGGATCCGGCCTTTCAATCCATTCTGCAAGAACACCGGGATCGACAGGCTGCTTTTGAGGCCGAGCTGAGCCCGACCTACCTGTCGCGAGCGGGCTACGACACCACCACCGCCGCGCGGGATGCCCGCAAATACAGCGACGAAGCCTGGTTGGGGGGTTGAAGATGACAGGGTTCTCTGGCCGCCTGGGCTGCTGCTTGGTCTGGGTGCTGACTGCCTGCGCAACGGACCCCGTCGATCGCGCCCTGGATGAGGACGGCGACGGCGTGGGCTATGCCCAGGATTGTGACGACAGCGACGCGACGGTGGGTGCGCCCGGGCTGCTCTACCTGGACGCCGATGGCGATGGATTCGGTTCCCAGGCGGCCGAGGTCTGCCCCGGCCTGGCGGGCTGGGTGGACCAGGACGGGGACTGCGCAGATCAGGACGCCACCGTCTATCCGGGCGCCCCCGAGCGCTGCAACGGGCTGGACGACGACTGCGATGGCTTGGTGGACCAGGACGACGATGACCTGCTCCTGTCCGATCTCGACTGGTACTTCGTGGACGCCGATGGCGATGGTTGGGGGGCAGAGGCGGCCCAGGCCTGCGCTCCCACCGATGGCTATAGCGACCGCGAGGGGGACTGCGACGACGGCGCTGCATCGGTGCATCCCGAGGCCCCCGAGCGCTGCGGCAACGGCATCGACGACGACTGTTCGGGCGATGCCAACGCTCTGACCCGCCCGCCGCCGCCACCACCGCCCATGCCGCCGCCACCTGGCTGGGAGAGGCGGGCGCGGGCGCGGGCTCCTTTGTGGCCTCGGCGGGGGACTTCGATGGCGATGGCCTGCCCGACCTGCTGGTGGGCTCACCCCTGTCGGGCGAAGGCGACGGCGGCGCGGTGACCCTGCTGCCCGGCCGCGCCCCCCTGGCGAGCGGGCGCTTGTTGGACGGCTTGCGTTGGGTGGGTGCCAGCGACACCTGGGGGCTGGGCCGCGCAGCCGACGGCCTGGGGGATCTGGATGGCGACGGGCTGGCCGAGATCGCCTTGGGCGCGCCCGCATCGGATCGCATCTGGCTGGTTCCTGGCGAATCGCCGCCCACCCCCGGCGACCGGGCCATTCGCACCGTTCCCACCGGCCTGCTGGGCGCTCCTGGCGACGGCTTTGGCGTGGCGGTGGCGGGGCTGGGTGACCTGGATGGCGACGGGCGTCTGGATTTTGCGGTGGGTGCGGCCTATGGCGCTTCGGAGGCGGGCGAGGTGTGGCTGATTGCGGGGTCCAGCGAGCTGCCCGCCGCCGACCAGGCGGTCGAAGACGTCGCCTGGGCGCGAATCTCCGGGCAGTCGGCCTATGATGGCTTCGCGGGGACGGCCCGCGCCATCGCCCACAGCGACCTGGATGGCGACGGCCTCTCCGATCTTTGCGTGGGGGCGTCGAGCGCCGACGGTGCGGGTGCAGACTCGGGCAGCGTGGTGGTCTTCCTGGGCGGCTCGGGCTGGCCCGCCGACCTCGCGGCCGCCGACGCCGACCTGCACATCGACGGCCCCGCGCCCACCGGCACCGAGGGCTATTATGGCCCCGCCTTTGGCACGGCGCTTCAGGCGCTGGGCGATTGGACGGGGGACGGGCGGGACGATCTCGCCGTGTCTGCAATCTATGACGATGCGGCAGCAGAGAATGCCGGGGCCGTCTTCTTGATGGCCGGCGCGGCCGCGCTGCCCGCCACCCAGCGGGCCACCGACGCCTGGGCCACCTTGCAGGGTGATGACGCGGACGCCCGCTTGGGGGTGTCCATGGCGGCAGGCGCCCAAGGCGACGCCCGCTGGCTGCTGGTGGGGGGTGGGCGCCTGGACGATGAGGGCGTGCGCACCCGGCTGGCCTGGCGCCTGTCCTCTGCGGGCGCGGACCCGGGCATCCATGGCGTGTCGGCGGCGGCGGAGGCCTCCTTCGAGGGGGCCGGGAGCACGGTCGCCCTGCTGGATATGGACGGGGATGGCCGGCTGGAGTCCATCGTGGGTGGCTCAGACGGCCTGTGGCTCTTCTCGTCGGGTGGCCTGTGAGGGCCCGCGCCGCTGCGCCCTGGCTGCTGCTGGCCGGGCTGGGCTGTGGGGGCCCGACCCCGCCCGCGGTGGACGACGCCGACGGCGATGGGGTGCGCGCCGGTCTGGACTGCGACGACAGCGACGCGGCGGTGGGTGGCCCCACCCTGGTTCACCTGGACCAGGACGGCGACGGCTTCGGCCATCCGGGCGTAGAGCAGCGGCTCTGCCTGCCTGCCTTGGGTTGGGTTGACAACGCCTTGGATTGTGATGATGCCGACGCCAGCGTGTCTCCGACCGCCACCGAGCGGTGCACCGGCCGCGACGACGACTGCGATGGGCTGGTGGACGAGGCAGACGCGGATCTGGACCTCAGCCAGGCCTTGTCCTATTGGCCGGATGCCGACGAAGATGGCTGGGGGGACGCCACCGCCGATGCGACGCCGGCTTGCGGGCCCTCGCCCGGGCTGGCCGAGCGCGCCGGCGATTGTGACGACACGCAAGCCGCCATCTCTCCCGAGGCTCACGAGCGCTGCGGGGACGGCCTGGACAACGACTGCGACGGGCAGATGGGGGAGTGCCTGATTCCGGTGGATGGCAGCCTGGACCAGGCCGCGGTGCGCTGGCTCAGCCCCGACGCCCCTGCGCGGGCGCTGGCCGTGGTAGACCTCGACGGAGACGGGCTGCCCGAGCTGCTCTTGGGGCTGCCCACCGACTCGACCTCGGCCTTTGAGGCGGGCGCCCTGGTCGCGGTCTCGGGGGAGGGCCCGCCGGGAACGCGCGACCTGCCGGCGGCCGAGGTGCAAGGTGCTGAACCCTTCTTGTGGATGGGGGCCGGGCTGGCCAGCAGCGGCGACCTCACGGGGGATGGGGCCGACGACCTGCTGGTCGCATCGGCAGAGGGCGAAGGCGCCTGGCTGGTGAGCGGCGACGCCGATGGGCGGCCCGCGGTGTTTTCCCACATCACCGGAGACAGCGGCCTGGGGCGGGCGGTGGCCACCCCCGGCGACCTGGACGGCAGCGGCATCGACGACCTGCTGGTGGGCGACGATGACGGCGTGGCCTGGCTCTTCCTGGGGCGGGCCTGGGCGAGCGAGATCCGCCAGCGCGACGCCCGGGCCAGCTTCAGCTCGGACCAGCCCACCAGCGGGCTGCTGGCGGGCCCGCGCCGGGCATCCGCGGGTGACCTCGACGGAGATGGGCTGGTGGACCTCGTCCTGGGAGCGCCCGAGCACAGCGGGGCCGGCCGGACCTGGGTGCTGCTGGGCGACAGCGGCCCCTGGACCGGCCCCCAGCTCCTCGACGACGCCGACCTCTGGGTGGATGGCGCGGCCGAGGGTGCCCAGCTGGGGGCGGCCCTCGCGGTGCTGCCGGATTGGGATGGCGACGGAACCGCCGATCTCGCGGTGGGGGCCCCCGGAGCCGACCACGGCCAGGGGGTGGTGCTGCTCTGGTCCGGTCTTCCTTTGGGGCCTGCCGATCTTCAGCTTCGGGGCAGCGGCTCGGGCGACCGCCTGGGCGCCGAGGTCCTTGCCCTGGGGGATCTGGATGGCGATGGTCGGCAGGACCTCGCCGTGGGCGCGCCGGGCCACCCGGGCGCCGGGACGAGCACGCCCGCTGCCGGTGCCGTGCTCGTCAAGCTGGCCGAAGACGGCCTGCCCGCAGCGATTCTGCAGATACCCGATGCCGAACACCTCATCGTCGGGTCGCAGCCCTTCTCGCGGCTGGGGCTGGCCGGGTCGGTCGCCACGGGGGACCTCGACGGAGATGGGCACCTGGACCTCATCCTCGCCGCGCCCGGCGAGGCCGCCGTGGGGATCTTCCGCAACGGCGGCCTCTGATACGGGACAGGGGGGGCTCCGGTCTCAAAGCCCGTCCTCGTCCTCGGGCTCGCCCACCCGCGCCGCCATGCCCGCGCTGGCCGCTTGCTCCCGCTCCAGCCAGCCGGCCAGGGTGTCGGCCTTGCGTTCGGGGGAGAGGTCGCCGAGGGCCCCCAGCTGCTGCCGCCGCCGCTCGCTCACCCGCTGCAGGATGCAAGCCGCGGCCACCGACACATTCAGAGACTCCACCAGGCCGCGCATGGGCACGCAGAGGGCGCCGTCGGCCAGCGCGCGGGCCGCATCCGACACCCCCACCAGCTCCGAGCCAAAGAGGATGGCCACCGGGCCGTCCAGGGGCAGGCTCTCGGGGCTGTGGGCCCCGTCTACGAGGTCGGCCACATAGACGCGGAAGCCCCGCGCGCGCAGCCCCGCGATGGCGGGCCCGGGGTCCAGGTGCCGGTGCAGGTCCAGCCAGCGCTCGACCCCCCGGCCCGCGCCCTTGCTGGGGCGGAACTCGCCGGTGATCAGGTGGACCTCGTGCACCCCAAAGGCCTCGCAGCTGCGCAGGATGGCGCTGGTATTGTGGCGCCGGCGCACGGCCTCGGCCAGCACCACGACGCTGCCCAGGCGGCGCTCCAGGGCCGCTTCCAGGCGGGCCAGGCGTTCGGGATCGGTGCCCATGGTCAGCGGGCCGGCGACAGGCTGAGGGGCACGCCGTCGAACTCGAAGCCCAGGTTGCCGCCGCCGGAACGCAGGGGCAGATCGTCGCCCCCGCCGGCCAGCCCCAGGCGCAGGTGCCCCGGGCGTGCCGCCCAGTGACCGGACATTTCGACAACGGGCCCGCGGCTGCGCTTTTCGACGTTGACCGTGCCGTCGGCATTGAAGCGGAAGCGGTAGCGGGTGGGTACGGAGCCCACCAGGGCCGTGGCCTCCCAGACGCCCACCACGCTGGGATCGGGCCCCCAGGTGGCACCACCGGAGACATCCCAGGTCTGGGCGGCGGGGGCCGGCGTGGCCGATCCGCCCCAGCCCGCGCCGTCCTGGGCCGCAGGCACGGGCTGGGCTGGCGCGGGGCTCGCCCCTCCCCACGCCGGTCCGCCGGGCAGCACAGAGAGCAGGATCGCGTCAGGGTCCAGGGCGGCGGCGGCGGCTTCATTTGCAGAGACGATGGCCCATACCGCGCCTTCGGGGGTGGCTTTCATGCGGGCCCGACCCACCCGATCGCTGAAGCGGATGCCCACGGCGTCGCCATCGGGCACGCTGGCCACCACCTGCAGGCCCCGAGTCTGCAAGAGCATCGCCACATCTTCAAAGCGGCTGGACCCGCTGGTCACGGTGAAGATCAGGATCTCGCCCTTGGATGGATCGGAGATGTCGCGCAGGGCGCGGCTGGTCTCGGTGAGGATCCAGCCGGAAGGCGGCGTGAAGGCCTCCGCCGGAGTGGCGATGAGCAGAGCAAAGGCGACAAGGAGGGGCCGCAGGGGCTTGAGGGCGGACATGGGCCTGCCAGGGGCTTGTGGGGGCGCAAGGTAGCACGTCCCCAGCCCCCCTCTGCCTGCGCCCGGTCGCTGGCAGGGTCCCGCCCATCGTGCGAGGGAGAGGGCATGAAGCGCATGCTCAAGGACTGGGGCCTCGCCCTGCTGATCGCCGCGGCCGTCTTCCTGGTGATGCGGCTGCTGCCCGGAAATGGCACGCCGGACCTGCCGGATCGGGCGCCGGCCTTCTCGCTTGAGACCCTGGATGGCGACCGGGTGAACCTCGCGGACTATGAAGGCCAGACCCTCGTTCTCAACTTCTGGGCCACCTGGTGCGGGCCCTGCCGCCAGGAGATGCCGGCCTTTGCGGCCTTCCACGACGCCCACCCCGACGTGGCCCTGCTGGGCATCGCGGTGGACGCCGACGATCCCGCCAAGGTGCGCCGCACGGCCAAGCAGTGGGGCATCGACTGGACCGTCGCGCTGGAAGATGGCAGCGCGTCGCCGGTCTACGATGTGTCGGTGCTGCCCACCACCATCATCATCGGTCCAGACGGCGGGGTGCGCTCCAGCCACGCCGGGGTGATGTCCCTGTCCACCTTGGAAGCGGCCACGCGCTGACCGATCGGCATAACGCCCGAGGAGTGGGACGATCCCACCCAGCCTGGTGAGCGTCGCGCCTTGCACCCTTTCAAGGGCGATTCGGCATGCCGCTTTGTCAAGACCGGGTGGTGGGCGCCCCGGCGGCTCCAACCACCACGCCGAGAATCAACGCCACCAGCAAGGCGCCGGTGAAGCCGTCGAAGAAACCGAGGAGAACGAAGCCGAGAGCGAATTCGAGCTGGCTCTCCGCTGCTCCAGGTTCATGCGCTTTGAGTAGGATCTCGCCTGCAGTCTTGGCAGCGGAAGCTGGGCCCCAGAGCGCGGCCACCAAGGTGCCAATGCGTTGTGCGCGTCGCCAGTCGACGAATCTGCCCCTCGATGCTTGCGCGTCGGGCCCTGACACCGACAGCGTCACGCCCGCGACTGCACCGGCACACGCGACAGGGACCGCGTTCACGAGGAAGCCTGCAAGCTCCAACAGTCAAAAATCGTGTCCCGGGGCCTGGCTCCAAGCCGCAACGGCCACAACCCCGGCTGCTGCGAGCAGATGGAGTCCGACGAGGGCACTCGGGCGCAGGCTCGACGACATCAGA
>JAGYJW010000055.1 GCA_018401435.1 Deltaproteobacteria bacterium | reverse complement strand
AACGGTCCTTCGACCATCTGCGTGCCTATGTTGAGAAGCACCGCGAAGACGTTGATGCCTTGGTGCTACATGGCCGCTTTGGGGACCATGTTGAGGAGATTTCCCGTCGCCTGGGCAACGATCCGGCCTTGGTCTTTGTGGACCCGACCGGGTGGGTGGGTGCGGATATGCGCTTCATCAAACCGCTGGCCTCCCAGAAGGGGCGGGATGTCATCATCAACGTGATGTACGACCACATCCACCGCTTCAAGGACGCGAACCACGAGTACCTTCCCCAGCAGATGCGGGACTTCTTTGGGCTGGACGACGGGGCACTCCCTCCCGGCCTCTCGGAGCCCCAGACGATGGCACTTTATCGCCAGCAGCTCAAGCGCCTGTGTGCGGTGCCGCTGGTGGCCGACTTGGTGGTCCCGATTGCTACCCACGACCGGACGAAGTTCAGGCTGGTTGTTGGAGGGCATCACCCAGCTGTGTTGAAGCTCTTTCGGCAGGTTGAGTACGACACCTGTGGGAAACTTGCTGGGGCAGTCCGCACAGCCGCCAAGGATCGTGCCCGGGAGGCCCGTACAGGGGCGCTTTCGCTCTTTCCCTCGTCACCAGTGCCCGAATTGGACTTTGGTTACAAGGCGCTTAACGCAGAAGGGATGGCGGCTGTCCGCGATGGGATGATCAAGGTGCTGCGCCTCAGCAGGGTGCCCCTGACCTTCAAGGAGATCTGGACACGGTGCCTCAGCAAGTACCATATCCGAGTGCAAGATGTGGCCGAGGTTGTTGGGGAGTTGCGGAATCAGGGAGCCCTAGTGGTGGAAGGATGGGGCGCGCGCCAACGGAAAGTGGTCGATGACCAGGTGGTCCGGCTTCCGTAGCGAGACCAGCCGGGGGCCTTTGCGCTGGACCTCACCGGCTTGGCGGGACTTCTCTCAGCCGAACCAGGATTCAGCGTCCAGATCGTCTGTACACCGGACGTGGACGTGGGTGGCGGCCGTCCCGGCTGGGATGAAGGCCAGGGCCTCGTCCAGGAACAAGGCCGGCACGCCCTCCACCCCATCCAGGTCCACCACCAGGTGCTCACCAACGGCGACGGGCGGTCGATGGGCCGGCATCAGGTGATCGTCCCGCCACTGCTCGCCGCTGTGGGGCCCATGCTGTCGCAGTCGGCCGCTCGGCGCGGTGGTGAAATCGCGGAGGCAGAGGGTCTTCACGGCTCAGGAGCCGGTGCCGTTGACCGTCACCCTGCTCCCTGGCCTGACCCAGCCCTTGTAGGCCTCGGGCAGCCGCCACAGAAAGGTCCGGCGGACCGTCGCCCAGGTCCCGATAGTGACGGTGACGCCCACGGTCACCTCCCCCTCGTCCAGGGTGAGGGTGGCCTTCACGTCGAGGTTGGACTCGACCCAGCGGGCGATCTGGCGGGCGAGCAGTTTGGGCTTGGGGGCCATGTCGGTGTCTCCGCTGGAGGGGTTCAGGCGTCGCGCTGGGCGCTTCGGAGGCTGCGCCCCCACCACGCCTGGGCGACGGTGGCCATCTCGGCGAAGGTGGGCCACAGGGCGCCGCCGTCGCGGCTGGCGGCGACGGCCTGGCGGCGGGCCCTCGGCCAGCTCTGCCAGCGCCGCCAGCCGGCATCGTGGGCGGGACGAGCTGGGCGCCGCGGACGAGCCGGGGTGGCCTGGGCGGTGCTGGTGGTGACAGCGCGCCGGCCTCTTGAGGGGCACGGCCAGGTCGGTCCAGTTGCCCCGCGGCTGTCGGCCCGGCGTTGAGCCAGCCACCACCGCGGCCTCGCTGATGGGCCACAGGGCGTCGGCCTTGGCGCCGGGCAGGTTCAGCCAGGGCTTGCTCTCCCAGCCGTCCCACTCGGTGCCGGTTTCGGCGGCGGCCTGGTCTCCAGGCCCTTCCAGTCGGCGTCCTCGTCCCAGGGCACGGTGGGGCCGATGTCGGCGGGGGTCAGCTCGCCGAGCATGGAGAGCAGGTCGTTGTCGAGGGGGTGCAGCTCATAGCGGAGCAGACCGAGCTGGCGCAGGGGCAGGTTGCCGGCGGCGAGGGCGGGGCCGTCGATGCGGCCCAGCTCGTAGACGGTGCCGCGCAGGCGCAGGCGAGTGCCGCTGAAGAGGGGCGGGCCTTTGGCGGGGACGTAGGCGGCCTGGTCGCGAATGCCCTGGGCCAGGGCGTGCCAGGGCCAAGTGTCGGCGGAGACCTTGCCCAGCTCGGCGAGGATGGCCTCGGCCTCGGTGCGCAGGCGGGCGGCGGTGGCGGCGTCGGAGCGGCCGGCGGGCAAGCGGTCGGCGGCGGACTGAGGCGCCGTTGCGCGGGCGGTGCGCTGCTTGCGCACGGCCTCTCGGGCGAGGCGGCAGGCCCTACTCTCTGTCGAAGGCGGGCTTCAGCCACTCGGCGGATGGCCCCGCGGCAAGGCCCAATGCGCACGACGGCACAGCGTGATCGCAACCTGCGATCGACTGCGAATGGACGGAAATCGTCTGTCGGTAACCATTCCCGTTTTCGATTGTCAGGTTTTACAAACAAGACTGGCGAGCTTGTGGTAGCCTATAGTTGGTCTCTCAGCTTTTGGGCCCGAGCACCTTCACAACTGGAGCCATGGTTATGAATTACACACCAGACAATCTGCGAGTCAAACGCTTCACCTTCGCTCTGATTGCCTTGTCGGGGCTGGTTGCAGCTTGCGACCAAGGCAAGGCTGGCGAATTGGGCTTGGGCACAGCAGGCGGCTCCTCGCCGCCCGACGACCAAGATGGCGACGGCATCCCGGACGGAGCTGACGTGACCGAGAGCACTGAGGGGGCCTGCGTGCCCTCCCCCGACCTACGTGCCACTTTCCTCGACAGTCTGGGAAACCCTCTCGGCGTATATGACGACTGGGATACCGTTGCCGAAGAGGGGACCGAGTGCGTCTGCGAGCTTGACGTGGCCAGCGACCTGCGCGTGGACGATGTTCGGGGTCGGATGTCGGGCGAAGACGGCCAGCCGCCGGGTTCTACTGAGCCGTTCAAGACCGCCATCCGGAATGCATGGGGCGGCGAGCAGGTCGATGACCCGGACCGAAGCGCCTCAAACTATTGGTCGCTCACGAAGTGGTGGTCCCCCAGCGACCAAAGTATCGACGGCACTTGGGATTTCGTCCTGTCCAAGCGGACTTGGGAGGGGGCCGGTTCCAGTCCGACCTTCGCTGAGGAGTGCGAGGACTACGGTCTGGTGGACCTGTCGGTTTTCGCCAGGGGTGCGGAGGCAACCGGCAGTCCGCCGCCCCCGATGCCCGTAGGCGCCGGAGGCGGCGAGGACGATGCGGCATGCACCCCCAACACAACGGCGGTCACGCGCTTTCGCCTCGCTGACTTCCCGAGCCGGGCGCGCCAGGTGCCCCTTGGCATCGCCGGCGCCTCCCGGTGGCACGGGGCCCGTGCCCAGCGCATCAAGGTCGTGGACTGGCGCGGCGCCGACCAGCTCCGTGTCGTCCGCGGCACCCAGGAGATCGTGCTGACGCCGGGCAACCCCGAGGTCATTCTGACGGGTCCCGAAGCTTGGTGGATTGGCAGCGTCGCCTGGCAGCCCGCCCGTACCGCCGGAGACGACGCCCTTTGGCACAACCCCGAGGTCGAGGTGGAGCACGCCTGCCCCTCGAGCCCCGTGGGGGGCACCATTTCGCGACCGCCGGGCTACGGGTTGTCAACCAGCGAGATGCGCACTGCGGTTCAGGCCGCTACCGGACTGCCTGGCGTGGCCGCTTTGCTGCTCAGCACTCCGGGGGACGAGCGGCCGGTCTACGCCGCGCGCATCTTGCCAGCCGTGACCCCTGTGTCGGGGGTGGAGACCCATGTGTTGTGGCTGGAGTTCCGCGGCACGCGCGCGCGCGCTGGCTACCCGCTCTTGGAGACGGGGCCGGGCACCTGGTCGCTCAGCTTGTCCGAGCCGGCCTTCGAACTGAACGCGACGGTTTCAGTCGCAAACGGCGACCTGACGCTGTCCCTTCAGTCTGGCACGCTGCACACCCACGCAGGGCCTCTGTCCTTGGACCCGACCTCCCTCGTGCTGTCCGCGCTATGAGGTGATCCATGCGACGCGTGCTCCTGCCCATCCTCTTCATCTTCGGTTGTTCGACCGTTCCGCCCTCAGGCCTCGCCGTGGGCGGAGGGCAGGAGTACGCTCGCCTCGGGCTTATCGAGGACCGGTGGTCGGTCACCATGGCGGCCTGTGGAGATCCTGAGCCGTGGGAAGTTCTGGAGGACGAGTACCGAGATCCGCTTCGAGACAATGCAACCTGTATGCGCCTACTCGAGGACGACATCGGGATGGACCTTGAGAGCATGGGTGGCTCCGAGATGCATGTGAGCCTGTTGCGTGCCACCCTGATAGAGTTGATGGGGGCTGACCTCGGAACGCTCGACGATCTGGACACGCTGCCAAGCGACGTGCGCGTCACAGCCCGTCAGCCGCTGGTGGACGCACTTCGAGCCATCGGGGAGGCCACCGACCGCCCCGAGACCCAGGCCGCCCTTTACAACCTCGTCACCAGCCTCATCACCCGCGTGGAGAAGGTCGATTCGATCAACGACGGGGAGGGGCACGGGTCCGAAATCGAGGTCGCGACCGGCCGATTGTACACAACCGGCAGCTGTTTGTACGCCGTAAGTAGCTGGGTGTGTCTGAGCGTTCTCGTGCACGAGGCCGCCCACGTATGGAACCACGATGATCACGTGCTCTGCCCGGAAGGCGTCGAGGTTGAAGGTCGGAATGTCTCCGGGCTCGTCATGTGCGATGATACTTGGAATAGCGCCTACGGATTTGAAGGCGGGGCCATCGCCTTGCTCGACCACCACCTGCCTACGGGAAGAGCCTACGAGCCGCGCTTTCGCGAGGATGCCAATTGGATCCTTGACAAGGTGGATGCGCTGGTGCTCAAGGAGTGACGTCAGCAGCGGTTGGCGGCGCACTTGGTCTCCCATCACCGGCTGCGCGGCCACCGAAACGCCATACCCGCGCCTGAGACATGGCCCTGCCCCCAGGAGTCCGACCAGCAGTTGTGGCAGTCCGGTGGCCGCGGCTCAGCCGCCCGCGCCGTTCACCGTGACCCTGCTCCCCGGCTTCACCCAGCCCTTGTAGGCCTCGGGCAGCCGCCACAGGAAGGTCCGGCGGACCGTCGCCCAGCTCCCGATAGTGACTGTGACGGCCACCGTCACCTCCCCCTCGTCCAGGGTGAGCGTGGCCTTCATGTCGAGGTTGGACTCGACCCAGCGGGCGATCTGGCGGGCGAGGGCGTTGGGCTTGGTGGCCATGGCGGTCTCTCCGGTCGAGGGCTTCAGGAGCCGCGCTGGGCGGCGTGCAGGCTGCGTCCCCACCAGGCCTGGGCGACGGTGGCCATTTCGGCGAAGGAGGGCCACAGGGCCCCTCCGTCGCGGCTGGCGGCGACGGCCTGGCGGCGGGCCTCGGCCAGCTCCAGCCAGCGCCGCCAGCCGGCATCGGTGGGCGGCACGAGCTGGGCGCCGCGGGCGAGCCGGGGGGTTGCCTGGGTAGTGCTGGTGGTGGCGGCGCGGCCGGCGTCTTGCAGGGGCACGGCCAGGTCGGTCCAGTTGCCATAGCGGTTGTCGGCCCTGCGCTTGAGCCAGGCCACCACTGCGGCCTCGCCAGCGGGCCACAAGGCGTCGGCCTTGGCGCCCGGCAGGTGCAGCCAGGGCTTGCTCTCCCAGTTGTCCCACTCGGTGCCGGACTCGCCCAGGCGGGGCATCAGGGCTTGGTGGTCGGCGTGCTCGTCCCAGGGCACGGTGGGGCCGATGTCGGCGGGGGTCAGCTCGCCGAGCATGGAGAGCAGGTCGTTGTCGAGGGGGTGCAGCTCATAGCGGAGCAGACCGAGCTGGCGCAGGGGCAGGTTGCCGGCGGCGAGGGCGGGGCCGTCGATGCGGCCCAGCTCGTAGACGGTGCCGCGCAGGCGCAGGCGAGTGCCGCTGAAGAGGGGCGGGCCTTTGGCGGGGACGTAGGCGGCCTGGTCGCGAATGCCCTGGGCCAGGGCGTGCCAGGGCCAAGTGTCGGCGGAGACCTTGCCCAGCTCGGCGAGGATGGCCTCGGCCTCGGTGCGCAGGCGGGCGGCGGTGGCGGCGTCGGAGCGGCCGGCGCGGGCGAAGCGGTCGGCGGCGGACTGGAGGCGGCCGTTGGCGGCGCGGGCGGTGCGCTGCTTGCGCACGGCCTCTTGGGCGAGGCGGTCCTGCTCGGCCCAGGCCAGGGCCTTGGCGCGCTGCTCGGGGCTGGCCAGCTCGGCCAGCAGCTCGGCGACGGAGAGGTCGGAGCCGGCGGCGGGGTTGTTGGTCACCCGGTCCTGGCTGGCGACGAGCGACTTCATCCACGACGCCTTGGTATCGATCTTGACCAGGCGGCGGATGTCGAGGCTGCCCTTGGCCAGGTAGTAGACGATCTTCACCTCGTTGCTGAGGGCGCCCTGGCGCACGCCCCGGCCGTTGCGTTGCTGCAGGCTGGCGGGCTCCCAGGGCAGGTCGATGTGGTGAATCGCGCAGGTGCGGCGCTGGAGGTCCACGCCCTCGTAGGCGACACTGTTGGCGATGACGACGTCGAATTCCGGGGCGAGGTACTCGTCTTCGGAGGGGCAGCCCACGCCGTTGAAGCGCTCGGCGATCTGCTGGCGGGTCTCGGGATCTTTGGCGACCTTGGCGTTGAGCACGGCGATGCGGTGGCGGGGCACGCCCCGCTCCACCAGCAGGCGCACGAGCCAGTCGTGCACGGCGACGTTCTCGACGAAGATGATGTGGCCGCAGGCCATGCAGTAGTCGCCGCTATTGGGCGGGCTCTCGCTGGCGCAGCTGCTGGGGAGCTGGGCGCAGACGCCATCGCGGGCCAGGGAGGCGGCCACGGTGTTGGCGCAGGCTTCGAGCTTGGGGGCCTGGCCGTCGAGCCGCACCACGCTGCCGGCCCGGTAGTCCTTGCCCGAGTGCTCAGGCAGCTCGGGGTGGATGGCCACGAGGTCCAGCCGCATGGACAGGCCCATGATCTTCATGCGCAGGGCCTCGATGCGGCCGGCGTTGCCCTTGGGGTCGTGCATGAGCTTGCGGATCTGCTCCTGGATGTCCTCGATTTCGCCGACCACCCGGCGGAATTCCATTTGCTGGGCGGAGGTGAGGTCCACATGGACCTGGGTGGGCAGGGCCTCGGGGATGCGCAGGCCCACCTCGTCGGCGGTGCGGAATTCGGCGATGTCGCCCATGACGTCGCGCAGCTCGGCGAGGTTGCCAAATGCCTTGACCGCGGCGCGCACAATCAGGGTGCCGTCGGGCTTCTGGGCCATGGCCTGCTCGGTCAGGCAGTAGCGGGAGATGAAGGTCTCGGGGTCCGCGACCCCGGCGCGCTCGAAGGCGCCGGGGTCCACCAGGGCGACGGCGTTGTAGAATTCCAGGGGGCTGTTCTTGGCGGGGGTGGCAGAGAGCAGCACGACCCCGGCCCCGCCGGTGCGGCGGCGGACGGCGTGGCAGCGAAATGCCAGGTGCCAGGCGCGCTTGCTGGGCTGGCCGGCCCCGAGACCATCGGGGATGCCGCCCTCGCGGGCCTCGGCCATGAAGAGGTTCTTGTAGTTTTGGAAACCGTGTAGTCTTTCAGGCGCCGGTGCTGTTCAAGCTGGGCGGGGACTACGAGCCCGAGCGGGCGGTCAGGGGGACGCACCCGTCAGGGAAGCGGAACCGGCAAACGCGGAGGAGCCATTGAGGCGCCTAATGGGAGTCCGTCGGCGCGCCAACGTTCCTCCTCGGCAACGTCTTGTTGTATTGCCCCACCAGGATTCCAATCCAGAGGCAAACCGACATGCCCCAAGACGCGAGGGCAGTCAACACCGAGACCATGCCTCTAGACCTTTGGGCGGCCTCAAGCGCGAGGCGGGTGCCCCGTTCACCGGAATCGTCCAGCATGGCGACGAGTGTTCCGAGTCCGATTGTAAGCGACAACACCGCAGTCACCGTGCATATCGGCGCCGCAAGAACCAAGGCAATCCTAAGCCGTTTCCCCTGCGGGCAACACTGCGACCTGTCGCGTGCCCTGGAGGAGCCGCCCCAGATGAGATCCCTCAGGGGCCCAATACCGAGGCCCGCCCACGCGAACGCCAGCGGCCAAGCATCGCTGACTGCATACGCTATGCACGAAGTCTCGTCACTGCACCATGAGCCGCTCCTTGCAACCCAAGGCGCGGTGGCGACCAAGGCAGCCGACGCCGAAAGCACTGTGCAGTATGCCAGCGCATCCCCGATGGCACGCCACCGAACCGCCCCCGCGCCCTGCGCAACTGCGACGAACGCGGTCAGCACGTTGAAGAACAATCCCAGGTTGCGATGTGCTGCGATCCCGACATCGAAGGCCATCGTGGTCAGGGAAGTGGTCATCGGAGTCTTCCTCGTACCCAAGCCTCGGACAGGGACGTGCCGAGTGTGCCGGCTCTTGCCACGGTGTGCGGCTGCCTCATTTGCGTCAGCAGTGCCGCTGCTGCTTCGCTGGGATCATTGAGAACGATGCTCGCCATGATGGCGATGGATTCCGACCGCGCTTCCGGACTATACCGAGTATCGACCGGTAGGGAGAACTGAAATCCAGGGTCATTCGGCTTGAAGCTTGTGATATCGAGCGTGGTGCCGCGCGCCGATTGGTCCAGTGCAGCGAGTGCACCGAGCGTGGACGCGTACTCAGGTTCACTCACGAACGCCATCTGCTGAATCTCGCCGTAACGGGTCCGCAAAGCGGCAAGTTCGGACCCGTTTGCATGCTCGGCGGCAAGCCCCAAGAAGAACGTCTCTACGGCATAAGCACGCGCTTCGGCGGAGTGTTTGGTGGCCATGCCGGACATAACGTCATCACGCAAGTGCGGAAGCTCGTGGAACAGCACTGCGCCGATTTCTGCCGATGTGAGACTCTTCAGGACGGAATCATCGAGCCGCGTAGTATTCCAGCGCGTGTCGGCCAACGTGTTGTTCTCGATGCCCCAAAACGCCTGATACATGGACGTCATCTCTGCGATGCGGGCGTCCGAGTAGGTGTCGAAGTAGAGCGTAGCAAGTTCCGGATAGTCCTGGGCGACCATCTCTACACTGTCTGCAACACTCACAAGCTGAGTATGCGACAGGTCGTTGAATGGGTTCCCCAGCTCGGCCACGTGATCTCCCAGATGGAGCATGCCCCCGTGCGCACTCAGGCCCAACTCGTTGTGCTCGACGAAGTTCTCCCGACTTGTGGACCAACCGGACGCATCTCGGCTACGGATTGGTGTTCCCCTTGTGTAGGCGTATCTGTTTGCCCCATCCCCCAACCCAATCGGATCCGCGCTCCCCCACCTCCCCAACCACGCGGCGTAGTACCGCGCGCTGTGGTACTGGAGCCCTGTCTCGTCGTCCCGCTCCATCCCGGTGTAGCGATACCGTCGCCGCGACACGTCGATGCTGGAGTCGCCGGCCCACCACGCGCAGGTCCCATAGGGGTGGTACTCCTCATACGAGATGATTCCGGCCGTGTCCGACAGCTCCAGGATCGCGGTCCCCAGGTGGTTGTCGAGTTGGTAGCGCACCCGCGGCACCGGGCTGCCCACCGCCGAGCCGCCCGAGACGGTTTTGGTCTCGATCATGGCGATGCGTCGCTGGTCGTCCATGACGTGCAGGGTGGTGCGCTCCTCGTCGAGGGTGCCGCTCACGGTCTTACGCCAGACCTCCCAGCCGGCGACGTAGCGGCGCTCTTCGACGTTGGCACCCTTCTTGACGACCTTGCGCGCCCGCTGCCCCGTGTGGTCGTAGAAGTAGACGGCGTAGTCGTTGGCGTTGAGCAACGCCTTCTTCATCTGGTCGCGGAAGTCGGGGACGACGTTCGGCGAGGGGTCGGGCGAGGCGCCGTCGTTGTACAGGTGGGGCCAGAAGACGACGTTGCCGCGGGCGTCGTGCTGGTAGCTCGCCGTGCCAGCGGTCTCGGTGGTCGTGGAGAGGCGGTTGGAGGTCGTGGGGTAGCTGTACGTCCGCACCCAGTCGGTCGTGCCCCCGAGCAGGTGCCGCATCTCAGTGATGTTCCCGCCGGCGTCGTAGGTGTAGCGCTGCTCGTAGCGCTGCATGGTCTCCGAGGTGTCGGGAACGGGGCCGTAGGCGGGCTCGGTCCAGTCGGCGCGCCCGCGGGTGGACTTCTCCCGGCCTAGCGCGTTCGTCAGGCGGTACAGCGCGTCGTAGGTGAAGTCCTGGTCGGCGTCGACGACGCTGTTGTTGAAGTAGACCGTGTCCTGGACCGCATCGGCGATGGAGACGATGTTGCCGACGGGGTCGTAGGTGTAGCTCAGGGCCTGAAGGTCCGAGCTGTCCGAGGCGCGGGTCGAGGTCAGGGTGGACAAGCGGAAGGTGGTGGCCTCGTAGGTGCTCTCGGTGGTGACGCCGTTGCCGTACGCGATGGAGGTCCGTTGGCCCCTCGCGTTGTACTGGATGTCCTCGACCAGCGTGTCGCTGTCCATGTCCACGAGGTTCAGGCGCCCGCCGTCGTCATACCAGTAGGTGGTGACCGCGCCGTCGGGTGCCGTGCGGGTGACGGGCCGGGTCATGGCGTTGAAGGTGTCGGTGACCGTGAACTCCTCCGTCTCCAGGAGGCTCACCGCACCGGGGTTGCTGCCACCATCCCCGTTGTGCAGCTCTGCCACGGAGTCCTTGTCGTCGGTGGTAAACGGGTAGCCGACCGGATCGAAGGGCTGCCAGTCGACGTCCTCCTCGTCGTCGTCGAAGAACCGGCGCGTGGTCGAGACCACGTTGCCCTTGAAGTCGTAGGCCAGCTCGACGAAGCCTGCGGTGTCGTAGACGCGGTACACTCGCCCGCGCAGGTGATCGTCCTTGGGGTTGTACGTGCCCGGGTGGTCGAGCGCCTCACCGTAGACGAATCGCTCGCGCAGCACCTTGGTCTCGGCCGAGGTGTCCCACTGCCAGGTGCGGACTTTGCGGCGCAAGGCGTCGACCTCAGCCTCGATGCCGAGGTCGCCCGACTTCCACAAGAAGAGGGGCTGGCCGGCGACATCGATCAGCGCGGTGACGTCGCCCCCGTCAGGCGACTCGGTGGTGACAGGGCGGCCGAGCAGGTCGAAGGACTGGGCCTGGACCTCGACGCTGCGCGGGTCGGTGACGGCCACGGGGTTGCCGGCAACGTCCAGGGTCACCGAGGTCGTGAGCGTGCTGCTGCCGTTCAGCCGCTCGACGGTCTCGTAGGGCCGCCCCTGGGCGTCGAGCTTGACCGTCGTGGGCGTGTCCTCGTGGTCGCCGCCCACCTCGTTGTCGTTCTCGTCCCAGGTGGTCTGCTCCCACGGACTGAACGCGACGCGGCGGACGTTGCCGTCGGGCAGGTCCACCCGCACGGCGCGGCCGAGCGGGTCGTAGGTGATGACGGGGGTGACGCCCGAGAAGCCCTCCTCGGCCTCGAAGGCGTCGGAGGTGGCGTAGAAGGGCTCGTACTGCTTGATGGGCAGGCCCTTGTTGTTGAGCACCACCCGGCCGGTGCCGACCCAGCGCGGCGTGGCGCCGTCCGGCGCGGCAGTCGCCTTCTGCATGACGACGTTGCCGCCGCCATCGGTGAGGCTTGTGGTCTCGATCCAGCGGGTGCCGGTGTCCGCGTGGGTCTCGCGCACGCGGCCCCAGGCAGAGGCAGGGACGCTGCTCGTGTCGTATTCGAACTCGGCGGTCGGCGAGGAGAGCGTGTCGCCGTCGCTGCCGCCCGACTGCCCGGCGAGGGCCATTGCCGTGACGCGTCCCAGTGCGTCGTAGGAGAGCAGGGTCCGGTCGCCGTTTTCGTCGCTCACCTCGGAGGGAGACAGCGCGCGGAGGTCCCAGGTTCCCGTGACGGTGTTGCCCAGCGCGTCAGTGACACTCGACGGGAACAGGTAGGAGCTGTGCCAGGCGACGGTCGTGTCGTTGCCGAAGGGGTCGGTGACGGTCGTGGGCAGGAAGAAGTGCGCCGCATCCCGCTCCTGGGTGCCGGAGCGCGCCCACCAGCCGGCCACGTCGGTGAGTGCCGAGAACGGCGTGGTGGTCAGCCCCGCATAGCCGGCCCCAGTCAGGTCCGACGGCGCCCCGGTGAGCCCGAGTAGCTCCGCAGCCTGGTCCTCGGTGTACGCGAGCTGGAAGGTCTGGTGCACGAGCGCCCGCGCGCCCATGGTGCCGGCGGTCTGCTCGGTGCCTGAATCCTCGTAGGTGGTGATCCGGTCGGAGATCCGCCGCTTCCAGTGACCCGACCCCGGCGCGGTCTCGTCCCAGGCGACCGCGGTGGCGGCGCGGAAGGTGGCGCCCACGACCCGAGTGCGCAGCGCGGACGAGAAGTCCTCGCCGTCGCGGTGCAGGTGCCAGGTGGTGGTCCGCCACGGCACCCCGACGTGCCAGCGCTCGCTGTCCGGGGTGACCTCGTTGATGACCTGGACGTGGGAACAGACGATGACGCCGGTGGACTGCTCCGCCGGGTGGCTGCTCCCCCGGCGGGGGAAGGCGATGGTCGCAGAGCGGGTGACGTTGCCGTAGTCGTCGACCTCGACGGTCAGCTCCTGGGTGACGCGCGGGTCGGTGGTGTCGCGCTCGTAGTGGTGGGTGACCGTAGAGAGCGGCGAGGCCAGGAAGACGCCGGGGACGTCGCCGTCGGCGGCCTGGATTCGGCGGACCTGGTGGGTGCTCTCGGCGACGAGGTAGGGCGTGCTCGCATCGGCCGTGCCGTCCTCGGCGTAGACTTCCTGGCGCAGCAGCCGGCCCTTGAGCGCCCGGTACGCCTGGCGCCAGTCCGCCCCCTTCCAGGTCGCCGTGTCCTCGAAGGCGTGGGTGCCGGCCGAGATCGCGTCTCCGTCCTGGAAGTACTCGGCGGTGTAGGCCGCCTGGAGATCGGCCTCCTTGCGCCAGGCGCCGGTGTGAAACCAGGTGACCGTGCGGACCGGTGCCAGGTCGCCGTCGGTCGTGGTCTCGGTGTCCCACTGCTCGACCTTGCCGAAGCCGCGAAACTCGCGCTCGGTGCCGTCGAAGAAGCCGTGGTGGTAGGCGTAGCGGGTCGTGTTCGACCAGCCGGTCACCGCGTCGGCGACGGTGACCCGCGAGAGGCACTGGACCAGGAAGGGCAGGCGCGTGGCCCACGGGCTGCCCGCCCGGCGGTCGGCCAGGTAGAAGGCCGTGCTCGGGGTGTACTCGAAGGTGGTGGTGCGGCCCAGGTTGTTGTCGAGGGACGCCAGCAGGTAGGGCTTGCCCGCCGCCATGAGCTTGACGTAGCGGATGGGGGCGTAGCGGTCGCGCAACAGCGGCGAGGCCCACACGAGACACGCCGTGCCGTCGCCCAGCAGGTCGGCGACGGTGATGTCCAGGGGATCGGCGACACCGGGGACGCCGCCGATCTCCTGCTCGTCCCCGAAGCCGTTGCCCGACTGGTTCGACCACCAGCGCACCCGGTCGGGACCGACGTAGACGAGGTCCGCGGGACCGGCGCCGTCGACGTCGGCGAGGCGGACCCGGCGGGCGTCGAAGCGGTCCGGGCGGTCGAGCAGCGGGGCGCGCGCCATCTGCACCTGCCGCCCGAAGCGGCCGTAGCCGAGGTTCGGCCAGTAGCAGACGCTCTTGTGCCGCACGCGCACCAGATCGGTGAGCCCGTCGCCGGTCATGTCGGCCAACAGCAGCGACTCCTGGGCGTTGGCGAAGAGCAGCACCGGCCCGTCGGCCTCTCGGGCGGCGCGGGCCACCACCTCGGGGGCCTTGTAGCCGTCGAGGCCATCGGAGCGGAACACCAACAGCCCGATGGCGGAGGCGACCACCAGGTCGGCCCGGCCGTCGCCGTCCACGTCGATCATGCGGGAGTTGGTGGCGTCCTGGTTGGCGAAAGGCACGCGCTTGAAGGAGCGGAAGCGCTCCCAGCCGCCGTCGTCGGCGCGCGTCCAGGTGCCCGCGAACCACGAGCCGCGCACGCTGACCTCCAGCCGACCGTCGCCGTCGACGTCGCCGAGCTGCACGTCGCGCAGCGCCACGCCGGGGCGGCTGGGGAGCTGTCGCCAGGCGCCGAGCCGGCCCGCTCCCTCGTTGCGCTTGTACCACCAGCCGCCGCCGGCCTCGGTGAGCAGGCCGGAGAGCCCCTCGCCGTCGAGATCGACCCACTGGGCGCGCGAGAAGTCGATGCCGTGGGGCAGGTCGTCGGTGCCCGACAAGAGCGCGGGGGTCGTCGCCTGGCTGGCCGCCACGTAGCCCAGTTCGAGCGGGGGGAGCGTCTGGCTGGAGCCGTCGGCGGCCCAGCCGCGAAGCTGTGCGGAGGTGAGCGTCGTCGCGACCGGGCTCTCGTCGTAGGTGAGATCGAGGCTCTTGACCAGCGTGGCGGAGGAGTTTTGCCCGTCCTCGAAACGGTGGAAGACCAGCACCCGCCGGCAGAGCCGGTGGCAGCGCACGTCGAAGCCCGCCTTGAAGCGGGAGAAGGGGTCCTGGCGGACGTCGGGCGTGCCCGAGGGGGACAGCCCGGGCGAGGTGGCGTCGTGGTCGCCATGGTCGAAGACGACCTCGAAGTACCAGCCATCGCCGAAGGTGTCGGGGGAGACGTTTCCGTACTGCACCCGCTTGAGGTGGCGGTACGCCACCGAGCGGTTCTGCTCGGCGAGCCCCGAGCCCGGCGAGGTGCCCGACACGACGTCGTAGCGGTAGCGGACGCCGTTGCCCAGCTCGTCCCACTCCTCCTCCAACAGCCAAGCGAAGACCTTGTAGGAGTTCGCCGGGTCCGCGACCTGCGCCGAGGAGGTGACGCCGTACTTGCGCAGCACATTGGCCCGGTCGCGGGTGCGCCAGTGAATACCAGCCGTCGGGTGGCTCCACCGCTCGATGAGGGCGAAGCCGCCCTCGACGCGGGGTTGGTAGCGCTGGATGGTGGTGTAGCCCGAGGTGCGCGTCGCTCCGACCGGCACTAGGTCTTCGACCTCGGAGAGCACGAAGGTGTCGCTGTCCTCCGCGTCCCGGTAGCGAGGGAGCTGCTTGTCGGTCTTGCGCTGCACCATCGGGAGCGAGAGCGACCAGCCCAGGCCGAAGACGCCGTTGCCGGAGCCTGAGTCGTAGGACAGCGACAGGGGCGGCGTTCGGCCGGACCGGCCGGCAGGGAGCGGCAGCGGGATGGTGACGGACGCGGAGCCCGTGACGGGGTTGGCCTTGAAGGTCTCGCCGATCCCGCGGATGGCACCGCCGCCCTTGGGCGCCTCGATCCGCGGCGCGGCCTGGAGCAGCTCACGCGTGCGCGAGGCAGGGTCCACCGGGGCGGGTGCCGCGCGTGGAGGCGCAACGGGTCGGTCCGCCGGTTGCAAGCCGGCGGCCGAGCGCTGGGGCGACGGGCGGCGGGGATCGTCCACGGGCTACTCGTAGAGCAGGACGAGCACGAGGTCGTCCACGTCGCTGAAGTCCCAGTCGGCGACGGCCCAGCTTCCGTCGTAGAGGTAGACGACCGCCTCGTCCTGGACGTAGACCGCCATGCCGGTGGTCGGCGTGGTGTAGTCCCAGGTGCTGCCGTTGTACTCGGCAATCTCGTTCGCGTGCGCGTTCCACGTGCCACCTCCGGTGACGAGGTAGCGGTCTCCTGCCGCCGGTGCCGTCGGCTCGTCGGCGAGCTGCTCCAGCACCGGGTCCTCGCGGCTCGTCTCGCTGCCGTGGGACAGCGTGATCGCGTTGTCCAGGTCTGGGGGGCTGCTGGTCCAGGCCCAATGGTGGTAGGACACACCGGTGCCGAAGGTCTCCTTGGCAGCCGCCGAGTAGTTCAGCCCCAGGGAGTCGGGAGCCGACGCGCCGTCCGCGACGATCGGGACCACAAGCACGCCCACGAGCGTCTGTGTCGTCACCGGATCGCGGAGCGGCTCGGAGACTGTCACCTCCACCGACGTGTCGTTGGTCTGCTGCGCCGCGACGAGGTCCTCGGCGAAGTCGCGCTGGAGGCTGACCAGCCGCACGAAGCCGGTGTCGACGGCCGGGACGGACTCGCCGAAGTCCGATTCCACACCGACCTGTAGCTCGGTGAGGTCGACGGTTCGGTCGGTACCATCGTCGCGGGCCGTGTACCGCAGGTGCAGGGCCACGTCCTCGATCGCGGCCCAGTCGAGCTGCTTGAGCGTCTGGGCGGTGAGCTTGAGGTGCCAGCGGCTGATGGCCCCCGAGCGCTCGAAGGGCAGGTAGCGCGCGTCCTTAGGGTCCAGGGAGAACACGCCCGCGTCCTGGGTGGCGACGCTGGTGACAACACTCGGGTAGGAGGTGGTCTCCCAGTCTCCCAGCGTATCGGGGTCCGTGCGCAGCCGAGCGCCGTGCAGGGTGAGCCGGGCGCTGACGGTGCCCTGGGGGCCCGCGACGCAGGCGATGGACAGGGCCACGCTCTGGATGCGCCGAAAGTAGTGGCTCGGGCAATCCAGGTCGAAGTGTGCCTCGGGTACCTCGAAGTAGCACTCTCCGTCGGCTCGGAGCCGCTCCAGGGCCAGTGGGTCGAGCAGTCGGAGCGAGAAGTGCTTGGTCAGCTCGTGCTCGCGGGCGTCGTTGTCGAGGTAGGCCGCGTCCATGCGCTCCAGGTCGAGCTGGAGCCGCTCGCCGGCCAGCAGGCCCTTCTTCGTGCCGTCCCAGTGCACCGCCTGGACGAAGGTGTCGTCGCGGCCGAGCTCGTGTTGGTAGCAAGCCTCGGCCTTCCTGGCGGTCGTGTAGGCGAGCTGCCAGGACTGGAAGTACAGCGTGGCGAGCTGCCCCACCATCCAGTCGTACAGCTCGGCGTTCGTGAACTTGCTCTCCATCCACGCCCGCACTTCCTCGGAGTGGCGGATCTGGAGTTCATGGTTGCTCAGCTCGCGCTTCGCCACGTCGGCGCGGATCTCGGCGGCGGCGATCTGCTTGTCGACGGCGCCCAGCTCCTTGTTGGCGAGGTTCCTCTGGTTCTTCCACTCCTGTTCGCGCCGGACGTAGGAGGCGGTCGTGGAGAGATGTGCAGCCTGGGTCTTCAACGCGCCGCTGGTGGTCGCCAAGCCCGCTTGGATCGCGTCGAGTGAATTGGACAGGTTGGCGCCACCGGTGCGGACGTGAAAGCCAAACCCGATCGCGATCTCGGGGAAGATCGCAAAGAGCGCGCTCAGCCCGGCAACGCCTGCCGCGCTTCGGTCGAGCGTCAGCGCCGTGTCCGTCAGCTCGGAAGCTTGCTCTTCTTTGGGCAGCCAGCCCTTGTCGATGAGCCGCTGATAGTAGTCCCGCCGCGCCTCGACGACCTTCCGGTTCTTTCGCAGGGCAGCCAGGTTCTCCTTGGCCTCCTCGACCTGCCGCGCGCGCACGCCCTTGATCGCGTCGAAGAGAGCCCCCTCGTGGGTCTGCCGCAGCATCGCGAGCGCCTCGGCGTCGCGCTTCTCCAGGGCGGACAAGAGCGCCTGCCCAAGCGACCGCACCGAGCCGGCCAGGGCCTGGGCCCGGCCGATCATCACGCTGAAGCGGTAGTGCCCGACGCTCGCTGCGTCTGACAGCGCGGCGCCGATGTCGATCCCCGCAGCGGCGGCGCGCACCAGCATCGCCGGGTCGATGGGCGGCTGGAACAGCGGCAGCGACCGGACCACCCCGGCGATGTTCATGCCATTGCGGATCTTGAACAGGCGGTCGTCGATGGTGTCCCAGTAGGACAGCAACTTCGCATTGAATGGCACGCAGAAGTAGGTGGTGAACCCGACACCGCCGAGCACGGCCGACCCGCCCCGGCTCCGGCCGAGGCCGCGGGCCGAGAACGCGGCGTTCTCCAGGGCCACCAGGGGGTTGCTGAAGGCGTCGAGGCTGCCCTTCAGGTCGTCCCAGGTCTTCGCCTCGGGCCGCTCGGCGTCGCCGAGCAGCTCGGGCCGATCGCCCAGCACTTGCTTGGCGAACACGTAGAGCTGCGTCGCCTCGTTCAGCGTCTCCAGGGTGTCGCGGGTGAACAGAGCGTCGCCCCAGGCGATGAGCGTGTCGATGTACCGCATGACCAGCGCACGCTGGTAGGTACCGGGCCGCAGCCTCGCGAGTGCGTGGGGGTTGAAGGGCTCCTCCCGCCAGGCCGCGACCTGGGCCTCGAAGGACGCCTGCGCTCCCTCGTCGCCGTCGGCTCCCGTGAAGGCGATCCAGTCGGTGACGGGCTGGCTCGCCGGTTCGAGGAAGGGCTTGACCTTCCACCAGGTGCCGTTGTCGACCGGGTCGGGGCCTTCCAGGCCGGTCCGCGTCCGCGGATCGAACATGGCGTGGAACCAGTCGACGGCCTCCTGGAAGCGGCCGGCGTCGGCGAGCCGGTTCGCCACGTAGAAGGGCAGGTGGAAGAAAAGCTCCCAGTTGTACGGGCTGTAGGCTCCTTCCAGCGAGAAGTCGATCTCCTCGACCGGATAGGGCAACTCCACGGCCTCGGTGGGCTGATAGCGATCCTCGAAGTCATCGGGATCACCCTGGAGCGCCTGGCGGAAGAGGTCGCCCGCAGTGCCGTCCGGGTCGGGGTCGACCAGCCCGAAGATGCCGTCCCGGCGCACCTCCCTGATGAATCGGCAGACGTAGGGGTGGTAGAAGGGCCAGAACCGGTAGCTGCCGAGCAGGCCCGTCACGGTCGCTGAGGGCGCGGAGGAGAGGAAGGCCGAGTCGACCGCCTTCAACGCAGAGACGGCCGCGTCGGTGGAGCGGACCGTAGCGCTGTCCACGTAGACCGTGAGCGCGAGCGCCGCGTCGTCGGACAGCGGCGTGCCGCTCTGCTCCTGGTTAGCGGCCCGGGTCCCCGCGCGGAAGGACGACAGTCCGGAGATGGACGGGGTCCCCGTCGTGGTTGAAGTCTTCAGCTCCTCTTCGTCGTCCACCTGGGGCTCGACGAAGTACACACGCTCGCCTACGCTAACGAAGAAGGGCGACTGGCTCACGAAGTCGTTGTACTGGGAAGGCACCACCACGCGGGCGTCCTCGATCTGGTCGAGCACGTCCACTGGGCTGGCCGTGCCGACCAGCGCTCCGTCCTCGTCCACCTCGCCCAGGTAGACGTCGAGGTCGTCCATGTACTCGAGGTTCTCGTCGTACAGGAGGTTCGAGTATCCGGGAGCCACCCAGCGGGTGGGGTCCAGGGCCACCCGCGACGCCGCGGTCTCGGTTACGTTCCGGCTGACCGTCAGGTCCATCGTGCAGGTATTTAGGGAGAACTTCCCCAGCTCGTAGAAGACGCTCTGCAAGGCAATGGCGCCCGCGCTCCGTGCGCCGATACAGCGGATGGTGAGCGTCCCGTCGTCCTCAATCTCGCTGACAAAGCCATAGGCTGACTTGGCTGCCTTCTCCAGGCCCTTGTCGTTCACCCAGGAGTAGGACAGCACCAGCGCCTCGCTCCCGAGTCGCTTGGGCGACCACTTCCCGTCCCGGTGCTCCGACATCGCGAGCCGGATCTCCCACCAGCTCTGTGGGTCGGCGTTCTCGCTCTCGGACTGGGTCTCGGTGAACTCCGCCCAGAACAGCATCAGCCTGCGGTTGTAGACGACCGGCAGGAGGTGCTCGCCCTCGATGCCGGCCTTGATCTCCTCCCACGGCGTCCAGGTCGAGGCGTCTTCGCGCCGCCGGTACCAGAAGCTCGCGGGCTCGCCGCGGGTCCGCGCGAAGACGTGGAAGCGGTCGATGGTGCCGTCGTCGTCGGACTCCTTCTCGTGGAAGCAGGCCAGCACCTTGAGGCTGCCGACGGCGAGCAGCCGGTCGAGGTAGTCCAGCGTGACCTGCTCGACCCGATCTTCCGTCGCGTCGCCCTGCGCCAGGGACTGCTCCAAGGACTTGAAGAAGGGCGTCTTGTCGTCGCGCAGCTCGGGCTCGATCCAGTTCTCCGGGTACAGGAAGACCTTGCGGGCCGCCTCCCACACCCGGTAGGTCCGCATCCACTCCCACTCGGCCCGATCCTCGTCGTTGAACCACTCGCCGAGGTCGGCGTCGGTGTCGTCCAGTTCCAGGCCGAACAGGGCCCGGTGGACGAAAAGTTGGACAGCCAGCGTGGCCTGGACGATGCGGCTCGTGAGCATCTCCGGGTTCATGCTCACGTCGATGAGGTAGTGCTCGTACAGGTCGTCGGCGTCTTCGAGCTCGCCGCCGGCAAAGGCGTCCTCCGCGATCAGGTAGGCGACGAGCGCGTCCCGCTGCGCCTTGCGGACGGGATCGCGCAGCGGCCGCGCGACGCGGGACCAGGCGTTGGCATCGGAGTGCTTCGAGCGCGAAGCGGCGACGATCTCGCCCGACTCCACCGTCGTGAAGGCCGCGAGGCTGCCTGCGACGGCCCAGCCCTCCACCACCTCCGGCGCGGCACCGGCCCGGCGCACGAAGTCCATGCGGTCGAGAACGGACTCGAAGTCGGAGACCGAGGTGATGCCCGTGTCCACGAGCGTGTCGAGCGCCCCCTCGTCCCAGCCGGTGCGCTCGGCGAGGTTGGCGGCCGTGGGCTCGGTGACGATCTCGGCGAAGCTCGGCGTGCTGCCGGGCAGGCGCGCGCGCTGGCGGAACAGGTCGATGGTGTTCCGAAGCCAGGTGAACGCCGCGGTCGCTCCCGAGGTGGGCAAGCGAAGCGCGGTGGACCGTCCCGTGAAGAAGGCGGGGTCCAACAGCGACCAGTCCGAGGCCCGCGACACCCATGCCGCGCGCTCATCCTCGTCCGCACCGAGCCGGGCCTGGAGGAGCACGGCCTTGTGGATCGCGTCCAGCACCGCGTAGTCCTCGCGCCAGTCCGCGGAGGAGCGCAGGATGTCCGACCAGGGGTCGCTCTCGTCGGTCGTGGTCGGGTCGGCGAAGGCGGACCGCAGGAAGCGGGACAACAGGCTCGTGCTGACGACGTCGTCCGGGTCGAGGAAGATCAACGGCGCAAGCGCGATGTCTGCCTCTGCGACGAGCGTGCCGGAGGCCCCGCCCAACAGCGTCCCGCTGCTCGACGTTCCCCAGGTGACCACGGTGCCGGTAGGCACGACCACCGCAGACTCAGCGGCGATTGTGGTGTCGATTCCGGCCACCGCGATCTCGCCCTCGGATGGGATGGTGCAGGTGGTTCCCGCCGGGAGCTTCACGGGCCCGTCCACAACGGTCGCCGCAGGCACCGTGATCGTCGTCCCCGACAGGATGGGGCCGGCGCTCGACCCCACGTCGGCCGTCAGCAAGACCTGGACCTCGCCCGCCAGCTCGGCGACCCCTTCGCTGTCCACTACCGTGTCGCCGGCGATGAAGGGGTAGTCTGCGCTTCCGTCGTTCGCGGCACCGAGGAGCATGCTCGCGTGCAGCACGTCCATCGTCGCCCGCGTGATACCGTACTCGTCGGCGAGCTGTCGGGCGAGGGCGTCGAGACGGTCGGTGTCGCTCACCTCCACGGCAAAGCTGCGCGCGGTGTCCCGGAGCCGGCCGAGCACGCCTCGGACCCAGTCATCGGTCGGGGCGACGCGCTCCGGCCGCTCGTGCCGCACGAGGTAGTCCAGCTCCTCGACCGTCCAGCCAGCGGCGAAGACCTCACGCGCACCTTCAACGAACTCCACCGTGGTCGAAGGCGATGCGAAGGGGCCCGCGTCAAAGGAGCCGGGAGTGAGGCCCAGGAGAGCCGCGAGGCGGACCAGGTCAGTGGGCTTGATCCCGACCACACGGGCAAGCGAACACCAGCGGTACAACAACCCGAGGTTCACAAGCTTCAAGGCCGCGACATCCTCGTTGTTCGGGTCCACCGGGTCCGGGTCGTACAGTTCGATGGCTCCGACCGCTTCCAGTGCGTCGATGAGGCCCTCGACTTCCGCCTCGTCCACCTGGAGGACCGCGTGCAGCCTGGCGAGCTGTTCACGGAGCGGGCTGACCACGGCGACCTCATTGCGATCCGGCTCCGACAACCTGAAGGGGAAACTGATCTCTCCCTGTTCGGCAAGCGGGAACAACGATGGGTTCAGGTAGGTCCGGTCGTAGAGCGACGGCGAAGGATGCTCGTGGGTGTCGCGGTCCAGGTAGGTGTCTAGCTTTCCGTGTGGTGCGGTGCCGCTCCCAAACCAACCGGACAGCTCCACCGGAGACAACCCGGTCATCCTGGCGAGGCGGTGGACATCTCCGACCGCAATGAGGGTATCCTCGTCCCAAGTGGCGGGGTCGGACGCGCCTAGACCGGCGCACAGCCGGTCGAGGTCCAAGAGCGTCCAGCCCGTGGCACGCCACAGCCGCAGCACCTTGCGCATCGCGGTGAACTGGGCGGTCGTGGGGGCCGTGGTGGGCGAGCCGATCCGCTGGATAGAGTACGCGGAGATGTCATAGGGGTCGCCGCCGGTCGCCATGAGCACGATCAGCTCGCCCGTGCCTGAGGCAGGGTTCGCCATCCGCGTGTGCAACAGGTCCAGGATCTGTGCGTAGTCCACCTCCGCCGCCCGACGGAACACTTTCACGGTCACGCCGTCCGCCGCGGCAGGCGGGATCGCGAAAGACCAATACGCCTCCTCAGTATCTGACTCGTGTTTCGGAGTCTTCGACTCTCCATCACGCAGCGCATCGTGACGAGGATGCCGTGGGCGGGGGTGCTCTGTCTTCCGCAAGCGGTGACCCTCCGGATTTGTTGCCGAAGTGCACCAGCACGATTGGATCAACAAATGCCGATGCGGCTGCCGCTCGCCTGGCCGTCGCGAGGACCTCCTGGAAAGAGGGGCTTCGGCGCTGGCGGTACCAGGGGCGCAGCGGGGCCCAGTCGAAGGCGGACCCGTGGCCAACCCTGTCGTACCAGAGGACGGTGATGGAGAAGAGGAGGCCCACCCAGGGGGCGGTGCGCTCGACTGCGGCCCTCTTCCGGTTCGGGGGGTCGGCGAAGCCGAGGTGCTGCTTGAGGTCGCGGAAGGTGACCTCGATGGGCCACCGGAGAGCGTAGGCCTGCAGGATCTCCTCAGGGCTCATGGTGGCGTCGCTGGAGAAGTAGACTCGACAGGCGATTTCGCCCGTCGTCACGCGGACAATGACCACCCGGAGCGGCAAGGCGTGGCAGACGCGGTACCATTGCGCGACGACCGTCTTGTACTCTACGATTTGGTCGCGGCCGTAGATGCGGACCGTCGCAGGCTTCCACGGGATGCCCTCGTCCTGAGCCATCTGGGCGGGCGTGGGGAGGCGCGGCCCCCGGAGACGGGGGCGACCTCGGCCCGTCGCAGGCGCCGGATCCGGCAGCGTCGTAAGGGCTGCGTCGTGCCGCATTGCACCGACCAGTACCGAGTTGCAGGGCAGGTTCTGCCCGACTTCGGCGCAGCAGTAGGCGCTGTCGCCGAGCACCCTGATCCGTCGCGCTCCGACCCAGGAGGCGACAAGTTGGACCAACTCGCGGGCCAGTTCGGTCTTCTTGAGGCGGGCCACGCCGTCGGCCTTGGCCGTCTTCTTGCTCCGGTACAGCCGGAAGAGCACCGGGAGTGCCCACGGCCGGTGGCTGAACGAAGGCTGCACGACCACGCACAGGACCACCCAGACGTGGCCGAAGCAGAACACCTTGGTGCCGCGGGACGAACGCACCGCGTCGATGTGGTTGCCGATGCCCCACACCCGCGGCCCTTTCTTCGGCGCCAACGTATCGTCGAGAGAGACGACCACCAGCTCGCCCTCCGCTACGAAGTGCGCCAGGATCTGCTGCAGCACGAGGCGGCCGAGTTCATCGGCAGACCACCGCGCCGTCGAGAAGAAGCGGTGCCACGCCGCATGGTGCCCTCGCCCAGCCTGGCCCGAAGCCACGATGGCGCCCGTGACCGTTCGCCGCCCCTGGGTCAGGAGCCAGCCCAGCCACAGCTGCCGGCACTTCTCGAAGGACGGACGGGTAAAAGCTGGGCGGAACACCTCGATCAGGGCGATCAGACCGGCTACCGCAGATGCACAGCGCACGGGCGCCTCCGGGGTGGGTTGACTTTGCAATCCCCTCATCACGGATCCGCCCGTCGCTGTCTACCTTTTCCACTGGCTTGGGGCGCCACCCCTTCCGCCGGCCGACCGCAGCGCTCTCATCCCAAGGCTTTGCTGGAGAGTGCGAAACACGAGTCTGAGCCGACGCCCGTAGGCGTGTGGGTGACCGCAGTCGCCGCCTCGGTCGACAGGCCCAGCTCGTCCTTCGCGATGTCGGCGGCATCCGCCCCGTACGCACGCATCAGGTCCGTGCGCGCGATCCCGAGGTGCGCGAGGAACGGGCGGGCAACGGCAAGGGGCTGGTGGAAGGGAGCCGAGAACGACCGCGTATGGTCCCCGAGCTTCCCCCCGGCGTAGGCGGCGTCGATGGTGTACTGCGGCGCCGCGAGCATGTCGGCGCTCTCCGCCTCACTGCTGTTGGCCGAGCCGATCCCTACGCCCGAGACCACCCCCTCCAGGATCTCCAGGGTGAGATCGATCGTGGGAAGCACCCGCTCGGCGTTCTCACAGGTCAGCGGCAGGTCCGCGAGGTCCGGCCGACGGTCGAGCAACGCGTCGAGCGTGGAGGTCCACGTGCCGCTGTAGGTCGAGGGCGGCGTACGCGACGACAGCCAGTGCAGCAGGTCTACGAGGTAGGCCGACGGACCGTGGATGGACTGGCACCAGGCACAGCGGGTGCCTGTCGGCGACGTGAACAGCTCCGACCAGCCGGGGAGATCGGAGTCGGTGACGGTGACCTCCTTGGCCGGTACGAAGCCCAGGGCAGCCTGACCGAGTGCGGGATGCGCCGCAAGCAGGAAGGCACCGGCCATCGCCGCCTGGCTCTGGGCACGAGACACAATCTCGTGCGCCTCCGCTTCGAGGGCCGGGTCGCCGCCGGCGTAGGTCTCGACGAACCGAGTCTTCCCTCTACGGGCGACGTCGCGCGCCGAGGTGACGCCGGTGTCCACCAGGCGCTGGAGTGCCGCGTCTGCGTCGAGCGCTGGCGCGATGCGGACCAGGCGCTGGGCACGCCGGAGCGGTTCGATGTCGGCTTCGACATGAACTGGTACATCGGGCGTGCCCAGGAAGATCCGGGCCGTCCGGATGTCCACCGAGGCGTTCGACGCGTGCGAGAACACCGTCTGCACGTCGAGCGCCGCGCCGGCACCAGTGCCCGACAGTGCCGTGTGCAGGGCCTTCGCCGGAAAGGCCAGCGCCGCGTGCTCCCGCAGGATCCGTGACAGGTTCGCCCGCCTCTCGCCGTCCGTCGCCCCGTCAAGCCCGTCGGGGAGGGGGCTGACCGCGTTCGAGCCCACGGTTGGAACCCCCGCGACGCTATCCCAGGTGGCGGCGCTCCAGCTGCCGACAACCTCTGCGGGTGCGGTGTTGAGCACCTTGAGTATGGCCAACACGGTCGGCGCGTGGCCGAGACCGAGCGTCCCGAGCCGGATCAGTCGTTTCGCTTCGTTGACCTCCGAGCCTGTCCAGCCCGACAGGGCCGCAGCCGCGGTCCAGAACGCCGCGTCGGTTCCGTCAAAGCCGGCATACAGCTCGCAGAACTGCGTGATCTCCGTGTCGCTGAGCGCCTGGGGCTGCAAGAGGGTCTGCGACGTGCGCAGGATCGCGCCCAACGCGTCGTCGCCCCCGTCGTCGAGCGCGCGGCCAATCGCCTCGACGAGCACGTCCAGCACGTCCTGGACCACCACGCCGAACCCGACGACGTTGGCGGTCTTGGCCCGCCCGAGCGCCGCCGCGACGAGCGAGGGCGGGCGCGCGAGGATCTGCTTCGCCGTCTTGGGGAAGCCCTCGCGCAGCAGCCCATAGAGCGGCTCCGCGCCGACAATGGAGCCCGACGCGCTCAGGGCCTGGTCGAGGCGTTCGGCAAGCACGCGGTCGGCGATCCGGTCGAGGCTCCACTTTGTCCGGCCGGCTGTCCAGGCCACCTTGCGAACGTCCATGCCGACGAGCGCGGCGGGTAGGCCGGGATCCGGATGCGTCGGTGCGCTGGGGAAGATCAACTTCGAGAGGTCGAGCGTGAGCCGTGAGAACTCCGACGGACCACGCAGCGCCTCGTCGCAGACCGAGACGTGGAACCGCAACGCACCGCCCGCGTAGCCGTAGCTGACCTTGGAGGTCCCCACGAGGCGCGGCGGGCTGCCCGGCTGGAACACCTTCACGTAGAGGTCTCGGTTCGGCGGCGTCGAAACCGTGCCGATGCTGAACCAGCCCTCGGCCATCGTCTGGACCGGGCCGACGAGCTGGGACTCGCCGTTGAAGCTCACCCCCCACAGGAAGACATCGAGCCCGACAAGCGCCGTGCCGTCGGCATGGCGGACGACGCCGTGGACGTTGGCGGTGTCGATGTTGCCCCCGGGCGGCGGCGTCTCCTCGGGCACCGCGCATGCCTCGGGCCAGGTCACGCAGACGACGAGATCCGTCGCCTCCGTCGCGACCGACCAGCGCACGTCGCCGTGCGCCTCCAGTTCGACGACGCCGTCGAAGACCTTCAGCTCGTAGACGCCGGAGGTGTCGTCGGCAGAGAGCCCAGAGATGTCGATGGAGAAGCGCCCCGCCTTGTCCGTGGTCGCCTCGGCGAGGGCGACGGAGCCGCGACCCTTGACGGTGACCAGGCGGACCCGCAGCCCACCTTGGGGCGTGGCGCTCCCCTCTTCGACGACGATCCCCGAGACGCAACGACAGATGGCCATACCCGCTCCGACGTGTGCGCAACCTACCACGTGCGGAACTGACGCGCGTGGCAACCGCGCGGCCCTCTCGTGAACTCGGCGCAGCACCGCCGCCCGGCGAGCGGCAAGCGGCAAGCGGGCCGGCCACGCATCTCCAGCAGGCGGGCGAGTCCCCCTTCGGCCCTGTCCTCCTACCACGCTTCAGGCCAGCAGCTCTCGGCTGGTCCTCGCCAGGGGTCGCAGGGGGTGCGCGAGTCGCGGCCGGGACACTCAGAAGGTGCCGGATCGGTCTGGCCGGAGCGCGGGTGGGCTGCGCGACCACTTTGTCCCCCCGTCCCCCCCGCCCCGGGGCTCGGGCTCCGAGACCCCCTTGGGGGCTGGGAGTGCCAGGAATATTCCGCCATCCTTGCGCGTGGCATTCCAGAATAATCGGCGTATTCCCGTGGAATATTCCGCAGCCCCACCGATAGCACATCACCCCGGGTGTGCCTACGCGGAGGGGCGCTCGACCCGGAGCGCAGCGGCCAGCGCCTCCCCCATCCCCGCGCGCAGCGCCCCGCCGCGACGGCTCTCGGCTTTGGAAACCGTGCCCTGGCGAACGCCGAGGAGATCGGCGGCCGCCTGCTGGGTGAGACCCAAGCGCTTCCTCCAGTCGGCGAGGTCCGCCCCCGTGAGCACCCCGTCGTCGTCGGTGGGCGGGGAGTGGGGGCCGGCTCCGGGCTCGTCCGCGCCGTCGTTGACCTCCCGGTCGAGGCGGCGGGCGCCTCGAACGCCTCCCAGCCAGTCACCGTGGCCGAGACCCCCTCGCCGGCATCAGCCTCGTCGTCGTCGTCCATGCGTTCCGGTTCGTCGTCGGGCACCCACCGGATCCGGCTCCGGCGCGGCGGGCACGCGCTCCAGGGCGGCCCCGCGGGCTTCCTCGGCTCGCCGCTCGGCCGCCCGACGCTCGGCCTCGCGGCGGCAGGCGCTCGGCCTCCTGCTCGCGGGCCACCCGGTCCACCTCCTCCCGCTGCCGCCGGGCCTGCTCTCGCTCCCACGCCTCCCGGCGCTGGCGCGCGATCTCGGCCCGCTCCTGTTCCCGACGCCGCTCGCGCTCGGCGAGCTTGCGGGACCGCGCCACCTGGCGCTCCCGCTCCTCGCGCCGCTCCTTCATCGCCAGGGCTTCCTCGGCGATGGCGACCAGGGCCTCCCGCTGGGCCTGTGCGACTTCGTCGTCGCCCTCGATGTCGAGCCACGCCTGGACCGCCGACAGGGCGATCTCGTCCTCGCCGCCGTCGTCGTCGTCGCCGGCAACCTCGCCGCTCTCGTCCTCGTCGTCGTCCCACTCGTCACGGTCGCGCATGGCGGTCTCCTGTCAGCGCCGCCGCTTCTTCGGCGGCTCGGGTTCGGGCTCGGCGCGGAGGTCCACGAGCCAGTCGTCCACGACGCGGGCCACGATGCGGTCCAGGGTCGCCACCTCCATGCTCTCCTGGCCCTCCGGGCGCTCGGACTTGCCCACCACCACGCGCAGCCCCCGCCGCATCGCCTCCTTGACGACGTAGGCGGTCAACGTCACCAGGTCGCCGTGCTCGGCGAGCAGGCCCCCGGCGACGTACACCTCCTCCAGCTCGAAGATGTTGTCGATGGTGGCGGTGTTCCGGCCGGACTCGATGCGGGCCAGCAGGCTGCGATCCCAGGTGAGCTTCCCGGCGAGGGCCGCCTGCGAAGAGCCGAGTTCCTGGCGCAGCAGGGCGATGATCCGGCCGGCGATGGTGGTCAGCTCGACGGCGTTCGGGACGGTCATTGGCTCCTCGCTTTCGGAGTAGAATATACCCGCATGGGTTTGACGAACGCAATAACGGTGGTGTAGATTCTACCCGAGCGGTCGCCGTGCGACAGGGCGTTTCCCCGCTCTCGGAACCCGGTTCAAGAAGGCGCTCGCAATACCGTCGGCGTTACGTCAACTTGTCCGGGCCCGCAGGAGGCCCCGTGCAGACCACTCCCGCCATCGACCACGAAGCCCGGCCACTCGCCTGCTTCAACCACCTCTACCGGGAGCTGCCCCGGCTGTTCGCCAGGGGCGGCACCCAGGCCGAGGTCGACGCCCTGTTCGGGGGCCTCGCGCCCGCGCTCCAGAGTGCGCTGAGCGTCTCGCCCGGCGCGATCGTCGGCCTGCGGCTGTTCGCCGAGCCCTGGGGCTGGGCTCCCGAGGCAGGCCCGGTGGACGTGGACCGGGAAGCCCTGGCCCTCGACGATGCCGCGCCCTGCTTCACCGTCGGCGAGTGGTCAGGCGTCCTGCTGGTCCCCGATGCGGACGGCGGCTGGCGGCGCTGGAGCCCCGTAGACGGACCCGCGCCGAGGCCCAACGACGGCCGGATGCGCGTGCTCGTCGCGCTGTCCCGCGAGGGCGGCGCCCTGCCCACGCTCTGCCGCATCCGCGAGGTCTACGGGCGCGAGAAGGCGACCGACACCCCGCTCTACAAGCCCTCGCTCACTCTCGTCCCGGCCTCGCCCTCCGAGTCCGAGCACCTGATGTTCACCCTGCGGTCGCTGCTGGCGACCGGGAAGGCGGCATGATGAACGCGCACCTGCCCCGCTTCGTCGAGTACGGCCGCGTCAGCTCCGCGGGCCAGGAGCGCCGCCAGACCCAGGAGGGCCAGGTGGTCGCCCTGGAGCGCCTGCGCGCCTCGCGCCCCGGTGTGCCTGTCCTCGCAGGAGCCGTGTTCGAGCCTCGGCACGTCTCGGCGATGGAGGTGCCCCTGTCCGAACGCTCCGAGTGGACGCGCGTGGTCGAGCCGCTGATCCGCTCCGGGGCGGTGGACGAGGTGCGGGTCGCCGAGTTCAACCGCCTCGTCCGCGAGCAGGGCCTCGACGACGCCGCGCACCTGATGGGCCTGATGCGCGAGCACGCCTTCATCGTGGTGGACGGCTCGGGCGGCATCCACGCAGCTTCCGACTTCGGCCGGAAGGTGGCGCTGGCGATCAAGTGCCTGATGGGCGGCGAGGAGTGGCGGGACATCCGCGACAAGACCACGAACGGCCGGATCAAGGCCCTGCGCCGGGGCCAGCCGGGCAGCGGCCCCGGGCCGACGGGCCTCAAACACCGCAAGGGCGAGGGCTGGAGCATCGACGAGAAGTGGGCGCCAGCGATCCGTCGGATCTACGCCCTGTGCATCGAGGGCGTGCCGCTCCAGGGCATCTCCGACGTGCTCAACGGCGAGGGCGTGGCCCCACCGCGCGGCAAGGGCTGGAACTTCACCTTCGTGCGCAAGGTGCTGCGGAACCCGGCGTACAAAGGCGAGCTGCACCAGAAGCTGCAAGGCGTGGACTACCTGCTCCCCGTGCCGCCCATCGTGGACGAGGAGACGTGGGATGCCGCGCAGGCGGCGCTCTCTGCTCGCCGGTGGGTGCCGCTCCGCGAGCGGTACGAGACGGAGGCGCTGTGCCGGACCCTGGCGCGATGCGGCACCTGCGACCGCCGCATGTACGTCCTGGGCGGCGGGGCCGAGGGCGGGAGGGCCAGGCACACGCGCTACTACTGCCCCGACTGCAAGGGCGCGCCCTACCACCGCGCCGACCTCGTGGACCTGGCTGTGTGGCAGGCGATCTCCAAGGCGCTCATCGACGCCGACAGCCTGCTCGTCGCGGTGGCGACCCCCGAGGCCAGCGCGGGCGACGACGCCGCCGAGAGCGAGCTGGCCGAGGTCGGCGAGCACCTGGCCCGCAACGAACGCAAGGTGGCGGGCCTGACCGCCCGGTGGAAGCGGGACGCCATCACCGACGCCGACTACGACCGCGAGCTGGACGCGCTCAAGGCCGAGCGGGACGCGCTCGCGCGGCGGGAGAGCATGGCGCGCAGGGCCATCGAGGCGGCCGACCGGACCCGCCACCAGCAGACGACCCTGGCGACCACGCTGGCGGCCCTGCGGAGCCGCATCGCGGGCGCGGACTACGCGACCCGGCGGGCCATCGTCGAGGCGGTGGTGCCGCTGGAGACGGGCAGCATCCGGCTGAATGTGGACTACTCCTTCTCCATCCACGGCGTGCTGCCGGTGATCTCCAGCGCACCCGGGGCGGGGGGTGAGCCGGAAGGCGGCGAACCGGAGGAGACACGGATTGAACCTCTGCGCCCGACTGGTACGGAAGACTACACGGAGTCTGGCTCTCGTCCACCAGCAGCAGATCGCAACCCACCTGCTCCCAGGTGATGCCGGGATCGTAGTCCTGGCCGATATTGCCTTGCAGCATGGACATGAGCCAGCCCGCACTGGCCTCCTCGGCCACGGCGTCCTGGCGTTCGGTGCTGTTGGTCTTCTTCCTGCGCTTGCTGTCCCGGTCGTCGTCCTCGTCGCCGCGGCCATCTTCGGCGGTGCGGGCCAGAGCCGCGAGGCGGCGGATGCCGGCCACGGTCTCGGCGAAGTCGGTCAGGGTGTCGGCCTCGATGCGCTGGCGGCCGATCATGCTTTGGGTGAGCAGCACGACGTCATAGGCGCCAGCGGCGAAGGCGGTCCACTTGGCGGCGCGCTCCTGGGGGCTGTCCACCTCGGCGATGAAGCGGCCCTTGCGGGCGCCGCGGGTGAGGAGCCTGCGCTCGCTGCCGATGACGCAGACCCGGTAGTCGGGCAGCACGCGCAAGATGTCGCGGTGCCACTTCCAGACGATGGAGTTGGGCACGATGATGACGGGGCGGCGGGCCCAGCCCTCTTGCCGGGCGCGGGCCAACACATGGATGCCGGTGTAGGTCTTGCCCAGGCCCACATCGAAGGCGAGCAGGCCGCGGCGGCGGCGCAGGATGCGGTTGGCCGCGCCGTGCTGGTAGGCGTGCAGGCGGATCTTGGGGTGCTTCCAGCGGGCGACGGGCTGGGGCTCGGGGTGGACGGGCAGGGGCCGGACGCCGCGCACCTGGCGGTTGTAGGCGTCTTCGATGGCCTGCTGCGCTTCGGTGTCGCGCTTGACCCAGGTGCGGAAGTCGCGGATCCAGGCGCCGGCGACGCGCACCCGGGCGGCATCCAGGGACTCCTTCTGCTCTTCGCCGTCCACGATCAACGTCCGGCGGGGAGGCGCCCACAGGCGGTTGTCGTGGTTGGCCCAGCCGATGAATTGCAGGTGGGGGTGGTGCTTGCGGAAGCCGGTGCTCTTGCGGTCCTTGTCGCTGGTGGGGAGCTGGTGGTAGGCGCGGTTGGGCAGCTCCAGCAGGCCGCGGTTGCGCTCGATGAGCAGCGGGCGCTCGTATTCGAAGAGGTCGGACTGCTCCTGCCAGCGCATGACCTGGTGGACGGGCACATAGGGGTCCCGCGGGGTGAGGCCGCCATCGCCGAGCACGTCGTTCTCGTCGTCGCGGACCACGCAGGGGTCCACGAGGTCCGCCCAGGAGACGGGGGCGATGGCCTCCAGCAGCAGGGCGCGCTGGCGCTCGGCCCGGTCGGGATCGGAGAGCTGGTCCAGGCGGTCCACCTTGGGCCACAGCAGGCCGGCGAGGTACTCCTCGCGCGGCCACCAGCCGTCGATGTCCTCGCACCAGCCGGCGGCCTCCAGATCGGCCTCCAGCTCCGCGGGGCTCAGGCTGCGGCCGGACTCGGCCCGCATCATCTCCGCGAGGCGGGGCAGGGTGCAGACGGACTCCTGGCGCAGCAGCCAGGCGGCGATGGCGCCGATTTCGGGGGGGCCCTGGTAGCGGCGGGTCTGCTCGGGCGGCACCCGCAGGGCGGGGCCGGGGCTGCCGTCGTGGGCCAGGGCGGCGAGGGCCTGGGCGATGCCGGGGGCGCTGCGGGCGGCTTGCTGCACGCCCGGGTAGCTGGCGGGCGGACCCGAGCGCGCCACCCACTCTGCAATATCGGTGACCAGCTCGGCCCGCATCGAGGCCAGGTCCTGGTCGGTGTCTTCGCGGTTCAGCTCACCCAGGTAGGCGCGGACGCGGCGGCCCAGGGCGTCGAGGACCTGGAGGTCGATGTCCTCGGTCTGGATCTCGGTGTCGAGGTCGGCCACCACGGAGCCTCGGCCTGGGCGGGCCTTGGGGGCGGCAATCTCGACGCCGTGCCCGGCATCGGGCATGGGGCGCAGGGCCCCGGCGATGGGGGGCAGGCCGGTGAAGGGGCCGACGATGGAGTAGCCCCAGCGGCCGGCGGGGCGGGACACGCCGCTGCCATCTTCGCCCGTGTCTGCACCCTCAACCTCGCCCAGGATGTGGTGGGGGTGGCGCTCGAAGTAGTCGCCGCTGGCGATTTCGGCGTCTTCGGCCAGGACCTGGGACAGGGTGGCCGGGCGCTTGCGGAAGAAGAGCAGGTCGATGACGAGGTTGGCACCCGGAAAGAGCGGATCGTCGGTGCCCTTTGGGTCCTCGGAGGGCAGGCGGAAGGCGCAAGACAGGTGGGCGGTGCGCAGCAGCTCGTCTCGGAGCTTGGTGATGCGCCGCCCGGTGCCGGTCATGAGCCCGCCGGGCACCAGGTAGACGCCCAGGCCGCCGGGCTTGAGCAGGCCCAGGGTGCGCCAGATGAAGTAGTGGTAGGCCGCGCGGATGCGCTGGCCCTGGTCGTCTTCGGCGAGCGACATGCCGCGGGGGCCATAGGGCGGGTTGCTGACCACCAGGTCGAAGAATTCGGCGCTCGTGCGCACCCACCGCTCGAAGGGGCCGATGGAGACGTTGGCGTCGGGGAAGCGGGCCTTGAGGATGCGCCCGGAGACCTGCGAGTATTCAACGGCCTTCCAGTCGCAGCTCAGCCCGGCCTCGGCCAGGCCGGCGAGGAAGCGGCCCACACCCGCGGAGGGCTCCAGGGCCTTGAAGCGGCCCTCAGAGCCGGGCAGGGCCTCGGGCCAGGATGCGATGGCCTGCCCCACAGCCCGGCCGACATCGGCCCGGGTGTAGTATTCGTGGACCAGGGCGGCCTTGTCGGGGACCGGGAAGCCCGCGGGGAAGCGGTGGGCGACCTTCTTGATGCTGAGCCCGCCCCAGCCGCTGTAGCGGGCCAGGGCGTCCATTTCGGCCGGGGAGTAGGGCGGGCCGTGCCGGGCCACGATCTCCATGGCGGCGAGGTTGGCCTCGGTGCGGCCGACCACGTCCACGGGCACGCGGACGGCGGGCCGGGGGCCCTGGGCGGCTTGCAGGCGGGCGAGGATCTGGTCGGCGAAGGGCAGCAGGCTGCCGAGCAGCTCCTGGGCGAAGAAGGCGCCCCGGCGAAGCTGGAAGCTGTCGATGTCGGCGGCACTCACGCCCGGCGGCGGGGTCTGTCGCAAGCGGGCCAGGGTGTCGGTGGCCAGGCGCTGGGCGAGCGCCACCAGCTCGGGGGCGGCCGTGTCGGGACGAAGCAGGTCCTCGGACTCAAACATGAAGGGCTCCTCAGCCGAAGATCGAGAGCAGGGACTGCTGCACGGCGGCTTGCGCGGCAGCGGCGATGATGGCGTCCTTGTCGGCAGAGCCGGCAGGTGCAGAGACGGGGCGCGGAGACGGGGCCGGGGCGGGGCGTGGAGACGGACGCAGAGACGGGGCCGGCAGGGGGGCCGGGCCCTCGTCGGCCTCGAAGGGCTCGACCTCCAGCACGCGGAGCCCCTTGGGTGCGGCCCTGCGCATCATCTGTTCGATGCGGTCCAGCTCGCGCACAGAAGAGAGGGTGGCGGGCACGGTCACGCGAATGTGGACCAAGGCATCGGAGCCCAGGTCGCCGGCGGTCTTGCTGGCCGATGCGCGCACGCTGGTTTGCTCGCCCAGCGGCACCTTGAGGGCCTGGAGTGCAGAGAGGCCCCAGGAGATGGCCCGGCGGGCGGTGGGCTTCTCGGTGAAGGCGTCGGCCTCCTTCTGGGTGCGCACGGCGAGCTGGGCGGCGTTGGCCGCGGGCTTGGCCAGATCGGTCAGCGGAATGTTGATCAGGCCGGGATGGCCGGGGACCTCCCAACCGGTGGGCCCCAGGTCGCCCGTGGGCGCGGGTGCGGGCGGGGCCCGGTGCGGGTGCACGGGCGGGTGCAGGTAGAAGCCGGCGTTGTCCTCGGGGGGCATGACCAGCAGGCTGCCGGCGGGCCAGCCCTCCCATTCCTCGGTCAGCTCGCCGACGAAATAGTCGGTGCGCCGGTCGAAGCCGCCGGCGTCCATGGCGGCCACCACCTTGGTGGCGCCCCGGGCGACCTCGGCGGCGTGGGGCACCTCGTCGTCGTGGACGACGTGGAGCCAGCCCGAACCGTGCGGCAGGGACGGCGGGCTCGCGGCCTTCTTGGCGCGCTTGGGTGGCGTCCCCTGCCCTGCCTTGGCCTTTGCGGCCCGTGCGGGCTTTTCGGGCTTCTCGGCCCAGCCGGGCAGCTTGTCCTTGCGGTCCTTGGCCGGCTTGAGGGTGTCGCGGCGGGTCTCGTCCAGGGCGCCCCGGCGGCGGCTGTCGCGGATGGCGCAGGCGGCCCCCAGCACGCCAGAGAGCGCCTGCACGGCCTCGCGGATGGCGGCGGCAAAGCCGGTGGACTGGCCGGTCTTCACGTCGGGCTTGCTGAACCAGGTGGCGGTGCGGCTGATGGTCCACTTCCAGTGGGGGCTCGGCCGGTTCTTGCTCTCGATGGTGAGCACGGCGTAGCTGGCGACCTTGCGGGTGAAGCGGACGACGGGCAGCAGGCCCTTGCCGTCCTCGCCGCACTCCAGGGTGCCGGCCCACTGGCCCTTGAGGGTGATCTCGCCCACATCTTCGGTGGCCCGGCGGTGCAGCTCGGCAAAGCCGCCTTTGACCTCGGCCTGGGGCATCTCTTCGGTGGGGCGAAGGGGCACGTCGGCGCCGTGGGTGCTCGACCACACCCGGCCGGGAACCTGCCGGTTGCTCCGTCCTTCGGGGACCCAGCCCAGCCGGGCCACCGCCTGATGGGGGAACATGAGCAGGCCCCACTCGCCGTCGCAGGCTTTGCCCGCGCCGGTGATCATGCGGGGCACGTCGGCCCTGGCGTTCTTGATGGTCAGCGCGGAGGGCTTGTTGGGCGTCGGGGTGGGCATCGGCGGCTCAGGGGCGGTCGGTTTGGGCGGTGGGCGGCTGGTGCAGCTCGACGCGCAGGTCCAGGCGCGGGCGCCAGGCCACCACCGCGGCGATGGCGGTCTGAGGTGGCCGGCGACCAGGACCAGGGCGACGGGCAGGGTGATGTCACCCAGGGCCACCGGGAAGTCGCCGATGGGCGTGTTGAGGGGCACGCGGGGGCTGGCGGGCTCGCCCACCTGGGCCCAGGCCACGCCCACCAGGCCGGCGAGCAGGGAGAGCACGAGGCCCGGGGCGGGGTGGGCGATGCGGCGAAGCATGTCCGAGAGCAGAGCGCTCATCAGCGGAGCGGCTGGCTGAAGGTGACGATGGCGATGCCATCGCCCGAAGCGGGCCGCCCGCGCACGCTCACGCGCACCGGGGATGCCGTCTCGACGCGGGTGCGTTGCGAGATGGACTGCACCAGGCCCGTCTCGGTCAGGTTCAGGTTGCCGGCTTTCACGAAGGCATCGGGCTTGCCTTCGACCCCGATCTGGACGGTGGCACCGGCCGGGTAGGGCTCGCTCAGGGCCACGTCAACGGAGCAGACGCTGGCCCCGGCGGGCAGCAGGGCCTCACTCGTGCCCCCCTTGCGGCCCAGGTCCACCTGGATTTCCCGCAGGCGCCCGTCGGGACCATAGGCAGCGTCGGCGAAGCCCTTGGTGACCAGGTGGTTGCGCTCGGTGGGGTCGTCGGCGGCGATGGGCAGCAGGGCGCGGCCGATCTGGAAGGTGGCGCTGAGGGTGCCCCGCAGCAGCTGGAAGAGGCGCATCGGTCTACTCCTGGGAGGCGTAAGGGGCACGTCCCCACCATAGAGAGGCCAGCGCGTGGCCCATCCGGGGATTGTTTTGACAAATTGGCGGTCGGTCTGGCGGTCGGTCTAGGGCGTCCACTTCCGCATCCCGCCCTCATCGGGGGCCACGCGGATGTCCCGGCGAAGGGGCCCCACGTCGGGCCCATGCAGGCCCACATGGTTGTGCCCGCCCCGCTTGGGGGCGTAGGCGATGAGCTGGTCGAAGGGCAGGCCCAGGTCGAGGATGCGCCGGGCGACCTCAAAGGAGGTCAGCGCGGGCTGGCGACGGGTGGGCGGCACCCAGAAGTCGGCCGCTTTTCCGAGCGGGTGGCGACTCGTGGGGCTGCCCTTCACTGCCCGGTTCACCGCGGGGCTGCGGTAGCCGCTGGTGATGACCACCGGGCGGCCCAGCGCCTCCCGAAGCGGGTCGAGCAGGTGGAAGACCAGGTAGCGGATGTGTGGGCGGGCAGCGGCGGGCAGCGCGTTGGGCAGGCCGGTGGAGGTGACCTCGAACTCCCACCACTCGAAGTGCTGGCCGGGCTTGTCGATGGGGCTGTTCACACGAGGCTCCGCTGTTGGGCGAGGAAGCGCGCCACGGGCGGCAAGGCGCTGTAGTGGCGGGCGAGGCGCTGGCGGCGGGCGGCGTCCCGGTCGGGGTCCAGCGCCTGGACGGCTTCGCCCGCCAGGAGCTGGTGCAGGGCCATCACGGTGTCGAGCTGCTCGCGGCCCACGGGCCGGGTCAGGCGCATATAGGTGACGAAATCGGGCCGGTAGCGGGCGGTCTCATGCACCTGCACCCGCGCCTTGGGGTCGTCGCCATTGGTGGTGGGGCCGCCGCCCGAAGCCGAGAGCACGGCCGAATGCCCGTCCGGGCCGGGCCGGGTCAGCACCACGACGACGTGGCGCGGGTAGTAGGCCAGATCGCCGGGGCGCTGCTGGCCGGTGGGCACGGCCTCTGCCTGTTGGGCCATGGGTGCCGAGGTCAGGTCGGGCCCTTCCCAGGGCCACAGGCCCAGGGCCGCCAGGGTGGCCAGGGCAAGGCCCGAGCAGTCCCAGCCGCGACCCCCGCCCAGCCCCGGCCCCCCGGCCGGCCAGCTCGCCCCCGGGCTGCCCCCACCCCAAGAGTAGGGCTGGCCCAGGACGGTGGTGGCGAGGCGGCTGAGCGAAGCATCGAAGGTGGCCGGGCCGAGCAGGTTCATGGGTGCCTTGACCTCTGCGACCTCGGGATAGAGGGACGGCAGGACAAAAGGTGCGCCAGGCCCCGGGTCGGGTCGCATGGAGGAGCCCGCATTCGGAGACGGAGCCGTCCCCGGGGCTGGCGCAGAAGCGATGGAAGGCGGGGCGCTCTTGGCACGCAGGGCGGTCCAGATCCCAAGGCCCAGCAGGGCGGCCCCGGCGGTGCCCCAGAGGCCGAGCAGGGCCCCAGGGCTGAGCGGTGCGGGCGCGGGCATCAGGACCTCGCCGCGACGCGCACGGCCACGCCCACGCCGAGGGCCACGAGGCCCAGGGTGCCGAGGCCGATGCCCACCTTGGCCGCGGTGCTCAGGCCCGTCTTGGGACCGGCCAGGTTGCCGGCCTCAAAGAGCTGGGGCAGGTTCGAGGGGGGCAGGGTGAGGCCGGCGGCGGCGGCCTTCTGGCGGGCCTCCAGCTCGGTGCGGTACAGGTCGGCCATCTGGCCGAGCTTCTCCACCTCGGTCCGTTGCGACAGGGCTTGTGCGGCCCCGACCTCGGACACGGCATAGGACACGCCCACGGCCACCACCGTCACGGTGAGCAGGGCCGCCCAGACGATGGGGGCCGCGCCGACATTGGGCAGGCGCTTGGTTGCGGCGGGATCGGCCCAGGCCGCGCTCATCAGCTGCCAGGCCTCCACCAGCTCGCGCATCCGGGTCGCGACCAGGGGGTCGCTGGCGAAGGGGGCGGCGGCGGCCAGGGTGGCCTCGATCTTGCTGCGGGCGCTGTCCAGGCCATCGGCGAAGGCCTGCACCTCGGGCCGCAGCTCCGTCTCGACGCCATTTCGGGCGACGATGGCGCGCACCTTGACCAGGGCGGCGGACAGGGGGTCGCCCAGCACCCCATCCCACCAGGTCGTCAGCTCGTGCAGCGCTTGCGACACCACAGACATGCAGGCTCCCTCACGACGAAATCAACGGGTGCGCAGACGGGGCGCGGACTGGCCCGCGCGGGCGCGGGCGGCTTGCTTGCGGGCCCAACGACCCAAGGCCAGGGCGTGGACCAGGGAGGCCGCCGCCCAGGCGATGCCCACCGCGGTCACGACGCGACGGGCCGTCTGGATGACCTGGGTGACGGGCCCGCCAAAGCCCAGCGGCCCCGCGGTGTTGCCCGCCGCCGCGCCCACCGGCCGGGTGGCTTCGGGGTCCACCCAGCGGTCATTCATGCGGGTGTAGGCGATGGCGGCGTTGGTGGCGACGGCTTGCCACTCGGGTCCTGCACTGGCGGCGGCCTGCTGGAGGTCCAGCACGGCCACGGCCGAATCGTCCAGCGCCTTCTCGAAGCTGGCGACGGTGGCCCCATAGGTGTCCCGCAGCACCTTGGGGTCGCCGCTGGCCCGCTGCACGCCCGCCCACACCGCCCCCAGGCCGGGACCCAGCAGGTCCTCCCACCAGGCGGCCAGGTTGGCGGCGAAGCGCGGGACGGGCGTGCTCTCGGCCATCACTCACACCGGCCGCAACCGCAGGCACAGCCCGAGATCACCGAGGCCACCGACAGGGCCTTGCTGGCGAGGCTGGCGGCGGTGCCCATCTTGGCCTGGACATCGGCGGCGGGCTCGTGGCTGGCCACGGGGCGCACCAGGTAGAAGCCGTTGCCCAGATCGGCGAGGGCGGCGCGCTTGCCTTGGGCGGCGCGGATGATGACATCGCCGGTGGAGACCGAAGGCCCCCACTGGCCGCTGTCGTTGAGCACGCCCTGTTCCGGTCCGTAGACCTGCCGGTGCTGCACGGCCTGCTGGGTCTGGTAGCCGCGCTGGATGCGGGCCTGCTCCCGGCGCTCGCGGCCCCGCTCGCGCATGGTGTCGATGGCGGCGAGCAGCCCGCGGTCCCTCGCGCCGCCGCTCGGCGATGCGCTCGGCGACGGTGGCCACCAGGCCCGAGACCACGGCCAGCTCGCCCCGGATGGCGGCGTCGGGCAGACCTGCGCGGCGGCCCTCGACCACGCAGGAGCGGGCGTAGGCCTGGCCCAGGGCCCGCACGGTGCCCACCTCGTTGGCCCCGGCAAAGCGGGCTCGCCGGCGATGCGCACGAGCTGGCCGATGAATTCCCGGCCCAGCTCCACCCGGGCGGCCCGGGACATGGCCCAGCCCTCGCCCGAGATGATGCCACCCATGCCGTTGATGGTGGGGCCGGTGCCGCCGTCCACATCCACCAGCACATCGTCGTAGTAGGGGTTCTCGTCCTCGATGTCGATGTAGCCATCGTCATCGGTGGGATCGATGTAGTCCCCGTCGTTGGGATCGGCGTCGTTCCAGGGCACGTCGTAGTCGTCCGGCCCGACGTTGCGGCGGGGTCCGGCGTAGCGGCGGCCGGGGCGGGGCGCGTAGCCCTGGCCCGCGGGGTAGCGCACCGGCAAGGCCGGGCGCGGGGTCAGGTCGTACTCGGGCGGCAAGCCCTGCCCCTGCCCCTGCTCGTGCTGACGCAGGATGGCCGTCTCCTGCGGCGTCTCGACCCGCTGGTCCAGGCGCTGCAAGCGGTTGTCGATGCGGCCCAGGCGGCGGTCGGCGCGGCGCTCGACGCGGCCCGCCCGGCGCTGCAAGCGGTCCTGCTTGCGTTGGTTGCGGATGAGCCGCCGCCGCTGGAAGAAGGTCAGCCCCTCGTTCTTGAGCTGGCGGTTGTAGGCCCGGCGGGCGCGCCGGTCCGCCCGGCGCTGCTGCCGGCTCTGTCGGTCGCCGATGACGGGGGGGTGCTGGATGGCGTACATGGGTCTGGACCTCCTCAAGAAGGGCGGCGCGCACCAAGGCGCGGTGGGCGTGGGACGCCCGCGAAGCCGGGCCCCGGCAGGGGCGCGGCTGGGTCTGGGTAGGGGTGCCGGGGGGTGGGCAACATGCCGAGACGGGCGCTCGGGTCGTCGCGCCACCAGGTGTTGCCGACCCGGTAGAGCACGATGCAGTGGTAGAGGTTGGGCAGGCCCAAATCACCCTTGGTGCGCAGCACCACCCAGGCGGGGATGCTGGGCAGTCGCAGGCGGCGGGCCTCGTCAAAGCCGCCATCCACCTCGGTCAGGGCCCGGTGGCCCCGGGCGAGCAGCTCGCCGGCCCGCGCCGCCGCCAGGGCGTCGCAGTCCTCGTGACCGGCCTCCAGGGTCGCCAGATAGTCCGACCAGGTCTCGACCTCTTCGCGCTCGTAGCGCACGCCGCTGTCGTAGAGCAGCGGCAGGTCCGGCCGCTCCCGCAGCAGCTCGGCGTTGTGGCGCGCCAGCCAGGTGAGCAGGCCCGCCAATCCGCGCTCCGTCTTGGTGACGCGCATGACGATGCTCATCGGCCGGGCGCTCAACGCCAGCGGGCTGGGGGCGGCCGGTGCCATCAGGAGATCTGGTAGGGGGCGTTGCTGACCAGGCGGATGGTGCCGTAGACATCGGGGGCGGCCGTGCCACCGGGGACCACCTTGGCGCGCACATAGGGCCCGATGCCCTCGGTGATGGCCTTCTGCTGGCTCTTGGAGCCAGCCCCCACCAGCTGGGTCATGCTGGCGATGGTGTGCCAGGTGGTGCCGTCCCAGCTCGTCTCGACGCTGGCGTCCACCGTGGGGCTGGTGCCGCCGGTGGCCACCATCTCGAAGACGGCCATGAAGTTCTGCTGGCTGTCCAGCACGGCATCGCCGTCCAAACCCCGCACGGTCTTGCTGGTGCCCGTGACGGTGGTGGCGACCTTGTTGGCAGCGATGACCTCATAGAGGCTGTTGGCAGAGCGGTAGAGCATGGGCCGGACTCAGAGCGAGAGGTGGAAGAGCACGCGGTGGGGGGAATTGCAGATCGTGCGGACCTGCTGGCCCGCGCCTATGGGTGCCGTCACCCCCACCGCAGAAGCCGGGAGAGAGCCGCGCGTGATGCCGGCCCCGTCCACGATTTCAAGGTAGGCGCCCCCCCGCTCCGCGGCGGGGCAGTCCAGCACCACGCTGACTGCGCGGGCCGGAACCGGGGTCAGGACGCCGGGGCTGTTGGCCTCGGCCACCGCCACGTCAGGATGTTGGCGGTGGCCTCTCGGTCCGCCCGCATCCCGGCCGCGACGGTGGCCGACCCGCTTCGGGCGCGGGCCGACAGGCGCAGATCCGTCGCCTCAACACAGATCCGCGCCGCCCGAGCCACGGTGATCGCGATGTCTTCGAGCCCCGCCGGCCCGGTGACCTGCAAGCGCAGGTCCACCGGTGCAGAGACGGCCACGTCGATGAGCAGCCACCCAAGTGCGGTCCCCTGGTGAAGGAGGACCGGCACATCGGCGCTGTCATCTACAGAGACGTGGTGCCGCTGCGGCTGGAAGAGGCAGGAGGACACGGCGGGCTCCCGTGGGGCTCAGGGGCAGCGACCGATCAGCAGCGACCCGCGGCGATGCGCTGCTTCACGCCGAACTGCACCCGCAAGGTGTCGCCGGCGGTGGCCGCGACGGCGCGGATGAGCAGCTGCTCGTTGCGCTGGAGCCGCTTGCCGCCCAGGGCGAAGCTGTTCTGCGCGGCGGCCACGAAGGCCGACACGGGCAGGCCGGCACCGCTCTGGTCCTGCCAGATGACGTGCTCGCCGACCTGGATGCTGGAGAGCAGCATCCCGGCGGTGCTGCCATCGAACAGGGCCTTGGTCAGCCAGTAGTCGGTCTTGGCGGTGTGCTCGATGGTGACGTTCTTGGCCGCATCGGCCACGCCCGCCACGTTGAGGATGTTGTCGCGCACGGGGATGGTCCGCTTCCGCTTGGGGGGCTGGTAGCTGCCACCGGCCCGACGGGCGGTGCGCACGGCGCGGCGGGTCCGGCGGCGGCGGCGGCGGGTGGCGCCCAGCTCGTCGCCGTCCTCGTCGCCCTCGAAGTCGTCGTCGCCTTCGAAGTCGTCGTCGCCCTCGAAGCCCTCGATGCTGGTGTCGTCCAGCTCGTAGTCGTCGTCGTAGGCGTCGCCGATTTCGCCGCCCAGGTAGGGCTGGAGGGCGTAGCCGAAGTCCTCGGTTTCCATGGTCATTCTCCCGGCTGTGGGGATGGGGGGTCAGCGGCGCGTCGAGACGCGCCCACGCGAACAGAAGGCCCCCCCCTGCACAATCGCGGGGGGCGCCTCCCTCACGGGCCCAGCGGGGTCGTCGCCGACACGCTGGGACAGGGGGCTTGCTCAGGGGTGCCGGCCCGAAAAGAACCGGCGGGGGGTAGGCTCGTGGGTGGGGTGCGGATCAGCGTCGCGCCAGGCGGCGCCCGCGCTGGCGGAACTCCATCAGGGCGGGGTCGTCGGGGTAGGTCTCGCGGACGGGGCCCGCGAAGCCGCCGTTGATGGCCGGCGGGGTCATCACCACCTGGGGGGTGGCGGCGGGGCGCTGTAGGCGGGGCCTCGGGGGTCACCACCACGTTGGGGGCGGCGGCCTGGCTGTTGCCCGCGCGCTTGGCGGCCCACTTGCGGCCGAAGTTGAAGGCGCTGTAGGACGCCTCGGCCGCGGCCAGACCGCCGGCCACCGACATCAGGTGCTGGCCCTGGCCAGTGGTGAAGGCCCGGTAGGTGCCGGCCCCCGTCAGCAGAAGGGCCGTGAGCCCGCGCCCGATGCGGTAGGTGTTGCCGTACTTGCCATCGGCCAGGTAGCCATGCAGCAGCGAAGAGCCGCCGGCCGCCACCTGCACCTCGGCGAAGCTCACGAGCTGGCCCGCGACGTGGGCGCCGTTGGCTTCCGCCAGGGCCTTGGCCTCGGCGAGCTTGGCCTTGCCCTTCTCGGCGATGGCCTTGAGGCGGTCGATCTCGCCCGTCAGCTCCTTCTGCTTGGCCAGGGACAAGCCCTTGGAGGCGGCGGTGCCGCTGTTGCCGTTGACCGCTTTTGCCATGCCTGCCATTGGGTCCGCTCCTGAAAGTGGGGACGTGGTGTCACCCATAGAGAGGCCCGCAGAGCCCCCAAGTGGGGCGAGAAAATGCGCCAACCCACAACCCACGGCGCAATGGTTGAGGGTTGAGAGGGCGGTCTCGGCGTCGATGCCCGGGACGGGGGCCTTCTCGCCGATTGGGCAGATTTTACAATCCAAACCCATAAGGGTTTAAGGTACTTACGCGAATCGACCGCAGAATTCGCGCCGCTAACCCACCCGGGTTGGGCCTCCGCTGGCCTCTCTGTAGTGACGCACCCCCGCGTCGCCCCCTGGAGCGCCGCCCATGTTCCGTGCCCGACACCGGGTCGAGGGCCTGCCCGAGCTGGAGGACCTGATTCGGCAGGTCCTGGGCCCGGGTCCAGCCCCCTGGCCCATTGACTATGTGGCGTTGGTGCTGCGCCACCGCGTGGGTCCCAGCGACACCGAAGAGCAGATCGTCCGCATCGACCTCTCTGAGGAGCACTACCTCTTCCGGGATGGCCTGCCCGAGTCGGCCGCAGATGTCGCCCACGCCATCGTCAACGCCCTGCGCAGCGAGATCGAGGGCAACCTCGACCCCGAGCAGCCCACCATGCAGTGGCGGGCCAAGATCTACGCCCGCAGCGGCTACAAGTGCGGACGCGCCATCACCGCGACCCTGCCGGCAACCGAAGGGGCCAACCCCACGCCGGTCACCCAGCAAGCCGTCGCCTTGATGGAGGACCTCGACGACGCCACCGCCGCCCAGCGGGTGGCCGTCGCCGAGGACATCCACGGCAACTACCGCCGCCTGATGGAGACCGTCTTCTCCGGCGTCGAGCGCTTCGTGGCCATCACGAATGGCCACATGGACCAGATGAATACCAATGTGCAGGTCCAGTACCGGCACGCCGAGGCCATGACCCGCGCCTCGATTGAGGACCGCCGCAACGAGCTGGACAAGCGGCGGGGCGAACTCCAAGACAAGGCCGACGCCACCCTGAAGAGCCAGGCCATGGACAAGGCCCTCAGCATGGGCCGCGACCTGCTGTCGGGCCTGCTCATGGAGAAGGGCATCGATCCCGCCATGGCCGATGTGCTCTCCGTGCTCCAGTCCCACCCCCGAGCCGCCAGCTTGCTGCGCAACCCCAAGCTCAAAGAGGCCCTGACCAACCCGGAGGTGATGACCATTCTCTCCGACATCTTGGAGGCGGCGGCCTCCGAAACGCCCAACCCTTCCCCCTCGGAGTGACCATGGCCCCCCCGCCCCTTCGCAGCCCCCGGCCCCAGGGCCCCATCGCCGTCCACCACGAGCAGCTGCGCGCCCACCTCGGCCGCTATGACGGCGACTTCTTCGCCCCGGGCAACGACGACGAATTCAGCGACGCCGCCGCCCGCTTCTGGGAGGCTGGCGAGGTCGAGCGCGCCTACACCCAGGCCCAGCTCACCCACCAGCAGACCACCGCCACCCTGGCCACCAATGTGCTGCTGGCCCAGCAGAACGACCTGCTCGCCCAGCTCTTGCGGGCCGTCGCCCCCCTCAAGCGCCAGGGCGGCGAAAACCTCGCCCTCACGACCCAGATCCTCCAGCTGATCGAGGACGTGGCCACCCGTCCCACGAGCCGCCCCGCCCCCGCCGGTCCCAGCCGCGGCCAACCCGACGCGGATGCGGGCGAGCCCGACGACGAGGGCGACGACGACGACGACGCCTTCGAGGGCGACGACGACGACGACGGCGAAGAGCTGGTGGACGAGACGGGCCAGCCCATCCGCTTCACCCCGGTCGGCCCATGAGCCCCGCCCTGCGCCTGCGCATCGACGCGCCCTACCCCCGCAGCTCCTTGCTGCGGGTGGGCCTGAAAGCCCTCCTGGGGGCGGATTCTGTGGCCGACTTCCTCAAGGTGCCCGACGCCTCGGTGCAGGGCGACCGGCAGGTCTTCGAGGTCCAGGTGCCCGCGGGCGTGGGCATCGGTGGCGACACCCGCCTCGGCGAGCTGGTGCTCGAAGCCACCGAAGGGGGCGACATGCGCCTGACCCTGCCCGCGTCGTGGGCCGACGCCCTGGCTCTGGCCTTGCCCCGGGACGTGGAGATCGAGCGGGCTGTGGACCACCGGGGCCGCGCGGTCGGCCGCCTGGCCATCGAGGCCCACCCCGGCCTGCAGCTGCGCATCCCCGTGCCGGTCGCGGGCGACCTGGTGATTGGCTGCCTGTAGCGCTGGACCGCTGGCGGCTGCCCTCATTTGCGCCCCGCTCGGCCTGGTCCGGGTGGGGCGCTGCCGCTTGGCCAGGCCGCGACCTCCCCGATTCCCCCACGCGGCACACGCGGGCCTGCGATGCCCGCCCGTCAGCGCCG
>JAGYJW010000054.1 GCA_018401435.1 Deltaproteobacteria bacterium | reverse complement strand
TTGCCACATCAAGGCGCCGGTGTGGGTATAGGCGCGGATGCTGCTGCCGCCCTCCCCATAAGTCACGATGTCGGCGTAGCCGTCGTTGTCGATGTCGCCCAGGGCCACGCCGCCGGTGGGATCGGTGCCGGGGATGGACAGCTCCACCGCGCCGGTGCTGCCGTTGAGCACCACCAGGCCACCCGAGAAGTAGCCCGAGGTGCCCTGGTTGACGACCACCTCGACATCGCCGTCCCCATCGAGATCCCCAGCCACCGGCGTCGAGTAGACATAGCCCCCGCTCCAGTGCCATTCGACGGTCAGATTCCACGGGTTGACGGGGGGATCGCCCAGCACCGCGCCGCCCTCGCAGCTTGCGTCGGTCTCGCTGCGGGCCAGGGGGGCCTCGGGGGTGCACTCCTGGTCGATGCAGTCGGCGTCGCCATCCCCGTCGGTATCGGGGAAGCCCTCGTCCACATCGCCGTCGCCGTCGTCGTCCTGGCCGTTGCATTCTTCGGCGGTGGTGTTGCCGCCATCCGTGCTGCCATCGTCGCCGGTGGGCGACCCCGTGTCGTCGGGATCACCCTCGGGGTCCTTTTCGCCGTTGAGGTTGTAGTCCGAACAGGCGGCCAGCAGGCCGATCAGCAGGAGAGAAGCGCGCAAGGGGGACCTCCGAAGCGCTCATGCTACACCGCGAGGGGTCCAGCCGCAGCAGCCGGCGCAGACGGCTCACACCTGGGCATGTCGCAGGCGCAAGGCGTTGGCGATCACCGACACCGATGAAAGGGACATGGCCCCCGCCGCCAGCATCGGCGACAGGAGCAGGCCGAAGAAGGGGTAGAGCACGCCTGCGGCGATGGGGATGCCAGCGATATTGTAGAAGAAGGCAAAGAAGAGGTTCTGCCGGATGTTGGACATGGTCAGGCGCGACAGACGCCGGGCGCGCACGATGCCCATCAGGTCGCCCTTGACCAGCGTGACGCCAGCGCTCTCCATCGCGACATCGGTGCCTGTGCCCATCGCGATACCGACGGCGGCTCGGGCGAGGGCGGGCGCGTCGTTGATGCCGTCGCCGGCCATGGCGACGCTGTGCCCCGCCGCGGTCCTCTGGGCCACCCAGTCGGCCTTGCCTTCGGGCAGCACGCCGGCCACGACCTCGTCGATGCCCAGCTTGGCGGCGACGGCCCGGGCGGTGGTCTCGGAGTCGCCGGTGATCATCACCACCCGCAGCCCCTCTTTGTGCAGGGCGGCGATGGCCGCGGGGGTGGACTCCTTGATGGGGTCGGACACGCCCAGCAGGCCGGCCAGGCGGCCGTCGATGGCCAGGAAGACCACGGTCTGCGCCTCGGCGCGCATGCCTTCGGCCTTGTCGATGCCGGCGCTGGGATCGACGCCCAGGCTCTCCATCAGCGCGAGGTTGCCCAGGGCGACGGCGCGTCCCTCCACCTGCCCCGACACGCCCTTGCCGGTGATGGACTGGAAGCCGGTGGCCTCCAGCGCGGGGGCGCCGCGCTCCTTTGCCGCAGCGACAATGGCGGCGGCCAGCGGGTGCTCGCTGCCCCGCTCCAGGGCGGCTGCGTCGGCCAGCAAGGCGGGCTCCTCGCCTTCCAGCACCACCACCTCGGTGAGGGCCGGTCGGCCCACCGTCAGGGTGCCGGTCTTGTCCACCACCAGGGTGTCCACCTTGCCCAGGGTCTCGATGGCGTCTGCATCCTTGAAGAGCACGCCCATGCTGGCGGCCTTGCCGGTGGCCACCATGATGGACATCGGAGTGGCCAGACCCAGGGCGCAGGGACAGGCGATGATCAGCACCGCCACGGCGTTGATCAGGGCATAGGCCATGCTGGGCTCTGGACCGAAGAGGGCCCACCCGGCGAAGGTTGCCGCCGACGCCAGCAGCACCGCCGGCACGAAGTAGGCGGCCACCCGGTCGGCCAGCTTCTGGATGGGGGCGCGGCTGCGCTGGGCCTCGGCCACCATGGCGACGATCCGCGACAGCAGCGAGTCTGCACCCACCCGCTGCGCTTCCACCACCAGGCCACCGGTGCCATTCACCGTCGATCCGATGACGGAATCACCCTGCTTCTTGGCCACCGGCACGGGCTCGCCCGAGACCATGGACTCGTCCACGCGGCTGCTGCCCTCCAGCACCACTCCGTCCACCGGGATCTTCTCTCCCGGGCGCACCCGCAGCCGGTCGCCCACCACCACCGCGTCCAGAGGCACATCCACCTCGCTGCCGTCGGCTTCGATGCGGCGGGCCTCCTTGGCGGACAGCTCCAGCAACTGGGAGATGGCCTGGCTGGTCCGGCTCCGCGCCCGCAGCTCCAGCACCTGCCCCAGCAAGATCAGGGCGACGATGACCGCAGCGGCCTCGAAGTAGACCGCCACCTCACCGTGAACCCGGAAGGACTCGGGAAAGAGGCCGGGGGCGATCGTGGCCAGGGTGCTGTAGCCATAGGCCACCGACACTCCCAGCCCGATCAGGGTCCACATATTGAGGCTGCGGGCGCGCAAGGAAGCCAGGGCCCGCACATAGAAGGGCCAGGCCGCCCAGAGCACCACCGGGGAGGCCAGGACCAGCTCCACCCAGGGGCGTGTCCGGCCCAACACAGCGGTCACCGGTCGGCCCGGCAACATATCACCCATGGCCACCAGCAGGACTGGCAGGGCAAAGGCCGTCGCCACCCAGAAGCGGCGGGTCATATCCTTGAGTTCGTCGTCGTCGGGCTCGCCCCCGGCCACCGGGACCATCGGCTCCAGGCTCATGCCGCAGATGGGGCAGCTCCCGGGGCCCTTCTGCTTGACCTCGGGGTGCATGGGGCAGGTGTAGATCGCGTCGGCGCGGGCCGCGGCCCCGCCTCCCCGTTCTGGCTCCTGGGCCGAACCCTTCGGGTGGGCGTGCCCGTGATCATGCCCGTGGCTTGGGCCATGGCCGTGGTCGTGGTTGCATTTCGCGGCCTGGGGCGCCGCGGGGGCAGGGGCTTGCGCCTCGACAAAGCGCGCGGGCTCGGCCACGAAGCGGGTCTTGCAGCTCGCGCTGCAGAATCGGTAGAGCACGCCCCCATGCTCGTGCTGGTGCGGGGAGTCGGCCTTGGGGGTCATGCCACATACGGGGTCTTGGGTCGGGCCTTGCTGCATTGGGTGCTCCGCGGCTTTGAGGATTCGGGATTCGGTCATCAGTCGGCGCGGATGCCAAGCTTCTCGATGCGTCGGTAAAGGGTCGCGAGGTGCACCCCCAATGCGTCGGCAGCCTGCACCTTGTCGCCCTTGCAACGGGCAAGCGTGCGCTGAATATGGGCGCGCTCGCAGCGGTCCAGGACCTCTCGCAAGAGATCCGTGTCGGCGCCGCCCTCTTGGGCAGCGAAGGGCAGGTGGGCGGGCTCGACCCAGTCGCCGTCGCAAAGCAGCGCGGCGCGCTCCAACACATTGGACAGCTCTCGAATATTGCCCGGCCAGGCATAGGCTTGAAGGGCCCGCATGGCCGCCCCGCTGACCTGGGGGCAGGACCGGGACAGGGCTGCGGCATGGCGGGCCAGCAAGCGCTGCACCAGCGGGGCGATGTCGGCGGGACGGTCGCGCAGCGGGGGCAGCTCAACGCGCAGCACCTCCACCCGGTAGAGCAGGTCCTGGCGAAAGCGCCCTGCTTCGACCTCGGCGTGAAGGGGCTTGTTGGTGGCGGCGACCAGACGGAAATCCACCGGCACCGGTCGGTCGGCCCCCAGGGGCATCACCTCGCGGTTCTCGAGGACCCGCAGGAGCTTGACCTGGACCTCGGCCGGCAGCTCGGCCAGCTCGTCCAGAAAGACGGTGCCGCCGCCTGCTGCCCGAAAGACCCCTTCGCGCTTGCCGGACGCGCCTGTATAGGCCCCGCGCTCGTGGCCGAAGAGGGTCGCGTCCACCAGATCGCGGGGCTGTGCTGCGAGGTTGACCGCGATGAAGTCCTTTTCTCGCCAAGGCGACTGGTCGTGCAGGGCGCGGGCCACAAGCTCCTTGCCGGTGCCACTCTCGCCTTCGATCAGCACGGCGCTGCGCGACCCCGCGGCCTTGGCCACCAGGCGCATCACGGATTGCATCTCGGGGGACTCGACCACCATCCCCGCAACATCGTGCTGCTGGTGCAACTCAAGGCGCAGCCGTCGGTTGCGCAGCTCCAGGCCCCGGTAGTGCAGCAGGCGCTGCACCTTTCGGCTCAGCTCCTCCAGAGACAACGGCTTGAGCAGGTAGTCCTGGGCGCCCTCGCGCAGGGCCTCAACCGCGGACTCAATGGACGCATAGGCGGTCATCACCAATACAAGGGTCTCGGGCCTCTCGGTGACGATGCGCTTGAGCAGCGCCGCTCCGCCCATGCCCGGCATGCGGAGATCGGTCACCACCACGGCGAAGTCCGCCTGCGCCATTGCGACCAGCGCCTCTTCGGCGCTGCCCACGGCCTCGCCCTCGTGGCCGCTGCGCTCCAGAAAGCGCACCAGGTTGTTGCGCAGCACCACCTCGTCGTCCACAATCAGGATGCGGTCAGACACGCTCGCTCCCCTGCCCTTCTTCACAGGCACAGAATGGCAGAACCAAGGTGAAGGTCGCTCCGGCCGGGTTGCTCTGCAGCTCGATGCGGCCGCCAAGCTCTTGGGCGATGCGTTCGCTCACGAAGAGCCCCAGACCGGTCCCTTGCCCGGGGGCCTTCGTCGTGAAGAATGGATCGAAGACCCGTCCAGCGACATCTGCCGCGACGCCCGGGCCCGTGTCGGCGACCTCGAAGCGCACGCCGCCCAGCGGGTCGCGGGCCAGCCGGAAGCACAGGCTGCCCATCCCTTCTAGGGCGTCCAAGGCATTCAGTCCAAGGTTGACCAGCACCTGCACCACCCGGTCTCGATCGGTACACAAGCAGCGCACATCGGCCTCGGCTTCGGTGGAGATCTCAACCCCCTTGCTGCGGGGATCGTGGCGCAGCATACGGCTCAGCTCTGTTAGAAGATCGGCGGGCGAAAAGGCCGTCGCCTGATCCGAAGGCCTGCGGCCCAGATCAGTCAGCTCGCGCAAGAGGCCTGATATACGCCGAATCTCGTTGCGCAAGACCGGCACGGCGGCGCGGGCCTCTTCGGGATCCCACATGCGCTCCAGCATCTCGAGCTCCGATGACATGCTGGCCAGTGGGTTGCCGATCTCGTGGGCCAGGCCGGCCGCAAGCGTGCCCAGGGCGACCATCTTCTGTTGCTGGGCGAGCTGGGCCCGGATGCGTTTGATCTCCGTTACATCCTGGGCGATCTCGACGATGGCATTGGCGATGGTTCCGCCGCCTTTGAGGGGGTAGGTCTCGACTGATAGCACCTCGCTTCGGCCGTCGCGTCGGTCGATGCGCTCGTCACTCACGCGCAGGCCGGTGTCCAAGACCCGCTGGGCGGTGCAGGTCCTGTCGGAGAGATCCTGGCCCCGAGGGATGCTTCGGCAGCCGCAGCCTAGGATGTCGCGGCCATAGGCCTGCAGCGCGGCCTCATTGGCCCGAATCACCCGAAGGTCTGCATCCATCACCAAGATGCGATGCTGCATGCTGTCCAGCAGCAGGTCGGACAGCTCGCGAGCTGCCTCCAGCTCTTGGGTGCGTTGGGCCACCCGCTCTTCCAGCTCGGAATGGGACCGGGCCAATGCCTCGCTCATGCGGTTGAAATCCGCGGCCAGCTCGGCCACATCGTCATTCCCGGTGACGGGGACCGAGCCACCGTAGCGACCCTCAGCCACACGCCGAACGGCTGCCGCCACCTGCCGCACCGGCGCGCCCAGACGCCGGGACAGACCCATGGCGGCAGCGATGGCAAAGAGCGCCGCCAATGCCGTATATCCAACTGTACGGTGCAATGCGGACAGCAGCGGCGCGACCGCCTGTTCCGTGGGGATCTCCACCCAGACGCCCCAAGGCAGCTGGCTGGCCGGGGCATAGGCGGCAAAACGCGCAGGCGCCCCATCGCCCAAGAGTGCCGCCCATGGGAGGGCCCGCGCGGCGACCAAGCTGGCCTCGGGGGAGAGCTGCGAGCCGCGGGCCACATGGGGCTCGGACTCTTCAAAGGCGTGGCAGACCACCACACCATCCCTATCGACAATATAGGCGCTGCCGCCCAAGATGCTGGTGGCCTGCTCGCTGAGCATGTCCTGGTGCAGGGTGAAGGTCACCTGGGCGCAGAGCAGGCCTTCAGGACGTCGCACTGCGACAACGACCGCATGGGCGTGGCCCTCGCCAGCGTGGGTCATGACCTGGGTCGGGTCCACCGACAGTGCGTCGCAGGCGGCGGTGGCCCAGGGCGCAGGGGTCGCCCCTGCCTGGATGTGCGAGCCGTGCAGCCAGAGGGCTTCCACGCTGCGGTCCTCCGCCAAGGCGGCGTTCAGGTCCACCTCGGCGCCCCGTGAGAGGTCGAGCTGGCGCAGGCGGCCCCGGTGCCGCGCCAGAAAGGAGTCGAGCCCCGATGCATAGCCCTCTGCGGTCTTCTGCAGGCTGGACGCGACAAAGCGCTCGACCAGCGATGCGCTCCTCCAGCTGATGAGCGTAGCGGTCACAGCCAGGGGCAGCAGCGAGACCAGCAAGAAGCTGACCAGCAGACGCGCTTCAAGGTTGCGCAAGCCGATGGTGCGAGGGGGATGGGTCACGCGGAGGTCTCCTGCTGGGACCAACTGCAAGAGCCGGGCCCGGTTGAGAGTCGGCCCATCATCGCCCCTGCTTCGCCTGGGATTCGCAGTCCTGCGAAGATCCCTTCGCGAAGCTGCGAAGGCGAGGAGGGCGCGCTGGTGCCCGGGCGTCGGCGAGAGGGCTCCCCTGCGGCCCCCAAGCTCGGCGCCCCCGCCATCCCAGGCCTGCCGGCACGGCCCTTGCAACCGGTCCTGGCGGAGGATCCTGACTTGGCCCGCTTCTCACCCGTCATCCTGCTGATCTTGCTTGGGGCCGCGCGACCGTCACCCGCCGCTGCGCCCGCAGATGGTGGCGCCGTGGCGCTGTCCGGGCCCGTCATCGACGCTGCGCCAGGAGGCGTGGGCGCCTATATCGCCGCCGCGATGCAGCAGTCACCCGCTTTGCAGGCTGCCTATTCGCGCTGGCAGGCGGCGATTCATCGGATCGCGCGCAGCCGGCGTCTGCCAGAGCCCAACCTGGGCTTTGGCATCTTCCTGAGATCTGTCGAGACGCGGGTGGGCCCCCAACAGGCGCGGCTGAGCCTGCAGCAGGCCTTCCCCTGGCCCACATCCTTGTCGCGCGGCGCAGATGCCGCCACTGCCGACGCCCGGGCGGCCGAGGACGCCTTTGAAGCGCTCAGCTTGGAGCTCTCAAACCGGGTCGCCCTGGCCTATTGGGATCTGTGGGAGCTGCGGGCCGCGCGTGCCACCCACCAGGACCACCTCGTGGTCCTGGATGGCCTCTCCGCCAGCGCGCGGGCACGGGTGGAGGTTGGGGCCGCCACGCTGGCGGATCTGCAGCAGGTGGATTTGACCCGGGCGCGCCTGGCGGACCGCCTGCGGGCCCTGGACGAGAAGGAGCGCGCAATGCAGGCGGTCTTGGGCGCGTTCGTGGCGCTGCCGGGGCCAATGGCCCTGCCCACGACCGAGGCGCCACCTGCCCCCGTCCTGCCGGCCGAGGCCCGCAGCGCGCTGCTGACGGCGATTGTTCAGCACCCTGACCTGCAGAGACGCGCCCACCTGGTTGACGCCGCAGAGGCGGCTGTGGGCGTGGCGCGGACGCAGCGGCTGCCGGGCTTCAGCTTGGGCGCCGACTGGATCCTGACGGGTCCCTCGCCCATGCCCGATGTCGCCGATAGTGGAAAAGACGCGTTGATGCTTGGGCTTGGCGTCAAGCTCCCCCTGTGGCAGCGGGGTCTGTCCGAAGATGTGGACGCCGCGCGGGCCCAGGCAGAGGCCCTGCGGCTGGACTGGCGGGCCCGCGATGACCTCGCAGGTGCGCAGCTGGAGCAGGCGCTCGCGGCGCTGGATGACAGCGCTCGGCGGGTGAATGTGACCGAGGCACGCTGCTGCCCCAAGCCGAGGCCGCCTATGGGTCCTTGATCGGGGGCTTCGTGTCCGGCCGCAGCACCGTCGCTCAGCTTCTGCTCGCCCAGCGGGACCTGCTCGATCTGCGCCTTGAGTTGGACCAGGCGCGGTCCGACCACGCCCGCGCCTGGTCCAGCCTGGACGCCATCGTTGGACGACCGGTCGCCCGCGGCCCAATGCCTGAGACCCGCCCTCGGAGCGCACCATGAAGGACCTCATGCCACGTCTCAACGCCCTCGCGCTGGGCTGGCCCGGTCGGGTCGCTGGCCTGCTGCTGGCCTTTCTGCTCGGGGCGTTGCTCTTCCGTGGCGGGGGGGTCCCAGAGACGACCCAAGCGGACCCGGAGCAGGCCAGCGCCGAGCTGTGGACCTGCGCCATGCACCCGCAGATTCGGCAGGATGGCCCTGGTTCGTGCCCCATCTGTGGCATGGATCTGGTGCCTGTCGTCGCGGCCTCGTCTTCGGATGGTGGAGCCGGGCTGGTCTGGAGCGATGAAGCGCGGGCGCTTGCTGGCCTGCAGACCACCGTTGTGGGCTCCTCTCTCGGCGAATCCGGAGGCTTGCGACTCTTGGGCCGGGTGGAGGTGGACGAGCGCCGGGAGCGCAGCCTGACCACCTGGATCAGCGGCCGCATTGACCGCCTGCACCTGTCAGTCACCGGAGCGCGTGTGGCCGCCGGGCAGGTCGTCGCGACGCTCTACAGCCCAGAGGTCTATGCCGCCCACCAGGACCTGTTGACCGCCCTCGCCCAGCAGCGGCAGCTTGCGGAGAGCCCCGAGGCCAGCCGCTCCGCCGCTGGCGCCGCCTTGGACGCCGCCCGGGACCGGCTGAGGCTCCTGGGCGTGCCCGACGACGAGCTTCGCGACATGGAGGCGGCGCAGGCGCCGACCCGTCAGGTGCGCATCCGGGCGCCGGTTGGGGGCACGGTGCTTCAACGGATGGCCACAGAGGGTGCCTATGTCGGCACGGGTGCGGTGCTGTATCGGGTGGCCGATCTCAGCCGGGTCTGGGTGCAGCTTGATGCCTATGAGGCGGATTTGTCCCGAGTGGCGGTGGGGCAGCCCGTCACGATGACCATCCAAGGCATCGATGGCGAGACCTTGGAGGGTGTCGTCTCCTTCATCGACCCCACCCTTGACCCGATTCGACGCATCGCCCGCGTGCGGGTCGAGTTGCCCAACCCCGCTGGCCGCCTGCGGCCGGGCATGTTCGCAGAGGCCTTCGTGGCCACCCAGCAGGCCGACGCGTCCGCGGACCCGCTGCTCATCCCAGCCAGCGCGGCGCTCTTCACGGGGCTGCGCTCGCTGGTCTATGTGGAGCAGCAGGCCGCTGGCCGGCGGTCCTACCTGCCCCGGGTGGTGAGGCTGGGCGACCGACAAGGCGACCTCTACCCCGTGCTGTCGGGGCTGAAGGCGGGCGAGCGGATCGTCAGCCGGGGCGCTTTCTCGCTTGACGCCGATCTGCAGATTCGGGGAGGCGCGAGCATGATGACCCTGGACCCCGAGCCCGCAGCCGCTCCAGCCCTGAGCCCACAGCAGCGCTCCGACCTGGGGGCGGTCCTGAAGGCCTATCTTCGGATTCAGCAGGCCTTGGCTACCGACGACTTGGCGGAGGCTGTGTCCGGCGCTCAGGCCCTGGGCGAGGCGCTGGACAGGGCGCAGGCCCAGGCCCCCCCAGAAGGTTGGGAGATGCGCGCTGCGCCTGTGATCGCCCACGCCCGGCATATCGGGATGGCGACCTCGCTTGTTGGCGCCCGAGAGGGCTTCGTCGCCCTCTCTGGGGCAATCGAAGGGCTGCTTCAACACTATGGCAACCCCCTGGATGAGGCGCTGTCGGTGGCCTTCTGTCCCATGGCTTCCGATGGGGCCGGCGCGCGGTGGGTGCAGCAGGGTGAGGCCATCCAGAACGCCTATTTCGGGCCGGATATGGGCAGCTGTGGCGAGCTTCAAGAGTCTGTTGATCCCGGCGCAAGATTGGCCCAGCCGGCCATACCACCCTCCAAGCGACCGGCTGCTCCCGCCGGGCATGTGCACTGATGGGCCCCCAACAGAAGCACCCCGACGACCCGGTGGGCGGCTGGGAGCGTGCCATTGGCTGGTTCATAGTGAACAAGCTTGTGGTCTTTGTTCTGGCGGCCATGCTGGTCGCTGGAGGGCTCTATGTCTCGCCCTTTGAATGGGCCAGCGGAGACCTGCCCCGGGACCCTGTCCCCGTTGATGCCATCCCCGATATTGGCGAGAACCAACAGATCGTCTTCACCGAATGGCCGGGGCGCTCCCCCCGTGATGTGGAAGACCAGGTCACCTATCCGCTGACGACGGCCTTGCTGGGCATCCCCGGCGTGCGCACCGTGCGCAGCTCATCCGCCCTGGGCTTCTCGACCATCTATGTGATCTTCAGCGACGACGTGGAGTTCTATTGGTCCCGGTCCCGTGTGCTGGAGAAGCTGGCGGCCCTGCCTCCGGGCACCGTGCCCGATTCGGTCGCGCCTACGCTGGGCCCCGATGCGACGGCCCTGGGCCAGATCTTCTGGTACACGCTGCAAGGGCAGGACGCCGATGGGCAGGTGGTTGGGGGTTGGGATCCCGACGAGCTGCGCTCCATCCAAGATTGGACCGTGCGCTATGCCCTGCAGTCGGTGCACGGGGTCAGCGAGGTGTCGTCGGTGGGTGGCTTTGTCCGCGAATACCAGGTCGATGTCGATCCCGACGCCATGCGGGCCTACGGGGTGTCCCTGACAGAGGTCGCCAACGCGGTTCGCAAGTCCAACTTGGACGTCGGCGCCCGCACCCTTGAGATCAACGGGGTTGAGTATCTGGTGCGGGGGCTGGGCTTCGTCGAGGATCTGGAGGATCTTGAAGAGACGGTGGTGGCCAGCCGGGGCCACACGCCGGTCCGGGTGAAGGACGTGGCGCGGGTGGCCCTGGGGCCGGCCTTGCGCCGTGGCGCGCTGGACGATGGGGGCGCGCCCGCCGTGGGCGGCGTGGTGGTCGCCCGCTTCATGGAGAACCCCCTGCAGGTGATTCAGGCCGTCAAGGCCCGCATCGCGCAGATCCAGCCCGGCCTGCCCCGCCGCACCCTGGAAGATGGCACGGTCAGCCAGGTCACCATCGTGCCCTTCTACGAACGGTCCACCCTGATTGGCGAGACGCTGGGAACCCTGTCCACCGCGCTGGCCCAGCAGATCTTGATCACGCTGATTGTGGTGCTGGTGATGCTGCGCAATCTGCGCAGCTCCATCCTGATCTCCGCCATCCTTCCATTGGGCGTGCTGGGCACCTTTATCGTGATGAAGATCAGCGGCGTGGATGCCAACATCATGGCCCTGGGGGGGGTGGCCATCGCCATCGGCACCATGGTGGACATCGGGATTGTCTTCGTCGAGAATATGGACCAACACCTCAGCGCCGTACAAGGCGAGGCCCAGCGGGCGACCGCTGTGCGCAAAGCGGCGGCTGAGGTGGCGCCGGCCGTGTTGACGTCGGTCTTGACGACCCTGGTGAGCTTCCTGCCGGTATTTGGGCTCACCGCGACCGAGCTGCGCCTCTTCGCTCCCCTGGCCTATACAAAGACCTTTGCCATGAGCGTGGCCTTGGTGCTGGCCATTGTTGTCCTACCAGGCGCGGCCCTGCTGATTCTGCGCAAGCGCCCAGCACCCCTCACCACCTCGCTCCTGGGCTGGCGCCGGGTCAAGGCCTCGGTCTTTCGCAGCGCCCATATCCGCGACTGGCTGCTGGTCCTGCTGGGGCTGATGGCCACCCAGGCCACGGTGATGGGCGGGCTCTTCGTGGTGGCCTTGGGCCTGTGGCGGCTGGCTCGGCCGCTGGTCTCTTCCCGCGCCAACGAGGGCGGAACCTTCATCGAGAATGCGGTTACGGTGGTGGTCGTCGCATCGCTGCTGGTCGCCGACTGGATGCCCCTGGGCCAGTCGGCCGGGCTCTTCCGAAACCTGCTCTTTGCAGGGGCCCTGCTCAGCGGGATCCTTGTGGCCTTCCGGCTCTTCGAGGTGGCCTATCCTCGGATTCTGCGCGGGGTCCTCGCCCACAAGCTGCTCTTCTTGTCTTTGCCGCTGGTGGTGGTGGCCTTTGGCGCCACGGCCTGGCTTGGGGTGGACGGCATCGTCTCCCGTCTCCCGGATTCCGTCCGCAACACCGCCCCTGTCTCAGCGATATCGCGCGCGCTGCCAGGCTTTGGGCGCGAGTATATGCCTCCCTTTGACGAGGGCTCCTACCTCTATATGCCCACCACCATGCCCCACGCGTCGGTGGCCGAGGTCCAGGCCATGCTGTCGCAGCTGGACGCTCGGATCGCTCAGATTCCCGAGGTGGACCGGGTGGTGGGCAAGCTGGGTCGTGCCGACAGCGCCCTGGACCCTGCCCCCGTTTCGATGATTGAGTCGGTGATCAGCTATAAGCCAGAGTACCGGATAGAGGCGGATGGCACCCGGGTGCGCCAGTGGCGGGACCACATCAAGGGCCCGTCTGGTATTTGGGCCGAGATCACCCGCGCTGCGCAAATTCCGGGCTTGACCGCCGCGCCCGAGCTGATGCCCATCAACGCCCGCATCGTGATGCTGCAGAGTGGGATGCGGGCCCCCATGGGCATCAAGATCAAAGGGCCGAGCCTGGAGGCCATCGAGGCCTTTGGTTTCGAGCTGGAGTCCCGATTGAAGGAGGTCCCTGCCCTTCGTGCAGAGACGGTCTTTGCGGATCGCGTGGTGGGCAAGCCCTATCTTGAGTTCGAGCTGGACCGTGTGGCCATCGGCCGCTTCGGGCTGAGCGTGGTGGATGTGCAGCAGGTGCTGCAGGTCGCTCTGGGCGGCATGACGCTGACCCGAACGGTGGAGGGCCGGGAGCGCTATCCGGTGCGTGTCCGCTATATGAGGGAGCTGCGCGACAGCGTCGAGGCCTTGGAGCGCGTATCGGTGCCGACCCCTGGGGGCCAGGCGGTGCCTTTGACCCAGCTTGCGACCCTGCACTATGTGCGCGGCCCGCAGATGATCAAGTCCGAAGACACCTTCCTGACCAGCTATGTGCTCTTCGACAAGCAGCCCGGTGTGGCCGAAGTGGACGCGGTCGAGTCGGCGGCGCAGGTGCTGGATGCCGCCATCGCATCGGGCAGCCTTCGGGTGCCCGACGGGGTCAGCTACGAATTCGCAGGCTCCTATGAGAACCAGGTTCGAAGCGAGGCCCGCCTGCTCATCCTGGTGCCCATCGCGTTGGCCTTCGTCTTCATCTTGCTCTACTTGCAGTTCCACCGCGTATCGACCACAGCCATCATCTATTCGGGGGTCGTGGTGGCGGTCAGCGGTGGGTTCAGCTTGCTCTGGCTCTATGGCCAGCCCTGGTTCCTGGACTTCAACGTCCTTGGCACTCCCATGCGTGAGATCTTCCAGGTTGGCCAGGTCAACTTGTCGGTCGCCGTTTGGATTGGCTTCATCGCGCTGATTGGTATCGCGACTGATGATGGCGTCGTCATTGCCACCTATCTGCACCAACAATTCGAACGGGATCCGCCCAAGACCATCGACGAGGTGCGGGCCCGCACCCTGGATGCTGGTCAGCGGCGGGTGCGGCCCTGCCTGATGACCACCGCGACCACGTTGCTGGCGCTGCTGCCCGTCATCACCTCCCAGGGCCGGGGCGCTGACATCATGGTGCCGATGGCCCTTCCTTCGGTCGGCGGCATGGCCATCGAGCTGGTCACCCTCTTTGTGGTTCCCGTCCTGTACTGTGCCGTCGAAGAGCGTCGCTTGCGCCGCTCCGAAGCTCCCCCAACCAAACTGGAGTCCCCATGAGATTCACCCTCTGCGCCTTGATCCTGCTCGCCGCTTGCGACGATGCGCCCAGCCCTGCGCCCCCGGCTGCCCCGCCGGCCCCCACCGCGACCACCCCCCGGCCCGTTGCCGCGCCGATGGAAGGCGCGCACGCCGCCCAGCATGGCGACGTGGTCGGCTACGCCTGTCCGATGCATGCGGACCAGACCTCGACCCAACCCGACCAGAGCTGCGGCACCTGCGGCATGAAGATGAACGCGACCCCCATGGCCGAGGGCGCGGCCGCACCGGCGGCGGGCATGGGCATGGAGGGCCACGAGGGCGCCCACGCCGGCGAGGCGCACCCCGACGGCAGCAAGCAGGAAGGCGACGGGCACGGTCACTGAGCGACGGCGCCTGGTGGCCCCCCAAGCTCAGCCCCGCAGGCTGGCCTGCAGGGCGGCGCCCAGGGCGGCCACCACGGCGTCGCGCACGGCCTCGGCCTCCTCCATGCGCAAGGTGCGGGCGTCGTCGCGCACCTGCAGGCGCAGCCCCAGGGCCTGCTGCCCGGCGGGCACGCCCTTGCCCCGATAGACGTCAAAGACGGTGAGCCCCTGCAGCAGCGGGCCCCCCGCCTGACGGGCCACATCCAGCACCGCGCCTGCCGTGACCGACCCGTCCATCAGCAAGGACAGGTCCAGGTCGATGCCCGGGAAGCGGGGCGGCCCCGGGGCAAAGAAGCTGTCCGACGCCGCGGAAAGAACCGGTTCCAGGCGGATCTCTGCCGCCAGGATCTGCCGGCCATCCAGGTCGAAGGCCGTGGCCACCGCCGGGTGCAAGGCGCCCAGGTGCCCGATGGGCTGCCCATTCAGCGAGAGCGCGCCGCAGATGCGCGGGTGGTAGGAGCGCCGCCGCGTCGGGCTGCGGCTCAGCCCGCCGGCGTGCAAGGCGCCCAGGGCCTGGTCCAAGGCGGCCGCCAGGTCAAAGAAGTCCACGGCGGGCGGCTGGGGCGCGTGCAGGGTGGCCGGGTGCGCGGCCCCCACCATCACCACCGCCAGCATCAGCGGCTCGGCGGGCAGGCCGTCCACATCGGTGCTGGCCTCGGGGTGAAAGACCGGCCCGATCTCGAAGAGGTGGGCGGCGTCGCCGTGGCGCAGGTTGTCCCGGGCGTGCTCGACCAGGTGGCCCAGCAGGCTTCGCCGCATCACCCGGCGCTCTTGGGAGGTGGGGTTGAGCAGGGTGGTATAGGCGCGCTCGGGCGCTTCCTGCAGGCCGGCAAAGAGCCGGTCTTCGGCTTCGGGGCTGGTCAGGCTATAGCTGACCGTCTGGTGGAGACCGGCCGCCACCAGCGCATCTTCGAGCTGCCGGCGCAGGACGGTGTCCCGAGGCTGGGGGCGCTGGGGCACGGGCTCGACGGGCATGGTGGCGGGCATGCGGTCATAGCCCTCCAGGCGCGCCACCTCCTCGTGCAGGTCGTGGGGGCCCTCCACATCGCCGCGGAAGCTGGGCACCGACACCGTCCAGGGCCCCTCCGCCGTCTCTGCGTCCAGGCCAAAGCCCGCCCGCTTGAGCAGCTCGGCGATGCGGGGGCGTGGCAGGTCGAGGCCCAGGGCGGCGTTGAGTTGGTCGGCATCCAACACAATGGAGCGCTGCGGCAGGGGCACCGGCGCCCACAGGCCCGTGCCCACCACCTGCAAGTCGGGGCAGGTCTCGGAGAGCAGGGCCAGGATGCGGCGGATGGCGCGCTCGACCCCGGCGGGGTCCGTACCCCGCGAGAAGCGGGCCGAAGACTCGCTATAGGTCAGGGTGGCGGCCTGGCTGCGGCGCACGGCGATGGGGTCGAAGTGGGCGGACTCCAGCAGCAGGCGGGTGCTGCTTTCGGTCACCTGGGTCTCGAAGCCACCCATCACGCCGGCCTGGGCCACGGGCTGCCCATTGCTCACGATCAGGGGCAGGCCGCCGGGCAGCAGGCTGGCCGGGGCGTCGTCATCGGCGGTCAGGGGCTTGAAGGCCTCATCCGGCCCGCTTGGCCGCACATGCAGCTTGAGCGAGGGCAGCCGGTCGGCGTCATAGGCGTGGGTGGGCTGGCCCAGCTCCACCATCACGAAATTGCTGGCGTCCACCACATTGTTGATGGGCTGAAGGCCGGCGGCCAACAGGCGGGCCTGCATCCACTCCGGCGAGGGACCCACCACCACGCCTTGCACCAGGGCCACGGCGAAGCGATCGCAGAGTGCAGCATCGTCGCTGGTGGGGTTGAGGGCCTCGTCCGAGATGAAGTCCAGCTGCGCTTCTTTCACGTCGAGACGGGTGGGGGCGCTGCGGAGGGCGCCCACCTCGCGGGCCACGCCCAGGACGCTCTGGCAGCGGGCGATATTGGGCAGGATGGCCAGGGTGAGCACGCAGTCGGCGGGGCTACCCTCGGGCAGGGCGACCAGCTGCGACACCGGCGTGCCCGGCGCGGCCTTGCTGTCCAGGACCCGCACGCCGCCGTGATCGGGGCCGATGCCCAGCTCGAAGTCCGAGCAGCCCACGGCCTGGGATAGGCGGCCCCAGGTCTCTTTGGCGCTGACGGCCTTGAGGGCGAGGCTGCCGTCGTCCTTGCGGGTGAAGACGCTGACCCCGGGCAAGGCCACGGCGATGGCGGTGCCGGCGGCGGCATCCAGCAGGTTGGGGGCCTTGCTGACCACAGTGACCGGGTCGCCGCGGCCCACCTCCACCAAGAAATAGCGAAGATCGGGCCGGGGGGCCTCCACCGACAGGATGCGGCCCAGCACGGCGTCGGGGGACAAGGCGCCGATGCGGTCGACGTGCTCGATCTCGGCGCCGGCAAAGGTGAGCTGCTCAGAGAGTTCATCGACCGACACGCCGTCGATGTCGACGTGACGCCCCAGCCAGGAGAGGGGTACGCGCATGGGGGGCCCCGTTCAGCGGAAGTTGGCGAGGAAACGAAGGTCGTTTCGGAAGAAATGACGGATGTCGTCGATGCCATGGCGCAGCATCAGCATGCGCTCGATGCCCAGGCCAAAGGCGATGCCACGGTTCTTTGCCGGATCATAGCCGCCGTGGCCGAGTACGACGGGGTGCACCTGGCCCGCGCCGCCAATCTCCAGCCAGCCGGTGTATTTGCAGACTCGACAGCCGTCGCCCCCACACAAGGTGCAGCGGATGTCCACCTCGACGCTGGGCTCGGTGAAGGGGAAATAGGAGCCCCGAAGCCGCACATCCTGGTCGGGCCCGAACATGGCGCGGGCATAGGCCATCAGGATGCCCTTGAGGTCGCTCATGCGCACCGTCGGCCCCACCAGCAGGCCCTCGACCTGGTGGAACTGCATCTCGGAGCGGGTGGTGACGTCTTCGTTGCGGTAGCAGAGCCCCGGCAGGATCACGCGGATGGGGCCCGGCCCCAGGCAACGCATGGCCCGCACCTGGCCCGAGGTGGTGTGGGTGCGCAACACCTGGCCGTCGGTGGTGAAGAAGGTGTCTTGCATGTCCCGCGCCGGGTGGTGCGGCGGCATGTTGGCGGCTTCGAAATTGTAGTAGTCGGTCTCGACATGGGGCGACTCGAAGACCGTAAAGCCCATCTGGCAGAAGACGTCGGCGATCTGGCGCAGGGCGATGACCGAAGGATGCAAGCCGCCCGCGCGGCGGGCCCGGGCGGGCAGGGTGACGTCCACCGCCTCTTGCACCAGGCGGCGCTGCAATTCAGCCTGGGCGACGGCGGCCTGGCGGGCGGCATAGGCGTCGGCCAGGGCGGCTCCCACCTCGTTGATGGCCTGCCCGAAGGCCTTTCGCTCGTCCTTGGGCTGCTGGCCGATGCTGCGCTTCCAGGTGTTGGCCTCGCCCGAAGGGGCGAGGTGCGCGCGGTACCAGGCCTCCAAGGAGGCGGGGTCGGACACGGCCGAAAGCGCGTCCAGGGCGCGGCCGCGGTAGGCCTCCAGCTCTTCGATGGCCATGGGCTCCTCGGGGTGACCCGGGGGCCTAACGCCAGGGTCGAGCCCCGGCGAGGCCCCCGGCCGGCGCCTCAATCCTTGGGCAGGTGCACCACGCAGCGGGGGGCCTCCGCCTCGAAGTCCAGGTCGGTGGCGAGACCACCCCCCGCGGGCTCCAGCTCCATGCCCGTCCCCTGCACCAGCAAGAGGTCGCCGTAGACCAGCACCTGAACTGCGCCCGCGCCGCTGTCCACCCACTGGGCCGGCCGCGCCGGGGCGTTGTCCGGGCCATGGGCCTGGGCCCGCTGCAGGCGCGCCAACAGGGTCTCCACGGTCTTGATCTCGGCGCAGTCGCCCAGGCCCTCGGCCACCCCGTAGAGGAAGTCGGGGTCGGAGATCTCCAGGGTGGTGCTGCCTTCGCTGTCGGACAGGTCACCGCTCAGGCTGCAGCTGCCGGCGGGGGCCAGCTCGGCCTGGGCGTCGGCCTGGGCCCGCAGGTTGGTCTTGAGGGCCTCGCAGACCTGGGCGGGCGCGGCCCCTTCGATGGCGGCGGTCAGGTCGCGCCGGGCCGCGTCCATCTTCTGCTCGTGGTTGATGAGGTCGCCGCAGCGCAGGTCGGCATCGCCCATCACCAGGCGGCTCTCGACCGAGTCACCCTTCTCCACCACCAGCCAGAAGGCGTGCTGCACATCGCCGCAGCTGCCGGCCTCGTTCAGCTCCCAGTCGCCCGCCCCGGTGCGATCCCGGGGATCGTTGACCGGCGGCGCGCCGTCGATCATCGGCAGGTCGAGGTCGGGCTGGGTGGCGGGCTCTGCCAGGCCATCGGCCTGGAAGCTGGGGGCCGGCTGGGTGGCGCAGGCGACGGTGAAGGAGAGGGCGAAGGCGGTCAGCAGGGAGGTGCGCATGGGAGGCTCCGTTGGTGTGGATGCCAACCCTTGGAGCAAGGCCCGTGCCAGCGGCCCCATGCGCACGGGAATAAGCGCTCCCTGCGCGTTCTCAGGCTGGGGCCGACTCCGGCGACCCCAGCCCGGCGCTCGCGCTGACACGGTAGCGTGTCAGGGTGGAACGTTCAGCCTCGGCTGGGGAAGACGCCCTGCAGGGCGATGCACCAGTTCATCGCCAGGTAGGGGTCGCGCAGGCTGACCGGCTGGCCGCCCCCGGTGTTGCCGATGGCGTCCGCCCGCATGCTCGCATTGACCGCGCCGTCGCTGTAGCCGCGGGTGCGGGGGGCGGCGGCCTCCAGGCCCAGCACGTTGTTGGCGGGGTTGCGTTGCTCGCCAGCGCTGTTGTCTACATTCAGGCTGTGGTTGTGGCTGGGCAGGTTGGCCGCGGTCAGGGTGAGGGACTCGTGGCCCCCCTTCTCGCCCAGCTGGATGGCAGAGAGGCCCGGCCCGGTGCCGGCGTGAACCGGCGCGCGGCCGCGCAGGTCCGGCAGCGCAAAGGTGGTGCGCCCGTCGCCGCCATAGGTGGTGCCCAGGATGCTGAAGAGGGCAGTATTGGCGCTGATGGCCAGCAGCTGGCCGTCGCAGAGGGCCCAGCCGCGTGGGGCGAAGTTTCCAGCGAAGAGCATGAGTTGACCGATGAGGGGGTCCATGGGGGCTCCATCTCGTGGGGGTGAGGCCGGCCCATCCGGGCGGACCCGCACAGCCTGCACCGGTGCAGGTGCCCGGGGCCAGCCGCCCTCCGACATGGCCCACCTCGACGGGAGATCCTCGGCTTCTCTCGGATTTCCATCGCGGGGCAGAGGGGGGGCGGACGCAGGGCCCCGCGTCCATTAGGCTAAGGGGCGCTCCAGCACCGCGAGGCCGCGCAGATGTCCGAGCCCCCGCTCATCTCCTTCGTGATGACCACCTACAAGCACGAGGCCTTCGTGCGCGAGGCGGTCGAGGCCGCCCTGGCCCAGGACTGGCCCAACCTCGAGATCGTGATCTCGGACGACTGCTCACCCGATGGCACCTGGGATGTGATTCAGGAGGTGGTGGGTGCCTATCGGGGGCCGCACCGGGTGATCACGCATCGGCAGGCGGAGAATGTGGGGGCGGGGGCGAACGCAGTTTGGACGGTGAAAAAGGCCAGCGCCGATTTCCAGGTTCGGGCCCATGGCGACGATGTGTCCTTGCCCCACCGGGTACGGCGGGTGGTGGAGACCTGGCAGGCGACCGGGGCTGCGTTGATTTCCCACGATGTCTGGGAGTCGGCCACCGGAAGCCTGGAGGGGGCGCGCCGCTTCTTTCCCAAGGGCCAGAGCGGCCGAATTGATCTGAAGACCATCTGCAGCAATGGCTGGACCAAAGAGATGTTGGGCGCAACATTCTCCTGGCATCGCAAGGTCTACGAGGTTTTCGGGCCCTTTCCCCCAGCACTCCTCCCCCAGGGCCACGACCACAATGTGCCGCTGCGCGGCGCGCTCTTGGGCGGCATGGTTTACCTGGCCGAGCCCCTGAGCATCTGGCGCCGTCACCCGGGTCAGATGACTCTAAAGACCGCAGACTTTCAGGGTGACCATAGCGTGCGTGTTGAAACGATGCTGGCCTACGACCTGACTGCACAGCTCCATCGAAGAAGGGAGCTGCGCCTCTGGATGCAGGCCCAGGGCCAGAACGACGAGTTGAACGCGGCCAATGGGGCAGTTCTCTCCGTGACCTACAACCAGTTGCTCGAGTGGAGTCAAAGGCGAGACGGTCTCGAAGCGGAAGGCCGGCAACTGCTTTGGGCCCGCAGCCGCGCGGACGCGGAAGGCCGCCATGAATGAGCGCGCCCTGACCGTAGTGGTGGCCTTGCGGCGAGGCACCGATGAATCGGCGGTTCTGGCAAGTCTGGGCTCTATTGCGAGCGAGGGCCGGGTTGCCATCGAACTGCTCTTGGACCGCGGCCAAATTGGCGATTCCGCGTGGGCAGCGGTATCGGACTTCGCGGCGACTCTCCCCAAGGCGTGGTCGGTTCGTTGCTTGGCGGCACCCACGCAAGACCGCGAGGCCGAGCAGGTCGAGCGCCTCACGCGCGAGGCCAAGGGCCGGCATGTCGCGCTGCTCCAGCCTGGGGAGATCGCTGACGGGGCGTGGCTCTCTGCATTGGAGGAAGGACTGTTGGGGACCCGCTGTGCGGTGTTGGCCCACCCGGTCTCCCAGCTGCAGTTGGATGGGGCCACCCGCCTTTGGACCCTCCAACGGGGGCTGGGCCAGCTGGATTTGTCGCTGGCGCTCTCTACCAACCTGCACCGCTCCAGCTTGTGCTGGGACCGGCAACTGGTCATGGACTGGCCGGCGCTTGGGCCGAACGGCAGTCTTGAGGCTTTCCTTCAGGCGATTCTGGTGCGGGCGATTCTCACCGGGCTGATAGGGTGGACCCCCCAGTCGACGCTGTCCTTGCCACCCGCCCTCCACCGAGCTTCCGAGGGTCCTCTACCCACCGACCCCGGCGAACTGGCGGTATGCGAGCGGGCGCTTTCTCGCGAAATTCGCGCCGCCTTGGTGGCGCTGCGAGAGGTGCAGTCGCAGCGCCAACGGGCTCCCCGCAGCGGTCGAGTCTGCGACCAGGTCACCGGGTTGCTCCTGCGGCGACTGGTGGAGGATACGGAGCGGTGGACCCTCACCCGAAATGCGTTGATCGTGCAGGGGCTCCGCCCTTTCTGGGTGGGCCCATAGATTGGTCTTCGGTCACTGCTGGCGATCCACGGGGACCGGGCCGATCGGGCAGATGCCCAACTCGCATGGCGTCGGCAGGGGCTACGCGCCAGGCCGCCGATAGGCCGGAAAATACTGCGACTCCACGCCTTCGGCGCTGAGTTTGCGATAGGTGGGCTCGTCCAACACAGCGCTGCATATATAGGCAGGCGCTGTGCAGTTGGAGAAGCCCTTCTTGAATCGGACGAGGCCGTCCCCTGGATCTTCCTGCCCTCCTGCCCCACCTCCGAAGTTGACGGTCGTACAATCGCTCAAGTGGACGATTGCGTGGTCATTCACAGCGTAGGCTGCACCAACTCGATAGCCATCTGCCGACGAGGCGGCCAAATGGCTCATTGCATGGCCCTCATGGGTCACGAAGATGTGGGCCGAGACCAGTTGGTCCTCAGCAAAGGCAGCGAAGGTCCGGACGCCGGGCATGGTGGAGAGCACCTCGTGGTGTCGGTCCAGGAAGGCATGGGTGCCAGAGAGCCGGTGCTTGACCACCAGTTCGCCATAAAGCGCCTTCCAAGCGCCAAGGTGGTCCGAGAGGCGGACTTCGGCCGCACGAATCCGTCCTTGGGCCCGTTTGACCTCGTATCGGTGGTGTTTGGCATAGCCAATCGGTCCCCGGTTTCGTTCGTAGAGATAGTGCGACTTGTAGGGACGGATCGTCATGGGTGCATTCTGAATTGCGGCCACGGGCGGCAAGTGAGCCCGATCCAGCACAAGCACCACAGAGACCAGTCCTGCCGCCCTCAAGCGCGCGAGCCCAGCTGCCAGATCGCACTCAGACCCAAGAATGGTCAATGGGTAGGGACCAATCGCGTCTTGGCGCGTGCCGCAGGGCGTCTGTCGAAGCAGGACATGCCCACCCCATTCGGGGACGAAGAGGGGAGAACCTATGTGTTCCAGGCTTTCAGCGTAGTGCGCGCTTGCATAGGGATGCGTCATAGCATCAGCCCCTGAAAATGCACATGGAAAGCTGGCTGCAGCACGTCAGAGCGATCATTGTTCACCTACTCACCACTAGTATGGCACGGATATGGTCCATAACCGAGTCCATCTCCGCCGGGCCGTATCGATGATCGATGGGCAGTTATAGCAGGTCCGACGAGAGCCGTCGCGTCCAGGCCGTGGCCTCTCGGTCGGCAGTCCTCTCGGGCCACAAGCGAGGCACCCAGATGCGTGCGGCGTGCAGCTCTTCATGGCTTACGGGCACGCATGGCAGCAGCGGATATGCGAAGGGAACGCTTCCGGAGGGTAGCGGGGGCAGGTCAATCAAGTTTATGTCAGACAGGGCGTCGTGCAAGTGCAGGAAGTTTCGGCGTCGGGCCGACTTGATGGCATCGTGAGGCACCCTATCTAAGATGTTGTCGCTCTGTTCGGCCGGAGCCTCATAGGTGGTGTTGAGACACAATTCATTCGCGCGCATTGCGGATAGTGCAAGTGGGGAGCCGATCGCGCGGGCGTTGAGGTGTTGGTCCTTTACTCGGTCGTTGCGTCTTTCGGGTGCCGGGCCCATATCTGGTCCCGATAGGAGCGCTCCGTCGGGCAATCCAAACCACTTGCGCACGGATGCGAATGCCCTGATGTCCGTGGGCGGCGACTCGCGCTGTCCGCCAGAATGACGCGGGTCTTGGGCGCCATCAACAGGTCAACAACCAGAGCCAACTCGTCGGGCTCTGGCGCGATGTCTGGACCGGGCAACAGGTCAGCCCCGACGGGGACTCTCAAGATGGCGATAGATGCTTCGGCCATCGGCAGGAGGACTGCGTCACAAGTCCAGTCAGGAACCCGCACTCGTCTGGGGCGCGCAATTGCTAGAATTCTGGCCAATGCGGCACGCCCACTTGAGACGCGCAGAGCGCACGAACGGAAGCGCGTTGGTGTCGTCTCAAGCGACACTTCTTGACCGAGAAACACGCCGATTCCTCCAGCGACTGAATCTGGCACCGGCCACTCCTACCTTTCCCGGTTGGCCCTCGCCTTCACCTGTGTGGGTAAAACTCGGCGGGGCCCGCGACGATGGGCTGCCAGCCGGCCCTGGCAGCCCCCACTCGGGACTCCCATGAGCGCAGTCTATCTGAAAACCGTCCAGCCTGCGGGGTATTGGGAGGCGCTTCGCCCTCAACATCTCTCGGCCTACCAGCCAGCATCCGGCCAAATAGCAAGGGTTGCGGGGCCGCCTGGCTCGACATAGGCGCGGGGCTGCGCCCGCCAGTCGATTAGATCTGCCTGGGCACAGAGAGATTCCCCATGTCCACTGAGCAACGCAGTCCCGAACACCAGCGCAACAGCCGCCTGGAGGCCCTGCTTGCCACCCTCACCGCGGCCATCGGGCCGGGTGGCGATGCGCTCGCCCAGGCCCACTCCACGCCCAAGCTGCCAGTATACTTGATCTGCGGCACACCCCGCTCTGGCACGACCATGTCGATGGCTTGGTTGGCCCGAGCGGGCACCTTTGAGGTGCCAACCAATCTCATTTCGCGCTTCTACCGGGCGCCGGCGGTGGGCGCCGCGGTGCACCGCCTGCTGGCGGACCCGTCCGTGGACCACCAGACCGAGCTGCTGTTGCCACCCGAGATCCTCGACCCAGCGCCCTATACCAACCAGCTGGGAAAGACGCGCGGCCCCGGCGCCCCCAATGAATTCTGGTACTTCTGGCGTTATTTCCTCGGCTTTTCCGATCCGCCGGCGCTGGGGGATCTCGGTCGGGCCCGGGCCGATGTCGCCGCTTTTTGCGGGCAGCTGGGGGCATGGGAGGCGGTGGCTGGCCGCCCGATTGCGCTCAAGGCCTTGATCGCGAGCTGGGACCTGGACTGGCTGGCCGCGGTCTTGCCCACCGCCCGCTTCATTCGGCTGCGGCGGGACGGGCCGGCGACCATGCGGTCCCTGCTGGGGGCGCGTCGGCGATTCTACGGAACAGAGGAAGCTTGGTACTCCTTCAGGCTTCCAGGGCCCCTTGCCGAGGGTCTGAGCCCCTTGCAGCAGGTGGCCGCGCAGGTGCGGTGCATGGACGCGGCCATCGACGCAGGACTCGCCCGTGTCGCACCCGAACGCATCCTGACCCTGGACTACGACGACCTGTGCTCAAAGCCGCAAGAGGCATGGGACCAGCTTCGGGCCTTCGCAGCCCGCGATGGGGTCCAGCTTCCCGATGCCCACCCCGACCAGCCCTCCCCCTTTCGCGTCACGCGCCGGGAACCCGACCCCGAAGCCGAGGCTGCCTGGGCCGAGAGCGCCCTCATCCCCCGGCCTTGACCAACGGCCGCCACCAGTCCTGCCGGTCCACATACCAGCGCACCGTCTCTTCCAGGGCCGCTTCGAAGCGCCGGGTGGGCGCCCAGCCCGTCTCGGCCTTCAGCTTGCGGGCGTCCATGGCATAGCGCCAGTCGTGGCCCGGTCGGTCCGTCACATAGGAGATCAGGGACTCGGGGCGGTCCAGCGCGGCCAGCACGGCTTTGACCACGTCCAGGTTGGTGCGCTCGCTGTCGCCGCCGATATTGTAGACTTGGCCGTCGCGGCCCTGATCGAGAACAGCGAGAATGCCGGCACAGTGGTCGCTCACGTGGATCCAGTCCCGGATGTTCAGCCCATTTCCGTAGACCGGCAGCGGGGCGCGGTCCAGGGCCTTGCTCACCATCACGGGGATGAGCTTCTCGGGGTACTGGTAGGGGCCGTAGTTGTTGGAGCAGCGCGTGATCACGACGGGCAGCCCATAGGTGCCGCCATAGGCCAGCACCAGGTGGTCGGCGCTGGCCTTGCTGGCCGAGTAGGGCGAGCGCGGGTGGATGGGGCTGTCTTCGGTGAAGGGCGGGTCGTCGTTGCCCAGGTGGCCATAGACCTCGTCGGTGCTCACCTGCAGGTAGCGCCGCAGGCCATGGCTGCGGGCCGCGTCCAGCAGCACCTGGGTGCCCAGGATATTGGTGCGCAGGAAGACCGCCGGGCTGTCGATGCTGCGGTCCACATGGCTCTCGGCGGCGAAGTGCACCACCTCGTCGATGTCACCGGGGGCAAAGAGGGCCTCGACCAGGCTGGGATCGGCCACATCGCCCACCACCAGCCGGTGGTTGGGGTGGTCCAGCACGCCGGCGAGGTTGCTGCGGTGGCCGGCATAGGTCAGCCGGTCCAGGTTGAGGATCTTGCGGTCGGGGCGCGCCTTCAGCAGCAGGCGGACGAAGGCGCTGCCGATGAAGCCGGCGCCGCCGGTGACCAGGGTGGTGGGCAAGGGGCGCTCCGGGGGTCAGGGGCGGGCGGTGCAGGCCCAGGCCAGGCTGTCCACGACATGATCGACGTCTCCATCGGTCATCTGGTGGTGGATGGGCAGGCAGAGCACGGCGTGGCTGGCCGCCCGCGCCCGGGGCACATCGGCGGCCCGCACCTGATTGGCGTAGAGTTCCGAGCTGGCAGCGGTGGGGAAGAAGTAGCGCTTGGCCAGGATGCCCCGGGTCTTCAAGGCGCTGTGCACCGCGTCGCGGTCCAGGCCCGCGGCCGGGTCCAGGCGCACCGGGAAGTAGGAGGCGTTGGTCACCCGCCCCGGCGCGTGGAAGAGGTCGGGGTAGAGGGTCAGCCCGTCGATGCCCAGGGCCGGCAGGGCGGCCAGGTAGGCGTCGGCCACGGCCATGCGGGCGGCGATGGCGGCGTCCACCCGCTTCAGGTTGAGGAGGCCCACCACGGCGCGGAATTCGTCCACCTTGCCATTGGTGCCGAAACCCAGCTGGTCATCCCCCACCAGGCCGAAGTTGCGGCGGCGGGCCAGGCGCTCCAGCAGCTCGGGGTCGCCGGTGAGGGCGCCGCCCTCCAGCGTGTTGTAGACCTTGGTGGCGTGAAAGCTGAAGGCCGACAGATCGCCCCAGGCCCCCAGGGGCACGCCGTCCTGGCTGACGCCGAAGACGTGGGCGGCGTCGTAGATCAGCCGCAGCCCATGGCGCCGGGCGATGGCCTTGAGGGCGCCGTCATCGCACGGAAAGCCATAGGGGTGCACGGCCATGATGGCGGTGGTCATCGGCGTGATCGCGGCCTCGACCGCGGCGGGGTCAATGCAGAACCGATCGCCAATATCAACGAAAACGGGCCTGTAGCGGCTGTTTTCGAAGAGCATATTCCAGGTGGCCGGAAAGCTGTAGGCGGTGCAGATGACCTCGCCGGGGGGCACGGCCTCCAGCACGGCCATCTCCAGGGCGATGGTGCAATTGGTGATGAGCAGCAGCTCGGGCACCCCCAGGCGCGCGGCCAGCTCCAGCTCGAGCTGGCGGGCGTAGTGGCCCTGGTTGGTCACCCACCTGCGGTCGAGGACATCGGCCAGCAGGGGGACCAGCTCGTCGAGATCGGGCAGCAGGGGGCTGGTGACGGTCAACCACTCGGGGCCGTCGGGCCGGCCGGGCAGGCGGGTGCCCGCCGAGCGGTCGTCAGGGGGGGGCGGAGCGGCCATGGGGCCTCCAAGGCGTGTCGGCGTGCGGCGCCGGCGCCTTCTCGTCGGTTGATGCCCGCAAACAGTTGAGACGGGGGCCGGGCGGGCGCACCCGGCCGCATCCGATATGCTGCGGCCCTTCTCCGCTCAAGGGACGGTCGCGCACCATGAAGGGCATCATCCTCGCCGGGGGCATGGGCACCCGCCTCTTCCCCCTCACCAAGGCCACCAACAAGCACCTGCTGCCGGTGGGCCTCGAACCCATGATCCACCACCCCATCAAGCAGCTGGTGAGCGCGGGCATCCGCGACATCCTGGTGGTGACCAGCACCGACCACATGGGCGATGTGGTGCGCTGCCTGGGAAGCGGCGCGGAATTCGGCTGCACGCTGACCTATAAGGTGCAGGAGAGCGCGTCGGGTATCGCCGACGCCCTGGCGCTGGCCGAGGGCTTCGCCGGCGGCAGCCCCATCTGCGTGCTGCTGGGCGACAACATCTTCGAGTACAGCATCGCGCCTTATGCCCTGCGCTTTCGCAAGCAGACCGGCGGCGCCCGGGTGCTGCTCAAGGAGGTGGGCGACCCCAGCCGCTATGGGGTGGCCGCCCTGGACGAGAAGCACGTCCTGGAGATTGAAGAGAAGCCCGCCCAGCCCAAGAGCAGCTTCGCCGTGGTGGGCTGCTACTTCTACCACTGCGACGTCTTCGACAAGATCCGCACCATCGCGCCATCGGGGCGGGGTGAGTTCGAGATCACGACGGTCAACAACCTCTACATCGCCGACGGCAAGCTGCAATTCGACATCTGCCACGGGCGCTGGACCGATGCCGGGCAGTTCGAGTCCCTGCAAGAGGCCAACAGCATCCTCTTTCAGAACCGCAACGAGATCTTGCGGTGGAATCCCGACGACGGCACGACCTGAGCCGCCGGGCCGCGGGCCGGGGCTATAGTGCTGCGGAATCGACCGGCCCCCCTTCAGGGTGCCGGGATGGAGCCCCCATGCGCGTCGCCCTGCTCGCCCTGCTGCTGCTCGCCTGCAAGAAGGACGAGCCCGTCGTCCAGGATCCCACACCAGAGGCCCAGCCCGGCCCGCTGATGGCGGGCTTTGCCAGCCAACGCATCCCCGCGCCCGTGGGCATGGGCACGGTGGGCTACGGGCCCTTTGGCGCGCCGCGGTCCGAGACCCCCTTCTCGGATCTGTACCCGGGCACCACCGACCTGATGCTGCACCCCGAGATCAAGGTCACGGCCTTGTCTCGGGGGGCGGGCTTCGAGGTCATCTTCGTCCGGGTGGACGCGGTGGGCTTCTTCCAGCAGCTGCGCCGGGCCGTGGTGCTCGCCCTGAAGGACCGCACCGGCCGGGATCTGGACGACGCGCTCATCTTCGGGGCCACCCACACCCACTCCGGGCCGGGTCGCATCATCGATGGCGGCGGCTTCTACGACATCATCGCCGACACCTTCTTCCCCGAGTTCTACCGGCTCTTCGTGGACGCCCTGGTGGACACCATCGCCGCGGCCCTGGATGACCTGGCCCCCGCGCGCATCGCCACCAGCGCGGGCTATTCGGCCGAGGCCCACGCCGACCGCCGCTGCGAAGACGGGGCGCCCGACTACGAGAATGGGGCCGCCCCCTTCATTGCCATCGAGCGCGAGGGGCAGCTGCAAGGCATCGTGGCCGCCTATGCCGTACACGGCACGGCGCTGTCCATCGACGATCTCACGCTGTCTCAAGACGTCTTTGGGGCCATGGAGCAGTCCCTGGAGGACCGCTTCGACCACCCCGTGGACGTGATGGTGCTCAACGCCTGGGCCGGGGACATGTCGCCCCACAGCGGCGAGGTGCCCTACCTGGACGGGGCCTCCCAGCCGCCCCCCTTCCAGCAGATCGCTGAGACGGGCTGGCAGTTCGCCGAGGATCTCGCCCCGGTGGTGACCGGCGATCTGGCCTGGGAGGAGGAGCCCGTCATCGCCGCAGAGGTGCACCGGGCCCGCATCGACCGCGAGGCCATCGGCTATGCCGACGGGGAGTTCCCCTACGAGTATGGCGCCGTCTACTGCGAGGGCGACAGCGACTGCGATGCCGGCACCACCGTCGACGGCCTGGACCAGGTCTGCCTGCCCTTCAACGCCACCTTCCCCGCCCCCAACCAGACCGTGATGAGCACGGGCCGCGTGGGCGACCTCACCCTGGTCACCTTTCCCGGCGAGCCGGGCACCGCCCTGGCCGAGCAGGTCATGGCCGATATCCAGGCTGACTGGCCCGATACGACGGATATCCTCTTTGTTGGATACTCGCAGGACTACCTGGGTTATTCCATCTTGGAAGACGATTGGTGGCAGGGGGGCTACGAGGCCAGCGGCGCCTTGTGGGGGCCCCGCCAGGGCAGCTACCTGGCCGAGGTGGCGGTCAAGGTGCAGGGGCGCTTCCAGGGCGCCGACGTGGAGCTGGACGAGCCCGACCCCATCACCCCCTTCGCCGACCCCACCTTCAGCCCCTACCAGGCCGAAGAGGCGCTGGGCCTGGGCACCGTCCTGCAGCAGCCCGCCGCCAGCGTGGGGCCCGCCGACCTCGTGAGCCTCAGGGTGCAGGGCACCGCGCCCTGGCTGGGCGCGCCCGTCGCCACCCTGCTGGGTGCGGGGGATGCGCCGCTGATGCGGCCCAACGGCGTGCTGTGGACCAGCGACATGCAGCCCTTTCACTGGCACCTGGACGTGGACCCGCCCTATGCCGACAGCCTGGACCCGCAGCCCCGGGCCTTTGCCTGGACCCTGGACTTCCCCGTGCGCCACGCCGTGCCCGGGGTGATGGATCTGCCGCCTGGCGACTACCGGGTGCGCATCCAGTGGGGCGATGGCAGCGAGACCACCAGCGCGGCCTTCACCGTCGCCCCCTGAGCGCGATCAGGGCGCGCGCAGGCCGGCGTCGGGTACCCCCTTCGCCCCCCCACGACCACTGGCACATCCACATCGCCTCCATCAACGTCGCCGGCACTGTCTACTATTTTGCACCATCATCGACGGTTGCAGCCGGTTCATCGTCCACCACGACATCCGCGGGTCCATGACCGAGCACGAATTCGCGCCTGTCGTCCATGCGTAGCCTGGAGCGCCTCCCCGTCGTCAAACCCCGCATCATCTCCGAAAACGGTTCCCAGTTCATCGCCCCCGACTACAAGAAGTACGTCCGACTCGTCGGCATCACGCACGTGCATGTCACGCCGGGCTACCCCTCAGCCCAACAGCAAGATCGAACGGCGGCTCCGCACGCTCAACGGGGACGCCATCCGGTCCTGCCCACCGGGTCTCTCGACGAGGCGCGCCGCATCGTCGCCGACTTCATCGGCCGCTACAACAATCGCCGCCCGGGGAGCGAGAGCACCTTGGATCCACTCTCAGCTCAACCCCCAACTCGGTTCACGCTGGGCCAGTACACAGGGCGCCACCGAGCGGCCCTCTGGAGTCATCGACTGGGGAGGTGCCGTCGCCTGTGCCGTCACCTCCGCCGGTGTCATCGTCTCCGTCGTCTCCGTCGCCGTCGGTGTCATCGTCGCCGTCGCCGTCGGTGTCATCGTCTCCGTCGGTAGAGGGATCGCCGTCGGCGTTGCTGTCGTCCTTGTCGCCACAGGCAGGCAGCGACAGGGCGAGCAGGAGGACGGCGGTGCGGGAGATGGCGACCTCGGGCGAGGGCGCAGTCTACCCACCCGATCGCCGACGTGCCGCGCATCGGCCGCCGATCGCCCTTGCCAACACCTCCCCCGCCCCGACGTCGGATGCACGTGCACGGGGGTGCTGCGACCGCCGATGTTCTCCCAGCACCTGTGTGGCGTTCTGGAAGTGATCCGACGAAAACGGCCTTTGACAGCCCGCGACGATCGTGTAACACTTCCCTGGCGCTTGCCCTTCCCTGGCGCTTGCCCTTCCCTGGCGCGTGCACCTCCCCCGAGGTGCACAATGAACTTTCGCAAGGTCGGCGAGTTTGTCATCAAGTCCGGGACCTCCGGCGAAGCCGCTACTCTCGAACTACCGCCCAAGGCCGGTGGTCGTGCCGTCAAGACGCTCCAGTACTTCATCAAGGTCCTCTACGCCTCGTCCGCCACCACCCAGGTCGGCATGAACGTCCAGCACGGCCCCCAGGTCGGCTGGTACGAGGACCTCAAGATCGACATCATCGCGTTCACGCCTGTCGAGGAGGGCAAGACCCTCGAGGGCGCCATCGGCGCTGGTGGGGCCAACGCCGAGGTCGTGGGCGAGGTCATCCTCCCCGTCCTCAAGATCAAGGACGGCTCGTCCGCGGCTGAGCAGAAGGCCCGGGTCGAGGTCTTCGAGATGCGCAAGCCCTTCTAAGCCTCAGCCTGGGAGGACGCCCATGAGCAACAAGAACAACAGTCGCGGCTGCGCGGCGGGCGCACAGACGGCGCCCTACCGCGCGGCCGAGTACCGGCAGGTGCTGGAGCAGTGGTGGCCCCGTGGTGCACCCTTCCCGCCTGCCTTCCCCTGGGTGGGAGCGATGACGTCGCGGAGGCAGCTCGCGCGGTCCATCGACGCGCTCGGGGCCTCGCTTCCACCCATCCCGCCAGACGTGCGCGGCGACCAGCTCGCCACGCTGGAGTTCATCTCGGACCTGTCCATCCGCATGGGTGACGCATCGGGATCCGGCATAGCGGTGAGCATGTGCCTGGGTGGCAAGGAGCCTGATGAGCAACGTGGAGAGTTCATGTCTACCTTCGGTGGTGAGTGCGACCACTCCGGATACAACTCCGGGCCCTGCGTCAGCATCGGGGACGGGACCGACTACCCGGGAACAGGCAGTTGCCAGACGGGATGCGCGCGGGTCCAAACGTACCCCGATTGCAGCTACGACATCCAGGAGTGCTGCGAAGAGAGTGAATGCGACTGTCCCGAAGGCGTCGAATGTTGAAGGGTCGGCCCATCGGCATTCTGGTCCCGCTTTCCGCCTTGGTGGGTCTCGCCTGCTCCGAGAGCCCACCCTATTCTGTCACGGTTCAAGCGCTACATGAGTCCGGAGCACCAGCGGCAGGAGTTGGAATACGAGCCAGAATCAGTGAGCGGGGCCATGAACGGTTGGCGCACAAGACCGACTCCAGTGGCATCGCCGAAATTACACTCTCGGAGCCAACAACGCTGGGACTCGTCGGCTGGGCCAGCAAGCCACGATACCACAAGGTGGAAGGTGGTGGATTAGTGGGTTTCTTGTTGCCTGATCCCTGCCAGGTTTCCATCGCAGCACGCGGTCCCTCCGGTGATCTCATCACTCCGCTCTCCGTACTCATATCCGTAGAGAAGACGGAGGAATGGGACTCGTCCACTGCAACATTGGACTCTTCTACCAATGGTGGCGAGATGACCATGACTACTGCGTGCGGCGTGGCATCCTACGCGGTTTCAGCGGGGAGTGGATACGCCCCCGTGCACAGGTCCGAACTGGTTGTGTCGCCGAACACTACCCTCGCGATTGACATGGTGCCCGGGCTACCCCTTGAAGGCAAGGTCACGGACCCGAGTGGCGCGCCCCTGCCGCAAACCACTGTCGCCGAGGCTGGAATCGCCTATACGATGTCATCCGCAGACGGGACATATTCCATCCTTCTCGATCCCAGGCATGAACACACCCTTCGATTTCATCATCTCGGCTCAACTCCAGTCCTTCGGACGATTCCCAAGGGCGGGATCCCACCTACCCTGGATGTCGTCCTAAGCCCATTCGAACGCAACTGATGGGTCGTGACGGCCATGATCATCCGTACGCATTCAGGCCACCCGGGTGTCGTCCCCGGAGGCGCACTTCTTCGGGCAGGCGGTCCAGATGGCGCTCGGCCTCCCGACCGTGTGGTATTTCCGGCGGAGCCAATGGTGAACACCTTCCTCGACCGCCTCCCCCGGCGGGAGGTTCGCCTGGGCAACACCCTGGTGTACACGTGGCGCCTGACCGCCCTGGCCGGGCTGGTCAGCGGGTTCGCGGTGGGCATGGTCACCGCAGCGCTGCACGGTGTGCCCCTTGCGACAGCGACCTCCGCCGGCGCCGCAGCCCTCGCCGCCTACGTGGCCTACGTCGTCGTTCACCACCGCTTCGCTCGCCAGGAGGTCCATGTGTTGTTCGAGGGCATGGCCATCACCCTGGCCGCAGCCCTCGTGATCTACCCTCTTGCCGGGCTCGACCCGCTCGTCGGTCTCGACATCCACATGGCCGCCTTCTCCGCCATCATGGCCTGGGGCCGCATGGGCTGCCTGGTGGGAGGGTGCTGCCACGGCGTAACCGCTCAGCCTGGCCCCCCCTCCCGGGTCCACATCGCCGTGTGACGGTGTCCCAGGAGGCAAACTTCAATGGGCAAACACACGCCGGTGGTCCAGCAGGGCCGCCTCGTCGCGGAGTGGCGCGGCACTGACCAGTCGATGTCGGCCTTCGCCCGACAACACGGCGTGGCCCAGGCGACCTTCGCCGCTTGGGTTGCGCGGCACCGTCCGGCGCCCCCGGCCGCGACCGAGGCGCCCCGGTTCGTGCAGGTGGCCGCGCCGCCCGCGCCGGCCACGCCTGCGTTCTCCGTGCGCGTTGGCGGGCACGCGCTGCACTTCGACAGCCCGCCGCCCGCCGCCTGGTTCGCGGCGGTGGTCCAGGCGCTCGCGCCATGCTGACACCCAGCCCGACCCAGCAGATCTACCTGGCCACCGAGGCCGTCGACATGCGCGGTGGTTTTGACCGCCTCGCTTGCCGGGTGGTCCAGGCCGGACTCGACCTGTACGCCGGCCACCTCTTTGTTTTCCTGTCCCGTCGGCGAACGCACATCAAGATTCTGACCCACGACGGCACCGGCCTCGTGGTGCTCTACAAGCGTCTCTCCCGCGGCTGCTTTGCCCTGCCCGCGGTCCCGCCGGGCGCGCGCACCGCGACGCTGGACGCGGCCACGTTGGCCTCGCTACTCGCGGGATTGCAGGTTGCCGGCGTACAACGATCGAAGTCGGGCGGTGGGTGTTCGCCACGGATCGACGCCGTGTCGGCGCCGTGATCCGATGGGCCCCATGACCGACCTCGCCACCCCCGCGCTGGCCGACCTGCAGGCCTGGCACAGCCAGCAGAACCCGCTGATCCGGGCGCTGACCGAGCCGCTCGTCGCGCGCGTGGGCGAGACCCTGGTCGCCATGCAGGGCGTGATTGACGCCGGGGCCGCAGAGCGGCAGGCGCTGACGGCCCAGCTCATTGCGGCGCAGGAAGAGATCGACGCCGTGCGTGTCGAGGCCCAGACCCAGGCCACCGAGCATGGGCTGGCCCTGCAGGTCACGAAGGACCGCATCGACCAGCTTGAGCGGCACGTGTTCGGCAAGCGATCCGAACGGCAGAAGAAGACGCCCGACGCCCGCAAGGAGGCGCGGAAGCGGCGTCGCGGCGAGCTGGCCGAAGAGCAGCGGAAGGCCGAACGCGAAACCGCTGCCCGGGCGCGCCAGGCCAAGCTCGATGCGTTGCGCACCAAGACCGTTGTGTTGCCACTGGATCCCCAGCTGCCCCCGGGTCGCGCGCTGCCCCCCGAGGGATCGGTGATCTACGAGTGGCGCCGTGGCGAGCTGGTTCGCCTGCTCGTGCAGCGCGAGCAGCGGGTGCTGCCCGACGGCAAGATCGTGACGGCACCACCGCCGCCCCAGGTGATCGAAGGGGGCATCTACGGCCCGGCCCTGCACGCCAAGGTAGCGGTCACCAAGTGCCTGGACGGCATGCCCTTGCGGCGGCTGGAACGGGCCTTTGAACGGTGGGGCGCGCCCCTGCCGATCTCGGTCATCTGCACCCTGTTCCACCGCAGCGCGGTGGCGGTCGTGCCGCTGTACATGGCATTGATGGCCTGGGTGGGCGCCGCATCGCACGTCTCGGCGGACGAGACGCCGCAGCCCGTGCTGGACGAGGACAAGACGCGCAAAGGTTGGATGTGGGTCTTCGCCACCGACGAGGTGGTCCTGTACCTCTACTCGCCCTCGCGCGGCGGCCAGGTCGCCGATAGCGTGTTGGGGCGCTCGAAAGGCACGCTGACCGTCGATGGACACACGGGCTACAACCTCGTCACCCAGGCGGGCCGCCGGCAACGCGGCGGGTGCTGGTCCCATGGCCGTCGGGGGCTCTACGAGGCCCGCAGCTACGACGAGGCGCTGGTGGATGGCTTGCTCGTGTTGATAGGCGAGCTGTTCTATATCGAGCACCTCGCTGTCGAGCAGCGAATCGTCGGCACCGACGCGCACCTCGCCTTGAGACAGGAGCGGTCGGCCCCGGTGGTCGCCGCGCTCTTCGCCACAATCGAACGCGAGGTCGGGCGCTTTGAGCCGCGCACCAGCATCGCCAAGGCGATGGGCTACCTGCTCAACCAGAGGGGGCCGCTGACGCTGTTTCTGACGGATGCGCGGGTGCCGATCCACAACAACCTGAGCGAACGGGCCCTGCGCATCGTGGCCCTGCTGAGGAAGACGGCGCTCTTCGTCGGCAGCGACGAGGGCGGCGAGCACCTCGCGATGCTCTTGTCGATGATGGCGACCTGCCAGCTGCATGGGGTGGACCCGGAGCCGTGGCTGGCAGACGTGCTGATTGCCGTGGGCGAGCCCGGTCTCACCGTTGAAGACCTGCTGCCTTGGAACTGGAGGAAGGGACGGGGGCTCAACGCCCGGCCGATCTACGACACCGCGTAGCGCGGGCGGGACGGAGACACGCGCGGCGGCGCGGGGCAAGAGGGGGCAGGGTGAGCGGTTACGCCACGGCGTGCGCGCTGGGTGGGGGATCCGCTACCCGCCCGGCTTCCCGGCAGGCGACACCACCCTACGTCGCCTGCCGGTCCAACTCTTCGAGGGCGCGCTGTGGCTGGGCCTCGTGCCGCTCACCGTCGCGCTCAGTCTGCGCTGCCAACCCGGAGGGGCCGCAGGTACTGCTCTGGCCATCTACGCCGTCGTCCGCTTCGCCCTTGAGTTCCTCCGTGACGACGCCCGACGACGCTGGTGGGGCGTGAGCCAGTCCCAGTGGTTGGCGGGGCCGGCCCTGGTCGCCGGCATCGCGCTGGGCAGCCCCGGCGAGGTGAGATGGGAGCCACTCGCGGTGGGCTGCCTCCTGGCCATAGGCGTCGGACTCTTCATGTGGCGCCGGTTCTCGACCCCCACCCCGCTCCCCCTGCTCGCCTTCGGGCGTGTCGGTCACGCGATCGGTCACGCGGACCCGGGTCCACTGCTCCGGCGTTGGACTGTTGGCGAGGCCACAGTGGTGGCCCAGATCTCGGCCGACGGCCTGCTCCTCCGACTGCACACCCAGGGCAGACCGCTCAGCGACGCGGCTGCCAGCCTCTGCCTCGAGGCCATCACTCGCGGTATGGGCCTGCCGGAGTCCGACCTGCCCATCGTCCGAGAAGATGCCCGCTGCCACAGCGTGCGCCTCCAACTTCGCCCAGCCGGTGCCGCCCCTGAGACCCCCTCCCCTCACCCGCGCAGGGGCCCATCACCGAGGCCAGGCGGCCGCGTGAGCGGTTGGCAGTCGGAGTAGGCTCCCTCCAGGGAGGTGCCGATGCCTGGCCGCAAGATTGCAGGCGAGACCGACGCTTACGCGCGCCTGGAGGCCGCTATGCGGAGCGGCCTTTCCCGTGCAACCTGGGCGCGGGCCCGCGGCGTGGACGCCCGCTCGCTGAACGCGTGGCGGCTGAACCTCGCGCGGCGTTCGGTCCGCGACCCCGACCCCGACCCCGACCCCGACCCGGAGCCGAGCCGGGCAGCCCCGCCACCGTCTCCATCGTCGTGCAACCCCTCGAGCAGTGCTACGGCCTCCACGCCGCCCGAGAAGAAGTCGCGGCCGCGGTCTCGGGGTGGGCGCCCGCCGACGCCCAAGCACCTCGTCGAGAACGTCGAGCACCTCCGAGTCTGCGGTTGCGGGCAGTGCGGCGGGAAGGTCTGGCGAAAGAACGTCGAGACGACCCGGACGTACACCGTGGTCCAGGCCCACGTACGCTGTCGCGTCATCGAGCGCGAGTGGGTGGACTGCACGGCGTGCGGAACCACCACCACGGCCGAGATGCCGCCCATGCCAGCGAAGCGGACGCTGTACGACGCGCGCTTCCGGGCCTGGCTGGTGACGATAGAGTTCGGGATGTTGGTCCCGCTGGACCGCGTGCACCTGCAGCTTCAGGGCCAAGGCATCGACCTGGCCATGGGCACCCTGGTACACCTCGTCGCCGGGGCGGCCGAGTTGGTCACCCCCATCGTCGAGGGCCTCTGGCGACTGCTGAAGGCGGGCCCGTACGTCGCCTTCGGCGGCACCGGACTCAAGAAGCTGATCTCCGGCCAGGAGGAGGCGTGGGACGGCTTCCTCGAGGTCTTCACCCACGACGAGATCAGCGTCTTCGCCTATGACATGACCAAGCACGGCGATGCGCTGGCCGAGCGGCTGGACGGCGTCACCGTCCCGCTGTTGTGCGACGCAGAGAGCCTCAACCGGACGATGGCGTCGAGCAACGTGCTGGCCCACTGCAACGCCCACCTGCTGCGGAAGTACCGCGACGCGCGTAGGGTCCGGCCGAAGCTGGCCGCCGGGGGGCTGGGCTTTGTCGGCGGGTTGAACACGCTGGAAGAACAGGCCGAAGCCGAGGGCCTCACCGGCGAGGAGCTCCGCGCGTTCCGGGAGGAGCACAGCGTCGAAAGCCTCGACCGCTACCGGGCCTGGCACCTCGCAGTCCAGGCCAGCGAGCCCTTGCCCTGGGACCCGGTCGGCAAGGTGGTGAACTACACCCTGAACCACTGGGAGGGCCTCACCCGCTTCGTCGAAGACCCCAACCGTAAGCTCTGCATAGCCCCCTGTTGAGGCCCGCTGAAGCGCCGCTACGTGTCTGCGTGCTTCTCGTCTACCGCCAGTCGTCGCCGCTCTGCCCACTTGGCCGGCGTCCAGTTCTTGACCTGCGCGGTCTTCATGTTCTGCAGCCTGGGCAGCACGTCCTCGAGGTAGTCCATGGGGTCGATGCCGAGCATCATGCAGGTGGCGACGATGCTGTAGTGCACGGTGCTCGCGATCGCGCCCTGCGGCGACCCGGCGAACAGCCAGTTCCGGCGTCCGATCACAGGTGTTCTCAGGAGCAACTCAGAGCGATTGTTGTGGATGACCACGTCGGGATGGTCGAGGAACAGGGTCAGGCGAGCCCATTGGCGATCGAGGTAGCCGACCGCCTTGGCGAACAAGCTCTTGGGTCGTTGCAGGACGTGGTCGGTGTCCTTCTGCTCGACGAGCCACTTTCGGAGCTGCTCGACCAAAGGTCTGGATTGGGTGTTCCTGTAGCCGCGGCGATCGTCGATCGGCAGCAGCATGGCGGTCCGCTCTATCATGAAGAGGTCGCGGACCATGAGCAGGGCGGCGCCGACGGCCAGGTTGTCGTTGCGTGCGTCGAACAGGTACCTCCGACCGTGCGACCAACAACCAGCGCGCTCTACACCCTCGACGGAGGCTGCCTGGTTGTAGTCCGAGGCGCCGTCGGCCAGCCAGACGCCCTGGATGCCGTTCAGGAACTCGGCCGGGAAGTCGCCGTGCTTGGTCATGGACACGTCGAAGACGGCCGATTCACCGTTGCTGTACACCCACAAGGTCGCATTGTGGGTCTGTCCGCGGTCGCCGATGATGATGGGCAGCCCGGTGGCATCGCCTTGCAGCCAGGGACTGATCAGCAGCTCGTCGTGTATGGCCTCGACGATGTGGACCGCCAAGCCCGCGGCGGCGATTACGTTGCGAGACAGTGTGGACGTGCCCAGGTTGACACCCTTGCGGGCGAAGCGCTTGGATTGTCGGTTCAACGGGATGTTGTCCGCGAATTTGTCGACGATGATCTTGCAGAGCAGGTGGCTGCCAAGGACGCTGCCTGGCAGCGCGTAGGCGGGGCCCTCTGCGGTGACCACGCCGTGGTCTTTGTCGACCGCGCAGACACCGGACTCGACTACGGCCTCGTCGACGATGAAGTGGCCGGGGATGTACTCGACCCGCTGCCGCTTGTCGGTGCCGATGCTCTTGAGTGCACCTTCGCAGACAGGGCAGGTGCAGCCGTCGAGTGTGAATTGGCGCGTGTGAATCGGAGTTCCCGGCGGCACGGTCCCGCCCTGGAAACGGCCCCGCTTCTCGGAGCGCTTGCCGCCACGACGGGTCTTGGGCTTGTCCTTGGTGCCCGGCATCTTGACCGGCTCGTCGTCACCTTCGGGCGCCGGCTTCTCCGCGGATATGGCGCGGGCCTCGGCCTCAACTTCGTCGCTGCCAAACAGCGTGGCCTGCAAGCCGTCGGTGGGGTCGACCTCCGTCAGGCGCTCGGACTTCTTGCCCCACATGGCGCGCTGGAACCAGGCGACCTTCTGCGCGAGATCTTCATTGGACTGGGCGAGCTGCAGCACCATCTCCTTGAGCAGCTCCGGGTCGTCCGGAAGCTCCTCGCGGTGGGTGGGGTGCACGACCCGTTTTCCAGCGTCAACCATGCCTTCTCCTAACTCAACACACCTTGGCGTGCATGCACCGTATTCAGGTATTCTAAACACTCAGGCGCGTTGTGAGGCCGTCCAGCAGAGCCTGGAAGTCCTCGGTGGAGACCTCAGCATCGGTGGCCGTCTCAGGCAACACAGGGAGCTTGAAACCATGCCGTTCGAGACGCTTGTACAGAAGCACGAATCCATTGGGCGTCCAATACAACGCTTTCAGGGCGGTCCTTCGACGGTTGTGGAAGACGAACAGCTCACCGCACATGGGGTCCCTGCCCAGCGAACGCCCCACGACCATGGCCAGGCCATCGATCTGCTTGCGAAAATCGACGGGCTCGCGAGCCAACCGCACCGTGACCTCTGGGCGGAGCTTCACTTGGCCCACAGAAGCGCGGCCACAAGCAGCGCCGCCCGAACCGGGCCGCAGGTCGCTGGCAGGCGCACGGTGTGTTCACCGACGACCACCTCGATCATGCTGGGCCCGCTGACGGAGCCCTTGGGCTCGGTAGGCCTGGGCAGCAACTCAACCAAGGACACCGCGTCCGACTCCGTGTTCAGCTCACGGTGCCACCACTTCAAGGTGTTCACGTTCAAGCTGCGTGAGCTCGCGAACGCACTCGCCGTCTGACCTGTGGACTTCCATTCTTGAACGAGGGCTCGCCACTCCTGGCGTGAACGGCGAGCTCTCGAGCGGGCTTGTGCCATGCAGCACCTCCATGGTGCTGCTCCGTAGCCAAGGGGCCGGGGTCGGGCGGAACGGCCCTATGCAGAGCTTACCCCCAACCTGCCCCTCGACAACAACGCCTCCGAGCGAGAGTTCCAGCGCCACGCCAAGCTGCGCTACGCCTCGCTCTTCGCCGGCAGCGTCGCGGGTGCGGAGCGCTGGGCCACGCTGCTGAGCGTCGTCCGGACGGCCCAGAAGAGCGGCGTCGATGTCGAGCGCTACCTGGCCTGGGTCTTCGACCACCTGGGCACCCATCGCGGGCGGCTCGGACGCGAGCCGGACGACCTCACGCCCATGGCCTACCGCGACTTCCTCGCCGAGCAGGGCGCGCGCACCGCGTGACCCGGGTGCGCGCGGGGATCGTCTCCCGGCGTCGCTGATCGGTCACCCCGCGCAGCGCCTCTACGTGCGCCTCGAAGTCGGGGTGGCTCACGGCCTCGCACCCGGCCTCATCCACCGCGACGTCTCTGTCAGCCACCAGCCCCAGCACGCGAAAGGCCATGTAGACACGGTGGTCGTGGTGACTCTGCACCGAGCCGCCCGACACTGGACCTCCGCCGTCGATCTCCGCTCCATCCTCCAACTCCCGCGCAACGACCCCCAGACGACCAAGGCCCGCAGGAAGTCCTTGAGCACACCGCAGCACAGATCGTGGCGCGTGCCGGTCTGGAGGACCCAGGAGGAGTCACGGCCGCCAGGCCAGCGTCAGCACGACCTGCCGGATCGGCACCCCCGCGGGCAAGACCCTCTCGACCAGATGGCGGGCGCGCTCTGCCATCCGTCGGCCGCCACACGATGGTCAGAACCCGCGGCCGCCGCACGTAAAGGGCACGAGGCGGTGGTGGTCACAGGCGGCGCGGTGCAAGTCTGCGAAGCCATCGGTGAACGAGCCGCACCGGACCAAGGCCTGAAGCTCTCGACGAACGAAGCCCGGGACAGTTCGCCCCGCGCCGCGAGCTGGCGGGCCAGGATGGCGACCAGCGCCCCGCAGGTGCGGCCCACGAACCCGTCGAAGTAGGCCGGCGCCACCCCCGCGGACAGGAAGGAGCGCACGATGGGACGATGCGCTCGACGATGGCCTCGGCCGAGGGCTGCATCCGGCTGCTCGGCGAGTGAGGGGGCTCAGGGCGCCCGCAGGCCGGCGTCGGCGAGCCAGCGGCTGGCGCCGGCCTCGTCCAGATCGTGGGCCAAGGCCAGGGTCATGCCGGCCTGCCAGAGGGTGGCCGCGTCGGCGTCGGGCTGCATGAGCTTGAAGAAGCCCAGCCCGTTCTTGAGCACCTGGTGCAGCAGCCGATCGGGGTTGCGGGCGAGGTAGTTCAGGCGTTGTTCGGCGCGCTGCAAGGCGCCTTCGAGATCGGCAAAGGGCTCGCCATGGCCGGGGATGAGGATGCGGCCATCCACCTGCGACAGGTTGTGCAGGGCCTGGCGGGCGTCTTCGAGGATGTGGGCGCCGTCCACCCAGGGGTCGAGGATGCCGAAGCCGTCCTCCCACAGGGCGTCCCCGGTGATCAGCAGCCCGTCGGTGGGATCAAAGAAGCTGAGGCCCCCCGTGGCGTGACCGCCGGTCTCGATCACCTCGAAGACGCGGTCGCCGAGCGCGATCCCATCCGTAGGCACCTCTCTTGGCAAGAAGCGGGGAAGCTCCTGGCCGGTGCTGGCCAGCCACAGGCCCCGGCGATCCCAGCGCCGCAGCAGATCGCCCGCCCGGGCGCTGGCATAGACCGGCGCGCCGTGCTCCGCGGACAAGGCGGCCGCGCAGCCCGCATGATCGCTGTGAACATGGGTGAGCGCGATGGCGTGCACGGGCCCGGGCAAGGCGGCGCGCAGGGCGTCCAGGCCGGTGTGGTAGCCGGTGTCCACCAGGCTGCAGCCGTCGTCATCCTCGATGATGACGACGTTTCCGTGAAGCCATCCCCGGCAGAGCACGGCAATGTCGGGCGGCAGGGGCAAGGGCATGGGAACAGACCAGGGGCTGCAGGACCGGCGGGGAGGGCGCCACCGGCGCAGGGTGACATCGGTGTGAATCCGGCCGGGCGAAGACCGATGGTAGCCTCTGGCCGTCGCTGGGAGGCTCGCATGTCCCTGTACCGTTCCGGAGCGCTGGCTGCGCTCGCCCTGCTCACCGCCGGGTGCAGCACCCCCCTCAACCTGGACACGGGGGTGGCCGACGACCCGCAGCCCAATGTGGACACCCAATTCGAGTCTGCGGCCAGCTTGGACCAGGACTTCTTGGATGCCGCCGCTGAATTCGACGTGCCCGCCAACCTGCTTCAGGCCATCGCCTATGAGAATACGGGCTGGCAGATGGTGGAGGGCCAGGAGGAATTCGAAGGCAAGGCGCCCCTGGTGGGCCTGATGGGCCTGCCCGAAGACAAGGTGGAGGTGGCCGCCACCCTGCTGGATATCCACCCCGACATGGTGCGCTATGGCCGGCGCACCAATATCCGCGCCTATGCGGCCCTGATGGACGCGGCGGCCTCGGGGGTGCCCGACCGCGACGCCCTGGGCCTGTGGGCGACCACCGTGGCCTATGTCAGCGGCATCGAAGAGAGCGAAGGCCAGGCCCACTACATCCACCGCGGCGTCTACAAGCGGCTGCAGGACGGGGTTCGCACCGAGCTGGGCACCATCGAGGCCGTCGATGTGCAGCCGGTCTTCCAGCTGCCGGCCCAGGATCGGCGCAGCGCCGATCGCTCCGGCGTGGTCTGGCGGGCCTCGCCCAACACCTCGGCGCGGCCGTCGGGGGCCGCGGGCACCCCCAGCATGGTCATCATCCACACCTGCGAAGGCAGCTACTCGGGCTGCTGGAGCTGGTTGACCAACTCCTCGTCTGGCGTGTCGGCCCACTATGTGGTCAACAGCGACGGGTCCGAGGTCAGCCAGCTGGTCACCGAGGACCGCAAGGCCTGGCATATTGGCGCAACCTATGACTGCGCGCTGAACAGCAGCACGAACTGCGCCCGCAACGGGTCCAGCAGCAACAACTTCACGGTGGGCATCGAGCACGCCGGCTACGCCAGCCAGTCCAGCTGGTCCAGCGGCCTGCTGGATACCAGCGCCAACCTGGTCTGCGGCATCAGCCGCGACTGGAGCATCCCCCGCGACCGCTACCATGTGGTGGGTCACGGGCAGCTGCAGCCCTATAACCGGGTGGACCCCGGCCCCAACTGGCCCTGGACGGCCTACCTCGACCGCATCAACGCCGCCTGCGGCAGCAGCAGCTCAGGGGGCAGCAGCAGCGGCGGGTCCTCGTCGGGGGCAGTAAGCAGCAGCGGCGGGTCCTCGTCGGGGGCAGCAGCAGCAAGCGGCGGGTCCTCGTCGGGCAGCAGCAGCTCGGGCGCCAATCGACATCGTCATCGACAGCAATACGACCGCCAATGGGCCCAGCGCCGACATGGAGGTCAGCTCGGCCTGGACCGGGTCGGTCAATGTCGGCGGCTACTACAACACGGGCTACTGGTGGCGCAGTACGGCCGAGTCTTCGGATCTCGCAAACTTCTGGTTCTACCTGGACTCTCCGCAGACCTTGACCGTGCAGGCCTGGTGGACCTCGGCCAGTGACCGCAGCCGCTCGGCGCCCTTCCTGGTCTACAACGCCGCCAGCACCGAGCTGGGCCGCAGCCTGGTGGACCAGAGCCGCGACGGCGGCCGCTGGAACACGCTGGGGCGCTACAACTTCAGCGCGGGCTGGAACCGTGTCGCCCTCAGCCGCTGGACCACGCCTGGCTATGTCGTCATCGCCGACGCGGTGCGGGTGACATCCAACCCGTGAGGGCCTTGGCCCTGCTGCTCGCCCTCGCCGGCTGCACCGGCGGGGGCGTCGCCGTCGACCCGGGGCCGGATCTGGCCTGGAGCGCGCTGGTGGGCGACGATCTGGAGGTCTTTGTGCGGAAGGGTGGTGCCGTGAGCCGCCTCAGCCGCCGGGCGGGGGCGGACTTCGCCGGTCCGCTCTCTCCCCAAAGAGACGCCCTGTTGGTGATTCACAGCGATGACGAGACGGGCATGCGCCTGTGGCTGCACCCCTTGGATGGCAGCGCCGCCCACCCGCTGTCCTCCCTGGCCCCCCTCATCCGAAACCCGCGCTGGAGCCCCGAAGGCGACGCGGTGGTCTATGAGAGCAGCGAGGCCAGCTTTCGGGACATCTACCGCAGCGATCGGGCCGGCCACGCCACCCGGCTGAGCGCCGCCCCCCATGGCTGCTTCGAGCCCGCCCCCTTGCCCGGCGGGGCCGGGGCCATCGCGGCCTGCAGCGGGGACGATGTGGACCTCTACCGGCTGACCGGGGCCGAGGACCCGCGCCTGGCCTTGCTGGTGCGCGCCGGGGAAGACGGTGCCCCGGCCTTGTCTCCTGATGGGCGGCAGCTGGCCTTCCTGGCGGCAGAGGGCCCTGTCCTGGCGGTGCACCTCTTCGATTTGCAAGCCAACAGCCACCGCCGCCTGTGGGCCCCCGACGATCCCGGGCGCTTGATCGTGGCCGACCAGGGCCTGGCCTGGTCTCCATCTGGCCGCAGGCTGGCCCTGGTCACCCGGGCCGAAGGCAGCGGCCCCCAGGTGCACGCCGTAGAGGTCGAGACGGGCCGCGTGCTCACCCGGCTGCCGGGGGACCTTCCGTCCTGGGGGCCCGATGGCAGCTTGTTCGTGACCCACGAAGATGAGGTCGGGCAGGGTGTCTTCGTGCTGCCGGCCGAGGGCGGCGGACTGCGCCGGGTGGCGCCGGTGGGCTCTTGGTTGGGTCGGCCCCTCTGAGCGTTCAGGACAGGGCCACCCGGGTGTCTCCCCGCGGGTAGAGCGTGAGCTGCGGGCTGGCCACGGGCTCACCCAGAAAGCGAAGCCGCGTGCTCCGCAGCAGCCGGCTGAGCACCACCGAGGCTTCGAGCAGGGCAAAGCGTGCGCCAATGCAGGTGCGCGGCCCTCCCCCAAAGGGCAGGCTGGCGAAGGGGTGCCAGGTGGGCGGCGCCAGGTGGCGTTCTGGGCGAAAGGCCAGGGGGTCGGGGTAGTGTTGGGGATCGCGATGCAGCAGCCAGGGGCTGACAAAGACCACATCGCCCGAACGCAAGGACCAGGGTCCCAGCGCGCAGGTCACCCGGGCGCTGCGCGCAAAGGCCCACACCGGCGGATAGAGCCTCGTGGCCTCCTTGAAGCAGGCGGTCAGGTAGGGCAGGTCCTCGGGCAGATCCCCCGCGGTGCCGGCCAGCTCGTCCTGCACCCGCGCCGCGCAGGCTGGGTTGCGGTCCAACAGGTAGAGGGTCCAGGTGAGCGCAGAGGCGGTGGTCTCGTGTCCGGCCAGCAGAAAGGTCACCACCTGGTCCCGGACGCTGCGGGCCTGCACGGGATCAGCAGCGTCGGGATGCTCGGCCAACAGAAGACCCAACAGATCGGGGCGGTCGAGCTGGCCCCGGCGCTGGTCTACGATGGCCGCCACCACGGCGTCCAGGCGCCCCACCGCCTTGCGCAGGGCCCGGTTGGCCGGCGTGGGCCAGGACTCGGGCAGGCTGGGCAGCCAGATCCGTTCGTCAATCAGCCGGACCGAGGCCCGCAGGCCCTCGTAGACCTCCACCTCAAAGCGTGTGGCCTCGCTGCCAAAGAGCGCCCGCAGCACGATGTCGAGGGTGAGCGAGGAAAGGGCCGCCGCGAGGTCGAGGCTGCCCGGACGCGACCAGCTGCCCAGCCGCTGGTCGGTGGTGGTGCGCATGGCCTGCACGAAGCCCCCATGGGCGCTGCGCAAGAAGGCGGGCTGGAGCTGGCGGCGCTGCCCCCGCCAGGTCGGCCCTGCGGCGGTGAAGAGCCCATCCCCCATCAGGGGGGAGAGCACGCGGTAGTCCTTGTCGAAGCGCTCGGTGTCCAGCAACAGGCGCTCGATGCGCTCCGGGTCGCTGAGCAGGTGCACCCGGCTGGTGCCCACCACCGGGTCCCAGGTGGTGCCCAGGTTGACCAGCGCCCCCCGCTGGGCTGCCCGGGCGAAGGTCTGCAAGGGCTGGCGGGCGACCTGGGGCAAGCGATCCAGCACCGGCAGGCCCCCTGCCCAGGCGGGCTTCAAGGGCGGCCCCGCAGCCGACCCGCCTGCTCCAGAAAGGGCAGCAAGGACTGGCGTTGGGCTTCGAGAATGCGCTCGCTGAGCCCGTGATCGGGGTGATCTTGCCGCGCGACGGTGCCGGCCACCAGGGTGCGGTAGCAGGGCCGGCCGGTGATGCGGGAGCGGCAGGCGAGGTGCCGCAGCCAGAAGCGCCCCTGGTGCAGGACCGGGGCGAAGCTGGGCCGGTCGATGGCCGGCAGGGGGCCGGGCAGGCCAAAGACCCGCCGCCAAAGCCAACCC
>JAGYJW010000053.1 GCA_018401435.1 Deltaproteobacteria bacterium | reverse complement strand
ACATAGGTCTCTGCGTCCGCGCGGCAGGCCTCGCTGCCGAGATCCGGGACGATTGGCTGCCCCTCGGCAAAGTGCCGCGCCAACGCATCCACCTTCGCGGCTGGGGGGGCTAGGATGGTGGGCGCCGGTGGGGTCGGCATCTCCGCAGCAGCCTCAACCGGAATCTCCACCACATCCGCCAGCTCGGGCTCCAGGTCATCAGGCGGGAGCGCCACATCGGCCTCGGGAGCTTCGACGTAGAGGTCTACCGGCTCGCCGGCCCGCAAGCAGGCCAGGACGGCCAGGCCCAGATCCAAGGCGCAGCGATCCCGCGCCTCTGTGGCGGATCTTCGCGCCGTCTCGGCGAGGTCGCACAAGCCCCGTCGATCACAGAGCAAGGCCAGCGCGTCCTCCAACGCGACCTGGGCTGCCAGCGCCGCCTCCAGGGTGGTATCCAACCGATCATTGACATGCTGTTTCGCGTTCATGCTGCCTCCCATTGGGGTGTACCCGAAGCGACGCGCCGTTGCCTCGACCTTGGACAGCCAATCGGATAGAAATTTGGCCCCCCCCCGTTGGAGCCCAGCAGCGAATGCACGACGCAATTCAGCAGCAGCTCCATCGAGCGTGGGCCGAGGGGGACCGCATGGCCCAGGCGGCCGCTTGCGACGCCCTCTGCCAGGAGTGGCGGCCGCGCATCCGACGTTTCCTGGCCGGCCCCTCGACAGAAGAGGTCGAAGACGCTCTCCAGGACGCCATCCTCGCCCTTGTCCTCAGTCCCGATGGCGGGGCCCCCAAGGCCCTGGCCGGCGCCGAGGTCGCCCGTCCCCAAGCCTGGCGCAGGCGGGTGCTGCAGAACCACCTCTGCAGCGCCGGGCGCTACGCGGGGCGGCGCCGACACGCCGAATCCGCCCAGGTGCAGGGGCTCAGCCCCAGCGCCGAAAAGCGCGAGTGGGCACGCCGAAAGCAAGAGCGCGAGCGCCTGGCCACCACCCTGGGTGACCGCCGCAGGCAGCTGCTGAATGACCCCATCGATCGCCACCATGCCCCCCCCTTGCGCGGCGACGCGGGTGAGGCCGAGGCCCAGCTCCATCTGGAGGCTCGGCGGCACAGCCTCTGGCCGCTGCTGCCCGAGCTTGCGATTCAGCGACGGGTGATCGTGGCCCTGTCCCTGCGCTTCGACCCCACCCCCTTCGCCGAGGAGCTGGCCCGCAAGCGCGCAGAGCCGGTCGCCGAGGTCTTGCACCGGATCGGCGACGCCCTGGCTGCGGCCATGTCCGGCAGGGAGGAGCCCCCGACCGCCGCCGCCGCCGCGGTGGTCTGGCCCGATGGGGACCGGGCCAAAGCTCGCGAGAGCGCACGAAAGGCACAAGAGCGGGGCATCCTGGACCTGTGCAAGCGGATAGGCTCCTCTGCGTGAAGCTCGTCCCCTACCAGCACCCCGCCTATCGCTGGAAGAAGGTGTGCAAGCACATCTTCTGCGTAGGCGAGCGCTGGTGGGAGGTGCTGGGCACCCGCATCGAGGTCTGGAATGCGGACTGGCACACCTTGCGGGTGGCCGGCTGCTTCAATGGCGAGTCGGGCTACCTGGCCGCGGGCGCCCAGGAGCGTGCCTTGGACGTGGTGGAGCGCTACCACCAGCTCTGGCTGGATGCAGCCGAGCGCGCCTGCGCCGAGGCCCAGGCCAGCGGACGAATCTACCCCACCGAGCAGCGGGGTCGCTCCCGCTATGTCGGCGACAATGGGGTGACCGTGCTGGTTGCCAACCCCAGCCAGCTCGTGACCTGCTTCCGCGCCGGGCTGCTGCACCGCCAGCGCGCCGACGCCAGCGCCATCACCGCGCGGGCCGACCTCCTGGCTCGGGCACAAGTGCCCACGGGCTGGGCCGACCGCGCGGCTGTCCGACGACAGAAGTGGCGCGCGTCCCTCAACCAGCGCGCCCGCAGACCCGGGCGCTCCGAGGAACCGGATGATGACCGCTGAAGACACCACCCTGCTGCAGGATCAGCTCAGCGAAGCCCTCGCCGAGCGGCCTCCCGCCGATCCCATCGAGGTCGCCACGCTGGCGGGCCTGCTGGCGCGGGTGCGCCCCGAGGACGGGCTGGTCGCCCGGGCCCGAGCCGCCACCTTGCGCCTGAAGCCCGGCAGCTGGCGGCGGCCGCGGGCCTCGCCATGGACGCCTTTGGACGGGTCGGGCGCGCGACGAGCCCGCCGAGTCCTGGGACGCCCTCATCGCCCTGGACGAGCTCTCGGCGGCGGCCGTGCTGCTGTCCCGTCCCGCCGAGGTCGCCCCCATCCTGGCCGAGGCCGCCCGGCTGGTCCGCGCCTTCCCCGAACCCTGGTGCGTACACGCCGACATCGCCAGCACCTTGCTGGCCGGGCGCGACGACGCCGGCGCCGACCCCTCCTGGCTGCTCTGGGCCGCGGTGGAGGCCAGCCCCTGGGCGGCCCAAGCCATCGCCTCCGCGGCGGCCGACCCCGAGGCCGAGGGCGCCAGCCCCGCCACCCGCATCGCCTTGGGGCTGGACGTCGTTGTGCCGCTCTTCGGCGTAGGGAGCACCGCCCCGCGGCTGGCCGCCGCCGACCCCATCGCCGCAGAGGCCCCCTGGGTGCGCCTCGCGGGCGACACGGGCTGGGAGCTGGCCTTGACGGTGGACGAGGCCCGGCAGCCCCTGCTGCTTGTCGCCGGAGATCCTGACCGCATCGACGTGAGCTTCTCGCGGGACGGCCAGGACTGTGCGGCCTGCCGCGACCCTGAAGGTTGGACCTGCCCGGCCGCTGCCGGCCAGTGGCGTGTCTGCATCAACGGCGCGAACCACAGCTTCGAGATTGCCGGATGACGCTGCACTCTGCGCTTCAGGCAGCCCTGGAAGCGGGCCGCCCGGAGCGGGCTTGGGATCGTGCAGCGAGGGAATATCAAGAGGGCCGGGCGAGCGGCAGACACCAGGCGCGGCTGGCCCTGTCGGGGCTGGTGGACCGCATGCCGGCCGCCGCCTGGACCCCCTCCCGCCGCCGCCTGGCCGCGTCTCTTCGGTTGTTGCCCGGCCCGCCGCGCCCGCGCCTGGGAGAGCTGGCCTTTCCCGCAGTCTGCGGTGACGAGGGTCGTTTCATCCTCGCCCGGGTGCGCCTGGCCCAGGGCGAAGCAGACCGGCTGCCCGACGCCCTCGACGACACGACCCGGGCCGCCGCGCAGGCCGCGCTCCATGCCGTGCGTCGGCTGGAAGACCGCCCCTCTCTGCACTTCGAGTTGCAGGTGGAGGTGCCGGAGCGCTGGTCCGGGGCCTCTTGCGGTCTCGCGGTGGCCTTGGCCGCCCTCTCGGCAGCACGCGCCCAGCCCCTGCCCGAACGTCTCTGCGCCACCGGGCGCGTGTCGCCGCAGGGGGTGCTCTCGTCGGTGGGCGCCTTGGCCGAGAAGCGTTGCCTGCGGGCCAGCGCCCGCCCCGCCGGCCGCATGCTGGTGGCGCTGGCAGATGACTGCGGCGACCCCGCGCTGATCCCCGTCGCGACGCTGCAGGAGGCAGCAGCGGCGGCCTGGCCCGAGGCGCGTCCCGACCCCCTCGACGCCTTGGAGCAGATTCAGGGCCTGGACCGCCGGGGCCAGTGGCTGGCGGCCGCGCGGGCGGCAGAGCCCTGGTTTCATGCGCCGGACCTGAGCCCGGAAGAGCGGGCCGGACTCGGCGTGATCCTGCTCCAGGCCGCCAACCACGCGGGGGACGGCGAGACGGCCGCGCGCTGGGCGGCCGAGCTGGAGGCGCTGGAGTTGGGCCTCACCAACGGCCGCCTGTGCGCCCAGGCCATCGGCGCGCGGGCCGTGGCGTGCATCGACGCGCTGGACGGTCCCGCCGCCGAGCAGGCCCTGGCGCTGGCGGCACCCTGAGCCTGCCCCGGCGGCCCGGGTGCACCTGCTGGGCCCCGCCGCGCTGGCGGCCACCCTGCGCGGGGACCTCGCGGGGGCCCTGGCGCACCGGCAGGCGGCCTGGAGGCCTGCGACGACGACGAGCGGCCCCGCTGCCTGGGTGATCTCGCCGACGCCTTGCTGCGCCAGGACCAGCCTGAGGCCGCCTTGCGACACTGCGATCAGGCCCTGGACCTCTGCCGGAGCCGCCGCCGCAACCAGGGCTACCTCAGCCGCACCGCCGCCTTTCTGCACCTTCACCGAGCCCGCTGCCGAGTCGCCCTGGGCCAGGCGCCGACCGAGGCCGACCTGGCCCCCGCCCTGGACTTGCCCGGACTCGACCCCTGGCTGCGCGCCCGCCTCTTGCTGGCCGAGACCCAGCGCGCCCCCGACGGCGTCCTGGCCGCCCTCGCCCGCCTGCCCGGCTACCTGCGCGAGGCCCCGGTGATCCAGGCCCTGGCCGACCGCAGCCGGGGACGCCTGGGGGAGGGTGCGTCCGCCGCCCGCCTCACCGGCCTGCCTCCCTTCTTGGGCCTGCCTTTCGACGAGGCCGCCCGACGCCTGCCCTACTGAAGGCCCTGGCCCCCGCAGCATCGGCGGGGCTGCGCCGCGCCCGCGGAGACCCAGGCCCGACCTGTAAGCCCGCGGAACCCGACGCCGTTGTCACGGTCGGAGGTCCCATGCCCGCTGCCACCCTGCCCGAGATCGACCCCTGGGCCCGCCAGGCGCTCCGCCGCTTGCTCGCCCCCTTGCCTTCGGACCGCGAGGCCCTCGCCCGGGAGTTGGATCGGCTCTATGCCAGCGCCCGCCGCTTGGACCACCTGCGCAGCCTGCCCCGCGACACCCAGATCGCCGCGCTTCACCTGCTGGTGGGCCGGGCCCGGCGGCTGGAGCAGGAGGAGGCGCCGCGCCTGGGGCTGCGCATGGGGGGCGCCTTGACCCCTGTGTTGCAACGGGCCCAAGACTTTGCCGAGGCCCGGGGCCTGGGTCCGGTGCCCGGCCCCGCGCCCGCGCCCGGCTGGTCGCTGGTGGTGGAGGCCCTGCGCCAACACCTCGCGCCGCTGGCGGCCTAGTCGAGGTCCTTTGCGCATCGAAAACCAAGGTTTGCCCAGCGACTGTTCACGTCCTGCTGGTTCCAGGAGTGCAGGACATTCCCGATGGGGGACACGGGACTCAGCAGCCCCTTGCGAAACATGCCGACATCGGTGCTGCGATCGTTGGCGGCGCGCCGGTTCAGGGCGGCCGGGGGGAAGTTGTCGGCGATCCACTCCCGCTGGTTGAGGTAGCGCACCGTCTCTGCCTGGGGAGACCGGCTGAGCTGCTCCCACTCCAAGAGGGTGGGCAGGCGTCCGCCGGGCACCACCTCGGCGCAATAGGCGGCCGCCTCGTCGCGGCTGATGCAGGTGGCGCGGTCTTTGGGCGGCCTGCCCTGGCAGGTTTGTGCGCCCCGGACCGCCTCCCCCGACCAGGCGGCCAGATCGGCCGGGCTGCGGGGCTTGCTGTCCAGGCAGAAGGACGCCACCTCCACAGGCTCGATGTCCCGGGATCGCGGGGGAGGCCAGGTGGGGCGATCCGGCTGGCCAATCTGGGGCCGGCCCCCGTCCACCCGGGTCATTCCATCCGGGCAGCTCGGTGGAGCAGCGGGCGTCGGCGCCACCGGCTCGGCCACCAGGGCCCGCGCCTGGGGCAGAGGCGCGCTGGGGCTGCGCGCGGCCAGGGCGAGCAGGGGGCGCCAGGCCTCGCGTTGAATCCAGCCGGTCAAGGCCGCGCCACCCAGCCCGCCCAGCAGCAGCGCGACCAGGGCCAGGGGCCAGCCGCGCCGGGCTGGGGGCCGGCCCGTTGCTTGCGGCGCGACCGCTGGGGCCGGCGCGACCGCAGCAGCTGGCACGGGGTCCGGCTCCGGCTCCGGCTCCGGCTCCGGCTCCGGACGCTGGCGGCGGATCGGACGCCTCTACCCCAGAACGCCGCCGCCTGCTTCGATCTCAAAGAGCAACAGCCACAACCCATTGTCGGGAAGGAGCGCGTCCCGCACCGGGCTCTCCCTGAAGAGCCAAAGCACCACCTTGGGCAGCAGGTGCTGGAAGTCGCGGCAGGCCTCGGAGAAGTCCTCCTGCTCGGGACCCCGGATGTGCACGCCCAGGTTGCTGTGGTTGCGCAGCATCTCCAGGCGATTCATGTTGGTGGAGTCCACCAGCTTCTCGCGCTTGACCTGCTCCAGCAGCGCGGCGAGGCCATCGGAGGGACCCGCCTGCCAGACCGTGCGCCTGTGCGCCGACAGCGCCAGCAGGCAGATGACCTCCAAGGCGCGCCGGGCATTCCACAGAAAGGCCTCGGGATCGCTGCGCTGGTAGCGCAAACAGGCCCGCAGCAGCGCATAGAGGCGCTCGGTATAGCCGGCCAGGCCTTCGACCAGCTTGGGATCAGGTGGGGTGGGGGTCGCAGACATGGTCGCGCACTCTACCCCCTGCCGTCCCGTCGCGGCGAAGGATCGCCCCAATCAAGCGCGCGGCGGCGCCTCGGGGCTGCGGGCGGCGACGATGGCATTCACCAGGCCCAGCCCCAAGATGCCGAATAGCTTGGTCTCCTGGATGAAGAAGGCGCCGCCGCGCCACAGCGAGATCGCATGGCGAAACCACTGGATGGGCCACAACAAGCCGAAGGTGGCCACAGCCAGCAGCAGCAGCAGCGGGGGCGAGAGCAGGCGTCGCCGCGCGGCCTCCCAGGCGGCCACCGTGGCCGGCAGCAGCAGGGTGAGGTGGTGCTCATAGGTATAGGCCGGGGACGCGACCATCAGCGCGGACACGGCGCCAAAGAGCGCGGCCTCGCCCAAGCTGTCGCGACGGCGCCGGGCGATCCACAGCAAGGGCGCCAACAGACCCAGGCCGAGACCCCGCCCCACCCAGGTGGCCACCGGCGAGAGGTGAAAGTTGTCGCCGCTGGGAAAGAGACCGTGCAGCACATTGGCGATGCTGTGGTTGGCCGACAGATTCAGCGGCACATCCATGCCATTGTAGGTGCCCTGCCCCAGCGCCGGCAGCACCTCGCTGAAGAATCGAAGCTGGGCGGACGCTGACAGCAGCGGCAGCGTGGCCAGGCAGAGGAGGGCGCTGGCAAGGCCGACCCCCAACAAGGGGCGCCAGGCCCGTCTCAGCAGCCACGGCAGCAGCAGCAGGGCCGGCGACATCTTGATCCAGGCCGCCGCCGCCAGCAGCGGCCCTCGCCCCCAAGCGAAGCCCGCGGTAGCCAACAAGGCGATGGCGGGATTGATCTGCCCGACCTGAAAGTTGTGTCGCAAGGGGGTGAAGGCCAACAGCACCCCACCCAAGAGCAGCGGCGGCGGCTTGAACCACCGCCAGAGCAGGGCCAGCAAGGCCGCCAGGCAGGCCTGGTTTCCAAAGAAGGAGAGATTGAGCGACACCGGATAGGAGAAGGGCAGCGTCCAAGCGAAGGCCAGCAGGGCCGGCGGCGGGTAGATCCAAGGATAGACCTCGGTATCCGTGCCGTCGGCGTGGGCGGCCCGGGCCAGGGCCACGCTGTCATAGGGGTCGGCCCCCGCCACCGCCTGGCGCAGCGCATAGTGAAAGGACGGGTGGTCCTTGGCGCCCTTGGCGCTGTGCAGCACCTCCCAGGCCGGCCAGGCGCTGGCCAGGCCATAGATGACCGCGCACAGGCCCAACAAGGCCCATGCGCGGCGGCTGGGTGGCGACGCGGCCATCACGCGGGCCTCAGTCGTTGAGGGCGTTCAACTCGTCGAAGCCCGGAAGCTGCGACAGGTCGGGCACCACCACGATCTCGATGCGGCGGTTGGAGGCCTTGCCCTCCTTGCTGTCGTTGCCCGCCACCGGCTGGTACTGCGAGAAGCTGGCCGCGCTCAGGCGATTGGGCGCGAGACCGGCCTCGACCATGGCTTGGGTCACGCCAATGGAGCGCGCGGCCGCAAGATCCCAGTTGGAGGGGAAGCGGCTGGTCTGGATCGGCACATCGTCGGTGTGGCCTTCGACCTGGTAGCGGCGGTCGGGGATGGAGGCCAATACGGCGGCCACCTCGGCGACGGCGACCTTGCCCTCGGCCGACAGGTCGGCCTTGCCGGACTCGAAGAGGATGTCGGTGGCCATCTGCACCACCATGCGGCCATTGACGATGCTCACCGTCAGCTTGCCCGAGTCGATCAAGCTCTTGAAGCGGGCCAGCAGGTCCTTGTATTCGGCCACCCGGGCGTCGGCGGCGGCCTTGCGGCGGGCCAGCTCGTTGAGGGCGGCCTGCATCTCCTCTACCGAAGACTTCAGGCGGCTGCGATCCTTGAGCAGGGCGGCCTGTTCGCCGCGCAGAGACGTGAGCGCGCCTTCTTTTTCGCCGATCACGCCCTGCAGGCGCGCCGACTCGGCCTGGGCGGCGGCCAAGGCATCTTCAAGGCTGAGGATCTTCTGGTCGCGCTCGGCCACGGTGGCGTCGCGTTCGGCCACGGTGCCCTGGGAGGCGGCCAGCTCGGCCTGTAGGGCCTCGTAGTCCTTCTTGGGCACACAGCCGATGGACAGGCTGAGGATCAGGGGGATGATGCTTCGCATGGGCACTCCAGGAGAGGGGGGTCAGCGCGCGGCGCGCGGGCCATAGACATGACAGGTCTCGGCGAGGCCGAGGGCGAGGTCTTCTGCGGCCTGCACCACCTCGCGGAAGCTCCGCAGGCCGGTGGGCAGGGGCTCGGACAGGGCCCAGAGCCGCCAGCGGTAGGTGTGGGGTGCAGGCGGACAGGAGCCCAGGTAGCCGGTCCAACCAAAACCATTGGCCAGCTCATAGGCGTCGCCGGGCAAGGCGCCATCGACCGTCTCGCCCGAGATGCCTGCGTCCAGGCCGCTCGATTCGGCGGGGATGTTCACCATGGCCCAGTGGGGGTAGTCGCCGGCGTCCGGATCGTCAAAGACCAGGGCAAAGGCGACGGTTCCGGCAGGCGCATCGGTCCAGACCACCGCCGGATTGGGGTTGCCGCACTCATAGGCGACATCGAGCTGGTAGGCGCACTCGGCCTCCAAGGCGTGGCCGGCAGAGGAGCCATTGGCCGGGATGCTGAGGGAGAAGGCCGCGCCGCCGTCGGTCCCGTCGGTCCCGTCCGTCCCATCGCTGCCATCGGCCCCATCGGCCCCGTCAGCCCCATCGGACCCATCGGACCCATCGGACCCATCGGACCCTTCCGCACCAGAAGCGCTGGTATCTTCTGCCTCGTCGCCGCATGCGGCGAGGCTGAGCAGCAGCAGCAGGCGGGTCATGGGGGCTCCTCGGTTCTCCCCCTTCTGTAGCGCCTTGGGGGCGCCTCCGCGAGGCGGGAGTCGAGGGCCGCCCTTTCGGGTTAGCCCGCCTGCCCCCCCTGCTGCGTCGCCCCATGCCCAAGCTGGCCCCCTCCGTCGCCCTCGCGGTCGCGCTCCTCGCCTTGTGCCTGCACCAGGCCCACCTGCAGCCGTGGACGCTGGACGACGCCTACATCACCATGCGCTACGCGCAGAATCTCGCCGAGGGTCACGGCGCCCTCTTCAATCCGGGGGGAGAGCGGGTCGAGGGCTACACCACCTTTCTCTGGATGCTGTTGCTGTCGGGGGCGGCCTCCGTGGGCGCCGATCTCGACCAGGCCGCCAAGCTGCTGGGCCTGGGCCTCACCGCGGGCTGGCTGGCCTTGCTGGCCTCGTCCTGGCGCTGGGTGCGGGGCATCGAAGCCCGCCTGGCGGCCCTGGCCACCCTGATCGCGGGCACCGCCGGCATCACCACCCGCTGGAGCATGAGCGGCATGGAGGTGCCCCTGGTGGTCTTTCTGGTGGTGCTGGGCCTGCTGCTGCACCTGCGCGAGGCCGGTGGGCAAGGGCGCCCCTGGCTGCCCGTCCTGACGGGGGCTGTGGCCGCCCTGGCCCTGATGAGCCGACCGGACGCGGGGCTGCTCTTTGGGGCCCTGGGGGTCGAACGGGTCCTGCGGCGCCGGGGGATCGACCGGGCGACCGGCGCATTCCTGGCCTCCTTCCTGATCTTGGGCGGCGGCTTCTGGGCGGCGCGCTGGAGCTACTATGGCTGGCCCCTGCCCAACACCTTCTATGTCAAGGTCGGGTCCACCCTGGAGCAGCTCTTGCGTGGGGTGGACTACCTGGGCTCGTCCCTGATGCCCTCCTGGCCTTTGTTCTTGCTCTTTGTCGCCGCCTTGTGGAGGGCGCGCTTGAGCCAGCGCAACCCAGGGGCCTGGGTGCTGCCCCTCTTCGTCTTGATGCACCTGGCCTATGTCCTCGCGGTGGGCGGCGATGTGTTCTGGGGCTGGCGCTTCCTCGCGGTGGTCATGCCGGCCATGGCCCTGCTGGCGGGCATGGCCCTGCTCGACGGGCTGGATGGGGACCGTCGCCCCAAGGCGGTCGCCCTGGCCGTGGTCGCCTTGACCCTCTTCCAGCTGGGCTACACCGCCACCAGCACCCGCCTGAACCACCGGGGCTGGATTGCAAGAACCGGGGTTCAGGCTGGGTATTGGTTCAAGGAGCACGCCCCTGCCGACGCGGTGCTGGCCCTGAATATCGCCGGCAGCATCCCGCTCTACTCGGGCCTGCACAGCATCGACATGCTGGGCCTCAACGATGTGCACATCGCCCACAGGGACGTGCCCGGGATGGGCACCTTTCGGGCCGGGCACGAGAAGGGCGACGGCGACTATGTGCTCGCCCTGCGGCCCGACTACATCCTGCTGAGCAGCGCCCTGGGCAGCCGCCACCCGCGCTTTCGAGGGGACAAGGAGCTCTTCGCCCGCGAGGAATTCCACCAGATGTACCGCCACGAGCGCTACCAGCTGGACGAAGACAGCAAGCTCAACCTCTTCGTGCTGCGGCCCGAATTCGGCGGCAAGGGCCTGCATGGGGTCGAGCCGGTCGAGGTCTTCGACGATGTGCGCCTGATCGGCGAACGGGACGACGACGATGTGGCCGGAGAGGAGGCCGAGGGCGACCTGGAGGGCCCCGACGACCGGCCCCAGCGCAAAGGCAAGCGGGGTCGGAAGCGCCGCGCCTTTGAGCCTGACGCCCAGTGAGCCCGCCCACCTCGCCGCTGAGCGGGTAGGGGTCCGCATGCACCTGCGTCTCGCCCTGATCAGCCTGCTCGCCGCGCCGGGCTGCGAGTCCGAGACCTCCTGCCGGGGCCACCAGCCGGTGCCCTGCTTCGAGGTGGAGGGCGGACGCTACCTGGTCCTGGAGCCCCCCGGTCCCGTCGCGGGCCCGGCCCCCATCCTGGTGTGGTTCCACGGCTATGGCAGGTCCGCCGAAAAGACGCTGGACCGCCCGTGGATGCGCCAGGGGCTGGAAAGGCACGGGGTCACCGGCATCCTGCTCGATGGGCTCAACCACACCTGGAATCACGTGGGCTCACCCAGCCAGGGCAGCCGGGACGACCTGGCCTACCTCGACGCCGTGATGGCCGATGTGCGCGATCGATTCGACGTCGATCCCAACCGGACCTGGCTGTCGGGGCACAGCCAGGGCGGCAGCATGGCCTGGGACGCCGCCTGCTACCGAGGTGCTGATTTCTCTGCGGCTTTTCCCGCGTCCGGCACCTTCTGGGAGCCCCTCCCGGCAACCTGCACAGACGGGCCCGTGGAGTTGCGCCACAGCCATGGCTTGCAAGACACCACCATGCCGCTGGAGGGTCGGGCGATCGGCAGCTGGCAGCAGGGCAATGTCTTTGAGGGCATCGAGGTCTGGAAGGCGGTGGACGACTGCCCCGAAGACCCCGACCAGATCGTGCAGGATGGGCCTTATGCCTGCCAGGTCTGGGACCGATGCACATCGGGCAAACAGCTCTCCCTCTGCCTCTACGATGGGCCCCACCTGGTGCCCGACGGCTGGTTGGGCGCCAACCTTCGCTGGGCCGAGGAGCGCGCCCTGCTGCGCGAGGCCGGGCGCTGAGGCTGGGAGGCTTCGGGCGTTGGGATAGGCCCCATCGCCTACCGCCCCGGAGCCCGCCCATGTCTGACTACACCCCCCCCAAGGTCTGGACCTGGGACGCCGAGAGCGGTGGTGCCTTCGCCAAGATCAACCGCCCCATCGCTGGCGCCACCCACGACAAGGTCCTGCCCGTGGGCGCGCATCCCTTGCAGCTCTACTCCCTGGCCACCCCCAACGGCGTGAAGGTGACCATCGCCTTGGAAGAGCTGCTGGAGCTGGGCCACAGCGACGCCGAATACGACGCCTGGCTCATCAACATCAACGAGGGCGACCAGTTCGGCTCCGGCTTTGTGGCGGTCAACCCCAACTCCAAGATCCCCGCCCTGCTGGACCGCAGCACCACGCCCCCCACGCGGGTCTTCGAATCGGGCGCCATCCTGCTCTACCTGGCCGAGAAATTCGGCGCCTTGCTGCCCACCGGCCCCGCCCGCACGGAGGCCCTGTGCTGGCTCTTCTGGCAGATGGGCAGCGCCCCCTACCTGGGCGGGGGCTTCGGCCACTTCTACGCCTATGCGCCCAGCAAGATGGAATACCCGATCAACCGGTTCGCCATGGAGACCAAGCGGCAGCTGGACGTGCTGAATCGGCAGCTGGCAGAGCGCCCCTACCTCGCGGGCGATGAATACTCGATCGCCGACATCGCGGTCTGGCCCTGGTATGGCGCCCTGGTCAAGGGGCTGATCTACGACGCGGGCGAGTTCCTCTCCGTTAATGAATATACGCATGTATTGCGTTGGACCGACGCAATCGCCAAACGCCCCGCCGTGCAGCGGGGTCGTCGGGTGAACCGGGTCTGGGGCGCGCCCGAGAGCCAGCAACCCGAACGCCACGAATAGCCCACGCGATCCGTATCCATGAGAGCTGGCTTCTGAAGGCACTTGTCGCCCTGCTTTGACCCTCCCTGGGGCCTTCGGTGGCGCCGCGAGGGTCCGCTGCGAAGCCGGTCCCGCCAGGTGCACCCAGACCTTGCTCTCGTCTGGCAAGGCGTACCGCTGGACGTGCTCCTCCCAGGTCCTTCGCCGATGCGGGTGGTGGCCGCGGGTCGCGGCCAGCAGCGCGGGTTGGCGTGGTGGGATGCCCTCCTTCTGCATTTCGACGTGGACCGACGCGTTGTGGACTTGTTCCCGGAATTGCCGTCGGGCCTCTGCGGGCAGGAAGAGGGGGTGCTCGACCTGGACCTTGGCGGGCGAGCCCGTCGGAGCGGTTTGCCGGATGGGGGCGGCGCCGTCGGGGAGGATGCGGCCCCCCAGATCCCGACGTACCAACGTAACCGCTCACCCTGCCCCTCTGCCCCGCGCCGCCGCGCGCCCCGTCCGCTACGCGTGTCGTAGATCGGCCAGGCGTGAGCCCCGCCCGGCTCCAGTTCCAAGGTAGCAGGTCTCAGGGACCGGGCTCGCCCACGGCGATGAGCCCGCCAGCCAGGTCGGGGTCCACCCATCGCTCGGCAGTCGCCACATCGACAAGAGCATCGCAGGTGCCGCCGTCGTCGCGCCGGAAGAGCGCCGTCTTCAGCGGGCCACGATGCGCAGGGCGTCCCAGGTTGTTGTGGATCGCACCCGCGCTCCGTCAGAGAGCAGCGTCAGCGGCCTCTGGTGAGCGGTAGCCTCGCTGCGATGGTGCGGGCCGAAGCGGCCGACCTCGCGTTCGATTGTGCGAAGAGGGCGGCGACCACCGGGGCCGACCGCTCCTGTCGCAAGGCGAGGTGCGCGTCGGTGCCGACGATTCGCTGCTCGAGAGGTGCTCGATATAGAACAGCTCGCTATCAACACGAGCAAGCCATCCACCAGCGCCTCGTCAGCTGCGGGTCGTAGGCCCCCGACGGCCATGGGACCAGCACCGCGCGTGCCGGCGGCCCGCCTGGGTGACGAGGTTGTAGCCCGTGTCCTGACGGTCATGCTTCGGCGCCCCACACCTATCGGCGACCGCCGCCGCGCGAGGGGGAGAGGTGGACCACCTCGTCGGTGGCGGCCCACTCCAACCTTTGCGCGTCTTGTCTCCGTCCAGCACGGGCTGCGCGTCTCTCCGCCGAGACGTGGATGCGCGCACAGGCCATCAATGCCATGTACAGCGCACACCGCACGCTGCGGTGGAACAGGGTGCAGATGACCGAGATCGGCAGGGCGCGCCCCACCGTTCAAAGGCGTTCCAGCCGCCGCAGGGCATGCCGTCCAGGCACTTGGACCGCTACCTTGGCGTGCAGGGCCGGGCCGTAGATGCCCCCTTCATCACCTGGGGCGGCGGTGGTGCCGTCACGATCTGCCGTCGGGCAGCACGCTGCCGCGCTGCACGACAGGCGACCGCTCGCCACGGCCTCGGATCACCTGATCCCCGGGGGCAGCGCGACCCGGGGCAGATCAGTGGCACGGTCTTGGTGCGCAACGCATCGAGCTGGCGCGCCCGGGCAGCGTCGCGTTCGGCCGGGTGTAATCGCTCTGACCGATGGCGCGGCGTTCTCAACGCGCAGACAGGGCGCAGCGGTCACTTCTCGCTGCATGACAGCTGAGCCGGGGTGGAGAAGGGAGTCCCCTCCCTGGAGAGCGGATGGATGACATCGCCACCGCCACCAGGGAGAGGCCCGCATCAGCTCTCCGCCCCTGAACTTGCCGCTCCACTCGCCACCGCGTTGCGTCGCTGGGGGCCCCGCCGAGGTGACCCGCGACCGCCGGAGAGGCGACCTGCTCAACGTCGAGGGTCAGGTCCGGGCGGTGGCGGCCGGGGCGCTGGTCCAGATGGTGCTTGAGCACCTCGACGTCACGCGCAGGTCGTGATCGCGGCGTTCGGCACCGCCGTGTCGTCCCACGAGGCCACCTACCTGACGGGGCGGGCAGGTCCGGGTGGAGCGGAGCCTGTACCGGTCGGGCGAGGCCGGGCAGTGAGACGGTGGACGTGCTCGGGGGCATCGTCGATGGCTGGGTGACGCCGTGCGCCATGGCCTGCTTCCTCGTGGGCGACGACGCCGGCATGGCGGAGGAGATGCTCGTCGGTCGGCGGGATGACCCCGTCCCGCAGCACCCTGACCGCCTGCCCAAGGTGGTGAGGATGGGAGACGCACCGTCTTCCACGAGCGGGCGCTGGACGCCGCCGTGGGCTCCCGACGAGCGGCGTCGGTGGCCATCTCCTCGATGGGGTCATGGTTCCGATGAAGGACGGTGGCCGAGCGCCAAGCGGCGACCGCACGAGGGGCGTCCGCCCAGCGGACCTGCGGGCTTTCAGAGGTCGGCTGCGGGACCGACGCTGGACGCTGGGGCGAGCGTCCGCCCCCGCGGTTCGCCCGGATGCCCGAGCGCGGGAAGGGAGCCTGAAGCAATCGCTGAAGAATGGCTGAACGCCATCCTGAGAAGCGGCCGACCTGCGCCTGGTGAAGGTGGCCGACGGCGCCCTCGACAACTGACCTTCCTGTCGCAAGCCCTCCCCGAAGGGGTGGAGGTCCGACTACTTCCACGCCGTGGAGCACCTCCGCGGGCGCGTCCGCGCTACGGCGAGCTCGCGGTTCCACCGCATCCACCGGCGCGTCACAAGCTTAGGGACAACGACGACGGCGTCGAGCAGGTCATCCGGTCCCTCCGCCACCCGCCCGCAAGCACTCGAGCAAGGCCTCCGCACAGAGCTCGCTCTTCCGCAAGAACCGAGCACGGATGCGGTACGCCGCAGTCGCTGCTGAGGGCCCCATCGGGTCGGGGTCGTCGAGGCCGCCTGCAAGACCCTCGCGCGATGAAGCGCGGGATGCGTTGGGGCCACGGGCGTAGCCACCACCCTGCGCAGCCGGCAGCAGTCGGGCGAGTTCGACGTGACCTGGGACCGGCCCACCGACCGGGTCGGCCGCGTCGAGATGCTCGGAAGCGGCTTGAGGGCGTCACAGAAGGATGGAGCGTCGAGTTACACCTTCGGCTCGCTGCTCTTCGCCGTTGCCGCGACGCCGCTTCCGCGCCTCCTTGCGGGCGTCGGGCGTCTTCTTCTGCCGTTCGGATCGCTTGCCGAACGTGCCGCTCGCTGTCGATGCGGTCCTTCGTGACTGCAGGGCCAGCCCATGCTCGTGGCCTGGGTCTGGGCCTCGACACGCACGGCGTCGATCTCTTCCTGCGCCGCAATGAGCCAGCGCCTGCCGCCTCGCCCCGGCGTCAATCACGCCCTGCATGGCGACCAGGTCTCGCCCACGCGCGACGAGCGGCTCGGTCAGCGCCCGGATCAGCGGGTTCTGCTGGCGTCCAGGCTGCAGGTCGGCCAGCGCGGGGGTGGCGAGGTCGGTCATGGGGCCCATCGGATCACGGCGCGACACGGCGTCGATCCGTGGCGACACCCACCGCCCGACTTCGATCGTTGTACGCCGGCAACCTGCAATCCCGCAGTAGCGAGGCAACGTGGCCGCGTCCAGCGTCGCGGTGCGCGCGCCCGGCGGGACCCCAGGGGGCGCGCCGCGGAGAGACGCTTGTAGAGCACCACGAGGCCGTGCCGTCGTGGGTCAGAATTTGATGTGCGTTCGCCGACGGGACAGGAAAACAAAGAGGTGGCCGGCGTACAGGTCGAGTCCGGCCTGACCACCCGGCGCGAGGCGGTCAAAACCACCGCGCATGTCGACGGCCTCGTGGCCAGGTAGATCTGCTGGGTCGGGCTGGGTGTCAGCATGGCGCAGGCCGGACCACGCCGCGAACCAGGCGGCGGGCGGCGGGCTGTCGAAGTGCAGCGCGTGCCCGCCAACGCGCTGGAGAACGCAGGCGTGGCCGGGCGGGCGGCGCGGCCACCTGCAGAACCGGGGCGCCTCGGTCGCGGCCGGGGCGCCGGACGCCGCGCAACCCAAGCGGCGAAGGTCGCTGCGCCGTGTTGTCGGCGAAGGCCGACATCGACTGGTCAGTGCCGCGCCACTCCGCGACGAGGCGGCCCTGCTGACCACCGGCGTGTTTGCCCATTGAAGTTGCCCCGGGCACCGTCACACGGCGATGTGGACCCGGGGGGCCAGGCTACGTTATACCAACCGATGTTCGGCCGCCTTGGACCGGTTCAGGCGACGAGCGTGTGCTGCTCTCCTGCGCTGCCGGTCGATGGGACCCGCCCTTTCGGCATCGAGCGTCACGCTGAGGATTTTGACTTGATTGGGGTCGATGCTGGCCCAGTTCAGCGAATCGGAAGTCCCGATTCGTTGGACGCGGCCGGCCCATGTGGTGCCGGCCGCCCGGCGGCCTCGCGAGAGGACGCCGTGGGGGAGCGCCCTTTGGGCGCGGTGCGGGTGCAGGGCCCCCGCCTGGATTGGGTTGGTTCAACGGTGCGCCATTTGCGCATTGTCGAACTAGCAGTTCGACAGCATCGGGCAGGGGATTCGGTCCGGGCGTCCACCTCGAAAGAGGAGCCTGGCGCTCGTTTTGCATTGCTTCATCCAGTGGACGCTGGTCAACCACAGCGGCTTGCCGGCCGGACATTGCAATCCGCCGGCCTTCGGAACCCAAATCCAGCCGGGCCTTCTTGCAGGGGAGGGACGCGGGATCGGTTGGACCATGGGTGACGTGGATCGAAGAGCGGGGCATACCCATTCCGGTCGGTGACGCTGGAGGCGAGGACGCTTCTGACAACGATTCGCGCTCGGCAGCTCCCGCGGGACTCATTCCCCGCGGGAGTCACCGACCGCCTACAACGGTGGGGCCGGATCCACCAGCTGTCAAGATTGAACCGACGTTTTGGTGTATCCGGATCGCCTGGGCTATTTCACCCATTTTCGTGATTGGCGGAGGCGCGATGGAGTACACTGGGGGTGGTGCCGGCTGTCCGCCCGGTCGGCCCCAGGAGGCCCATGTCCGCCCTGCTGCTCGCCGCTCTCGTCCTGTTCGCGTCGGCGCCAGCGGCGGAGCGGGTCGTGCGCAACGACACGGCCTTTGACGACAGCTTCGACACGTCGGATTTGGTGGCCTGGCTGGCCTTCCCCGAATGCGCAATCTCGGTGCTGACGCCCGATCCGGCCGATCTTCCCCTGTCCATCGACACCATCCGCTTCTACTTCGGCAGCTCTCAAGGCAACCAGGACGGTACCGAGACCTTGGCGGAGGTGGGCATTCAGCTGCTGGCCGAGGGCGCTGCGCCCACCGGCATGGGCAGCTGGGCCTGGGGGGAGGAGGGCTTCCTGGTCATGGTGCAGTCCACCGCCTTGACCGACCTCAACCTGGATCAGCCCGAAGATGGGCTCTACCCGGTGGAGATCACCGAGGGCAGCCTGGCGATCTGGATCTGCCCGCCCGACCCCACCACCGGCGAGGGCTGGCCCTTCACCAATAGCCGGGACACCTCGGGCATCGTCATACACAGCGACTCGCCCGATGCCGGCAACTACCTCTACGCCGATGGCGCAGTGCACCGGCTGGCAGACTTCGGCGCCCACGGGAGCTGGATCATCCGGGCGGTTCAAGACGGAGAAGGCGGGGGATCGGGGGGAGGCTCGGGTAGCGGCTCCGGCGGCAGCGACGGCGGGTCGGGGGATGGCGCCAGCGAGGGCGGCTCCGGGGACGGCGGGGGTGAGACCGACAGCGGTGTCGCGCTGGCCATCGACCGCATCGTGCCCCAGAACGCGATCTTGGGGGAGGCCGTGGAGGTCGTCATCCTGGGTCAGGGTTTTGGTCCGGATAGCGCGGCTGCGATTGGCGGCCTGCCCCTGTCCAGCCTGGAGGGGTCGGGTAGCGGCGCCTTGGCCGGGCGGTCGCCCAGCGGGCTGCCGGTGGGCGTCCACGATGTGACCGTAGACACGCGAGACGGCGGCGTCCTGACCTTGGAGGGGGCCTTCACGGTGTTCGAGCCGGAGGAGCTGGAGGAGGTGGATGAGTCCATCGGTCGCTGCGGCTGTTCGGCTGGCGGCATGGGGGCCTTGGGCCTGAGTTGGCTCTTGATGCCATTCATCGCGTTGCGACGCCGCGGATCGGGGGCTGGCCCGGCCTGGGGCTTCAGGCCCCGTCGATGATCTTGAAGTGGATGACGAGACGGTAGGGGGCGCTCACCTTCTCTCCCGCCCGTTGCGCCGGCCGAAAGCGGAAGCGTTTCACCGCGGCCTTGGCCTCCATGGCCAGGCGGGGGTGCGGCGCGCTGATCACCTCCACCTCGCCAGCGCGGCCGTTGGGCAGCACCTGCACCATCAGCGTGACACGGCCTTCAACGCCGCTCTTGACCAGATCCTTCGGAAATGGGGGCAGGTAGGCCCGCAGCACCTTGGGGGCGCGATCCAAGCCCCGGGCGGCCTTGCCCCCGGTGCCGCCGCCGCCTTGGCCCCCCCCTCGAAAGCCCTGCAGCGCGCTCGGGTCCCCCTCGGCGTCATGGCCCGCGGTCTGGGTATTGCCGACCCGCATGGCCAGGCCGGCGCCTTCGGGGGCCAGGCTGTCGGCGTCGATGGGCAGGCCGGTGACGGGGGCCACGTCTTCGTCGGGGGTCTCGGGGTCGGGGGGACGGTTGGACTCCAGAGACGTGCGATCGGGATCGCGCTCGGGCTCCGCGATGCGCTCGCCGGCGGGCTCGGGCTCGGGTGTGGGCTCGGGCTCGGGCTCGGGCGTGGGCTCGGGCTCGGGCTGCCACTCCTCCAGCTCGAACTGGATGGTCTCCAGGGGATCGGCCGGGGCGGGCTTCACGGGGATCAGCACCAGGGCGCCATGGCCCAGCACGGCGACCAGCACCGGCAGCAGCCAGCTTCGGTCCAGGACCGGGCTCACGGGGCCGGCGGTCGGGTGGCCAGGGCCACGCCGTCAAAGCCCGCCAGCTTTGCGGCGGAGATCACGTCCACGGCCTGCTGGATCTGGGCGCTCTGGTCGGCCACCACCACCGCGCGCCCGAAGCGGCGCCGGGCCGCCTCCAAGGCGTCGGGCAAGGCCGCCAGCGCGATGGGCTCGCCGTCGATGTGGATCTCGCCGCTGCTGCTCACCACCACCATCAGGGCGTCGATCTCGGCCGGGCGCCCCGCGTCGGCCGAGGGCAAGGTGACATCCAGGCGCTCCTGGTCCACGAAGCGGGCCACCAGCACGACAAAGATGAGCAGAATGAAGATGACGTCGATCAAGGGGGAGAGGTTGAGGGAGGGGCTCTGGCGCTTGCGGACCGGAATGGGCATCAGGTCTGCCTCGCCAGCCCGTCCAGGATGCGGCCGATGCCCTCGTCCATGGCCAGGCGCAGGCGGTCCAGTCGGGCCCCCAACCAGGCGTGGGCCCCCAGGGCCGGGATGGCGACGATCAGCCCCGCGGCGGTGGTGAGCAGGGCCTTCCAGATGCCGCTGGACAGGGTGGTGGTGTCGATGGCGTCGCCCGCGCTCTCCATGCTGCTGAAGAGCTCGACCATGCCCAGAACGGTGCCCAGCAGCCCAAAGAGGGGGGCGACCTGGGCCAGGAAGGACAGGGCCCCCAGCCCGTGTTCGAGGCGGTCCAGCTCGCCCACCGCCACGCGGTGGCCCGTCTCCTCGGCCCGAGCGGGCTGGCGCAAGGCGGCCTGGGCTGTGGCCCCCACGACCCGCCCCAGGGGGGTGGCCGCGCTGGCCAGGCCCTCGCAGAGCTGCTTGAGCGCCTCAGCGTCCGGATCTTCGGGAATGAGCCCCAGGGGCGCATGATCGGTGACCCGCGCCCGGCGGAAGTCCAGACCCTTCTTGATGATCACCGCCACCGCCGCAACCGAACAGGCATAGAGCGGCACCATCGTCCAGCCCGCCTGGGCCAGCAGGCTGCCCAGGGTCATCGCATCATCTGGCATCGGCCCTCCTCGGCGGCATCCCTGAATACCAGGAAGCGGCCGCTTTCCCTATGCGCCACCGCAGCTTCCATGCAGCCGGGGGCCCTCCGCCCTTCAACCCCGCGGGCCCTGTCCCCCGCCCGATTTTGGGGGTTAGTCCCTCTCTCCACCAGAGGGAGCCTGCCATGCGTCCTGTCGCCGTGATTACGGGAGCCAACCGTGGAATCGGCCGGGCCACCGCGGAGGGTCTCGCCCGCCTGGGCCTGCACATCGTGGTCTGCGCGCGGCGAAAGAGCGCCGCAGATGAAGTGGTGGCGGGAATTCTGGAGGAGGGGGGCGCTGCTTCGGCCTTTGCCCTGGAGGTCACGGATCGCGCCCAGGTGGCCGCCCTGGCCGCCCATATCGACCAGGCCCACGGGCGCTGGGACGTGCTGGTCAACAACGCAGGCCTGCTGCCCGATGCGCCGGGTCACCAGGACCTGCTCTCGGCCCGGAATGAGGACCTGCTGCAGGGTTTCGAGACCAACACCCTGGGCGCCCTGGCGATGATGCAGGTGGCGCTGCCCCGCATGGCTGCGGGTGGCTACGGGCGAGTCGTCAACCTGAGCACGGGTATGGCGGGGCTCTCGGAGATGGGCGGCGGCCACCTGGGCTACCGCTTGTCCAAGGTGGCCCTCAACGCGCTGACCCGCATCGCCCACGCCGAGGCCAGCGCCGGCGTCCTGGTGAACAGCGTCTGCCCAGGCTGGGTGAAGACCGAGATGGGCGGGCCCAACGCCCCCCGCAGCGTCGCCGACGGCGCAAGAGGTGTCATCTGGGCGGCCACCCTGCCCGAAGATGGGCCCTCCGGGGGCTTCTTCCGCGATGGCAAGCCAATCCCCTGGTAGGTCGCCCATGTCCGGACCCGAGGTCGATCGCCTCACCCACTACCTGAGCGCCTTGGGCCTGGACGCCCCCGAACAGGTGGCGCGCCTCTCGTCGATCTGGGCGTCGCTGCCGGCGCTCACGGGCTTTTCGGACCTGCCGCCCGGCCCCGATGACGGGGGCGGCGCTGTGCCCCAGCCGCCCCCCAACCTGCAGGCCTTGCAACGCATCGGCCGTGGGGGCATGGGCGAGGTCTGGCGGGCCTATGATCACCGGCTGCACCGGGTTGTGGCGCTGAAGGCGCTGTCGGTTGCCCTGGCCGCCCACCCCGACGCCCGGGCCCGCTTCGTGCGAGAGGCCCAGGCCACGGCCCAGCTCGCCCACCCGGGGGTGGTGCCCATTCACGAGGTGGGGGAGCTGGCCGATGGCCGCCCTTTCTTCACCATGGGGGTGGTGGAGGGCCGCACCCTGCAGGCCGCGGTGGCCGAGGCCCACGCCGCGGGGCCGCCCCTGCCCCGTCGCATGGTGGAGCCCGTCCGCCGGGTGGCCGAGGCCCTGGCCTGGGCGCATCACCGGGGCGTGGTGCACCGCGACATCAAGCCCGCCAACGTGATGGTGGGGGCCTTTGGCCAGGTGCTGCTGCTGGATTGGGGCCTGGCCAGCAAGGTGCGCGAGGCCCTCGATCCCGTGGTGGTGGACGGGACCTGGGGACCGGACTCCCTGGGCGGCAGCATCGTGGGCACCCCCGGCTATATGGCCCCAGAACAGGCGCGGGGTGAGCCCTTTGACGCCCGCGCCGATGTCTGGGCCTTGGGTGCCCTGCTCTTCTTCACCCTGACCGGTCGCGACGCCTTCCCGGCCCGGCTGCTGCCTGGTCCACCCCCCGCCTTGCCGCCCGAGCTGCCCGTGGACCTCGCGGTCCTGATCGGCGCCTGTCTGGCCGAGGATCCTGACGATAGGCCCGCTCACGCTGGGGTGGTCGCCGCGACCCTGGTGGATTGGCTGGATGGGGCCCAGGCCCGCGAGCGCGCGCTGGCGCGGGTGGCAGAGGCCGACGCCCTGCTGCCCGAGCAGGCCCGGCTGCGCCAGGAGGCCGCCCAGAGCCGGGCGACTGCGGATCAGTTGCGTCGTGAGATTGAAGGCAGCGCGCCCATTCTGCGAAAACGACCGCTTTGGGATGCCGAAGACGCCGCCCACCGCGCCGAGGTCGCCGCCGATGCCCTCCAGCAGCGGCGTCTGAGCCTGTTGGAGGGGGCGCTGTCCCACCGCCCGGACCTGCCCGAGGCCCTCGACGCCCTGGCCGCCCACCACCGGGCGGCCTGGCGAGCGGCAGAGGCGGCGGGAGATGGGCCGGTGGTCGCGGTTCACGCTGCGGCCCTGGCCCGCACCGACCGCGGCGCCCACGCCGCCTTTCGCCGGGGAGACGGCTGGCTCAGCCTGGTCACCGATCCGCCGGGCGCCCAGGCAAGGCTCTTTTCGCTGGTGGAGCAGGAGCGCCGCCGGGTGCCCGTGCCCTTCGCCGATCTCGGCCCCACGCCGCTGATCCGCCGCCCCCTGCCCATGGGCTCCTGGCTGGTGGAGCTGTCGGCCGAGGGCCACGAGACGGTGCGCTACCCGGTCTTCATCCCCCGCCAGCACGACTGGTCCGGCTGCCCGCCCGACGCCGAGGATCCCCTGCCCATCGCCTTGCCCGTCCGGGGCAGCTTGGGTCCCGATGACTGCTACCTGCCCGCCGGCTGGTTTCGCATGGGCGAGTCGCGCACCTCCTACACCACCCACCCGCCCCAGTGGCGCTGGCTGGGCGCCCGCGTGGTGCGGCGCTTCCCCGTGACCGTGCGCGAGCACCTCGCCTTCCTCGATGATCTGGCTGCGACCGGGCGCCTGGACGAGGCCTGGCGCTTCGCCCCCCGGGAGCGGGCGCCCAACCCCGACGCCGAGGGTGCTGCCAACGTGACCTTCGATGGGCGGCGTTTTCATCGAATCCCCGATTCCGATGGTGATCTCTGGGATCTGGACTGGCCTGTCTTCAACGTGGACTGGACCAGCGCGATGGCCCATGCCCGCTGGCTGGCCGCCCGGACCGGACAAGAGTGGACCCTGCCCGACGAGGTCGAGTGGGAGAAGGCCGCCCGGGGCGTGGATGGGCGCGCCTTCTCTTGGGGCGACCACCCCGAACCCACCTATGCCTGTGTGCGCGAGGGGGCGCCGGGCCGCCCCTTGCCCGCCCGCGTCCAGGACTTTCCCACCGACGAGAGCCCCTATGGGGTGCGCGGCATGGTGGGCAATGTGCGCGAGTGGTGCCGCGAGCCCTTTGCCCCGGTGGGCGCGCCGCCGCCGGCGCTGGTCGCCCCCCGCGACCCGACCACCGAGCGCATGTTGCGGGGCGGGTCCTGGTTCCACAGCCTCACGACGGCCTGGACCGCCGGTCGCTTTGCATTGGGCGGAACCCAGCGGGGCGACACCGTGGGCTTCCGGCTGGTGCGGCCCTATCCTTGACCGGGCTCAGCGACCGACGGCGCCGCTCAGGGTGAAGCTCCCCTTGGGGTCGATGCCCGACGGGCAGACCAGGTTGAGGGTGTTCAAGGTCTGCGCGGCCCCGCTGGCCCGCCGGTGCATCACGTCCAACCGAAGCGGTGTGTTGGGGCTCAGTCGCACCCAGTAGGTGAAGTGCGGCGTCGGGTTCACCACGCCAGGGTACCAGGCCTGGGAGAGCGGGTCGGCGGCACCGGGGGGGTAGAGCGGGCTGTAGCCGGTGAAGCCGCCTTGCATCTGGACGTTGGCCCCCGGGAACCACCAGGCCGAGCCCTGGTATTGCGTGAGGTCGGCCTTGAGCAGCGCCGGGCCCGAGGCGGAGGCCGGCAGGGCGAACTCCACCGATTTTGCGCTTCCTTGCTCCGCAAAGAGGGTGGTGTGGATGGGATCCGCCGCCCCGGGGATGGGCTGGACGCAGCCCCCCACGCTGGTGATGGGGATGCGGGTGAGGTTGCAGGTCACGGTGGGCACGATCACGATCAGCGGCGAGTCCCCTGCGCTTCCGGGCAAGACGCCCACCTGGGCGGCGGCCCGGGCCTGGCTGCCATCGGTGAATTCGATCTGGGCCTCGAATTCCTGGACGCCTTCGATGGTCAGGTCCAGGTCGTGCCACTTGCCCTCCACGCCATCGGACCAGGACACCGACAAGATCTCGCGCTCCTGGTCCTGGATGACGGGGGAGATGTAGACGGTCTGGCACTCCTCCTCCATGCACCAGGCCGAGAGGGTGATGCTGTCGCCGTCTCCGGGCGCGCCGGTGTCGGCGGTGTCCAGCCCGTCTGTGCCGTCCGCTCCGTCGCCACCATCGGCGCCATCGCCGCCGCCGCCCTTGGTCTGGTCGAAGCAGGCTGCGGCCAGCAGGCTGAGGAGGGCGAAGGTGGGCGCGCGCATATTGACTCCTGAGGACACACGATGCACCGCAGTGTTTCACCGTTGGGTGCCACCGTCATCTTACGGTGATCGTACAGACCCTCGGCCCGGTCGCCCGGGATTTGTGGCTTCTCCCACAGGCACAGCGGGCATCCTGGCCCGGCGGGGCCCTCGCGTCGGGCCTTGGGGTGTTGGCGCGAATCTTGCATGGGAAAGGACCACCTGCTGCTTGCTCTGACCGCGAGGTGCCCATGTCCGAACCCAGCCTGCCCTCTCCCACCCCCCGGGTGCTGCTGCCCGTCGACCTGAGCGCCTGCGCCATCACGGTCTGCCGCGAGGCCGCGCGCGTGGCCCTCGCTGAAGGGGCGACCGTGCACCTGCTGCATGTGGTTGAGCCCCCCGACAACGTCCCCCTCGACCTGACCGTGCCCCGGGACGGCGACTGCGTGAGCGTCGAAGACCTGCTCCGCAAGGGGGTCGAGCCCCATATGGAGACCTGCCGGCAGCTGCTGGTCAAGGCCGGCGTCGCGGTCGAATCCGATATCCGCTTTGGCCACCCACAAGACGTGATCGCCCAGCTGGCCGATGGTGTCGGCTATAGTCGGGTGGTCATGGGCAGCCACGGCCGCAGCCGCCTGTCGCGCCTCTTTCTGGGCAGCGTGTCGCTGGATGTGCAGCGCATGATCCACGTGCCCGTGACCATCGTGCCTGCCTCCCCCAACCCCGAGTGCGGCACCCGGGACTGCGCCTGGTGCACCTCCGAGCTGCCCGACACCTGGTCCTCGGTCGCGGTGGAAGGCGACGGCTGAGGCCAGATGGGCGGGGTCAAATCGTCCAGGACTCTGGCAGGATCAGCCCCAGGTCGAGCAGCTCGTCCAGCGCGCCTTGGTCCATGCCCAGGTCCTCCTGCTCTTGCGGACCTTCGGCCAGCAGGGCGAGGGCGCTGGCGGCCGGACCGTCGAGCTGAAAGACCGCGACCTCGCCGTCGGGATTTCGGCGGATGGCGAGGTCCATCGGCGTCTCGAGGGGCAAGGCGCCCACCTCGGCAAGCAGCTCTGCGTCGGTGCTCACGGCGTGGCTCACCGAGATCACGGCGACGCCGCTGGCCCGCCGGAGCCGTCCGGCGCCGTCCTGTCGCCCCAGGGTCTGGTCGGCCGCATCGCCCACCGGCGCGTGGGTGAGGGCGGCCTCGAAGGCGGCCTGGTCTGCGGCCGGGGTCTCGGGCTGCAAGGCGCCCAACCACGCGGCGAAGCGCTTGCCGATGGGGGCGCGCTCGGCGCGGTCGGCCCAGGTGAAGTCGCTGGCCAGCTCTTCGGCCTCTTCGCCCAGAATGGCGCAGGTGCCGGGCAAGGCGCTCTGGATGCCGGCAAAGACCTGGGCCTCGCAGCGGCCCAGGCCGCCGGGCAGATCGTAGCCCACCCCAAAGAGCTCGCCGGGTTCGGGCACCACCCAGTCGGCGTGAATCTCGCGGTAGGCGCCGATGGCCGCGCCGATGGCCGCCTCGCTCTCGGCCTCGCTGCTGCCTGGGGCGCCGGCCCGGCTCAGCGGCTCCAGCACCCGGTCATCCAGGGCCTCCACCACCTCTCCCTCGGCCTGCTCCACCACCAGCAGCACCCGCCAGGCCAGGTCCTGGGCCATCCAGCGCCAGCGGCCGCCGGACAGGGGGGCTGGGGCGTCGCCGCCGCAGAGGGCCTCGGCGATGGCCTCGATTCGCGCGATGAGCGCGTCGAGATCGGTGTGCCAGCCTTCATTCTCATCGAAGAATCGGTCAATGTAGTCGTGGAAGGTGGCCGAACGCAGCCGGGGCAGGTGACCGGCGGCATAGGCCAGCCCGTCGCTGCTCAGATCCAGGGTGGCGTGGTGGTGGGGCACGACGATGCCCTTGCGGCGGGTGCGGGCCACAGCGGCGAGCTCGCGGTCCAAGAAGGCGCGACCACCGGCGATCCACCGCGAGGCGTCGGGGTCGTCTTGGGGGCCGGTGCGGGCGGCGGCCTCGCAGGCCGGGCAGAAGCTGCGGTAGAGGGGCCCGCCGCCCTGGTGCAGGGGGCAGCGGCGCAGGCCCGCCTCGTCGAAAAAGTAGTAGAGCACGACGGGAAGCAGCTCAGAGAGCCGGGCGGCGGTGGCGTGCCACAGGGTGGAGCGGCCCGGGGCCCAGGCGAAGCCCACCAGCCCATGGCAGAGCTCGTGGCTGGTCCACTTTGCGCGATGACCAGGGTGGAAGCTGCCGATTCGGCGGTCCAGCTGGAAGGAGCGGTACTTGGGTTCAACCAGGCGCCCGGCGATCCACCCCGAGGGGGCCTCGCCCAGGTCGTCTCGGCCGGCGGGCTCCCAGTCTTCGGGCAGGGCGAGGTGGGCGCGGTGCTCGAAATGGGCGAGCAGCAGGCCGCTCTCGCTGGCCAGGCGGCCGACGGTTGCTGCGGCGGGCGAGCGCTCCAGCTCGGCGCGGGGGGCTCCGGGGAGGGTCAGGGCAGGGGACATGGGGGCTCCGTGTGGGGCCCCTCTATGCCGCTTGCCTCCAGAGGTCTTCGATTGGCGGGGCGTCCTGGAAGACCGGATCCCGGTGTGGGCACATCGGCCGAGCCAGGGAGTGGACGCTGAGGAAGTTGCCCCGGCGACCCAGGTGAAGCACGGTGCCACCAGAGCCGAGGATGCCGACGGGGTCGGGGATGGACTCACCCTTCTGGAGCACGTGGAAGCGCGCCTCGGTCCGGCCCGAATCCTCGCTGCTTCCGCCCAATGCCACCAACCAGACGTAGAAGCCGGCCTGCAGGGCGCGCCCGCTGGTCAAGTCCTCTGGACTGAGGATCAGCAGTCGGTAGAGCCGGCCCCCCAGGCGTACGATATTGGTCGAAAACTCAGCCAGGGCGCCGCGCCCCGCCGGCCCCTGGGGGTCGTCCAGCCAGACCCAGGGCCGACTGCCGCTGAAGTAGTAGCTCGCCGCTATCGGGACGATTCGTTCCACCGGGTGAAGGGCCGATGGGCCGTCGAGCTGCACGATGTCGATCCAGAGGTCCCGAAGACTCTGGATCTGCCTCCGCAGCCGGTTGTGCTGCTCGTTCAGGTCGCCGACGAGCCGCAGCGCCTCGACCTGCGCCTCGGCAAGCTCCAGCTCGTGCAGGGTGGCGTCCGCACGTTCGCCCATGGCCTGGCTGCACCGGTCCGCGATGGTGGAGATAAGTCGGCGCAGCCCCCGTTTGATCTGAGGCTCGAAGCTCCCGGGTGTGACCGTGAGGCCTGTGCAGAAGGTCGCGAGCAGGATCCAGCGCGGACTCAGCATGCTGCGGTGTTCGATGAGGCGGCCGAAGGCCCCCAAGCTCCAGACCGTTGGGCGATTCAGCAGGTCCTCTGCGAGGACGCGGTAGAGCTGGGACGAGGGCACCTGCAAATAGGTCGGGTAGTGGTCTGCGAGGAAAGCCCGAAGCGACAGGGGATGGGGGAAGGCGCGCTCCAGGACCTCGACCACTTCGAGAACCATCGGTTCGGGTGCCTTCGTCATCGGACCTCCCGTCCCTGTAAGGACCCAGGTCTTCAGTCGGATCTTCCCTCGGGTCGGGTAAAGATCTGAAAGTTTTTTGCTCCCCAGGCTCCCCCAGACCTGTGCATCCCCCCGCACCATCGTCGCATCGGTCGGCAGCGAGGCTGTTCTGGCGACGGAACACCCCCCCCTCGCCCGCAGCTTCGATGCACCGACCCGTCCTCGTCGGGGGCCGATCCCCTTGCTCCTCGCCATCCGTGCCGGCCTCTTCGTGGCCTGACCGCTGCCTTCGCCCGCCCGGGGGCGGCGCCCGCCGCTGGCTGGAGCTGCCCGCCTGACCTGGATCAGCCGGCCAAACGCTGCCGCATCGAGGCGGCCGTCAGGCCCTCCCCATCCGCCAGCAGGGCCGACGGCAGCCGCGCCGCAAGCAGGGTCTCGGCCTGGGCCCGGGCAGCCTGCACGGTGGTGACGTCCCCCATGGCCCGGGCCAGCTCCAGCTCCAGGAGCGTGGGCATGACCGCGGTGGGGTCGCGCTGACGGGCCGCGCGGGCATGCAGCAGGCCCTCCCCCAGCAGGCCGAGGTGCAGGCAGCAGCGTGCCGCGAGAATGCGCACCGCCACGTCATCGGGGGCCTCTGTGGCCAGCCGCAGGGCCAGGCCCACGGCGGCCTCGCCGGCACCCTGGGCCATCAGGTCGGACACCCGGCGCTGCTGCTCGGCCAGGGCTTGCTGGGCGCTGCTGGTGCCCCGGTGGTAGACCCGGGCGCCGCCGCGCCAGCTGGACCGCAGGTCGCAAGCGGCCGGCGGCAGGGGGTCGGCCCCATGAACCACCAGGGCGCCGCCGCCGTCGATGCGCTCCACCAGGGTGTTGTAGACATCGTCGATGCGGCTGTCGTGCAAGAAGCGCAGCAGGTCGCGGCAGAGGATGAGGTCGAAGAGCACCTCGGGGCGGGGGCTGGAGCTGGGGCAGCCGGACTGCAGGACCAGCTCCACGGCGGGGCTTCCCCGCAGCTCCAGGCGGGTGAGGCCTAGGGGGTCGGGATCGGTGGCAAAGATCAGGCAGTCCTGGCCGAGACCCTTGCACAGCCGCAGCAGGTCGCCGAGGTCCTGGGGGCCGCTGCCGGTGGCCGCCCCCACCATCCAGATGCGCAGGGTGCCCCGGAGGCGGCGGCGGACCGCCTCCTGGAGCAGGGAGGGCAGATAGGGCAAGACGGCGGCGGGCACGTGCTCCCCCCGGGATCCGCTGGCCAGGGCCAGCAGGGCCGGCTTCAGGTTGGGGTGCTGGATGGCGCCGACGTCGGGGGCGCGGCGCAGCAGGCCCTCCACCCGCACGGGATCGAGCAGATCGAGCGCGAGGCCGAAGTCCTGGCGCAGGCTGCGCTGGAGGGCCGCGCGGGCGGCGTCGATGGTGAGGGCGGGCATGGGGGCCTCCTGGGGGCAGGGCCCCCGGTGCCCGGTGGGACGGAATTCCGGGCGGCATCCATGAGCCGTCGCGACTTTTCCCGGGTGCGTAGTATTTTTCGCGCTATCTTGAAGGACCCGGCGCCGCCTTCGACTGTTGGCCGGGCTCACACGTCCGATGGGGTGGGCGTCCGTCGGATCGGAGGGTGATGTGTCCACACTCATCGACAAGGTCGCGCAGAACAAGCTGCGCCGCTACGGCTTCTGGAGTCTGCGAATCCCCGGCGCGCTGGGGGTGCACCACGTCTACGATGGTCCCGGCGAGGGGGATCTCCCCCCGGTCGTGCTGCTGCACGGCTTCGGCTCGGGCTCCACCCATATGGTGCGGCTGATCGGCCTGCTGCGACCCCATGTCCGCCGCATCATCGTGCCGGATCTGCTGGGCCATGGCCAGAGCGACGCCGCCCCGGAGGACGCCTCCAACCGCGCGGTGTCTCAGGCCCTCTTTGACGTGCTCGAGGAGCTGCTGGACGAGCCGGCCCTGGTCTTCGGCAATTCCCTGGGCGGCATGATGGGCCTGCGCTTCGCCGTGGATCGCCCCCGGAGCGTCAAGGGCCTGGTGGTCTGTTCGCCGGCCGGCGCCCCCCTCAACCCCCACCTGCACGCAGAGATGCTTCGGCGCTTTCGGCCCCAGAACGTCGAAGAGGCGCGGGTCCTGGTTGATCTCGCCTTTGCCGGAAAGGCCCCGCTGCCCAAGCTGGCGGCCCGCAATCTCCACCAGCGCCTGATGCGGCCCTCGGTGCAGCGCCTGCTCGATAACCTGCTGCCATCCGACCTCTTCACCCCCGAAGAGCTGTCTCGGCTGGCCGCCCCGGGTCAGCTGCTCTGGGGTGCCTCCGAGCGCCTGCTCTTCCCCGAACAGCTCGCCTTCTTCCAGGCCCACCTGCCCACCCACTGCCCCGTGCTGCGCCCCGAAGGCTATGGCCACGTCGCCTACTTCGAGAATGCAGTGGATCTGGCCGCGCGCATCGTGGCCTTTGGCCGGGCCCTACACGCTCGCGCGGCGGCTTGACCGGCTGAGGAGGCGCCGGATGCGCTCCCCCAGGCCCACGACGCTGAGGGGGATGCAGCCCTCGGCGCGGTTGGCCACGGTCAGCCAGGCGGTCTGGCCCGCCCGCAGCCGATCCACCACCAGGCGGGCCAGCACCGCCCGGGTGTCGGGATCGGCGCCGCGCAGGTGGTCAAAGGGGGAGAAGGCGCGTTGGGCCTGTCGGTAGCCCATGCCCGGCCGGGTCAACCAACGCAGCAGCAGGGGCTGGTCGGGGGGTGACAGGGCCGCCGCCTGCACCGGCAGCGGCGGCATGCCCTCACAGATATTCAGGCAGACGCCCAGGCCAAGCTCGCGCAGAATGCGCCCTGTATGCACATTCACGAGAAGGGGGTCTCGCAGCTCCACAAAGAGGGGGGCGGCATCGGGCAGGGCTTGTCGCCAGGCTGCCAGCTGGCCGAAGAAGGCGCGGGCGCCGCCGGCTTCGCGGGTGGCTGCCGCCGCGAATTGCAGCAGGATGGCGCCCAGGCTGGGGCCGAGTGCCTGGGCGGGCCGCAACACCTGCGCGAGGGTCCAGGCTGGGTCGCAGAAGCGCGGGTTGGGCGCGGCCGATCCCTCCAGCAGCGGCCGGGTGAGGACGGCCGGCGCCTTGAGGATGAAGCGCAGGCCCGGTGCCGCCGCCGCCCAGGCGGCCTGGGTCGCCGCGTCCACCGGCGCGTGAAAGCTGCGGTCCACCCCAACGGCCCGAAAGAGGGGGAAGGCGGCGACTGCGGGCAGCCCCTCGCGCGACAAGGTGGCGGCGTCGGGGCGGCCCAGCCAGACCCGGTCCCCCCAGCCCGGGTAATTCCAGGAGGAGGGGCCCATGCGCAGGCCCTCGGGCAAGTCCGCCGCCAGCGCGACCAGGTCGGGGTGCGGCGGGGCCGCGCGGACCCGGGGCAAGGCGGCGAAGCCGGGCAGCAGCGGCCGATCCGCCTCCACCCTCAGCGGGCCGCGAGGCCGGCGCCCACCAGGGCCTGCCACGCCTCTGTGATGAGCCCAGGAAGCGCATCTTCGGTGAATCCTCCATCCGACAGCCGGCGCCGCCAGCGGTGCAGGAAGCGATGCGGAGGAGGATGACAGAGGCGCCGCGCTCCACGAGGCGGCCGTCGATCCGATAGCGGATCCGGATCCGGTCTTCAAAGGGCTCGATGTGGATGTCGCTGGCCCGCAGCTGCACCGCCTCGGTGATCACCAGGTTCACGAGCTTGACGACCGGGGCGTCGGACTGATCGTCTTCCTCCGCGCCGGCCTCCTGCTCGATCATCACGGCGTCCACATGGGAGAGCTGCGCCAGGGCGCTGTCCAGGTCGCGGATGCCGCCGTTGATCTCGATCTGGAGGTCGGGGCGTTCGGCCTTCAGGCGGTAGACGTCTTCGTAGCGCAGGGGCGGGATGTCGCGGTTCTCTTTGGGGCTGAGGCCCTGCAGCCAGGCCTTGCGGGCGTGCACGCTGAAACGATCGCAGCCGGCCTCGGCCACGCGGTCCACGAATGCGCGCATATGGTCGTAGTGGTCGCGATCGTCGAAGCCGATGCGGTGTTTGACCGTCACGGGCAGCCCGCAGGCGGCCCGCATGGCGGCCACGGCGTCGGCCACCCGATCCGGGTCGCCCATCAGGCAGACGCCGAAATTGCCGCTCTGCACTTTGTCGCTGGGGCAGCCGACATTGAGGTTGACCTCGTCGTAGCCGTAGTCTTCGGCGATGCGGGCGCAGGCGGCGAGGGCCACGGGGTCATCGCCCCCCAGCTGCAGGGCCAGGGGCCGCTCCGAGGGGTGAAAGGCGAGGTGGCGGTCGGCGTCCCCCCGCAGGATCGCGCCGGTGACGACCATCTCGGTGTAGAGCAGCGTGCGGCGGCTGAGCTGCCGCAAGAGCACGCGGAAGTGGCGGTCGGTGCGCTGCATCATGGGTGCGATGCTGAGCGGCGGGGCGGGGGCGCGGGTCATGGCCGGAAAATAGCCCCCTGGCACGCTCCCCGCTACGCCTCGCTTCCCCTCGCGCAGAGCCCGCCGTGTCCCCCTCCACCCAAGCCCGCGCCGCCCGCCTCTTCCTCTTCGTGATGGGAGTCGCCGCCGGCCTCCCCCGCGATGGCCTATGGGCCCTTCGCCGCGGCGCCCCCCGCCGTGGTCGCCCAGCTCTCGCGCTGAGCTGTGGCAGATGGCCCACCCTGTTGGGCCAGGTCGCTCAGCCGAAGAGCGCGCCCTGGCGATCGGGCTGCAGGGCGCCTTCGTGCTCCAGCAGCCAGCGCTTGCGGGGCAGCCCCCAGGCAAAGTCCACCAGCCCGCCATCCGCCCCGATGACACGGTGGCAGGGAATGACGATTGCAACTGGGTTTCGGCCGACGGCAGCGCCCACCGCCCGCGCGCCACCCTGCTGACCCATCTGCCCCGCCAGGGCCCCATAGGTGGTGGTGCGGCCCGGGGGCAGGGCCCGCAGCCGGGCCCAGACCTCCAGCTGAAAGGGCGTTCCGGCGACATCCAGGGGCAGGTGGTCGAGGGCGTCGAAGTCGCCGGCCAGCCAGGCCCTCAGGGCGGCTTTGAGGCCGTGGGGGTCACCGGGCAGCGCTGGGGCAGCCCGGGGAATGCCTGCGCGGGTCTGGGCGAGATCGTCGGATAGGGCGTCGTCTTCGACGAAGACCAGGCGGGTGAGGCCCGCGGGGCTGCTCCAGGCCTGCAGTCGGCCCAGGGGGCTGTCGATCGGGCATATGAGCTGCGGGCTGGACATGGGGCGGGCTCCGGGTGGCTGAGCATGACCGGTGGGGTGCGCCAGCGCCAGCCGTCGCCTGGGGCGGCCGGGTTAGCTGCCGGAGCGGAGGTCCCATGCCCGACGCCCCTTCGGCCCCATCGGTCGCCCGCGCCCTGCTGGCCCAGGCCCGCCAGACCCTGGCTGCCGGGCGTGCGGACGCCGCCCGCCGCCAGTGGGAGGCCGCCCTTCAGCTCGGCCAAGCCATGATCTGGCCGATGTCATCGTGCAGGCGCAGCACCAGCTTGCCGCCTTCGACCTGCGGGCCCAGGACCTGGCCTCGGCGCGGAAGCGTCTGGACGACGCCCTGATCTCGCCCGCGGCCTGGGTGAAGACGCCCCCTCGCGGCGGTGGCCGCCCGGCTGGGCCAGGTGCTCATCTTCCTGGGGAGCCCCACAATGGCGTCGCCGTCTTGCGCGAGGCCAGGGGCGCCTGGGAGCGGGTGGTCAGCCGCAGCCAGTGCGCGAGCTGGACCTGCCATCCAGGCCACCTGCGCCAAGGTGGACGCCGCTGTCGATGCGGCCGGCGCCGACGCCGACGCCCGCCTGGCCGCCTTGTGGACCCGCGCCCGGGTGCAGTCGCCGTGGAGGATGGCGACGCCGCGCTGCGGGATCTCGGGGCGGCCCTGCCCCTGGCCCGGGGAATCGGGCGCATGGACGAGGTGGCCCTGGTGGGGCTCCTTGATGGGCCAGCTGCTGCATGCCCGCGGGAATGGGGATGCTGTGGATGTTCTGAATGAGGCCGCCGGCGCGTGGCGGGCCATCGGCGAGCCGGATGAGGCCGAGGGCCTGGCTGGCCCTGTTGCGCGCTCCCGGCGAGGCCTGAAGCGATCCGCCGACGAAGTCCCGGCCTCCTCCGGTGCGTGCTACGATCGGGTGACCTCAGTCGACCAGGCGCATGGACTTCTTCGATCTCCTCGGGTACGTGCTCCTTCTCAGCGTCGTCGGCCCGGCGACGCTGCTCTTCATGTTGAAGGTGCAACCCAAAGACGAGCTGGAGCCCGCCTCCGAAGAGGAGCCCAAGACCGGCGCCGACACTGGAAGAGGAGCTGGAAGAGGCTGTTGCCGCTGCCCGCCGAGCGGCGGCGCCGCCGGCGCGAAAGGAGCGCGAGGCGCGGCAGGCCCGCAACAGCCGCGGCGAGCGGCGCAGCGTCCCAAGCCGCCGCCCCTGCTGCCTCCCGTCAGCGCCGCGGAGGCTGCGCCCCGCCCGACCCGCCCGGCCGCCCCTCCTCCGGTGGCCATGCCCCGCACCGCCGCTCCGCCGCGTCCCCGTCCGGTCGCTGCGCCGCTGGACGCCGAGCCGAGATCGCCCCCGCGGCCGCGGCCTTCCGTGCTGCGGCTGCGGATGCGCCGTCGCCGAGGCCCCGCCCGTCGCGGTGGCTGCCCTGACTGCCCCCAGGATCCGGCGCCCGTCCTGCAGGTGCCGCTGCCGGCTCCGCCGCAGGTGGCCCCGCCGCGGTGGCCCCGCAGCCGCCGGCCCCCGGTGGCGCCCGCGGCCGCCGCTGTGCCCCTGCGCCGCCGCCGGCCCCGCCCGCCAAGACCCCCGAACAGATGGCCATGTCCGGCGTGTCACCGGCCCTCGAACCGCGGCGCTTCGTGGCGCCGGCCGAGGGTCGGGCCGACGCCATCCGCGAAGAGCTTCAGCGCATGACCCCCGAAGAGCGCGCCGCCCGCCGGGCCGCCCGCCGGGCCGCCCGCAACCAGGGTTGAGGGCCTGCCGCAGGGCTCAGGTGCTGCGCTTGGCCGCGATGACGGCCTCGTACTCGCGCTCGTAGCGCTTGAGGTTGTCGATCACGATCTCGAGGTTGCCCGCGTTGGCCGGCAAGCCCGCCTCGTCGTGCAGGGCCTGCATCTGGCGCATGATCACCTGCAGCTGCTCGTTGATGTCGTTGAGGGCTTCGGGATCGACCTCGCGGCGCTGCCGACCGGCGAACTGTTCGCGGTAGCGCTTGAACAAGGCGTTGGCGCCGTCTGCGAGGCCGGCGGACAGCTCGCCCGGGCGAAGCTGCGCCCGGGCCTGCTGAATCTGGGTGAGCTCTTTGCGGTGGTGCTGCACCCGGCTGTCCACCTTGCCGATATTTTCGGTGTTGACGGCGTTGCCGTCCCCGTTGTCCCGCAGGGCCTTCATCTCGGCCAGGATGACCTCGAGGTTGGACAAGATGCGCTGCAGCAGGGGCAGGTGGCGCGAGCGGCGGGGCTTGTCGGCGAAGTGCACGCGGTAGGCGCTGAACTGCTCGTTGGCCCGGCGCGCCAGCACCGAGATCTTCTCGGCGGCGGGCAGGGCCTTGCGGCTGTCGACGATGGCCTTGCGCTCGCTCTCGAAGAGCTGGATGTTGCTGGCGAGCAGGCCGCGCACATCGGCCTGCCAGCCGGGCTCGTGGCGGGTGGCGAGCACGTCGAAGCGGCGCTGCATGCGGCGCTGCTCTTCGGTCAGCTCGTCGAGCAGGCCGAGATCCCGGCTGGCCCGGGGGCGCCCGCCAAAGTTGCGGGCGTAGCGGCGCAAGGCCAGAAAACCGCCGTCGTGCAGGCCGCTGGCCTCGACCACATCGGGGCCGCCGGCCTGGGCTTCGCGGATGAGCTGGGCCTCGCTGCGGTAGAGGTCGATGCGCTGCTGGCCCAGGCCCAGGACCTGGGGCGCGCCGTCGGCCTCGTCCATTACCTGTTGCACGCGGGCCATCAGCCCGTCCAGGCGGTCGGCCTCGCGGCTGACGCGGCTGCGCCCCGCGAAGTGCTGGCGGTACTCCTCGTGGAGGTCTTCGAGGCGCTGGGTGAGTTCGGCGGGGGTGGCATTGGCCATGGTGGGCAGCTCCGGGGTGTCAGGCTGCCCCCTAAGCCGTCCGCGCCCCCCTTGGAAAGCGGCGGCATCCGCCTTGTCCTCAGAAGCTGGCCCCCGGCAGCAGGTAGGCCGCGCCGGCCTCCACATCGGGAAGATCCACACCCGTCGCCCCGACAACAAGGTCCAGCAGCCCATCTCCGTCGAGGTCGCCCGCGCCGTGCAGCGCCACCCCTGCCCGATCTTCCGGCGAATCCCCCCGCCATTTGCCCGGCTGGGCCGCAAGATCGATGCTGCCGGTGAGGGGTCCCGCCAGGCGCCAGATCGCGCCGGCCTGGTCGCCCCCGGCCCCCTGGCGCGAGGAGGCCAGCAGCAGGTCCGCGAAGCCGTCCCCGTCGATGTCGCCGGCTGCCCCGAGGTGCTGGCCCAGCTGGTCGAGGGGGGCCTCCCCGCGCAGGGTGGCGTGGGCGGTGGTCAACGAGTGGTCGCCGGTGGCCGGCCCGAGCACCAGGTAGACGGCGCCTTCGTTGCGCAGGCCGGCATCGGCCCCGGGCGCCCCCACCAGCAGATCCGCGTAGCCGTCGCCATTCACGTCGCCCGGCCCGGGGACCGCCACCCCAGCGTAGTCAAAGGGGTCCACCCCCAGCAGGCGCCCATCGGCTGACCCCAGCCCGGCCACCCCGGTGATGGGCCCGTGCAGCGCATAGGCCACGCCTGAGTCGATGGCGCCGCCGTCGCCATGGGCGGCGCCCACCAGCAGATCGCCGATGCCGTCGCCGTTGATGTCGCCCGCGGCGTCGATGGAGCTGGCGGAGTAGTCGTTGGCGGCCTCGCCCACCCGGCGGGCGTCGGGCTCGGCCAGGGACCGCGCGCTGGTGAGTGGCCCATTGAGAATATAGACTGCGCCGGCATTATTGCTGAATCCGTCATTGTAGACGCTGCCCACGATGATGTCGTCCAGCCCGTCGCCGTCCAGGTCGCTGAAGGCCAGCGTCTCTCCGGCCCGATCCGATGCGGCCTGTCCCCAGGCGCGGCCCTCGGCCAGCCCCAGGCTCATCTCGCCCGTGATCGGCCCCAACACAAGGTAGACGGCCCCGGCGTCCACCTCGGCCACACCGGATTTCCAGGCGCCCACCAGCAGATCGGCGCGGCCGTCCCCGTCGGTGTCGCCGCCCCGCAGGCTGTAGCCGGCGTGGTCGCCTGCCTGCTCGCCGCGCAGGATCGCGTGGGCGCCCGACGGGCTGCCCGTGCCCGTGGCTGGTCCAGGAATCAGGTAGGCATTGCGTCGCCGGCCCGACCTCAGGCACCACAGCGAGGATCGTGCAAGCCGTCGCCGTTCACCACGTACTTCAGCGCCACACTCACGCTGCCCGCGTGATCGTGGCAAGCGGCCTCCTGACCAGCGCCCGCTGGCAACCAGAGGCGGTCGGACCGTCAGACAGCGGTCCAGGCCCCCGTCACAGTCGTTGTCGCGGCCGTCGCAGACCTCGGGGGCGCCGGGGTGCACCTCGGCGTCCCGGTCATTGCAGTCGCTGTCGTCGGCAGACCAGCGATCGCCCGCCCGGCTGGGATCATCGCAGGCTGCCCGCGGGCTCGCGCCGGCCTCGCCGTGGCCGTCCTCGTCGGCATCGGGGAACCAGAGCCGATCCGGGCTGAGCACGTCGGGATCGGCGTCATCGGCCAGCCCGTCGCAGTCCTCGTCCCGGTTTGAGGGGTCACAGCGTTCGGGGGCTCCCGGGTAGACCTCGTCCCGGCTGTCGTCGCAGTCGGTGTTGTCGGCCACATGGTTGGCAGGCTGGCTGCAGGTTTCTTCCGCCCGCCCGGGATCCTTGAAGCCGTCGCCATCCCCATCGACAAACCAGGTGGTCGCGTCGGGGGGCGGCCCCTCGTCGGTGTCGCCGTCGCAGTCCTGGTCGATGCCGTCGCAGATCTCGGTGGCGCCGGGGTGGCGGCCGGGGTCTCGTCGATACAGTCGATGCTGGCGGAGAAGCCGTCCCCGTCTTCATCTTCGTCAGGTCGCCGCGTCGTCGGCCCCCGGCGATGCCGTGTCTGCGATCAGATCGCCCGCTGCTTTGGAGCTGCCCGCCGGCGGCATGCAGGCCGGAGCCGAGGATCAGCAGCAGGAGCAGGAGGCGTCGCACGCGGGGAGGATAGCAGCCTGGGCGACCGGCGGCGGCGCCGCCAGACTGTTGCGCGATTGCCACCAGCAGGCGACGGTGGGCCGGACGGTCGGGGTTACCCCCGCTCACCACCCGGAGCCCAGCGTGTCCAGAACTGCCCTCATGCCCACCGCCTTGCTCGCCACCGCCTGCACCAGGAGTGCCAAGCCGTCGGATGTCGGTCCGGATGTGGGCCTGGGCGGCCCCGCCGGTGACGGCAGCAGCTGGTGGGCCAGCCAGACCGGATCCGGGCGCTGCGCCCGCCTCCTGCCCCAGGACGGCTGGACGGCCGGGCTCGACCCCGAGCTGGTGGACTACGACTTTCCTTATGCCGAGATCGACGCGGGGCTGGACGCCATTCACGACGCCCTGGACGGCGAGCTGTCCTTTGACGCCGTGCCCGCCGATCTCTGGGTTGAAGGCGCCATCATCGCCAATGTGGGCAGCTCTCCGGACAGCGAGCTGTGGTTCGCCGATGGCTTCACCGTCATCCCCACCGTGGACCTCACCGGCGGCGTCTCGGGCGCCCGCCCCGGCGACAAGGTGCGCTTCCACGTCAACGCCCTCAAGAAGGACTACGGCATCGACAAGATCGCCGGGATCGACAACTTCTCGATTCAAGAGAGCGGTCTGCCCATCGCGGTCTACGAGCCCGACTTCTCGGCCCTGATCAACGACCACCAGAGCTGGCTCAACCGCAACATCCACCTGGTGGGTGAGCTGGTGTCCTCCCAGGGCGCCTGCGGGGGCTCGGCCACCTGCTACGACCTGACCGCCAGCGAGGTCCAGGGCGGCGCGACCTTGACCCTGCGGGTGAGCAACAGCGCCCCCATGGCGGTGGGCGCTTGCGTCGAACTCATCGCGCCCCTGGGTGAGTTCTCGGACGCCCCACAGTTCAATATCGCCGCCCCGGGGGGCGATGGTCGCTGGATCCGGAGGTTCTTCTGATGTCTGCCTCGACCCCCGTCGCGCTGCGCGGCCTCCTGGTCCTGGCCCTGGCGCCAGCCTGTGTGGACATCCGCAATTCCGAGGTGCCCGACTGGTTTGACAGCGGCAGCGCCCAGGACGTGGAAGAGCGCATCTCCTGGGATGAGAGCCCCTACAGCTTCCCCGCCGACCCCGCCGACGGCCTGCTGGCCCTTCGCCACGGCCTGATGGGCTGCTACAGCCAGGAATCGCGGGGCGACTGCGATGGCGGCTTCGTCGATTCCCAAGAGGATATCCAGATCTTCTGGGGGCCCGACGCCCCCACCGACCCCCAGGCCTGCCACTTCACGCCCAGCGCCGCCCTGCCCGCCACGGTGGACGTGATGGTCACGCTGCGTCCCCAGTTCTACACCAAGGCCCGCAGCTGCGAGTACCTGGTCGGCCTCGAAAACGGGGATCCCGTCTACGATGAGGCCAGCGACAAGTACTACGCGTCCTTCTTTGTGGAAGACGCGACCGGCGGGCTCTTCGTTTTGGCCGACCAACGCATCGCCCACTTCGACGCCGGCGACATGCTGCGCATGAAGATCCGCTCCATCGGGCGGGCCTACCAGATGGACGCCGTCTACGCCTATGACATCGAAGCGGTCGAGCGCAGCCCCCGGGGCATCGCCTTCGAGGTCCTCGACCCCACCCTCACCCTGGGCCCGGATCACCGCGGCCGGGTGATGCGCAGCACCGGGGTGGTCGCCACCGAACCCGATGACTTCGGCACCTTCACGCTGCGCACGCCCGAGGGAACGCCGGTGAATGTGCAGCTCGCCTTGGAGCTGAACCGTCGGGGCGTCGAGTTCCCTGTCGGCACCGAGATCCAGGTGACGGGCCCGGTGCTCTACAGCTACTCGTCGCACACCATCGTCTTGACCCAGACCGGCCAGGTCGAGGTGCGCTCCTCCCCCGAGTAGCCCCGCTCGCCTGTCGCCCTGTCGCCCTGCCTATCGTCCTCGGAGAATGCCGTGACCGTCCTGTCCTTGGGGCTGCTGCTCCTGCCCCGCATCGCGCTGGCCCAGAGCACCGGTACCGACCTGGAGTACCGCGATCAGGAGCTGGAGAAGCAGAAAGGCAAGAAGCTGGAGGTCAGCGCGGGCTTCGAGTCCGAGTGGCACGAGTTCGACAACCTCGACCTGCGCACGCTGGACGAGAGCTCGGACCAGAACATCCTGGACAGCGACGACCGGGACAGCTTCGCCTTTACCGGCGCATACATGAACCTTGGCTATGACATCGACCCCCGCACGCGCTTCGGCGTGAGCGCCAGCCACCGCGGGCTCTGGGGCAACGACCAGATCGGCAATGTCAACCAGTTCGGCGGCATCTTCTACTTTACGGCCCTGTTCTTGCAGCACGACATCCCCGCTGGGGACCAGGCCGTGCGGGTGCGGGTGGGACGCGAGTTCTACAGCCTGGGCGGCATGGGCGGCGCCAAGGACTACATCCTGGCCGATGTGTTGGACCAGGTGCGGGTGCGGGTGCCCCTGGCCGACGTGGGCTTCATCGACATCGTGCCCGTGAGCGTCGTCGGCCACAGCAGCAACAACGACAACGCCAACTTCGTCAGCTTCATCGGCCAGAGCACCACCCAGACCTTCGGCTTCCGCGGCGACCACATGACCCGGCGCTCCGGCGCCATGGTGGCCCTGGACAAGCTCGGCCCGGCCGACATCCGCGCTTACGCCTTCTACACCGACATCGGCGCGCTCGGGACCGGCTCCGACATCAGCTACAACGGCGCCCTGGGCAACTTCGCAGACAACGACTGGGTCGCCAACTTCGGCTTGCGGGCCGCCGCCAGCTTCGGGCCCGTGACCCCCTATGCCAGCCTCGACCTCTCCCGCGGCATCGACCGCAAGGAGCTGGTCGCGGTCGATGTGGACAACAACGGCATGGCTGTATTGGGCGGTGTCGTGGTCAATACCATCGACGACGAAGACAAGGAGCCCGCGGGCTTCCGGGGCGAGCTGAGCTTCTTCCAGGCCCAGGGGGCGGCCTGGCGCAACGACGGCATGCAGACCTCCCATGGCTATGTGAGCATGAAGGCCCGCCAGGCCGGCGGTCTGCTCGCTGACCGTTACATGGGTTGGCACCCCAGCGCCTATGTTGGCATGTTCGGCATCTCCGACGAACCCAACGCGGTGGACCGCAAGTCGGGGACGCGGGTGCTGTCGGCCTCGGCCGGCTTCCAGCTGCCCTTTGGCCTGGGCGCTACGGCCAGCTACTGGTTCATGCAGGACACCGGCGCATCGGGCCTGAACCTGGCCAGCCTGGACAGCATCGACCCGCCTTATGGCTATAGCCGCGAGGCCTTCGCCGCCCAGGAGCGCGCCGGCAAGACCCTGGGCCAGGAGGTGGACCTCGACCTCAGCTACCAGGTCACCGACAAGCTCTCCATCTATGGCACGGGCGCCGTCATGCTGCCCGGCGACTACTACTCGATCGTCATCGCCCGGGTGGCCGGCGATCAGCTGGGCTCGCCCACGCCCGCCAGCCCCTGGGCCGGCACCGTCGGCACCCGCGCCCGCTTCTGAGCCGCGTCACCTTCGAGGTCGCCATGATTCGCCCCCTCCTCTGCATCCTGTCGCTGGCCTTCGCCTGCAACCCCGACCCCGGGGAGGTGGACCAGCAGGTCGGTTACCGCGTGGGCACCGACGACGAGACCTCCAGCGGCGAACGCGGCACCATCCGCATCAGCGAGGTGCTGTGGTCCGGCAGTGTGAATGCCGATGGCGTGCATGATCCCGACGATATCTTCATCGAGCTTCGCAACGAGAGCAACCGCCCGGTGAACCTGTCGGGCTGGCAGATTGAACAGTCGGGCACCCTCGAGGTCACCTGGATCATCCCCGAGGGCGATCACATGGTGCAGGTGGGCGAACACGTCTACATCGCCGCCAAGACCAGCGGCTGCTTCCCCGACCCCGACTATGTGATCGAGGGCATGCGCCTGCCCTTTGGCGACCCCTTCCGGCTCAGCCTGGTGGACGCCGACGAGCGGCTGATCGAGCCCATCGGCGACCGCGAGATGCCGCCTTTCGCCGGCGGTTTCGACCTGGTGGACTCCCGCTCCATGGAGCGGACCGAGCTGATGTTCGGCGGCTATGGCACCGAGCCTGCGGTCTGGCACTTCTACACGGACCAGGAGGTGGATGTGCCCAACAACGTGCGCATCGTAGAAGGCTGCCGCGCCCACACCCTGGCCTCTCCCGGGCGGGCCAACTCGCCGGACTACTCGGGCGCCTTCGCCACCGGGAGCTTCGAATGAGCCCCTCCCTTCCTTTGGGCCTCGGCCCCCTGCTGCTGCTGGCCGCCTGCGCCGCGCCCGACCCTGAAGAGCTCTTCAATACGCTCCAGGTCGAGATCGCCGAGGATGGTCCGGCCGCCTCGCTTGCATTGGCCGAGATGGCCGACCTGGCTGAGGATCGGCTGGACATCGCGGTTCCCGCCCTCGAAAACGAAGACCTGACCGACGCCATCGTCGGGGCCTGGGATCGCGGCGTCGACGTGCGGGTGGTCACCGATGTGGACCGCTCCACCGATGCCGGCGTGCTGGCCTTGCAGGATGCGGGGGTGCCCCTGCGGCTGGCGGATGGCGCCGTCGAATACCACGACTATGCCATCGACACGGCGGTGTCCTGGCCCTCGGCATCGGTCACCATGAGCCACGCCTTTGCGGTGGCCGACCGCACCCGGGTGGTGGCCGCGACCCGCGCGGGCGACGACGCCGAGGGCACCCGGGCCGTGCTGCACATCCGCTCCGAGGTGCTGGGCGAGGACCTGCTGGCCGAACACAACCAGCTCTTTGGCGGGGCCGACGCCTCGTCCTTGACGGCCTTCAACGCCCTGGCCAAGAGCGTGACCGACGCCAACTGGATCTACCCCACCCAGACCGACGCCCGCCTGCAGATGTGGTTCGGGCCCCAGGAGCGGCTGGTCAAGCGCATCGTGGACTCGGTCTACGGGGCGCGGGCCAGCGTGTGGGTGCTCAGCGGCGACCTCGCCGACGAGGGGCTCACCCGGGCCCTGCAAGCCAAGGCCGCCAGCGGCTTTGACGTTCGGGTGGTGGTGGGTGCGGACTTCGGCAACCATGTTGCCGCCATCTCCGACAGCTTCGCGACCGAGACCCCCGATGTTCGCAAGACGGTGGTGACCGATGCGTCGGTCGTGCCCACCTTGGTCCTGGTGGACTACGCCCTGGACCGCAACGGCGACCGGCCCAAGGCCCGCGCCTTCCTGCTCAGCCACGACCTCGTGTCCTCGTCGCGGCTCTACTACAGCACCACCATCCCCACCGACCAGCTGATCGACGGCGCCCTCTTCGTTTTGGAGGACGCCGATCTGCCCTCCGATGCGATGCTGCAGCTGCTCGAGGTCGTGCAGGATCACCGCGACCGCGCCGTGGAGCTCTGATGATGCGCCCCCTGCCCACCGCCGTCCTCGTCTCCGCCGCCCTGTTGGGCCTGTCGGCCTGCAATGCGCCGCCTTCCGCCGCGGATCTGGCCAGCACCCGGGGCGGCCGGGTCGAGATCTTCTTCAACGCGCCGGGCACCGACGCGCAGAATATGTGGCGGCCCGACATCATCGACGTGATGGTCGAGACCATCGATGGGGCCACGGCCCGGATCGACCTCGCCGTGATGGGCTTCACCCACCCCGACCTGCTGGCCGCCTTCGAGCGGGCCTTTGACCGGGGCATCGCCATCCGCATGGTCGGGGACGCCGGCCACCTTGAAAACTCCGGCTACCAGCTCTTCCGCGACCGCCACATCCCCATGGTGACGGGCAACCAGCAGCACATCATGCACGACAAGTTCATGGTGGTGGACGATCGCTTTGTATTGGGTGGCACGGCCAACTGGTCGCCCACCGATATGGAGCGGAACTCCAACAACTGGGTGTTGATGGACTCGCCGGCGGTGGCGGCGGACTTCACGGCCGAGTTCGAGCAGATGTGGGGGGGCAGCTTCGGGCACCTCAAGACCGAGATCGACAATGGCCGCAGCTACCAGCTTGGTGACACCGAGGTCGAGGTCTGGTTCTCCCCCAACGAAGATGGCCTGGGCCGCATGTTGGAGGTGGTGGGCGCCGCCCAGGACAGCGTGCGATTCACCATCTTCGCCTTCACCAAGGACCAGGTCGGCTCCTTGCTGATCGAGAAGCAGGATGAGCTGATGGCGCGGGATCTGGCCGAGGGCGTAGACCTCGACCTGCCCTTTTCGGAGCGTCGCAGCGTGGCCGGCGTGATCGACCAGAGCCAGCTGCACAGCAACGGTCAGTACCACGAGGCCTACCGCTTGCTGGCCGCCGGCATCCCCATGCGGCTGGATGGCGACGACAACAGCGCCCAGCCCGGCGACTACCAGGCCGGCGGCGGGCGGCTGCACAGCAAGACCATGCTCATCGACGTTGAAGGCGAAGAGCCCGTCGTCATCACGGGCTCCTTCAACTGGTCCAGCTCCGCCACGGTCTCCAACGACGAATTCCTGCTGGTCATGCGGGGCGCCCGTGTCGCCGAACTCTACGACGCCTACTTCGACTCCTTGTGGGATGGCGCGCGTAGCATTGGCATCGACAAGGTGTCCAATGGTGGCGTGGCTCCCGGTGACGTCGTCATCAACGAGGTGATGTGGCGCGGCGACTGGATGGACGACGAGGGGGCCGCGGGCGACTTCGAAGGCAACAGCGAGTTCATCGAGCTGCGCAACCTGACCGATCGCGACATCGACCTGGACATGTGGCAGATCTCGAAGGGCGAGCTGCGCGAAGACGGCGCCATGGGCGCCGAAGGCGACGTGGTGGTGGGCCTGCCGCCCGGCTCGCGCATCCCCGCCAACGGCACCTTCCTGATCGTGGACCACACCTTGGAGCCCTATGTGGATGGCGCTCCCCAAGATGGCGACAGCTGCTACAGCAGCGGCGACCTGGTGGTGAACAGCTTCAACGACAACCGACAGTCCAGGTTGTACCTGAACAATCAGGTGATGCAGCTGGCCCTCCGCGATCCCGAAGGCGTTCTGTTGGACCAGGCGGGGGACGGTGGCCTGCCCTTTGCCGGGGGCGCCGTATCCGTCGCCTTCGAGCGCAGCGGCGACCTCGTGCAGGTGGCCAACCAGATCATCTCGATGGAGCGCCGGGCCACCCCGGGCGACGGCACCGACCCGGCCAGCTGGTATAGCTACAGCCTGGAAGAGGGCACCGGCAACATCCACGAGGAGCGTCGCGACGTGGTGCTCGGCAGCCCCGGGGTGGAAAACTCCCCCGAGCCCTGAGCTTCGCGTCGTCCGCTCCTTGTTTGCCCCCCCCGCAGCGCGTAGCCTGTGCGGGTGAGGGCTCATGGCGGCGGACGACACCTTCGATCTGGACGACACGCTGGCCGAGGCCCTGGGTGGGCCGGTCCAGGGTGGCCTGGTGGGCGGGCGCTACCGGCTGGGCCCGGTCCTGGGTCGGGGCGGGGGCGGCGTGGTCTGGGCGGCCCAGGATCCGGTCATGGACAAGGAGGTGGCGATCAAGGAGGTGCACGTGACCAGCGCCGCGGGGGCCGTGCGCCTGTCGCGGGAGCTGACCGCCCTTCGCCGCCTCAACCTGCCGGGTGTGGTGCGCATCCTCGACGATCTGCGCTGGCAAGGGCGGCACTTCATCGTCATGGAGCGCGTCCACGGTCGCCCCTTTCCCGGTGAGGTCGCCCCGGGCTGGGCAGGGCTGGCGGCCCCCTTTCTGCGTCTTCTGCAGGTCGTGGGGCAGGTGCATCGGGCGGGCCTGGTGCACCGCGACCTCAAGCCCGCCAATGTGCTGGTGCGGGAGGATGGCCAGCCGGTGCTGCTGGACTTCGGCCTGGCCCGAGGGGCCCTGCTGCCCAGCACCGTCACGGCCCAGGACGCCGTCGTGGGCACGCCCGCCTGGCTGGCCCCCGAGCAACTCGACAACGGCCCCATCGGCCCCTGGACCGATCTCTATGCCCTCGGGGTCATGCTCTACCACGGCCTCTGCGGGCGCTTCCCCCACAGCGGCGGCAGCGTCCAGGAGATGCTGGCCCAACGCATGGTGGTGGCTGCACGCCACCTCGATGGGGTCGCGCTGGGCATTCCCGCTCCGGTGGTCCAGCTGGTGGAGGCCCTGCTGGCGCGCCACCCCGAAGACCGCCCGGCCTCGGCCGAGGCGGCCTTGGCCCTGCTCGACGGCGCCCACCCGTCCACGCCGGTGGGCCTGCCGCTGCTGGGCCGTCAGGCGCTGCTGGACGAGGCCCTTCGCGCCCTCGAAGATGAAGTACCAGTGCGTATTCTGGGAGAGCCCGGCTCCGG